>CALNYY010000040.1:0-198410 GCA_942490835.1 uncultured Saprospiraceae bacterium
CATTGTAAAAAACCAATCCCCCAGCGAAACCTATAGTGGCCAGAACAAATGCTACCGTTCCAAACGCCAGCATTTTCATATCTGTAAAAACCAAAGGGAAATACAGGAGAGTGATCCAATTGTGGTAAACAGCTTGAGGAAAAACTTTTTCTTTTCCACCATAATCAGCGATCCCCGACAGAAAAGGAGATGCAAAGGTAATCAGTAAATAAGCAGCCGAAACAGCAAAGGCATACATGGCGCTATCTGTCATCTCCATGCCCCACAAGGTGAATTCGTCGTCGATAACTCCCAAGAAATAAGGAGGAAAAAGTGCTACTGTAATTACGAGAGCGTAGGAGGAGTTGGCCCAGTCAAAAAGTGCCCAGCCATTGATGGTTTTCGGGTCGTTCAGTTTAATATTGGAGGTATTGTCCATTCAAATAGGTTTGGCGGTAAGTTAGTGCTTTCATATAATGTTTTTTTGATTTTCCTATTTTTCTTTGTTCCTTCGGCGGAACATTGCGCCATCTATACAAATAGTAGGTTCAGGTCAACAATAAGTAAGAAAGAATGCTGAACATAGCCATATTATCTCGAGGTGCTGGGCTTTATTCTACCCAAAGCTTATTCCGAGCCGCTCGGATGCGGGGTCACTATGTACGTGTGATTGATCACAAGCTCTGCAATATTATTATCGAACAAGATTTACCACAGATCATATATCAAGGTGAAAGATTGGTTGGGATGGATGTTGTTATTCCAAGAATTGGAGCATCAATTACCGATTATGGAGCTGCGGTAATAAGGCAGTTTGAGTCGATGGGTATATACACTGCTACTCGGTCAGAAGCTTTGATAATAGCGAGAGACAAGCTGAAATGTTTACAAAAACTATCAGCGTCTGGCATTGCCGTCCCTAAAACTTTCATTGCAGGATCGTTGCAGGATATACCAACACTTATCGATAAATTAAGTGGTGTTCCCGTTATAATAAAACTCTTGGAAAGCACACATGGAGTTGGAGTGATTCTAGCGCATAGTAAGAGCACAGCGATCTCTATTGTAGAAGCCTTTTCAAAAATGAACCAACCAGTTATTTTGCAGGAATTCATTGAAGAGGCAAAAGGCGCAGATATAAGAGCTTTTGTGGTTGGTAAAAAAGTAGTTGCTTCCATGAAACGACAAGCAGAGGAGGGTGAATTCCGGTCCAATTTGCACAGAGGAGCAACTTCCTCCATTGAACAGCTTTCGGCCAAAGAAACTGACATTGTTCTGCAAGCAGCTCGACTTATGGGGCTGGAAATTGCCGGAGTCGATATCCTGAGATCGAACAAAGGACCAATGGTAATGGAAGTGAATGCATCACCAGGTTTGGAAGGGATTGAAAATACTACGCGGGTGGATATTGCCGGAGAAATCATCAATCATATCGACCGGCGTTTTCGCAATTTTAATAAAAACAAAAAGTGGTGATTACTTATTCAAAACTAAAATGACCAATCCAAATTAATGGAAATCCAGAATCAAATAATTGAACCAGGAGAAAGTAAAGTTGTAAAGATCAGTGTTGGACGCTTGCCCTCAGATACACGTATCGATATGCGTATTCACATTGCAAGAAGCGTGAAGGAAGGGCCAACTGTACTTTTAATGGGAGGTGTTCATGGGGATGAAATAAATGGCGTGGAGATTATAAGAAGGGTCATTGCAACTGGAATCTGCGATAACCTATTATGTGGATCTTTAATTGCAATTCCTGTTCTTAATATTTATGGATTCAATAATTTTTCCAGAGATGTGCCGGATGGAAAAGATGTAAATAGGAGTTTTCCAGGTTCGGCTTCTGGCTCTTTAGCTTCAAGGGTAGCTTACGTTTTCACTAAAAACATCTTGCCACTGATAGATCTTGGAGTGGACTTTCACACCGGGGGGCGGAATAATTTCAATTACCCTCAAATTCGATATACTCGAGGAGATAAGAAAAGCCAGGAATTGGCTGAATCATTTGCGGCACCTGTGACGATCTCCACTGCGACTATCCCCAAATCGCTGCGTAAATCAGCGGTTGATGCTGGCAAACCGGTAGTCGTATTTGAAGGAGGGGAAAACCAAAGATTTGATGGCTTTTGCATTGAAAAAGGACTTTCAGGAATTCAACGGGTTTTGCAAGCACAAGGAATGCTTGAGGAAGCACCAGCTCCAGAAAAAAGCATTTTTATTCAAAAGCGAACTTGGCTGAGAGCAAAACGACCAGGTATGTTTCGATGGTGGAAATCCTCAGGACAAATGGTTCAAAAAGGGGAACCATTGGGCGTTATCAACGATCCTTATGGTCAAGAAGAAGTAAGGGTGCTTGCGCCTAGAAACGGATATATAATTGGCCACAACAATGCACCGGTAGTTGGGCCTGGTGATGCGCTGTTTCATATAGGCAGTTGATTACCTATTCCTCAAATCAACTCCCCAAGTAAGTTTCGAACGGATCGTTTCTAAAAATCCTATATCTTTTAGGTGAACCATTTTTATAGAAAAATTTCCACGGCGAATGGCTATTTGCTGTCCAGACATGATGACCTCGAATCGAGAGTCAAGTGTGCAAAGGAAGTTATCAGCTCGACCTTCCACTTCAAAAGCAATCACAGAATTATCAGAGAGCACCAAAGGGCGTACATTTAAGTTGTGCGGCGCAACTGGCGTAAGGACAAAATTATTGGAGTCAGGGAATACGATCGGACCACCACAACTCAATGAATAACCCGTTGACCCTGTTGGGGTTGCGAGTATTAAACCATCTGCCCAATAGGTATTGACATAGCTTCCATTCACAAAGCAATGTACTGTGATCATGGATGAAGTGTCCCTTTTTAGTATGGTGAAATCATTGAGGGCAAAAGGGATATCACCAAAAAGTGGTGGGTCGGATTCGAGGTGGAGGGTTCGTCTGTTGCCTATTTGGTATTGACCATTCACTAGCAGCTCGATTGCCTCTTTTATCTGCATTTTTCCAATAGTAGCCATAAACCCCAATCGGCCAAGGTTGATACCTAATATGGGTACATTTTGGTCTCGCACATAGGTTACAGCTGCCAGGATTGTCCCATCGCCACCAAGTGTTACCAAAAAATCGAATTGCCTGATTTGAAAGTCTTTATGGCTTTCAAAAGTACCGATGTTCGTCTTGAAGTTTAACCGCCCTTTCAGAGACTCGAAATAGGGCGCATATACGTAGGCTGCAATTCCATGTTCATGCAACGAATCAAATAATTGCTGGACAAACGGTTCGTCTTGTTCTTTTAGGACTTGGCTAAATACGGCTATCTGCATTCTTTGGAAGTAAAAAGTAAAAAGTAAAAAGTAAAAAGTGGGAAGTTCTAACCAATCACTAATTACTATTTAGCTAATCACTTTATTTAGAAACTAAAAGTCCAATGTAGGAAAAATCCGTGTTCACCCAAATGGTTACGTGAATATTCAAGATTAAAGACTTTGTTATAGTACATCACAATGTCAAGTCCGAGACCTGTGCCCCAAAGCCAGGTATTGCTCAGCGGGTTATTTTCTTTATAAAAAGGATTATTGGCAAAGCCCAATTCATTGTGTACAACCAGAAATAGCTTTACCGGCATTTCCTTGAATGAATCGTACTTCATGTACCGCCCCCAATTGAAAGTTTTATTGAAAAAATTAAACCGTAGGGCTTGTCTATGAAACGCGAAATCCAGCCCATCTATCACATAAAACTCATATCCCCTTATAAAATCATTTTCATAGCCAAGCGCCCTACTAGTGTAATAGGGTTGCTTATCTCTTTGGAGTGAATACTTGCCTTTTGCTGCTAATGCCACGCTCCATTTCCCTTTAATGCTAAAATATTGTTGGATAGATGCAGTTGCTTCGAATGATTTTATATCATTTGTAAAACCCAATCCGTTTTTGGTCAGACCTGCTGAAAACAAATACCCATTCATGGGGTAGGGACGGATGTCCCTTTTATCCATAGTAAACAAGTAACTCAAGGAAATATATTCCTGTTTGGTGTCACCAAGAAAAAAATCTGGGTTGAGATCGTTTGCAATGCTTTCATGAATTGTATGCGCCCGGTATTTAAAATCCAAGTTATGTACTACGTCCAACTGTGGCCGGAAAATCAATCCTGCCCCAATCCGAAATCGTTTCAATAAAATCTCCTTATCGTTTCGGTGAAAAAGCAGCTCGTTATCAAAGGTCGTGTAACCAATTTCTTTTTCTCTAGTATGCAAAACATTGAAATTGGCACCAATCGTACTTGATTTATTGATGCCTGGCAGGGTATATATCAGTTCGTATTTTTTTGTAAACCCAAACTGGACAACGGTCTTTAACAAATCTCTTCTTCCAGTAACATTGGTGTGATAAAAACGAAGTCCCAGATTGAGTCTCTTCAATGAATGGTTGTAATCTGTCCACCAAACATTGAAATTCCGATCGGCCAATTCAACAATTGGAAATGGGAACACATACCAGTCTTCTTTCACAGCAATATTGAGCCCGATCTTATTCGTTGCGCCTTCCCATTCCTTGAAACTGAACAATGCTGACGTGAAAAGACCCGTGTTCATTATATTGAACTCGTTTTCTTTTATCCTTGCCGATAGCTGGGTAAGCAGGATCGTATCACCTAAGCTGAAGTCGAGTTCCCGAAGAATGATCTCATCTTTTGTTCGTTTATTTCCTTCTATATAGATTTTATTAATGACAGCATAATTGATTTCCTCATTTTGACTTTTAGGCAAAGTGCTCTGTGAAAACAAGTCAGAGACCTGCATAAAAATCGCAAATACAATCAGAGGTATTTGTCCTAAAATCCGGCAGGATGCTATGTTAATCCAACTTGGCAAAAGAAAATATTTAAAGGATAGTTTTTTGTTCATGATAAAATGCGAAGTTAGCCTTCTTCTATAAAAGGCCAATTAAGTGTCAGTCTTTGACACATTTTACTGAACTGAGCGTAAATTCAGTTTTCTAAGAGGTTTTAAAACAGCCTCTAAGATTGATCTTTTCCAAGTTTAAACGGTTAATAGCACAAACTAATCCATTGATCCAAGACCCGCTCATACGTATTCTTTTGATGCCCGTTTCATTGTTGTATGGAATAGGCATCGGCTTACGTGATTTTTTTTATAGAAAGAAAATTCTAATAAGCTCAAAGTTCAACATTCCTATTATATCAGTTGGTAATCTTTCCGTGGGAGGAGCAGGGAAAACCCCACACATTGAATACCTTATCAGATTGCTTCAACCCTATTTGAACCTAGCTACATTGAGTCGTGGGTATAGGAGAAAAACAATAGGATATAGAGCAGTACAACAAAACGATACCGTAGAAACTGTGGGCGACGAACCTTTGATGTTTAAAAGGAAATACCCAGAAACGTTTGTAACGGTAAATGAGCAAAGAGCCTTGGGCATTCCATTGATTTTGAGGGATAAACCGGATACTCAGGCTATTTTATTAGATGATGCCTTTCAGCACAGGGCTGTTGAGCCTGGCTTAAATATTTTATTGACGGAATTCGGTAAACCGTTTACAAGAGATTATTTGTTGCCGTCAGGAAGGCTTCGAGAATGGAGAAGCGCCTACCATCGTGCCGATACAATATTGGTTACAAAATGTCCAGAAGATATTACGGAGGAGGAAAAAAACAAAATGACATTTGAGATTAATCCTTACCCACATCAAAAGATATTTTTTTCAAGTTACCGATATCTAAACCCCTATTATATTCTAAATCTAAAATACAGGCTTGAGTTGGAAGAAGCTATGTCTGTCCTGATGGTTTGTGCTATCGCAAATACAGATTATATGCGGGACTATTTGGAATCAAAAGTGGGTACGGTACGTGAAAAGTCATATGCCGATCATCATTATTTTACGGAAACAGACCTAGAGGATATTGAAAAGATTTTTGCTGCAATGCCAGGTAATAAGAAACTTATCATTACTACTGAAAAGGATGCCATGCGGTTTGGACTTCATCGAGATTGGCTGGTAGAAAAGAAAATCCCAATTATGGTTTTACCGGTTGAAGTTTATTTCCATTTTGATCAAAAAGCTGCATTCGATGCATCAGTCAGAGACTTCCTTTTAGAGTTCAAAATCTAAATCGGCTTTCCCAAACCTCACAACTTTGTGAGAATGAGTTATTCCACAAAGTAGCTCAAAGTAGGCACAAAGTGTCACTAAATCATATTACGCAAAGTGCTGAATATGGTAATCCATCCCTTTAAAAAACCTCAAGGAGCAAGTGATGGCGTTGCCAAAAACACAAGCGCTGATGCTCCGCAAATTTTCAGTTGAGAAAAGATTGGTAGACATATTATGCCAAGCCGATCCATCTGCGTAACATCAGTCACTAAGAAGATTGTACGGTTTCCCTCCAATCTGAATTCATGTAATCTGCAATCTTAATTCAATCAACTTGGTTTATAATGATCGTCCCAATCCTTCACATGAGGTTCTCCCAGTTTATCTACACTTTTTGCAACGAGCATGGAAACGGTTGCATCACTGGTAACATTCGTGACTGTACGCAACATATCCAGTGGCCTGTCAATAGCAAAAATTAATGCTAATCCAGCTTCTGGGATTCCAGCCTGGCCAAGAATAATAACCAACATGACCATCCCTGCACTTGGTACAGCAGCAGTTCCAATAGAAGCTAAAGTGGCAGTCATGATAATGCCCAATTGGGCACCAAGAGAAAGGTCGAGATTGAAAGCTTGTGCAATGAAAACTGCCGCAACACCTTGATACAGCGCAGTTCCGTCCATATTAATAGTAGCACCGATTGGCAATACAAAACTGGCTACTTCTTCATCCACACCAAGGTGTTCTTCTACTCGTTCCATTGTTACAGGCAATGTAGCAGCACTGCTACTGGTACTAAATGCGACCAGCTGTGCTGGGGAAATTGCATTGAAAAAGAATTTATAGCTTTTTCCAGTAAATACTTTAACCAGGGTTGGATAAAATATTGCGGTCATTAGCCCAAGCCCGACTATGACACAGGCTGCATACCATAGCAGTGCAAAAAATACATCGGCACTTGGTAATTCAACGATGAGAGCTGCTAATAAAGCAAAAACGCCATAAGGTGCTCCTATCATGATTAGGTCAATCATTTTTAGAATAACTTCATTTAATCCATCGAAAAAAGCCTTTACAGGGGCTGACTTGTCAGGTGGAATGAGTATGATTCCTATGCCAAAAAACAGTACAAAAAAGATCACTTGCAACATATTGCTATTCGTCGAAGCCGCACCAAAAATATTGTCCGGCACCAAATCAATCAATGGTTGTAGAGGGCCAGATTTTTTCTGTTCATCAGCTGCTGCAATTTTTCCTGCGGCATCTCCACCAAACTTATCCATCATCTCGATTCTGGTTTCTTCTTTTATCGTTTTTCCCGGCTTGACTATATTCACAATCAATAAACCAACAGATACTGCAACCATGGTGGTAATGAGGTAAATGCCAATAGTCCGGCCACCTATTTTGGAAAGTTTGGAAATATCTTTTAAGTCAGATACTCCTTTGATAAGAGAAGCGACAATGAGCGGTAAAGCAATGAGTTTCAGTAAATTGATAAAGATCGTACCGAACGGTTTTATCCAATCTATCGCAAATTGTTTGAAACCAAACTGAACGCATAGCGCCCCGAAAGCGACACCCGCTACCATACCGATGATGATCTTCCAATGTAAGCCTAATTTTTTCATATTGTAATAGGTGATTTTTCTTTTTGCTCAATGTGAGTATTGGGAAAGGCACAAGAAAAGAAAAAAATGGGAAAGGACTAGTAAAAAGGTGTGAGTGAAACTTTTTGGAGTAAGTACTAACAAAAAAACGGGCTGAAAAGCTTCAGCCCGTTTTTTTCTTTGTTTTGTGTTTAGTATCAGTTTGCACTAGGTGAGTGTGTGACAGATGTTTCAGAAATAATTTTTTTAGCTAAGTCAATAATACGAGTGTCATCAATTTGAACAAATCCACCGTCCGGTCCCGGATGTACTGCTATGCCCACAACTTGCCCATCTTCATATTTTTTTGCTCCAAAATAATTCCGGACTGTTTGTTCTTCAACGTTTAACTCGTTGGCAATGCGGGCAACGCTGCCGGTGGGCAGACTGTGCTTGATGTTTCTTAACTCTTTGAAAGTAATGTACATATTAGGTCAGTTTTTTTGTCACAGGCACTTAGTTGTTGGATGGCCGATAATCGTTCCGGCACGGGAAGATTGGGATTCGTAATTGTGTAGTTTTCCGGAAAGAGGTGTTAGGGCAACAACAGCTAAATGGTCTGTACTGTTAAGAATATCATGAAATGAAAGAACTTTTTTGTAACGGAAAGGTATGGGTTTTTGAAATTAAAAAGAAACCATGATTTGATTTTTTTGCCTTTCGGAATGTATTATTTTTTGAAAACAAGAATATGCCAGCGATTGTTTGGAATTAAAAATATTTAATATATGATTCGAAATCCGTTTACAATCAATCGATTACACTTTATGTTCAAATGAAAGCTTAAACCGAAAGACTAAATTACAAGCGACTCAATTTCCTTTTCAAAAATTTCATCCAATGCACTGCCAATATAATTCGCAAATTCTTTTGGTTTTATTTGTATGTTAATCCCAAGCTGTAGGTCTTTGATCTCTGATAAATTCATGATTCTCATTGGTTTTCGCATTTGATAAAATTGTTGTCGTACTATTTCAAAGGGAGTGCTTGAGAACTTATCTGATATAGTAATAGAAAAATTTTCCAATTCGTCCTTTCCCGTCACACGCCATTGCTGAATCCCTGACTCATGCGTAAAGTACAATAAACATGCAGGCCCAGAAATACAAAGTTCAACGCCATAAAGTGTGTCATTTGGCGAAGTTGGACTAATCAGAATATTGGTACTGGATAATTCGGTCAACTGTCTTTTAATAAATGGACTTGGTTGTTTTTCAGATTCAGACAACAACGGATTATCGTCATCTATCCCAATAAACCCTTCTCGATGCCATATTGCCTGTGCATTTTTAATTTCAAACTGTTTTCGTTCAACAAGGTCCAAATAGAATTTCAGTGGTTGCCGTGGATTCGGGCCATATATCGAAAGGTAGCAAGTACTGTTTTCTGGATATAGAAAATTAAACATCGTCAGGAGCAGATTGAAAAATGATTGTTGCCAGCTTTCAATTCGCTCTTCTCCGTTTGGATCAAATGGACCTTGTTCCATAGCGGCCAAAGAAATCTCGATCTCAAGCTGGTTGATTTTCTCACCCAACATTTCCGACTTCTCTTTGGCATTTAACAAGTTGGTGTAAAGGTTGGAGCGGGCTAAATCTGCCCAGAACTCTTTGTCATTCGAATTTTTCTCCACTTCCATCATATCTATTTCACTCTGCATCCGCATGTACAATGGGCCTTCTTGCATTTTCAGCATTTTCCTGCGAAGAAAAGAGGCTTGATCTGCAAGCGTCAACTTATCCCATTGTTCCATCAAAAGATCGAATGCCATAGGATCTGAGGTTGTATGGAATTCAATCTCACCATTTTCCATCACGACTTTCATAACCAGCTGGTCATCATAATCGTAATGATTGAGTGTATAGGCCATTGGTACAATCAACTGTTCCCGAACGACTCGCTGTAAATAACGGGCTCCATATTTGGTGTCATATCCCTTTTCTGCTAAGTATTCAAACACCGCTTTATCAATGTCAAGATCAATTTTGCGAAACTTGACCCCTTCCCTTTTTTTAAATAGTTCAATCTCCCGAAGGACTACCAACTTGACAGTCTCTTTTGATAGTGGTTCGAAAGCCACCACAGAATCTATTCTATTGTAGAATTCTGGTTTAAAATTTTTCTCTACCTCGCTGATAAAATGGCTGGTTACTTCTCCTGTATCCAATTCTTTTTTCCAACCGATTCTGTTGTTCTGAAGTTTTGAAGCACCGATATTGGAGGTCATCACAATGATGGCGCTACAAAAATTCACCAGTTTACCTTGGCTATCCGATAAACGACCTTCTCCTATTATTTGCAAAAGCAAATCGTAAAAACTGGCGTCGGCCTTTTCTATTTCATCAAAAAGTAAAACGCAAAATGGCTCTCTTCGAACCGCAGAGGTGAGCATTCCATCACTGAAATAACCCTGCCCAGTAAGTCGCATAACAGACCATGGATCGCTATATTCGCTCATATCAAACCGGATCATCTTCTCCCTACTCCCAAACATGAACGTAGAAATCACTTTCGCCAGCTCTGTTTTTCCAACACCAGTTGGTCCAACAAACAAAAAAGAAGCAATAGGTTTTCCAGTGCGGGTAAGCGCTGTTTTCACAGCAGCCAATAAATCCACCACGGTATTAACGGCCAGTTCCTGACCATGAACATTTGAATTAAATTTTTCTTTGATCGCCTCCATATCCATTGGCTCTGCCGGATCGATCATAAACAATGGCATGCCAGAATCATCAGAAAAATGCTGTAAAACAGTTTGGCGGTTTACTTCGACAGGAATAGGCAGTAAGGCGGGTTCATCGCCTGTTTTTTTATTTGATTTTTTCTTTTTCGGAAGGGTAGGGGCTTTGGCCAAAAGGATGCTTTCCAAAAACCGGATCGGTTTGCCAGGCATACCTGAATATGGGGAAAATCGTTTGTGCAATCGAATAACCTCTTCAATCGACCCTTCTTCAAAAGCAACTTGCTTTGCTCCGGCAATCCGGTTGACCTTTTTTAAAATGATTTCTTCAAGGCCTTCTTTAGGCTCTTCCAATTGAATGGTTTGAAAAAATGCAAGATAGTTCGGGTTTCGAACTTCAATACGAGCACGTTCTTCAGGTGTGCATTCACTGATTAATGTTAGTTCGCCACGGCTAATATAAGGGCGAATATAATCGGCCATGCTAACGGAGTTGCCTTCATATTGACCGACTTCAAAAAGCTCAGCCAGGTTTCTGACAAAAAGGAAATCTCCATTGGATGCTATTTCTTTTACTAATTGGCTAAGGTTGTCTTGCCATCCAGTATCCTTCGTTAGTTCCTTTATTAGTATGGAGGCTGTTGTCTCCCATATCTGATTTGGTTTGTTGCGCCATTTATGCGCCAACTCCCAAACCAATGCAGACTTGCCTGATCCTGAAGCTCCAACGAGTAAGATGTTTTTAGAAAAGCTGCTGGAGAGTACCCGATCCATCTGTTTTAATTCAGTTTCCCTTCCAAACGCAACCTGTTCCTTGATCTGCAATCGAGTGGCAACCTTTGGCAAAAGCTGTCGTTTTTGTTCATTTTTTAACTCTTTGAGTTCTACTGAAGTATAAAATTTTAATTGCATTTCTGCCTGTTGCAGAGATATATTTTCAAACCAAAGTGCGCTAATGATGTATTGAACATGCGACAGTCTTTTTTTAGAGGAAAAATCTACTTTCACTACCTCTTTTAAACGTTCAATCAGTCCATCCTCATTTTCGCCCAAAGCTTCTAACCCCAATACTGGAATGATTCCCCACCAGTATTCATTTGAGTTTTTATAATAAAACTCGAATTCAAGTTCGAAAGCAGGGTAGCTCATGCCATCTTTAGCTGCCGGAAACCCAATTTGGAATGCTCCCTTTTTGAAATCACTTAGATGGAGCTCGTCTAATACCCGCAGGTAGTTACCCTGGTCTAAGATTTTTGTTTGAAATCGCTCCTGAAATTTTTTCGAAAGCTGATCGATTGATTTTTTATAATGAAGTGCGTTGGGGTCGGAAAGGGGAGACAACAAAGAGTCGCCATCCTGCAGATGCAGCTTAAAGGCATGAAAAGGAATAGTTAAGGTCTGTGGCATGAGATGTTTGGTGCTTTGTTCGCCCCTTGCGAACTTCGTGCCCGCTAAGTTGAATAATTTTGGGAAAACAATTTTACAATTACCTTTGATTCCTTCATTATCTCGTTAATGTTCTTATTAAAATACCGTTGATACTACTTGAATTTTATTAAAAAAATAACCACAATAATTGAGCAGCATCCGCTGACAGTAGGGCTTCTCAATTGGTCTAAAACCCATTCGTTCCCGGGGTTTTTCAAAGTCCCTGTTTATGATGTGGCTGTTTTTCTGTACAATGAATCCCGGAGGGTAACGATTATTTCCAGAGCAAACGCAATGGCATTCAGTTTCTTTTTGTCTTTGTTCCCTGCCATTATTTTTCTGTTCACTGTTGCTGCTATGATGCCGATTTATGAAACGTTTGAAATGGAAATCAACTCTTATATTGAGCATATTATGCCTTCTAATGCTGGGAAGCAATTGCAGGAAAGTATTAAAACAATGGTCAAGCCTAATTCGAGTTTGCTTTCTCTCGGGTTTTTCTTTGCGATTTTTTTCTCTTCCAATGGGATGCTTTCATTGATGGATGGATTTGAAAAAACGCATTTGAAAGCATTTCGGAAAAGGCCTGTTTGGAAGAAAAGATTCATTGCCATTTTTCTGACCATGCAGTTAGCACTGTTACTTGCAGCCTCTGTTTTTCTTATTATTTTGGGAAATACCGTCATCACATGGATTCTTGATTTTGCCGACATTTCCCGATTTGTCACAACTGCGTTAGAAATTTTTAGGTGGATCGTTACCCTGGCGCTTTTCTATTTTGGTATTGCGTTAATCTACAGATATGGTGCAGCCTTGCACAATAAATTCAAATGGTTCACGCCCGGGGCAACACTCGCCACCATTCTTTCCATCGTTTCTTCTCTCGCTTTTTCACTCTATGTCGAATCCTTCAATACTTATAATAAAATATACGGCTCCATCGGTACCATCATCGTCATCATGCTCTGGATTCAGATCAACTGTTTTATCCTTTTGGTTGGGTTTGAGTTAAATGCAAGTATTGCCGTGAATAGGGATTTGAAGGAAGAAGTGGAAGGGGAGGATGAGTAGATTGGGGTTCATTGTTTCACTGTTTCATTGTTTCACTGTTTCATTGTTTCACTGTTTCACTGTTTCACTGTTTCATTGTTTCACTGTTTTCGAAATTTGCATTAATAACCATGCAACCATGCAACCATGCAACCATGCAACCATGCAACCATGCAACCATGCAACCATGCAACCATGCAACCATGCAACCATGCAACCATGCAACCATGCAACCATGCAACCATGCAACCATGCAACCATGCAACCATGCAACCATGCAACTATGCAACCATGCAACTATTTCAAATCCACATACACCGGAAGGTGATCACTATAGCCGCCATAATAATTTGGGCCGCCGTAAGTGCGGTTGGGACGCTTTCCATACTTTTTGTCATTAAAAAATAGAAAGTCTTCTTTAAAAATATTGGCAGATTGAAATTGAAAGGATTGTCCTTCTTTGAAAAACTGCCCAGAAAGGATGATGTGGTCGAGCATGTTCCAGTTACCACGAAAATTATAGGAGCCTTCATCCTTTGAATCCAATTCAGAGAAACAATTGTACAAATGGCCATCTGTTGCATTTTGCGAAAGTCGCTGTGCTCCAAGTGTAATCGCAACACTTTTATTGGTTGTTTCATCATTGAGGTCACCCATGATGATGATTCTTGCAGATGGGTCTTTGGCGAAAATCTCGTCTACTTTATTGCGCATTTGCTGCGCAACGAAGGTACGTTTGGGTTCACTTTCTTTAACTCCCCCGCGGCGGGAAGGGAAATGGGCGATCATCACATAAGCCTTTTGCTTTTTTGGCAAATAACCTTCAACGACAAGAATATCCCGACTGGTATAGCCTGGTATATCTGGAACAATTTCATCTGGAAATTTTAGCCTGATGATCTCAGTATCCTCGACTTTAAATTTCTTTTTTTGATACAATAAGGCCACGTCAATTCCCCTTTGATCGGGCGAGTCGAAATGCACAATCTGATATTTCCCAGCTTTCATTCCACCAGTATTAGATAGGTCTTCCAAAACCGTCTTGTTTTCAACTTCACATAATCCAATCAATGCAGGATAATGCATTCCCTCCATCACTTGGTCTATCCGCTGTAATTTGGTTTGGTAGCGTTCGCTGGTCCATTTTAATTTACCGGTAGGTGTAAATTCTTCATCTTTTGTACTTGGATCATCCTCCAAGTCAAATAAATTCTCCACATTGTAAAAAGCAATCCTGTACGATTGATTGCCTTTTTGTCCGTTGCTGGTTGTAGTGCAGGACGTTAGGATAAATATTAAGAAAAAGAAAGTCGGGATCTTGAAATATCGGATCATTGAACTTTGATTTGAGCGGTTCGCTTTTTGACTTTGAAAATAGCCAAATGCCAATAGCTTTTTTTAATGCTCCTGACCAAAATTGGTCCAGCATAAATTGAAAGTAATTTGCAAATATAGCAGTTCATGTCACTGCTCCACGACGTATCGATCAATCTATTTGTATGTTTCCGTTGCTAACTTTTACATTTGTTGAATATTTGAATTTAGTATCAAATCCATTTTATGACAAAGAAAATTACTCAACTGCTATTACTGTTCATTTTAACCTGTCAAAGCGTCGATGCACAAGGCTTTCTTACGGTTGAACATTTAGAGCACTTCACGCCTGCACAGTTATTTGCAAAATTCCTATTCATCACCACATTCGATTATGGCGCAGATGTGTACAAAGTGACTTATGAATCTACCGATCTTGAGGGCAATTCTACCATAGTGTCTGGCATGTTAGCCGTTCCCGATGATCCAACCAATATTTATCCATTTGCCTGCTACCAACATGGCACTGCTGGTTTTGACCAGGATGTTCCTTCAGCTTTGGGATTGGATTCTGATATTCCAATTGCACTCGCGGGGAAAGGGTATGTGACAGTAGCCCCTGATTTATTAGGGCTGGGTGTGCATGCTGGTGTCCACCCTTATGTACATGCTGAGTCTGCTGTTTGGGTGTCAGTAGATATGATGCGGGCAGGACGAGAATATGCTCTGGCCAACGACATTTTTATGAATGATCAGGTTTTTGTTACTGGGTATTCCCAAGGAGGGCATTCGGCCATGGCTTTGCATCAACATTTAGAGCAAGAGTTAGATGATGAATTTCATGTAACAGCCGCCGCTCCAATGTCAGGGCCTTATAGTATGGCTGAAGTAATGCGGGATTTGATATTGAGTGAAGAAGAATACGGAAGGCCCGGTTATTTGATCATTACTTTCATTTCTTATCAAGAAGTTTACGGAAATATTTACACGGATATTGAGTCTACCTTTCGAGCGCCTTATCGGCAATTGATTGAAGACTATTCCAACGACGAGATTTCACTTTCAGCATTGGACACAGAACTCGTCAGTCTTTTGGAATCAATAGAAGGCTCCGTAATTCCGCTGAGGATTTTGGAAGAAAGCTTTGTCGAAGCTGTTGTCAGCGACCCAAGTCATCCTATGAATCTGGCAATGGAGGAAAACAATGTTTATGATTGGGCGCCAGATGCACCTACCCGCTTATATTATTGTGAAATGGATGAGGAAGTTCCCTTTGAAAATAGCATAGTCGCAGAAGCAGCCATGCAAGCGAATGGAGCTACGGATGTATTAGCAATCAGTGCAAGTGCAACGCTGGATCACTTTCTGTGTGCATTTGCTGCCTCACTTGAGACCGTTGATTTCTTTGGCGAATATCAGATTATTGAAGACGCTCCAGTTGGGACAGCAGAAGAGTTATCATCTCAATTTTCTGTTTTCCCAAATCCAACCAATGGACCACTGATCATCGATAATATTACAGAAGATGGGAAACTGACCATCCATAATGCCCATGGTAAAATTGTGATGACCCAGAATTTGTCAACTGGAAGAAATCAATTCGACTTGAATGGCTTATTGGATGGCGTTTACTTTTTAGAAATAATTGTTGGAAATAAACTTGTGGTAATGAAAGTGTTCAAGGATTAGGGCACTGTCTCCATAAATATTCCTCTTAAAAAATGCATTGCTCTTCAAGTAATGCATTTTTTTAATATATATTGAATCTATTCCCAGCCCTTTCCGTACAACTGCTTGGCGAAAACTTATCGCTCTTCCCTCAAGCCGATATTAATTTTTTTTTTAATACAAACACCCTGTTTGGCCGAGTATTTGATTCAGGTCAGGCAACTCTACCATTGGTCTCAAACAAGAAACAATTCATGGCTAAAAGAACAACCACTAAATGGTTAGCCGTCGCCCTACATTATGGTGAACCTTGGGAAGAATTCTTTATAAAAGCTGTAAAGCCTTTTTCCGATGTGACCCTCCAAGCGGGTATTGCAGAGAGCTTTTGTTTTGAACGCAGCTGGGAAAAAGGCCCTCACGTCCGACTTTGGTTCAAAGTAAATCCATCCATTTTTTCCAAATTGCTAAAGCCCAACCTGGAAGAACATTTCAACCAATATTTCGAATCTCGCCCCTCTGTAATAAAATCACCTTATTACCCTGCTGATTATCCATCGGAGCGTAGATGGATGCCCAATAACTCTGTCCAGTATCCAGATTTAAAAATAGAATCCACCCATTTTGGAGGAACTAAAGAGGTAGCGTTATTTGAAAACCACTACATGGCATCTTCTTTATTGGTACTCGAAACCATGAAAGAAAAAGCCAATCGCTGGACTTATAATGAAATGATCAGTTCTGCAATTAAGGTGCATTTAAGTTTTGCCTATGCAGTGGGAATGGATTGTACCGAAGCGCAGCAGTTCATGGAGTTTATGAAAGATAAATGGTTCGCTAATTACTGCCAAGCAGAAGGAGAGAAAGCAAAGACAGAAAGAACATTTGCCAATATCTATAAGCTACAAAGGAAAGATACCATCCCATATCATCTGGCTTTATGGGAAATGTTCAAGGAGTATGAATACATGGATGAAGATCATATGTCCAACTGGATAAAAATGAATGCAGACATGAACTTGGACTTGGACCTTGCACTTTCGGAGGGTAACTTGAAACCCATGCGTACAATCCAAAAGAGCACTACTTCAAAATATCCAGCTAAGTGGGATTATTTTTCTCAATTGATAAACCGGACGAATAACCGCTTTGGCCTTTTCAATAAAAATGAAGGGTACATGTTGTATACCATTTCCGAAAGCATGAAGATGGTATCTGATTCCATTTTAATGATGCGGGAAATGAGGATTTGAGTATTCAATTAAAATTAAAATTAAAATTAAAATAAAATTCATAAGCGCTTATAATTCAATACCTTAATCGCTTTGCCATAGTTTTTCATTTTCATTTTCATTTGACTTATCACATTCTACTTCACCATTTTCAGGAAAGACTTTACAAACCAATCCGCATCTGCTTTTAGTAAGGTGACCAGTAAAGAGTCAGCTTTATTTGAAAAAAGCCTAATATCCTGCACTGTTTTTTGAAAGGCAGCAACTTCAGGCGAAGTACCTTCCACGGCTGAAAGCTCATCTAATATTTTCACCACAGGTTCTAGTTCTCTTCGTTTTCGCTGCGTTATTATTTTTCTGGCGACATCCCACATATCCTTTTCAGCAACAAAAAATTCTTTCCTATGTCCTGGTTTGAGTTCCTTATATACCAATCCCCAGTCAATCAATGCACGTAAGTTCATGTTTGTGTTCCCAACAGATATCATCAACTGCTCTTGTATATCGGTTGCAGTCAGTGCCTCTGGAGCAATGAGTAGCAGCGCATGAATTTGTGCCATGGTTCTATTGATACCCCATTGTCCGCCCAAAGTGCCCCATGCTTGAATAAACTTGTCTTTTGCTTCTTGGTATTCCATTCGATTATTATTATTAAATGCATCCGCTTTGACATTTGGCGGTATTGAATGCAAAGGTAAGGTGTAGCAATAAATAGCTTGACTTCCATTAAATGGCATAGCTATTGTCGTGTTTTAAGATACCCACCAGCTCTTTTTCCCTCCTTTATTTTGGTTTAAACTACAAAAACTCAAGAATTATGAACAATGGATACGCCCGTATCTTAGTGCTTGCCTGCTTATTCCTTTCTTTTTGCTTTACTGCAAATTCACAAATCGAGTTAAAGCTGCAACTAATGCCAGATGGTGATTCATGGGGTATTTATGCCCGTCCTCACCCATCCATAAATCCAAGTGCTACCACAATTACTGCTTCAGGGCAGGTCACTGTTGTTATGCCAGCCAACTTCCAATGGATCAACTTGATTCCTGTCAAAGGGAATTGGGTCAGCAATGCAGCTGTGACAAGCCCACCAGAAAATCCAGGTGCAAAATATGTTTCTTTTGGATTGGTAGATGATGATCCGCATATTGATTACATTGTTGGACAAGAAACACTTCTATTCACTTTTGAGAAATTAAGTGCTTGCCCTGAGTTTTTGTATTTGATTGACTGCGGTACACCAAATGAACAAGATGAATTTTGTTTTCCAAATTCTCTGAATACAAACCCTGGCAACGATATGTCTGTGTTTGATTTTGATAGTGGTAACGCTTCTCTATATTTCTTCACCGATAATTACAACCACTATGCATGGAGTTGCCATGATGCAGATGGAGATGGAATTGTAGATGCACATGAAGATACCAATGGCAATGGAGTTTTTGATCCAGGTGAAGATGAATCTGACTTGTTTGATCCAAACGATCCAGGTTCTGATGCTGGAATCCGAATGTCATTGCAACTGATGCCTGATGGTCAAAGTTGGGGTATATATGCAAAACCTGCAGGAGGCTTATCGCCTTCAAATAATACTGTAACACACGATGGGAAAACGGAAATAGTTGCTCCTCTTGGATTTGAAATTGATAGCATCACAAGCCAATCTGGTTCGTGGGTGCATGATTCAACTGTTGATGGCCCGCTCGAAAATCAGAGCCGAACTTATCTTAGTTTTTCTATGGTATCGGAAGATCCTTCGATTCAGTATTCTGAAAATACAGCCACTTTACTATTTACCATTCACCGTGCAGGTTCATGCCCCGATTCACTCAATATAATTGATGAAATGACGGATCCTGTAGCACTTGGCTGTACACCTTCGCAAGGCAACCTCTGTATTTTCAATAGCTTGAATATTACCGATTATGGTGTAACACCAAATGTTGACTATTCCTATGTTGGCAGTTATTCCAATTCTGCCTGGAGTTGCCACGATAATGATGGTGATGGTGTAGTGAATGCTTTTGAGGATACGAACGGTGATGGAGGTTTTGATGGAAATAACGATGATTCAGATTTGAATGATCCATGCGACCCTTACCATCCACTTTCTGCTACTTTAACTTATGATGGAGTCTCTGTTCTATGTGATGGGGATGTTATTGAGGGAGAAATAATGGTTGAAATTGAAAGCCCAAGGAATTCCTCTTATAGTGTTCAATATACCGATGGCACGGAGGTCTTTACAGTAAACAATTATCAATCAGGTGATGAAATATCCATATCCACCTTCGGAGGGGCAGTATTTGAAATAATTGCTGTTACTGATGAATTTGCTTGTCCTGTAACAGGTGATCTAACTGGTGTATTTGAAATCGAAAAAGATGGGCCAGTTACTTTCTCATCACAGCCAGATGATGTGACGGCCTGCGCTGGAACTTCCACTTATATGAAAGCACTTGCAGAAAATGCTGGTGCTGGTGCAATTGATTACCAATGGCAAATCAGCTGTGATAATGGCGATACTTGGACAGATGTAGCTGATGGTGGACCGGCGGAAATAAATGGTGCTGAAACGGCTACGCTTTATATTAATAATCTTGAAAATGATATTTCAGGTTGCCAGTTTCGTCTGCAAGCCAAAACAGCGAGCTGTGATCCAACCTATTCTAGTCCAGGTTTACTTGTCGCAGAAGGGCCAATCTCTATCGAAACACAACCTTCTAACGTGGGTGTATGTGCAGGCGATCAAGCTTGTTTTTCACTCGGTGCGGCCAATGCAGGTGCTGGAGATATTCAGTATCAATGGCAAGTGCAACAAGTTGGGTCAGTCAATTGGACGAACTTGAACAACAATGCTTTTGTCTCCGGCGCAACCAGCTCGGTTCTTTGTTTCAATGAAACAACAAATATGCAAGACATTTATGTGCGGGCAGTAATCAAAACTGCTGCATGTAATCAGATGACCTCATTTACTACTCAGCTGCAGATTGATGGGCCTTTGGTTGTCAGTGGCGTACCCGTAGATCAGACTGTTTATCAAGATGACGATGTAATATTTACAGCATCAGTTGAAAATACATCTGGTGGAGCGGTTGCTCTCCAATGGCAACAAAGCGCCGACGGGGTAAACTGGACAAACGTATTAAACGGGGACAACGGAACAAACGCTATTTCAGGTGCAAATACAACTACACTCTCTATTTCACCAGCTTACGGCCTCGATGGCAGACAATTCCGGTTAGTTGGAAGCAGCGCAATTTGTGGCGATATTATTTCGCCTTCGGCAAATCTTGAAGTTAGCGGGCAGGTAATTACTATTACTGGTCAGCCACAAGACCAGACCGTATGTTCTGGCGGATTCGCTTATTTCTCAATCAATGCTCAGAACGCAGGAACAACACCAACTGCATATCAATGGCAGTATTCCAGTAATGGAACCGATTGGGACGATGTTCCAGAAAATACAGATTTTATTGGTACAACTACGGCCAACTTATTTGTAAGTGATGCGACCGGCATAAATGGTTATAAATTCCGTTGCCTGGTTTCAACAGGGGTTGCTGATCCAGTGACTTCTGCTCCTGCTTCACTTGAAGTTTTAGGCCCATTTGGTATCGATACACAAGCTGAAGATGCCGACATCTGTTTCAATGAAGGTCATGAATTTTCAGTAGAAATAGAAAACCCATCGGATTTGGATTATGAAGTTTACTGGCAAATGAGCGACGATAATGGTATATCTTGGGAGGCGATTGATGACGATAGCGATACCGGATTTGGAGGAGTATACGAAGGTACAGAAACAGAAAATTTAAATATTACATCGGTAGAAGGCCTTGATAGTTACCAATTTAGGTTAGTCGTGGAGGCCGGAGCTTGCAGCACTATTTCTGATCCCACCACATTGACCGTAGTGGATGATCCAACTTGCCATCCAGCTACCGACTATGTAGATTATAAATTGAAACTCCGCCCAGATGGGCAGTCATGGGGCGTATGGATAAAAGCAAAAGGAGACTATGTGCCCTCAGGTTATAATAAAGCTACCAGCGGTAGGATTGTAATTGCTGCCACAGCTGGATTCGCTTATTATAATGTGAAAAGCCATGCAGGTGGTACTTGGACGCCTGGAACTTATAAATTGGATGCGCCTGAAACACCGGGTATTTCCTATTATACTTTTGATCTGACACCAAACAATAACAACATAAACCTCACAGAAGGTGGTCAAGTTATGTTGTTCTCATTCAGTAAATTAGGTGCATGTCCGGATGACATTTACCTCGCCCATGAATTCGTTCCAGCTGGGCTTTTGGAAAATGAATTTTCTGGAATTGACCTTGGTAATTTCCCGAATGAAGTCTTCCATTTAGGAGATGTATATGGAACAGGTGAAGCAGATTGTGGTGGTGTGGTGAGCCTTGGCTCTAATCCAAACAGTGGCATTGCAACTGATGCAGCTATTTCAGCGGAGACATTCAGGATGTCTGTTTATCCAAATCCAGTGACCGATGTTTTGAAAATAAGGATGGATGCAGATGCTGATGTTACGGACTTAAAATATACCATTGTGGCCACAAATGGAGCGACACTTCTTTCTGGCAATGAGCAAGAATTGGATGTGTCTTCCTTACCGAATGGTCTCTATTTTATTACAATGAAAGTTGACGGCAAAGAGGTGGAAAGACAGAAATTTATCAAACATTAAATTCATGAGATTACGCTAAATATTGATTGATGAGATTAAAGGGAGTAAGCTTTGGCTTGCTCCCTTTTTTTGTGCGATTGGTACAGAGATTGCCTGTATTTATTGACTTCCCGCCAATTTTGTTCTCCCTGAAATTAAAACCAAAAATTATGAACTTCCAGTTGTTACGCCTGCCATTTATATGTTCTTTTTTCTTTTTTTTTCTCCAAAATGTCAGTGCCCAACTGGAAATGAAGTTGCAGGCCGTTGGAGCAAATGAATGGGGTGTGTTTGTTAAGCCAAACGGTATTTCACCTTCAGAAAACACAATCACAGGCTCTGGGCAAGTGACAATTGTTACGCCAAGTGGTTTTGATTACTCCTGGTCAGGGTTCGAATCAGTTTCTGGCATTTGGCAGCCAGATGCAACAGTAGACAATCCTAATGAAAATTTGGGGAGAAAGTATGTTTCAGTTGGATTAATAACATCGGAGCCTAATTATCCAATTCTATATCAAGAGGGAGTAGAGACGTTATTATTCACTTTCAAAAGTATTAGTGATTGCCCCGATTCACTTTATTTAATTGATTGTAAAACGCCAAACGAAACTGATACATTCTGCCCACCAAATAGTGTGAACTCCAATCCTGGAAATGACTTGCAAGTTTTCGACGTTTCTGATTTTTCCTATTATAGTTTTTCAGATATCTATGCTCCAATGGCATGGAACTGCTCAGACAATGACGGTGACGGCCTGCCCAATGGAATGGAAGACACCAATGGTAATGGCGTTTATGATCCGGATGAAGATGCCTCCGATTTAAATGATCCTTCTGATCCAGCAATTGAGTATGATCAAACTGTTGCTTTGACCGTCAAACTGCTACCAAATAGGATTTCATGGGGAGTTTTTCTTAAACCTCTAGGCGATTTTATACCTACGGAAAATTCAAAGTTGGATGTCGGAACAGTAACAATTGCTGCCACACCGGGTTTTCAATTCAAAAATTTGAAAAGCAATGCTGGCGGGGATTGGACATTGGAAAATACGATTTGGGGATCACCTGATCAACCCAGCAACAGCTATTATACATTTGGCCTGACAGAAGATGGCGAAACAATCGACTTAAGCCAAGGCGAAGTCATGCTTTTTTCATTTACTAAAGATGGCAATTGCCCGGAAGAATTATTCATTATTGATGATTCAGTGCCTGATAACGTTCCACCCAATTACGTGGAGGGCTTGGATGAAGGCACGTTGCCACCTACCGGTTTCTTGCTTGCTGGTACATACGAAAGCCCTTCCCTCAATTGCCTTCAAAGCAGTCCACCACAATCAGAGGATGGAGATGGATTTAATGATGGTGGAGACGTGAGCCTCAATCAAGGTAGTATTGGATTTAGTAACCAAATAACAGAATCGACTGCTACTGAAGTTTTCCCAAACCCATCTTCTGGGCTGATGAATTTCTCTTGTGTAATGGGTTTCTGCAAAATAGAAATCATGGATTTGAATGGTCGAGTATTAATCAACAGAAATCTTGCTGGAGAGGGTAGGGTAGAAGTGGACTTAACGGAATTGCCAAATGGAATTTATCTGGCTAAAAGTTTTAGTATAAATGGAAATGTTGATCACTTGCGTATAGTGAAGCAGTAGGATTCATGGGATAAATAATAAAAAATGGAAGCTGTGTGTTGCAGCTTCCATTTTTTTATCCTTACTTTGTAATTCAAAGTACTTTTCAAATTTCATATCATGACCGATACGAATAAAGAACATTTCGAAACATTGACACAAATACGCACGCTCATGGAGCGGAGCAGCCGGTTCATTTCACTAAGTGGGCTGTCGGGAGTGGCAGCAGGATTTTGGGCATTGATGGGCGCTGGGGCAGTTTATCTATATCTTGGCATTCCATTGTTTTCCAGCAAACAGCTTTATTATGAAGTGCTTCAAAATGGTCGTTGGGGCATTCATTATGAGACTTTCTTCATGCTTGATGCAGGGATCGTTTTTCTACTGGCATTCATTTCAGGCGTATATTTCACTACCCGAAAAGCTAGAAAACAAGGTCAGACGATCTGGGATTCCATGGCCAAACGAATGTTGGTAAACTTGGCAATTCCGTTAATTGCAGGTGGCACCTTTTGTTTGGTGCTTTATAAAAATGGGATGCATGGCCTTATTGCTCCAGCTACTTTGATTTTTTATGGATTGGCATTGGTCAATGGGGGAAAATATACTTTTGATGATATTCGCTATTTGGGAATTACCGAAATAATTTTGGGGATCATTGGTTTATTTTATCCTGGATTCGGCCTTGAGCTATGGGCACTCGGATTTGGCGTATTACACATTTTCTACGGCCTCGGGATGTACTATAAATATGAAAAGTCCTGAATTCTATACCGATTCCGAAATGGTACCGATGCAAGATCGGCATGTGGATTTGGGAAAAATTAAACCATTTCTCCATCGGCATATCCTCAAAACCATTGGTTTGTAGGAAATCAAATTCCCAAACCACTTCGTTTTGAGTATAATTCCAATATGAAGCACCTACTTGACAAACTAAGCAATACCAAGCTTGACAACCGTATCAGGCTGGGAATCATGTCCATCTTGATGGTAAATGACTGGGTAGGGTTTGCTGCGATAAAAGAAATGTTGGGATTGACAGATGGAAACCTTGCCAGCCATGTCAAAGTCCTTGAAAAAGAAGGATATGTAGAACTGAAAAAAGAGTTTGTTGGAAGGAAACCACAAACCTCTTATACTGTCACAATTGCCGGACGTAAAGCTTTTAATGACCACCTGGAGGCATTAGAATCATTGTTGAAAGGTGATTAACTTTTTTTTGCCTCATTAACTTTGAAAAACAAAGTACTTTATGGATAATTCATTCCTGTCTTCAATTTTCTATTCTCCGAAGCAATTACGGCTTTTTATCGTTCTTAGTCTTTGTACTATATTGAACCTCGCATTGGTCTTTTACCGGATTTACTATACTGGTTTCGACATTGGCCAAATAAATACCATTGGGGATATTGCACACACCAGATCCGCCACATTTATGTTTTTGGTTTGGAATTTATTTTTGGCGTGGATTCCCTATTTGCTTTCGTTATCTCTTTCCCAATTTTCTAAATTTAAAAGAGCCATTCCTCTACTAGCTATTTGGCTGGTGTTTCTTCCTAATGCTCCCTATTTAGTTACAGATCTACTGCATGTCCGTCACCATCCTCCCGTACCGTACTGGTACGATACCGTTATGCTATTTTCTTTTGCTTGGACGGGGCTTTTGCTTGGTTTTATTTCCATGATGGATGTTCAACATTTTTTAGAAAAAAGATTGGGAAAAAAAGTAGCTACAGTTCTTATTTGGTGTGCCATCTGCCTATGTGCTTTTGGTGTTTATTTGGGTAGGTACCAGCGATGGAATACATGGGATATTGTGATGCGTCCAGGACAGCTTTTTTGGGATATATTTTCTGTATTGATGCATCCTATTCGCAACTTGAATTCACTTGGATTGGCGGTAGTCATGTTCGGCGTTTTGGCAGTAGGGTATTTAACAATACGTACATTGGTTAAAGAACAATAATCCTAAAATATGAAAAAAATTAAGTCCACAATCCTGCACTTTTTTCATACCGTTGTTTTTCCAAAACAATTGGCTTTTGGTGTTTTTTTTCTGAATTTATTTGGCGATCGTAAATATTGCGATTCACTTAAAAATAAAATTGATAATTGCTCTGAAAATACTGTCGGATTTCATCTTAAAAAATTCATGGAGCATAATAAATTTGAGTTTGTACCGTGGTATGAAAATCATGATATGAAACACGTCATTTTAGAATATAAAGCCACAGCTTCCGATGAAAATTGTATGCAGGCATTTATGATTGGAAATAGCGGTTTTCGACCTATTACTACTTTTCTTGCTATATTGTTTTGTATTTGGACACCGGACGTTTGGAAGGATTTGCCCTATCATTTTTTAATTGGTAGGTTGACAAAGCCTGTCAATAAATTAAATATTGAGGAGACTATTTACGAAGATTTAAATGAGATTCGTAAACGAATTGGAATACATGATGCCAAGGTGCAAGCTGCTTTGATTTATGACTTGATTTTTCTAGGCAAACGGAGTAGTCAACCAATTAAGATATTTTAGTCATAAAAATTAAGTTATAATATACCGACTCCGAAATGGTTTTGGAAAAAATGAACCATTTCTACATCGGCATATCTTCAAAACCAGTGGTTTATGGAAAACCAAATTCCCAAACCACTTCGTTTTGAGTATAATTTATTTGGACAATAAACCTAATTTGTTACTTTTTTACGATCCTCGGATTAGGGTTTTAGCTTTAGCCTCCATTTTATGAACTTATTCAATTAGGTCAGCCAACAGTCAATTTTCAGAATGGCTGGAACTATACTGGATTTCAAATTATTGATAGCTTATATTACATCTCTTTACCTGTCTTTTTACATTTTCTGTATTAAATATCCCACCATCTTTATTAAGGAATTCCATCTTTAGACCATGCGCTATGAACTGTGCGTTCATGGCATGAGCCCTATTTCTTCACATTCGTAAAAGCTTTGGATATGAAAAATTCACTCTCTTTCGTCGTTGCCATTTCTGTCTGTTTTATGCAAGCTTCAGTATTGTTTTCAAATCCGATCGACTCCTGTTCATTTGATGACATAATGTTGAGTTTAAATGCTGAAATAAAATACATTGAGACTTCAAAATATGTAGAAATTAGTAGACTCTCAACTAAAATTAAATGTGCTGATTTGGCCTTGAAAAATGCTATTAATAAAAATCGAAATAATTATCAAAATAGCTTGGAGCTGAAGCTGAAATTGATGGAAGAGATGCAGGTGTTATCTGCGCAATGGGATGTGGCAATGATTGAAATTAGATACAGGAAAGGTGTGGAGTTGATTCGGATGATGTACGAAAAAATATTGGGACTTGACCATCATTTTACAGGGTTGCATACTTTTCAACATATTAATGTATTGTCAAACCCGCACAGTTATCCTGCCTTCCAAAAAACGCAAGAATTGTTGGAGAAAAATAAAAATAAAAAATATAACATGCGCTTGCCAAGCTTGCTTCAGAGTAATCCATTTATTTCAGCGACTTATACAATGGTTTCCGTTTTGATGGGAGAAAACAGCTCTGATGAGAAAGAAAAAGAAATGGAAGAAATTGCATGTATTCTTGATTTTACGGTTAGAATGAATGCTGATTTAAATGTAATTAAAAATGAAACCGAATATTTAAAAAATGCAAACCAAGCGTTGAAAAAAGACTGCGAAAGACTCTTTCAGGAATATACAAAACCAGTAGACTACTTTGTTCAATTAGCTGATACTCGAACCAATGATGATTGGGAATCATTATCACACAACTTAAATGATATGATCATTAAAATTCAAGAAGAAATTCAGACAAGTGGAGGAATATCAATACAGACCAGCAGGCAAATCGTCAACCTTGAATTTGCAACCCAAAGGGTCATTGATTTTATTACCAAATATTCCAATTTTATTGGTCAAGGAACACAGTATTATCAAAAATTTGATGGAATTGTAAACTCATATCAGAGCGAATCACATTGTCATCAAGAGTTGCCAAGGCAATTTTCTGAGATGAAGGACGATATAAAGTCAACGATTGAAAAATTTGAGAACACCTATGACTTACCAGAGTTGCAAGGGTCGAGGTTGAAAAATTTGATGTTCGGGGTAGGGGAGTGACATTCTTAATCAATTTTTGTGATGTTCCAAGATTTGAAAATCTGTCAATTTTAGGAAACGGGCAGCGTTATTGTAAAAAATATCCCGTTTCTGTAATTCAGTCAAAAAATCTGCATTTTGGATTCTTTGAATTCCGATTTCAATACCCTCAGGCCAAACCATTTGATCAGAACCGTACATCAATCTTTCCCCCAGACCATTATTAATTAAACCTTTCAAATAAGTATAAAATGTTTGCTCAGGAATTATCCATGTAATAGTAGAAAGGTCAGCATATACATTTGGGTAACGGTACATTAAGGAGGTCATTTCTTCAAGAAATGGCCATCCTGCATTCTCAACATAAATTCTAAGTTTTGGATGCTCATTGAGTACTTTTTGAAGCATTAACGGATTGCCAGCTGAAAGATCAAATCTATGGTCTCCACCCCCAATTCCTTCACAGTGAATAAGTACAGGAAGGTCATATTTCTCTGCCATTGTATAGTAAGTTTCTAAGGCATCATCGTTTGGCGTCATTCCATCATATTGAACGCCAATTTCTCCTATTATTTGAATTTTTCCTGCTTTTATATCTCGCTCGATTTTTACCGAATCTGCAGCTTCGATTGAAAAGAAACCTGCACCGGCTAAAAATTTTTCAGGAGCGCTACTTTTCCATTGATATACTTCATCGAGGATCTCATCCGATACTACAGCGAGCACGACATTGTATTTTTCCATAGTTGCAAGTGTAAGCCTCAGCACGTCAGTATCTTTTTTGGCAAGCGAAGGTTCACTTTTACATGGCTGCGGGAAGCAAATTCTTGGATATGGCTCTCCTGATTCATCCAACCAAACTTTGAATCTTGCATGCTGGTGCATATCAATTACTGGTTTACCAGCTGTCTGGGCATCAGTTGGAGATATGCCAATTTGTAGAAAGGTGAATATTAGAGTGATTGTCTTTTTCATTTTTATTGAAAGATTTTTATTCCTAATTAGAATAGCAGAAATAGCTATTCAATAATTGCAAATAGGAATTTACTACTCTTTTTGTAGAATAAATATTTCACAATTAATTAATGGTAAATAGCTATTGTATTGAAAGGATTTGATTGGCTTAAATCCATCCATTTCTCCAAAAGTAATTACGTAATTTTCTTGATCTACCCACCACCAACTTTTGAAAGTGCCGTAAGTCTGCTCTTTTACAGGCCGGTGCCAGCCATTGAATTCAAAACCCCCATTGATTTCATTAGGTGAAATTTTCAATTCGTTTGTTAAATGGTCAAGTGCTTTCCACCTTGCTCTGTTCCATGAAAGATAATCATGGGTAGCAGCAATAGAAAACATGGACATTATTAGAAGGAAGGAAAGGCTTGAATAAAGTAAAATTTTGGTTGAGCTGGCGGTTAATTTTTTAGGTAAAAATAGAATAAGTAGGAAGGGTAGAAGCGGAAGAAAATATCGGTCAAAAAAGTGTACATCGAGCATTAAGAATCCACTATATAGAATGGTGTTTGATAAAGCAAACACTTTTGTTTGACTGAATTTCAAAGCTTTAAAATCTATTCTTAAAAATGCCAACACCACCCCTGCCATTCCAAACAAGGCTATTGTTTTCCAAACCCAAGGGGATAGGATTGGAGAAACGTTAATGAAAAAGACCCCATCTTTTAGTGTCTTTGGCCCCAGCCCGAAATTATATAAAATATTGCCCCAAGGAAATCTATTCCAAATACTAAACATGGCGATCAAACAGATTGTAATCAATGGTGCTGCAAGCTTTAAATTGACCTTAGATTTTTGAACTTTTAAAATGAACAGAGGCAATAAGAACAAACCAAAATAAATCAACAACAGCCCGATTCGATCCCAGCAAATTTTCCAGAAATCAGTGTGGTTTAACCGCTTGAAAAGTTTGGGCAGTGTCCCAAATGTAGACGGTGCCTCCTGTAATGATGTGAACCAGTAGTTATAAACATAAAGTGATAAAATTGTCGCAATTA
Source organism: uncultured Saprospiraceae bacterium (assembly GCA_942490835.1). Classification (GTDB taxonomy): domain Bacteria; phylum Bacteroidota; class Bacteroidia; order Chitinophagales; family Saprospiraceae; genus UBA6168. The sequence continues at coordinate 29,592 of CALNYY010000040.1, forward strand.
ATGGTGCAATCGCAACGATCCACCCAAAGGTTTTTTTCTTGTTAAATATCAAATAGGTTAAAGCGAAGGAGATAGGTAGCATAACTCCCAGTTGTCGAATGAGAGTAGCGAGGATGGCAAAAAGAGTCCCAAGAATCATCCATTTATTTCCTCCTTTGGTAAAAAACTTAATGAAAAATAGAATCGAAATGAGACATAAGCTCAAAAACGGTACATCCGTCATGAATGTAAATGAAAGTGAAAAATAAAGTGGATTGAAAGCAATTAAGGCAGTTACAACTGAGGCAGTAAGTTTGTCGGTTTTCAGTTCGCGACAAATCAGGTACATAGAAACGATCCCAATGGTGGATAGGACAAGTGTTGAAAACCTGAGGACAGTGAAGGAGAAACCAAACAGTTTGGTGAATGCGGAGCCCCAATATACCTGGGCAATGAGCGTCATCGAAAGCCAGTCATCAAATTTCCAAGTCCCTACTTCCGAAACGTTAAAAACTGTTCTTCCAAAAGAGAAATCATCATTGAGCGGAAAGTCTCCGATGGGGTTAACTAAAATTATGGAAAGCCCCCAAAGACCTAACAAAACAAAAGGTATTTCAAACTTTATGAACCTAAAAGCGGTTTTTTTCACAGTTTTCTTAAAATTTTCTTAATATTTTTTCGGGTTATTGTAGAAAGGACTGTAATTTGGCAGCCAGAATAAAAATGTGTGTTATAGAAGAATGACACACATCTATTTCCCAAAAGATTCAAAGAAACTCATTATTTTTGGAAATTCACCAGGCAAACGAAAAACTTTCCTTGGTGTTAAGCTTGCCAATTTGGGCATGCTGGATAAAAATTTAAATGGTAGTACATTTTTCTATTCTGTGAAGGTTTTATCCTTCATAATAACAGTCGGGTGATTTCTTACAAGAGCGGGGCAACTCATGCCCACGCTCTTTTTTTTTTGCCTTGATCGATGTTCAGTGTACATTGCTTTTAGTTTACAGAATCAAGAACTAAAAACCAAAAGAGAGAATGATTTGGCATACCAATTCTTACCTTTGCCAACTTATGATAGAAGCCAAAAACATTCATAAATCCTATGGCGATCTCCATGTTCTAAAAGGAGTCGATTTTTCCATAAAACAAGGTGAAGTAGTAAGTATTGTTGGTAAATCCGGAGCTGGCAAAAGTACATTGCTGCATATTCTGGGTACGCTGGATCAGGCAGATAAAGGTGCTGTTATATTCGATGGAATAGACATATCCAGCCTTGAGCCAAAAGAAATGGCCCATTTTCGAAATAAGCAAATTGGGTTTGTTTTTCAATTTCATCATTTACTGCCAGAATTTACTGCGCTGGAGAATGTATGCATCCCTGCATACATTAAAGGTGCAAGTGAAGGAGATGCCACCAAAAGAGCAAAGGAGTTGCTGGATTATTTGGGTCTCTCTGACCGACTTCAGCATAAGCCCACTCAACTTTCTGGCGGTGAGCAGCAAAGAGTGGCAGTCGCCCGATCTTTGATGAATCAGCCAGCAGTTGTATTTGCAGATGAGCCTTCTGGCAATTTAGATTCTTCTTCTTCTCAGGAGTTGCACCAGCTGCTATTCAAGTTAAGAGAGGATTTCAACCAAACCTTTTTAATCGTAACACACAATATGGAGTTGGCAAATATGAGTGACCGAAAAATTGAAATGCAGGATGGTATTGTGAGTGTGTAAAAGAGATTCTCTTCTCCTTCGGTTCCTAATTTTCTAAACACCAATCAATTGTTTCCTTACCTTGAGTAGCCAGGTATTCATTCGCTTTTGAGAAATGTTTGCTACCAAAATAGGCTCCACCAGCTAGTGGCGATGGATGTGCAGCTTCCAGAATGAGATGCTTGAACGGGTCAATTAATTCAGCTTTCTTTTTTGCAAAATTTCCCCAAAGCATGAATACAAGCCCTTCTTTTGATTCTGATAATTTGCTGATCACGGCATCGGTGAATGTATGCCAGCCACTTTTTGCATGGGAGTTGGATTTGCCAGCCTCAACAGTGAGCGAGGCATTGAGCAGGAATACACCCTGTTCGGCCCATTTTGTTAAGTCGCCATGGTCAGGCGGTGGACAACCTAGGTCTTCCTGTAACTCCTTGTAAATATTTTTCAGTGAAGGTGGAGTTCTGACGCCACGAGGAACGGAAAAGGAGAGTCCCATCGCTTCGCCAGGCTTTATATAGGGGTCTTGACCCAGTACAACCACTTTTACGTTTTCAGGAGAAGTCGTGTTAAATGCATTGAAAATGAGAGGCCCTGGCGGAAAAATTGTTTTGCCGGCCTTGATCTCTTTTCTGATAAAATCGGTGATACCTTGAAAATAGGGTTGACTGAATTCTTCATTCAATAGATTCTTCCAACCTTCTGCTATCTGTATTGCCATGTTTTTGTTCTGGTATTTGAATTTCCCGAAGATAGAAAAAATAGAGAAATGGTGAACGGTGGGCTGGAAAAAAAGGTATTCAATATTGCTGGTTGATTTTTTTAAAAAAGCACTACATTTGCGCCTTAATTCAGTTCTTTCATAAAATTGGTCCCGTAGCTCAGCTGGATAGAGCATCTGCCTTCAAATTTAGGAGCCTCATGGCGGAAACAAAAACGTCATGAGTGGACAGCGCTATATCGGTGAAACCTGTAAAATGGCAATACCGAGGAAACTTTCTATCACTTTAGTTAAATTTGTTAGATGAAAAACCATCATACAAAAACCAAAGGTGATTTAGGCGTACTAAAGGCTTCAGCTGACCTCTGTGAAAAAGGATACTTGGTTTGTATGCCAATGTCAGAGCACTCCCCTTTTGATTTGGTTATTTATAAAAATGGCACTTTCAAAAGGGTTCAAGTTAAGTGCCGGACTATTGATGCACATGGAGGATTTATGATTGCTTTTCGCAGTTCATATTCAACTTCAAAAGGTGTACAAACGAATCAAGTTGATAAAAGCGAAATCGATGTTTATTGTATTTATTGCATTGACAATGACATTTGCTATTATCTCAATCCAGATAATTTTAACAGGTCGGTCAGCTTAAGGGTAAGAACGCCAAAGAACAATCAACAGCAAAATATCAATTTTGCCGATGATTTTAGGGAGGTTCCGTAGAGACTACACGCGCTGCACCTGCAATGGTGAAGATATAGTCCAGACCACAAATCATGCAGATATGCATGAGCGGCGAAAGCCGTAGATGGTAAGCTAAGCAGACGGTCACAGGTTCGAATCCTGTCGGGATCACAAGAAAATTTTAAAGCCTTGCAAGTCAATGACCTGCAGGGCTTTTTGCTTTTAGAGGCTATTCTTTGACAATGCTTTTACAGTTTATTGCTGGTTGCTTCCAACAATCACTAAATTCTCTTGTTTGCTTAACTGCTCATGGAATTTACCTTTACGCCTTCAATAAGAATTTGTGAGTAAAAAACGATTCAGCCCTAATCAAAATGGCAAGAAGACACAACCAACCTATAGATGATGCGCCGAAAGTTAAGTTGTCGCAGGAAACTTTGAAAGAAGCTGCTCAGGCCTTTCAATATATACGGCCATATCGGTGGTCGTTTTTCGGAGGTATGTTTTTGCTGTTTATATCTAGTTTAGTATTTCTCATATTCCCCCGTATCATTGGAGAGTTGGTTGATATTGCACAAGGCAATTCGCTATTTGATTTTACACTAAAAGAGCTTGGAATCGGGATGGTCGCCATTTTGTTGGTGCAGGGTGTTGTTTCCTACGTAAGGGTTTTATTGTTTGCAAATGTCAGTGAAAAAGGAATTGCAGACGTAAGAAAAAACCTCTATCAAAGATTGATCTCGTTACCAATTACTTTTTTTGAAGAAAATAAATTAGGCGATGTAATCAGCCGGCTAACTGCCGATATTGAAAAACTGCATGGCGCTTTTTCTATTACGCTCGCTGAGTTTTTCCGACAGGTCATTATCATAATTGTAGGGATAACTTTGTTAGTCATCACAGCGCCCAAGCTCTCTATGGTTATGCTATTGACAGTGCCTGTAGTAGTGCTAAGTGCAGTGTTTTTTGGGAAATACATCCGTCGCCTCTCGAAAGACCGCCAGCAAAAATTAGCCGAATCAAACTCTTTCGTCGCTGAGTCCATCCAGAACATTCAGGTTGTAAAAGCATTTGTGAATGAGCTCTTTGAAGTAAAAAGATATTTTGCCTCTATCACCGATGTTGTCAAAATATCTATAAAATATGCACATGGAAGAGCCTTGTTTGCAGTGTTCATCATCATTATGATGTTTGGAGCACTGTTCTTTGTGCTCTGGCAAGGCGCTGTCATGTTGCAGGATGGTGTTATCACTGCAGGTCAATTGGTTTCATTTGTGACCTATACCTTTATTATTGTTGGCTCATTTGCCAGTTTGGCGAACTTTGCGCCTGATCTCCTCGGTGCGCTTGGTGCGACAGAAAGAGTTCGACAGATATTGAATACGCCCGGTGAAATTGACTTGGACAAGCATCCAAAGCTCAATCCCATCAAAGTAAATGGAAATATTTCTTTCCATGATGTCACTTTTCATTACCCAACCCGCCCAGATGTTCCAGTATTAAAAGGTATCAATTTTGAAGTTGAGGCTGGACAGAAGGTAGCCCTTGTGGGGCCCAGTGGCGTGGGCAAGTCCACAATCATTCAATTATTATTGAGATTTTACGAAGTGATAGGAGGTGATGTAAAAGTGGATGGGAAGAGCATTTATGACCATAATCTTCGTGATTACCGTAGCAATATTGCGATTGTTCCGCAGGAGGTGGTGCTTTTTGGAGGTACCATTCGTGAGAACATTTTGTATGGAAACGCAGAAGCTGCTGAAGATGAAATAATCGAAGCTGCTAAAAAATCCAATTCTTGGGAATTCATCCAATCATTTCCCGAAGGATTGGAAACAATTATTGGCGAGAGGGGCGTGAAATTATCGGGTGGGCAACGACAGAGAGTTGCCATAGCAAGAGCCATTCTTAAAAATCCAGCAATTCTTTTATTGGATGAAGCGACTTCCTCTCTCGATTCAGAATCAGAAAAAGTAGTACAGGATGCACTCGATAAACTTATGGAAGGAAGGACTTCCATTATCATTGCTCACCGCCTTACGACTATCCGAGATGTTGATTGTATTTATGTAATTGATGAGGGTGTCGTAGCAGAAAAAGGCACGCATGATGAATTGACGATTGCCAATGGCAAATACAACAGCTTCGCTAGTATGCAATTCGAAAATGCCTGAGCGCCATTCTTTAAATATAGAGCTTCTCAAATTTTGCTCATCTTAATTCTATTTTCCATGGCCGGCGTGCTACCCGAATGATTATAATCATTGTTCATTTTGATTCCTACACCTATTTGATTTTCATCCTGTCCATTTGGTATGGTATTTGACTTTGTACGCTTGGATTTCCCTCTGTCCAATTTCCCCTCATTTACATCTTGTTACCCTCCCTGCCCATTCTAAGGGCACGATTTCCAGTTTTCTGGGCAAGATTCTCTTTCAAAACATTGGACAAAAACTTTATGAACAGAAGCTTACTTAACACTATTGGTCAAACACAACTACCTGCATGTAAGGCATCAGGATGTTGCCTGTCCTTTTAAGTCAAGTATTCCTACCATTTAGTTTTCCAAATAAAAAATAGCATAAAAAGGCTGGGGTCGCCCCCTGCCAATCTTTGTATTTGAATTTTTAAGTACCACAAAAGAATAAGGTACGATCCTCAAAATTACTTAAGAGCCCTTTCATTTAAATTACAGAAACTATGAAGTTCAGAATCTTCAACTCACTTAAAGCGATTTGTTTGATGGCCATAATATTCTTGGCTGCAAACATCGACGCTAATGCACAAATCCACTTGAGGGTCGCACTCGAACAAGATGGTGTTACCTATGCGGTGTATGCCATGCCTGATAGTACCATCAATCCAAGTCCATTGGCGTTGACTGGAACTGCTCAGGTTACAATTGTTGCCAAAACTGGCTTTACCTATTCCAATTTTACTGATGTAAATGGTATTTGGGGTGGTTCGCCTAACTCAGCCGATATTGTAGTTGCACCTGTAGAAAATCCAGACTATGATTATATTTCTATTGCTCTGGTTCTTGACAATGGCATTCCATATGTTCTAGGGCAAGAGACAAAGTTGTTTACACTTAAAAGAACATCTCCATGTGAAGGGGAGGTCACTTTAATTGATAACGACAACGACCCATTCGCGCAACTTCCAAACTCGATGGGTTCCAATCCTGGTAATGAAATTAGTGTGATAGACATTGGGTCAATTCCACTTGGGTTTTATTTCTATTCTGGCAACTACGGGTCAGCTGAAGGTTGTGAAGATACGGATGGTGATGGTATTATGGACATCGTTGAAGATCCCAATTATGATGGGGTAGTTGATCCAGGCGAGACGGATCCAAATGATGCGGATACGGATGATGATAGTATAGAAGATGGTGTTGAAGATGCCAACCAAAATGGTGAGCTGGATGCTGGGGAATCCGACCCGACTGACCTTTGTGATCCTGTAGCAACCTATGGTGATTGCGATTTTGATGGTGACGGAGATAACAATGATGTAGATGATGACGATGATGATGATGGGGTTGCGGATGACGATGATGACGACGATTTTAATAAAGATAGCGATAGCGATAGCGATGGGATAAGTGATGATGATGAAAATGGAAATGATGGGGAATACAATCCAGGCGTTGACAGTGATCCATTAGATGCATGCGATCCTGATATTTCGAATGTTGCCTGTGGCGCAACCGATGACGATAATGATGGGTATTTCCCAGATGCAACAGGGAATTTATTTGACCCAGATGATAGTGATCCATGTAATCCAGACATGTGTTCGAAATATTGTGATTTTGATGGGGACTTGTTTATCAACAAAGATGACTTTGATGATGACAATGATGGTGTTCCAGATTTGCACGATGTTGATCAATGTGATCCAAACAGTGATTCTGATGGAGATGGCCTTTCTGATATTTTAGAAACTGGAGGTGATGGCATTTATAATAATGGAACGGACACCAATCCTTTAGATGCTGATACCGATAACGACGGTATTCCAGATGGAATTGAAGATCTTGATCAGGATGGGGTAATGGATGCAACCGAAACAAATCCATTGGTAATGGATACGGATGGAGATGGCCTTTCAGATGGTGTTGAAGATGCTAATCAAAATGGCTCAATTGATCCTGATGAAAGTGATCCATTGGATATCTGTAGTCCAAATGCTGTATTTGTTGGGTGTGACTTTGACGAAGATGGACAGCTAAATGAAAATGATGCTGATGACGATAACGATGGCGTTATTGATCAAAATGATGTAAACGATTACAATCCTGAAAGTGATAGTGATGGTGATTTGATTTCTGATAACTCAGAAACTGGAGGTGATGGAACATATGATCCAGGAGTTGATACAGATCCGTTGAACCCATGCGATCCTAACCCAAATGTTGCAGCTTGTATCCCACAGGATACAGACGGAGATTTGTATTTCGGCAACTATCCTGATGGGCATCCAAAATATGATCAAAATGACAATGATCCATGTGTCCCAACAGTTGCTTCAAATACCTGTGATTTTGATAATGATGGTCTTGTAAATGGTCAGGATTCTGATGATGACGGTGATGGCGTGTCTGACCTGTATGATGCAGTGAACTACAACCCTAATAGTGATAGTGATGGTGATGGCGTTGATGATATAACTGAAACAGGAGGAGACGGATCCTATAACCCTGGAACAGACACCAACCCATTAAATGATGATACGGATAATGATCAATTACCTGATGGAATTGAGGATGCGAACCACAATGGATCAGTAGATCCAGGTGAAACTGACCCACTTCTGGCAGATACTGATAGTGATGGTATCAATGATGGAGTTGAAGATGCAAATCATAATGGTCAGGTGAACGCAGGCGAGAGTGATCCTTTGGATCAATGCGATCCAAATAATACACTCGGTTTCTGTGATTTTGATCAAGATGGTATTACCAATGGAAATGATGATGATGATGATAATGATGGTGTTCTCGATTTTAATGATGTTGATCCTTTTGATCCAAATTCTGACTCAGATTCAGATGGAATTACTGACAACGTAGAAACTGGAGAAGATGGTGAATATCATGCAGGTATCGATACCAATCCGTTGGATAATGATACAGATGATGATGGTATCAAAGATGGAGTAGAAGATGGTGATAAAGACGGAAACCACGATAGTGACGAAACTGATCCGGTGAATCCTAATACAGATGGTGATTTGTTAACAGATGGAGAAGAGGATGCGAATTTTAATGGAATGATCGACCCCGGGGAAAGTGATCCACTCGACCCTTGTAATCCATTTTCCAGCGGTGTTCAATGTGAAAATACAGACAACGACAATGATGGGTTCTATGCAGACTTACCTTCTGACGACCCATTGTATGATCCAGACGACGATAAACCATGCGTACCTTCTGTATCTGCGCCTACCTGTGATTTTGATCAGGATGGAATCATTAATCAAGATGACTTAGATGATGATGCAGATGGTGTGAATGATAATCAAGATGTTGATGATTATAATGTCAACAGCGATAGCGATGGAGATGGAATAACAGATAATAATGAAACAGGAGGCGATGGCCAATATAATAATGGTGTTGACACTCATCCTCTTGACCCCGACACTGATAATGATGGTATTACTGATGGAGATGAGGATACCAATAAAAATGGAGATGTTGATCCCGGGGAAATGAATCCATTGGATTTGGATACCGATGATGATGGTATCAACGATGGCGTTGAAGATGCCAACCACAATGGTATTCAGGAACAAGATGAATCTGATCCAACAGACAAATGTGATCCTTATACTAACTTCCCTGGCGAGTGCTTTCCTACCGATATTGATGATGATGGATATTATTCAGACTATCCGATTAACGATCCTCAATACGATCCGGATGATTTCAATGCTTGTATTCCTGACAATACAGTTGACAATTGTGACTTTGATGGTGATGGCCCAGTAAATGGAAGTGATTTTGACGATGATGGTGATGGCGTTGCTGATGTTGATGATGTTAATCCTTATGATCCTAACAGTGATTCTGATAATGATACATATACTGATATAGTAGAGACTGGTGGTGATGGCGTATATGATCCAGCAGAAGATAGTGATCCATTGGATCCTTGTGATCCAGATGTCAATACAGTAGCCTGTAGTGGAACTGACTATGACGGTGACGGCTATTTCGCCAACTTCACTCCGAATGCACCAGAATATGATCCTAATGATTCACTGCCATGTATTCCTGATCATACCGTTGGAGTATGTGATTTCGATAACGATGGCTTAATAAATAGTGTGGATCAGGATGACGATGGCGATGGTGTGAAAGATGTGAATGATGTTGAACAGTTCAATCCGAACAGTGACTCTGACAACGATGGAATTACTGATATAGTAGAAACTGGAGGCGATGGTGCTTATACCGCCAATGTTGATACAAATCCATTGGATGACGATACAGATAATGACGGTATCAAAGATGGAATTGAAGATGCAAATCAAAATGGAGATTTGGATTCTGGTGAAACCAATCCATTGGATTCTGATTCAGATGATGACAATGTTGGGGATGGGGTAGAAGATGCCAACCAAAATGGAAGTCTTGATGCTGGCGAGAGCAATCCATTGGATACTTGTGATCCAGATGCAACGTTCGGGGTCTGTGATTTTGATAACGATGGAACTATTAATGATGATGATCCAGATGATGATAATGACGGTGTAAACGACAATGACGATGCTGGACAATTCAACCCAAACAGTGATAGTGATAACGACGGCTTGTCAGATATTAGTGAAACGAATAATGGCTCTGGCCCTTTGAATTCTTGTGATCCAAATCCTGCATCTCCTAACTGTACATTAATAGATTTAGATGACGATGGATATGCAACGAATGTTCCTGTCAACGATCCTCTATTCGACACAGATGATACAAACCCTTGTATTCCAGATCATACAGTTGGAGCATGCGATTTCGATCAGGATGGAAAAGTAAATTCTGAAGACTTAGATGATGATGGTGATGGTGTTAAAGATGTTGACGACAGCGATCCATTTGATAATCAAACGGATAATGACAATGATGGAATCCTTGATATTGTTGAAACAGACGGCGACCAAGCTTATGATGCTGGTGTCGATACCGATCCGTTAGATGCTGATACAGATGATGATGGTTTGGATGATGGCATCGAGGATGCTAACAAAAATGGCCAGCAAGATCCAACTGAAACCAATCCATTAAATCCTGATACGGATGGCGATACACTCACTGATGGTGAGGAAGATGCCAATCATAATGGAACTGTAGATAATGGCGAGAGCGATCCATTGGAATTATGTGATCCTAACAACACACTTCCCACATGTGATTGTGATGGAGATTTGATTTCAAATGATACAGACACAGATGATGATAATGATGGTGTAGCAGATGAAGATGATGCCGATGTTTGTGATCCAAATAGTGATTCTGATGGTGATTTATTCACAGATATTGAGGAAAAGAATAATGGAACCGATCCACTGAATCCTTGTGATCCAAATGTTGATGCAACTAACTGTGTACCAGTCGACAATGACGAAGATGGTTACATTGCAAACTATCCGGATACACATCCTGACTTTGATGAAGATGACACTAATCCATGTGTACCATCATTTATGGTTGATGCATGTGACTTTGATGGCGATGGCATTCCAAACGGAACCGATAACGACGACGACAATGATGGAGTGAGCGATGCTAATGATGTCGATGATTTTGACAAAAATAGTGATAGCGATAATGATGGAATTTCGGATGATGTTGAAACTGGAATGAATGGCGTATATGAAGTCGGAATCGATACCAATCCATTGGATCCAGATACAGACGATGATGGAATAGAAGATGGTGTAGAAGATGCCAATCAAAATGGAACAATAAATACAGGCGAAACGGATCCGCTTAAAAAAGATACCGATGGTGATGGAATAGAAGATGGTGTCGAAGATGTCAACCAGAATGGTGTCTTAGATGCTGGAGAAAGTGATCCATTGGATCAGTGTGATCCGAATGCTACCGAAGGCCAATGTGATTTTGATGGCGATGGAACTATCAATGAAGTTGATGAAGATGATGATAACGATGGAGTCAACGATGGCCCAGATGCAAACCAGTTTGATCCGAATAGTGATACCGATGAAGATGGAATCACTGATATTGAGGAAACGACCAATGGTTCAAATCCTTTGAATCCATGTGATCCAAATACATCCAATGAGGCATGTACCAGTGGAGATATTGATGAAGATAATGATGGATATTACGCTGATGTAGATGTGACGAGTCCAGCCTATGATCCTGATGATGAAGATGCGTGTGTTCCTAATATTTCTAATGGAAATTGTGATTTGGATGACGATGGAGAAGTGAACAGTCAGGATGCCGATGACGATGGAGATGGTGTCAATGATGGAGATGATGAGGATCCATACGATCCTGAATCTGATTCTGATGAAGATGGCGTTTCAGATATAGATGAAACCACGAATGGTAGTGATCCGCTGAATCCATGTGATCCGCTTCCACTTCCAGCATTCGGCTGTACAGGTTCTGTGGATGCCGATGGTGATGGCTACTTCGAGGATGTGTTGCCTAACGATCCAACATTCGATCCATTTGATAATAATCCATGTATTCCAGACAACTGTGCCGGACCATGTGATTTAGATCAAGATGGTGACGTGAACGAAATAGATAATGATGATGATGGGGACGGCGTTGCTGATGCTGATGATGAAAATGCTTGCGATGCAACTACCGATACCGATGATGACGGAATTCTTGATGCAGATGAAACACAAAATGGTACTGATCCATTGGATACTTGTGATCCAAACATGACTTTCCCACAATGTGATTTTGATCAAGATGGAGAAATCAATGAGGTGGACGAAGATGATGATGGTGATTGTGTGCCTGATGCAGATGATGCGCAGAATTTCAACCCTGACAGTGATTCTGATAATGATGGGCTGACTGATGCGGAAGAATGTGATAATGGAACTGATCCGCTAAACCATTGTGATCCGATAACAACTTTGGGTGATTGCGATTGTGATAATGACGGTACAACAAACGAGAATGATTCAGATGATGATAATGATGGCGTAGCTGATGAAGATGATGATGAGGTTTGTAATCCAAACTCTGATTCTGACGCTGATTCTATTTCAGATATTGATGAAACAACGAATGGTACTGATCCATTAGATCCTTGTGATCCAGATCCTAATGCTGGTCCTTGCGGAAATACAGATTTAGATGGAGATGGGTACTTATCAAATGTAAGTCCAGATGATCCAATATTTGATCCAGACGATGAAGATGCCTGTGTTCCAGACCATGCATTCGGAGGCTGTGATTTTGACCAAGATGGTGAAGTGAACGAAGTTGATGAAGATGATGACGGCGATTGTGTTCCTGATGTTGATGATGTTGAAAACTTCAATATTGACAGTGATTCTGATGATGATGGCCTAACGGATGCAACAGAATGTGATGAAGGTTCTGATCCGCTTGATAAATGTGATCCCGTTTCCACATTTGGAGATTGTGATTGCGATAATGATGGAACAGTCAATGCCGATGATACCGATGATGATAACGATGGTGTAGCTGATGACGATGATATTGACGATTGTGAGCCAAATTCAGATTCGGATTTAGATGGGATTTCAGATATTGATGAAACTACAAATGGAAGTAATCCGCTCGATCCTTGTGATCCTGATAATATGAGTGTCGCATGTGGAGGGCAAGATTTTGATGGAGATGGTTTCTTCGGAAATGCCTCTCCAAATGATCCATTGCATGATCCAGACGATGACGATGCATGTAATCCAGACCATACTGTCGGTCAGTGTGACTTTGATGAAGATGGCCTTGTCAATGACGATGATGACGATGATGATTGTGATGGTGTAGCGGATGCTGATGACGTAGCTAACTTCGATGCAAATAGCGACAGTGACGGAGATGGTATTCCTGATGGAATAGAAACAGGTGGTGATTGTGTATACAATCCAGATATTGATTCCAATCCATTAGATTCAGATAGTGATGGTGATGGTATTCCAGATGGTGTCGAAGATGAAAACCATGACGGAATATTGGATCCAGGAGAAACTGATCCAATGGACACAGATACGGATGACGATACTTTACCTGACAACTTTGAAGATTCCAACTTGAATGGAACAGTTGACCCAGGTGAATCTGATCCTTCTGATCCAGATGATGACCAGGATGGTATATTAACTGCTGAAGAAGATACGAATGGCGATGGTGATCTCACAAATGATGATACCGATCTTGATGGAATACCTGACTATCTCGATCCAGATCCGTTTGTCTTCCTTCAGTTACACGCTTATCTGCAAGGCCCACTCGATGAAGGAACAGGTTTGATGCATGATCATCTACGTACTTCACTCGATGACGATGGTAACAGATACATACCACTGGAAGAGCCATTTACTAACCTTGAACCAACGTTTGGTGTGAAACCATTTACGCATCAAGGCGGTGGCGGTGAAACCGTACAACCAGACATACTGGACGTGGAAGGTTCTAATGCGATTGTTGATTGGGTATTCCTTGAATTACGCAGTAAAACTGATCCATATTACACGATCATAACAAGGTCTGCCCTCATTCAACGGGATGGTGATGTTGTCGATGTAGATGGGGTGAGTCCAGTTGTATTCTTTGCTAAAGCCGATGAATACTATATCGTATTACGCCATAGAAACCACTTTGGTGTGTTGACGGAAGGTACTTACCAGATGACTCGTGATAAAGCCAACCCGGTGGATATTGATTTCCGGGATCCTACAACACCAGTTATAGCTGAAAACATGCAGAAATTATCTGCAAATGGTGAGATAGCGATGATGTGGGGCGGAAACGCCGATGGGAATGAGTTTATCATTTATCAAGGTGCTAACTCTGACAGGGACTATATATTCTTTGAAATATTCCTTGATCCGGAGAATACGAGTGGCGCATTGAACCACATTTCCAAAGGATATCTCAACGGCGACACGAATATGGATGGTAAGACTATTTATCTGGGTAACAATAATGACATTGATTTAATGATCTTCTTCAATGTGCTATTGCATCCAGAAAATCAACAAGTGTTTACGAATTTCTACATGACTGATCATGTGCGAACACCATAAGTAAAAATATTAACAGCATGTTGGTTTGCCGGGAAAATTCTGCCTGGCAAACCAACTGCCCAATGTCAATTTTGAAAAAAGCAAAAAATTTAAACACAATGAAAAATTTATTTCCACTCCTACTTTTAGCCTTTCTCTTTACTGCTGCCAGCGTAAATGCACAGGTTAAATTCAAAATTGGTTTCGATTTCGATACCGAACGTTACATTGTTTCTGTAGTCCCACAAGCGACTTATGTAGAACCACAGAATATCACAGGTACTGGTCAGGTTACGATCAAAGTACCGGCAAATGAGTTCATTGCAGTTGATATCGAAAACCTATTAGTAGGTATGGTATGGGAGGCTAATTCCAAAAATGAATCGCCACAGGAGGCACCCGAGTATGACTATATTTCTTTCGCTTTGCAAATGGATGGTCTAGGCTATCCAGAATACGAAGCTGGTGTGGAGCTACCAATTTTTAGTTTCCAAAACGCTTATGGATGTACAGGTGAAATCCAATTGGTGGACAACCAAGCTGATCCATTTATGCCACCTAACAGTGAAAATGCCAACATCGGTAATTCATTGACTATTCTTGGTGCAGGTGGTGAATCATACAATGGCCTTTATAATGGAGGCAAAATTAGCTGTGATCCATCGAATCCTACCACAACTGCGGAGGAATATGGATTCTCTGAATTCAAGGTTTATCCTAATCCTTCTACTGAGTTTGTCAATGTTGACATCCAGTGGGAAGGTGAAGCACAGGAGGCAATGATCCAAATGGTGGATCCAGCAGGCAAGTTGATTTTGGCTGAGCCAATGAATGTAGCTAATGGAAAAAATACTAAGAGGTTATTGATTGACAATTATCCTTCTGGTAGTTACTTCCTGTATCTGGTTGGCCTCGATTGGGAGGTAAGCCTCGATAAGGTGACCAAACAATAAGACGCAATATTCTAATCAGTATAAAGCTCATGTCAAGGGCTTCATAGAAAACAAATTGAAATTTAAATAAAAATGAAAATGAAAACTGCATCATCAAATAATTCAGCAAGCTGAATTTTGGGTGTTGGTTGAATTTTGTTTTTATACCGATTCTGAAATGGTTTGGGAAAAATTAAACCATTCCTCCATCGGCATATCCTCAAAACCATTGGTTTGTAGGAAATCAAATTCCCAAACCACTTCGTTTTGAGAATAATTTTTATTGCCATTTTAATTTTAATTAAACAAGTAGTCCTTGGCATGGCTTGTATTTTCACTTTGAGCAAACATCCGCAACTGGCCATCCCAGTGCATGGATACCGATTTGCATTTTTCAAAATTACCCAACCGATTAATTGCTACTCAGTTCGACCCCAATGACGCACGATAAATGAGAGGGAGAACAGAGAAGACATTTAGCCTTGGCTAAAAAGAATCTCTGTCTATTTTAGGCGGCACCTTTGGTGCCGCTTTTTTTTATAATACGTTGATTGTCATTAACTAAATCACGCTTGCCCTTTCATTGAAACTATTTTTTGCTTAACTTTGCCAAGCTTTCATGCAAAGCACATTCTACCTTTCGAGTTTCGAAATTCCCCCCCTTATATTTTCCTGGCTAATATTTTAAAGATTTTGAATTGATCCAATTCAGCTATTATTTGGATGAAGTTTTTTAAAAATGTCTGGTGAGGGTAGAAAAACAAGATTTTTGTTTCAATCAAGGCTTTTTTTGAGTCGAATAGCAGCGCTATTAGACGATAAAAAAACGATGAGTGGGGCAAAAAGATGTTTTTATAGGCCACTGAGATATTCTTAAAAAACTTCGATAATATATTCTAACTACACACATTTATTGGAAGGCTTTTTTTTGAGAAAACTTACACATCCACTATGGACTTAAGTTATTTGTTAAACATACTACTCAGGAGAAAATGGTTGTTGGTAGCAGTGTCAATTGTGGCTGCAGCTGCGACTTGGTTTTTTCTTGGAAAACTCCCCGACACTTTCAAGGCAGAATCTGTCTTGGCAACTGGCATCATTGACTACAAAGGTGTCAGCCTGCAGCGTGACAATTTTTATATCCAACAATTCCAGATAGAAAGTAGCTTCAGTGGCTTGATCGAAAAAATGACATCGCGGGGTCACATTAAAACGCTTACTGAAAAGTTGTTGATACATGACGTTTTGGCGAAAGATGCAAGGGAAAAACCATTCCGTAAGCCCGATCGTGGCAATGATGAACTTTCCCAGTCCGAGATGGATGATTTCGTCATGAAATTAAAAACCAATCTAACTGATTCCAGTACCAATGCGAAGCCAAGCTTTCCACAATTCGAACCGAAATTAGCGGAAGCTTATGGTTATGATTATGAAAGTATTATCAAAAAATTGGAGGTGAATAGAATAGGGGAGTCTGACTATCTGAGCGTTCAGTTCGAATCAGAAGATCCAGCACTTTCATACTTTGTTGTGAATACATTCATCAACGAGTTTCTGGAGAAACATGAAGAAGATTTATCAAGCGATGAAAAGCATGTTCTTGAATTTAACAAGGCCAAACTCCAGGAACGGAAAGCCGATTTGGACTCGATCATATTGGCAATAAATAATTATAAAACCCAGAACAACCTCGTGGATGTTTCGACTCAACGTGAAACGGTTATTTCTCAAAAGAGAGAGTTAGAATTGAGGTTGCAAGAAACCAACCAAGCCATTCCAAGCTTGAGGAGAAATATTCAATATCTTGAAAAACAGATATTTAATTATAATAAGATCACCGCCAATGAAGCCTACAACCAAGTTATTTACAATGAAGATTTCGTAAATCTGGAATCTCAAATTTCTTCAATCCAATCTCAGATCATAGAGCGGAAAGTGGCAGGTTTTAAGAATAATACCAAGCTCGAAAATCAGCTGGAAAAATTAAAAGAGAAGCGCACTCGAAATATGGAGCGTTCATTAGCTGCCAGCCCTAAGAGCGAAAAAGAAGCCATTGACGACAAGCTCAAAGATTTGGTTAAAAGGCACTTGGACTTGAAACTGGAACTTGATCTCGCAGTAGAGGCGCAAGGGTCTTATACTGCTGAAATTGCCATGTTGGCTGGCCGAACAGGCAAACTGCTCAAGGACGATAATTACCTGTTCAGCTTAGAAGAAGAAAAAGACCGCCTTGATCGGGAATACAGAACAATCAGGGATGAATATGAAGAAGCGAGGTTGCATGCCGAGGGGACAGAAAGTCCACTCACTGTTTTTGAACCTGTTGAAATGCCTGTTGAACCGGAGTCGAAAAAACGAACTTTATTTGCAGTTTTTGCTGGAGTTGCAGGAGGTTCGTTGACGAGTATTTTCCTATTTCTATTAGCGTTTATTGATACCAGTATTTCCACGCCAGGCCTATTCTATAGAACTACTCAAATTCCATTGATTGGCTATGTGAATAAGGTTCCTCCTACAAAAGTTGACCTACAAACTTTGTTTTCTAATGCCGCTATAAATACTGATTTAGAGCATTTTAAAGAAAACATCAGAAAACTACGATCGGCCATTGAAGCTTCGGGGGCAAAGTCTTTTCTATTTGTCAGCCCAAAAGAACAGGAGGGAAAATCGTTTTTGGTTACCCTATTGGCCTATGCTTTTGGTCTGAATAACAAAAGGATTTTGATCGTGGATACCAATTTCAAAAACAACACTTTGTCGGGGCATCAGGGCAAGACTTCATTTGAGTTGTCGACATCCGGTGGTGCAAGAGGTAATGCATTTAGTACCAATCGAGACAAGTTGTCTGGACCTGCTGGCGGAAAAAAGGAAGATCCAAATTTGAAAAATATTGACATTGTGGCCAATAAAGGTGGTAATCAAAGCCCATCGGAAGTAATGGCCGGAAAGGATTTCAAAAAAATTATGGCCGACTATCGTGAAAGGTATGACTTCATTTTTTTAGAGGCAGCGGCTATGAATAAATACTCTGACGCGATGGAATTACTCCCATACGTAGAAAAATTGGCTGTAGTTTTTTCTGCCGATTCAAGTATTGGAAGTGCGGATAAAACCACTATGGAATATCTAAAGACGATGAATGGTAAAATGTTAGGCGGCATTTTGAATAATATCGATTTGAAGAATATTTGACTCATGTTACGCTTAGTGGATATTGATAAGGCTCTGCTATTTTCGATCTTGTTAAAATGCGGAGCAGCAATTCCCCTTTAAAAACCTTTGGGCCGAGCAGATTGCTGGCAATAGGAATAGTGGAGATTCCGGCCCAACTGCTCAAGAGATTGTATTAGGAGTTCTTTTTTGTGTAACATCAATTATTAATTGGAAAACCCAAGCTCAAAACCCATTCTGTGAATAACACATATTGGCTCCGATCGGGGCTTTATACTATTATGGAAAAAGCATCAGCCCTAGTTTTTGGCTTTGGGTCTGGCGTGCTTTTGTTCCGGGCGCTCAGCCAAGACGTCTTTGGCGTTTGGGTTTTATTTTTGACTATAACATCTGTTTTGGAGGTTGCTCGAATTGGCTTATTGCAGAATGCCCTAGTGAAGTATTTGGCAACTATTAAAGACCCAAAAGAAATTGGGAGAGTGACGACTGCTTCTATTGTGCTCAATTTGATTTTGACGGCTTTGATTATAGTTGCTCTTTTTTTGCTTTCAGTTCCAGTCAGTCAATTGCTCAATGCACCTTTACTAGCCAAACTTTTAAAAATATACTGTTTTACGACGGTGCTCTTGATACCATTTTTTCAGGGAAATTATATCCAGCAAGCCAACCTTGATTTCAGGGGAATATTTTGGGCAAATGCGATGAAAGGGGGAGTCATATTTATTTTCATTGCCTGGATGTATTTTTCAAATGCCGAAATAGGACTCATCAGCCTGGCTTATTGCCAGATAGTTGCTGCAGGGTTATCGTCGGTGGTAGCTGTGATATTTGCAAAAAAGTATACAAAATTGAGTAGACGGATTGATTGGTACTGGGTGAAGAAATTATTCCGGTTTGGGAAATATGTTTTTGGTACCAATTTCAGCGCACAGCTTTTTAAAAGTGTGGACAAACTGTTATTGGGAGCGCTTCCTGCCGGAGGTGCAGCAGCTGTGGCAATTTATGAAGCAGCGCTCAAAGTGACCAATTTAACAGATGTCCCCACAGCCAGTATGGCCAACATCCTGTTCCCACAGAGTGCCCGTAGGTTTGAAGAAGGTAAACACGCCGTTAAAGCACTGTATGAAAAATCAGTCGGAGCTATTTTGGCTTTCATGGTGCCGGTAGTTGCATTCGTGATCGTATTTGCTGATTGGATTTTGGTATTGGTGGCCGGTAACGAATATGCAGGTTGGGGAAATGTGCTCAGGATTACCATTTTATTCGGATTGATTCTGCCCTATGTCGTTCAATTTGGAACTGTCCTGGACAGTATCGGTAAGCCACAAATCAATTTTGCCTATACCTTGCTCAGCTTGATTTTTACCATTGTACTAAACGCCATTTTCATTACTTTATTCGGAGTGTATGGGGCGGCTCTCGGCACTTTATCTGCTTATGTAATCACTTTTATATTCATGCAGGTTTACTTGTATAAATATTTGAAGGTAAATGCTTTAATGCCCTTTGTTTATATGATCACTTTCTATCAAAGAATCTTTCGATTTGGAATGGATGGAATAAAAAATGGAAACCTGGCTGCTGAAACAATTGGCGCCTTAAAAGAATAAATGTAAGTTTATTATGATGACTCAAACACTGTACAATGAAGGAATCGCTTATGCCGAACAGAATTTTCTGGACGATTCTGCCAATCATTTAATAGTGGACAAAACACTGATCCGCTCTAAGTTCAATTTGGATGGGAAAAAAATCCTTGATTTTGGTTGTGGCATGGGTGGAATGAGCCTTTGGTATGCACAGAATTTCGATTGCGAAGTTTATGGAGTCGATATTGATGGCCACCATATCCGAATAGCAAATGACCTGAAAGGGCGGCATGGGTTACAGAATGTAAGCTTTGAAGTTCGTAACATTCTAAGCAAGCCACTAGCATCCAAATTTGATTTCATCGTCTTGAATGATGTGGCGGAGCATATTCAGTTCCCAATCCTGCAAGAAATATTTATTGAAATAGCAAAGTCACTTGCTTCTGGAGGAAGTGTTTTTGTGTCTTACCCACCGTGGAAAAGCCCCTATGCATCGCATGTAACCCATGTAATTGGACTGCCTTGGTGCCAGTTTCTTCCTCAGGGAATGTTGTTGAAAATGATCGAAAAAAATAACCGCCCAATAGTAGGGGAGGAGGAGAGCGATTTAGTGGAAGCTTACAAAGGTTTGAACCGCTTGACCCACCAAAAACTGATGGATGCAGTAAAGCCAAGTGGATTAAGCCTGGCTTTTCGGAAAAGCCATAGCATCATTAATAAATTGCCAGGGTTGAGCGAAGTAAACTTGCGGGTTTTCCCACTCGATTATTTAATAACCAAAGAGTTTGTTTTGCTTGAGAAGAAATAGAGGGGTCAGGTTTCAGGAGTCAGGTTTCAGGAACAAAAAAACAACTAACCAAACACCATATGCGCAAAGATCTCGACATCATTTATTTCACTTTGTTTCCGTGGGACAATGCTTATTCTTCGGTCTCACTTTCATTTACAAGGGAGTTTGCCAAGAACAATCGAGTATTCTATATCAATCATCCCTATACATTGAAGGACTTTTTGACTAAGTGGAATGACCCTATGATGAAGGAACGAAGACCAGATATGTTATTGAACAGGATGCGCTACGAAACAATCCAAGAATTGCCAAATGTGGTGGCAGTACAGCCTCCCCTTACTTTGCCCATTAACTGGTTGAAAGAAGGCAAAACTTATAAACGATTGTATGAAATAAACAACAAAGTAATTCTGGAAACGGTGAGGCAAGTCATTAAGGATTACAACCTGACCAACTATATTTATTTGAATTGCTACAACCCTTATTATGCAGGAGTTTTACCTAAAAAACAATTCAACCCTAAGCTGAATGTGTACACCTGTATTGATGATATGATGGAAGATGTTTATACTGCAAAACATGGGGCAAGGTTGGAAGAAACTGCTCTTGCGAAAGCTGATGTCGCTTTTGTCACTTCCAGGAATTTATATCGGATGAAAAAGCACCTAAATCCAAACACGCATATTTTGCACAATGCAGTTGACATTTCGATTTTTGAAAAAGCAATGACCCAAAAGTTGCCAAGGCCAAAGGAGTTGAAAGACATAAAAGGAGAAATAATTGGCTTTACAGGAAATATCAATGAAGTAAGGCTGGATTATACATTGTTTAAAAAAATTGCGAAAGAGCATCCTGACAAAACCTTGGTGATGGTTGGTCCTTTGAACAGTGATGATTACAAAGAACATGGGCTGGACAAACTTCCAAATGTTGTATTCACAGGCGGAAAGGATATTAATGAGTTGCCGGCTTACTTGCAGCATTTTGATGTAACTGTGATTCCGTTCCTATTGAACAAACTGACAGCCAGCATTTACCCATTAAAAATTAACGAATACTTGGCAGCAGGAAAACCTGTTGTTTCCACCAATTTTTCTGAAGATATAAGGAGCTTTTCCGATGTAGTTTATATAGCGAATGATCATAATGAATTTACACAATTGATCAATCTGGCAATTAGTGAAAACTCAGCAGCAAAAATGGAAGAAAGAGTAGCTATTGCCAAATCCAATACGTGGACAGAACGGGTCAAGCAATTTTGGGAAGTGATAGAAAGTCACATTGTAGAGAAGCCTGCACGTGAAAGAGTTGCTATTGCCGTATAGATATTGCATTGGAAACAAACCATTTTTTATTTTTGCATCAAGAGATAATGAAATCAAATAACGAAATCAAGGAAATTAAGCTTTCACAAAAAGAGCAATTGCTTGAAAAGGCAGCTGTCGGGATAGGCGTTATATGGCTACTCGGCTGTTTTTTGAAAGTGGTATTTTTCTGAATTGAAATTTCTCCCCTACCTTTATTCTTCAATTCTAAAAATTCCTTTCCGGTAAAAATATATTTGAATGGGTTAGGAATGGGGAATTCGGGTTTTCTTTCAGAAAATCCGAATCCCATTCTTTTTTCAACCCTTCTATGAGAAAATGAACTTCCTCAGCACACATAGTGGGGTCGGTTTAGGCGCATGGCTACGCCAAAAGGTCGTCTTAGAAAAACTCAACAATCCAATTGGGTATGTGGCAGTTATTGCCGGGGCTTTCATATTGGCCTATGTGCTTGCACTTCTTCCGTTCAACATTGCCTTACTTGCTATCGGAGGCATGATCGCAGTGCCGGTTGTTTGTGCCTGTTTTTACAACCTTCATTTTGGTATAAACTTGATGTTGGTAGCTGGATTCCTGCTCGGGCTTGCAGCCAAATATACAGGTGCGCCAATTGGTATGGCTATGGATGGATTACTTGTTCTCATGTTGGTTGGATTGTTGGCAAGATTAATAGTTAACAAGGATTTCAGTTTCGCAAAAAGCCCCATCAGTATCTTTATTGGGGCATGGATTTTTTATAACCTGTTGCAGTTGATCAACCCGTGGGCTGAGTCAAAAATGGCCTGGGTATACACGGTAAGAACAGTGGCTTTAATGCTTGCTTTATATTATATAGCCTGTTATGCTTTCAATAGCTACAAGAAAATATTGACCACCATAAAAGTCATCTTGTTTTTAGGATTTATTTCAGCGCTTTATTCGCTCAAGCAAGAATTTATTGGGTTTAGTGGTGCTGAAATTGTTTGGCTGAATGCAGATGAAGAGCGGTTCATGCTCATTTTTCAATGGAATAGGTTGCGGGTGTTCTCTTTCTTTTCCGACCCCACTACATTTGGTATCATGATGGGGTACATGAGTGTGTTTACTTTTTTATTGGCAACAGGCCCATTCAAGCTTTGGAAGAGGATCGTACTTATTGTTGCAGGTATTTCGATGTTGATGGGAATGGCTTACGCAGGGTCTCGAACGCCATTTGTTATGATCCCGTTAGCTGTACTTTTTTATTTGATAATGACCTTCAATAAAAAAACCATATTGGTCACACTTCTTCTTTTTGTTTTGGGTGCAGGTTTTGTCGCTAAATCCACAAACAGTGCGGTGATCTGGAGGATTCAATCAGCATTTAAAGGACAGAGTAGTGATACGATTGATGTAAGGATGGAGAACCAAAAATTGGTGCAACCATTCATTCAATCTCATCCAATTGGCGCTGGATTAGGGAGTACTGGTTATTGGGGTTCACGGTTTACGCCAGATTCCTGGTTGGCAGGTTTTGCGCATGATAGCCTTTTTGTGCGATTAGCTGTTGAAACGGGTTGGATTGGCCTGTTGATTTACATGGGCTTATTGCTGACAGCCCTAAGGACGAGTGTCTATTATTATTTTCGGGTAAAAGACCCAACTATTAAGTTGTTATATCTTGGGCTTTCATTGACTGTATTCATGCTGATGATTGCGAGCTATCCACAAGAGGCGATTACATTGCCACCTACCAGTTTCATGTTTTATATAATGCTTGCAATGATTGTGCGGTTGAAAGATTTTGATAAAGAGCCACTAAGCGGCCAGGAAGTTACGATTCATCATTCCCGCTGAACCACTCTGATTACAGCTTTTTGATAAACTCTTCTGTTCTTAAATTTCTTGTCTTCTTTTTCATATACTTTTTCCTTTCCAAATACTTTCCGAACGATTCTCGTGTCATCGATGCCTTTTGAATTTAACCAACCAATGACAGAATTTGCTCTTTCGGAAGCCAACTTGTTGCAATATTTTGAATCGGGAATACTATTGGTGTGGCCTTCAACGATTGCTTTATAATCTTTGTGTTGATTTAAAAGGCCGAGCACTTTATTTAATACTTTTAAATCGTCATTTTCAATTGCAAATGAATCGGAAGCAAAGTAGATAGTTGCTGTATATTTTACATCGTAAGTGACCGATTCCAAAACGGTATCCGGCTTTGAGATAGGTTTGATTTCCGGGCCTTTTTCCTGAAATACTTCTGGTTCTTCAGCTATAATATTCTGATCAGTAGAAGACGTTGCCAATGGTTCAACCTGAGCTGGAGGTTCAACAGGCTCTGGTTCAGGCGGCGGGGGAGGAGGGGGATCGGTTACGGTGACTTGTCTGACTTTGGTAACCTTACAACCATTATTTGTTTCAATAACCAATGAAATAGACTTCTTGCCGCTGCTACTGTATTTAACTTTATGAGGGCCTACCGATTTTGCAGTTTTCGGTTTAGCATCCACTCCAAAATTCCATTCATAAGATTTTATTCCTCCCTCAAAATTGGACTTATTCCGAAGCCACAATTCTTGATCTTGGTTGATTTTTAGCTTATTTACAACAAAGTGCGCAACAGGTCCTTTGAATGTTCCGGAGCCGCCGAATTCTATTGAAAATCCATTTCCAGTATTGTGAAAATTATTGATTAGTAACGCATAGCTTTGTCCAGTTTCCATCATTATGCCTGAAATATAATTGTCATCTCCTTCATCACACCCTGCAAATTCAACTGCATCAGAAGAGGAGAACCGAAGCCCCGTTGTACCCGAGCACCTTGCCCACCTCGAATAAAGTGCATTTACTTCCTCGCCTGACGCCATGCACCTAACCGGAATTTTCGTTCTACAGTCATCTACACCAAATGGAAGGAGGAACAAAGCGAAATCAATATCATCAGCGGGATTAATAGGCTTTAATGTAAAGGTTAACGTACCAGGTTTATCACAAGTCCATTTGTACCAAGCGGAACTACTTTCTTCTTGCAGGCACAGTCCCGGTGTAATTTCATTTGCATCGTACCCGACCCCAGAAATGCTCGGCACCGTAAAAGGAGATTTATCACACAAAACAACAGCTGTTGAGCAATCGGATGAGGGCGAAGGAACCGGATTATAATTATTTACACATAGCTGAAAGCTACCGGATTTTCCGTTTCGTCCATCTACCCTTATATAATAGGTGCCACCAATGGCCAGGTCTGTAATGAAAGTTTCGACGATATTGTAACCTTGACCATCACTGATACAGGCTATCTCATATAATTCACCAGAACACGAACCGCCATAAAGTGCAAATTGAGGAAATTGCAAGGTTCCTTTTGGAACACCGTGCATTGCTCCTAAAACAGAAATATTAACTGTATTTGCGATCGCAGTGAATTTAAACCATACATCATTATCCGGTTCAATATCATAGCTTGGAAAACAGACTGGCTTGCGGATTCGGGAGCGGGTTGCTCCAACATTCGTGAATTGGCTGGCAGAGCTGCAGTAGTTTGAGACGTTTTTTATAAGGTAGGCATTGGAACAGTTATCATTGGCAGGTGCCATTCCACTGACAAATTGAAATGACAATAAAAAATACAATATAAAACAGGAAAGCTTAATGTTCATATGAATACTACGGTTCAAATCAATTTCAATATTAGATGGCGGTCAATTTAGTTTTGTTTTGAAACGGTAAAACCAAACGAAAAATATGGCGAAAAATTAAGGCATATCGTAACTTCCTTGAGTGGTAATTCTACAAAACTCCCTATTTTCCCGCCTCAATTTTAATTTTCTATAATGAAATTACGCACAGTTTTACTTTTGGTTTTTTTGTCAGCCAATTTGTTTTCTCAAAATGACATGGATGCTGAAATGTTTGAAGCCAAGGCCCAAGAGCTTGCTCACAAGTTTATCATCGCTGACGGTCATGTTGATTTGCCGTATCGGCTGAAAATAAAAAACTTTCAACTCACCAAAGAGTTCATCGGGATTCCAATAGAAACGGACGATGGTGACTTTGATTTTGTCCGGGCAAAAAAAGGTGGCCTTTCAGCTCCGTTTATGTCAATTTATATACCTTCAAAATTTCAAGTGGAGGGCGGCGCAAAAATTGTTGCCGACTCCTTAATCGACATGGTGAATGGTATCATTGCAGCCCATCCGGATCATTTTGGAAAGGGCCTATCGCCCGCCCAAGTTGAAGCGAATTTTAAGGCCGGAAAAATTTCGCTACCAATGGGCATGGAAAACGGTGCGCCAGTTCTTGAGTTAAGCGACGTGGCTTATTTTCAAAAAAGAGGCATACGCTATATTACGCTTACCCATTCAAAGGACAATCAAATTTGCGATTCGTCGTATGATAAATCCAGAACATGGAATGGACTGAGTCCATTTGGCAAGGAGGTAGTAGCTGAAATGAATAAACAAGGCATTATGGTAGATATTTCTCATGTATCCGATGCCGCATTTTATCAAACCATTGGAATTGCAAAAGCGCCAGTCATCGCATCGCACTCTTCTTGTCGAAAATTCACACCGGGTTTTCAACGGAACATGGATGATTTCATGATCGAGTCTTTGGGAAAAAACGGCGGTGTAATCATGGTTAATTTTGGGTCTGATTTCTTGGATGGCACCATCTCAAAAAACAGAGACGATATGCGAGCAAAAATGCGCCAGATGCTGTCAGACAATGGTTTAGACGAAAAAGATGATGCAGCGAAACCATACAAAGAAGCTTTTAAAACGCTCTATGAAAAACCATTATATTCCGATGTGGAGATGGTGGCCGATCATATCGATCATATCGTTGAATTGGCTGGTATAGACCACGTTGGATTCGGTTCGGATTTCGATGGAGTAGGGGATTCATTGCCGGTTGGCCTTAAGGATGTTTCCGCTTATCCGAATCTCATTGCCGAATTGTTGAGCAGAGGTTATTCCGAAGAAGATATTGAAAAAATTTGCTACAAAAACCTTTTCCGTGTTTGGAAAGAAGTGGAGCGAGTGGCCGCAGAAATGCAGAAAAAATAATTGAGGTTTCAGGAGTCAGGTTTCAGGAGTCAGGTTTGAGGAGTTAGTAAAATCGCCTGACCCCTGACTCCTAATCCCTGACACCTGACTCCTAAATAAAATAAACATGAAAAATACAATTCTAATTCTGATCGTCTTCTGTGCTATCAAGCTGACTGCCCAATCCGCCGATATTGAAACCTTGCTCTATAATCTACCTGATGTCAGTTTTAAAAAAATTGAGACTCCTGAAGGTTTTGAAGCTGCTTATGAATTGAAGATTCGACAACCAATCGATCATAAAAACCCATCAAGAGGACAATTCTATCAGCGAGCGTACCTTACTCACAAGGGACTCGATCGACCCACGATCATGTGTACAGAAGGTTATCAACGTCCAAAGAATCGAATGTACGAGCTCACGGAAATGTTGAGCGCTAACCAGATCGATATTGAACATCGATATTTTGGAGAAAGCATTCCTGCCGAGAAGGATTACCAATTCCTTAATCTTGAGCAAGCTACTGCCGATTTGCACCATATCAATCAACTTTTCAAACAGATTTATTACGGGAAATGGATTAGTACTGGTATCAGTAAGGGAGGCCAAACGACCATATACTACAAGTACTTTTATCCAAATGATGTAGATGTGAGTGTGCCTTATGTTGCACCTTTAAATTTGGCGACGGAGGAAAAAAGAATTTATACATTCCTTGATACAGTGGGCACTAAAGAATGCCGCCAAAAGATTTACGATATCCAAAAACGCATCTTGAATGACCGAGAAGAATCATTGACAAAACTGGCGTGGTATGCCAAAGGTGCAGCATTAGAATTTACTTATTTGACAGAAGCCGAGGCATTTGAATATGCGGTATTGGAATACCCATTTTCATTTTGGCAATGGGGGCATGACTGCGCTGAAATTCCTGCAAAGGATGCACCGCTTGATGAAATATTGATGCATTTCGTAGGTATATCAGGAATGGATTTTTTTGCGGATGAAAGTATGGAGAACTATGCCTCCCATTATTGGCAAGCGGGTGATGAAATGGGGTATTATTCTTACAGAACCGATGACTTCAAAGGGCTTTTAAAAGCACTGCCGATGAAGCCAAATCCTACGGCCATATTTATGCCCACGAAAGGAGAGCCACTTGGGTTTGATGGAAAATTGCCAACCAAAGTAAAGGACTGGATAGACCAAAATGGCAACAATTTCATTTACATAAATGGCGACTCTGACACCTGGTCAGCCACTGCCATCCGCCCATCGGGAAAGACAAACGCTGTCTTCTTTTTCATGCCCGGAACTGATCACGGTAAAGCCCGGATTAAAAACATGAGTAAAGCTGACAAAAAGAAATTAATGAGCACTTTGGAGAAATGGCTGGGAGAGGAATTTTGATTTTATGATTCCAAAATATAGCTGTTACAAAAAGCACTTCACGGATTTACTAAATTTTGTTTTTGACAAATCCTGGGAGATTGAAAACCGTTAAAACGGTTAGGTTAATACCTGTTTGATTATCAACCCACGACTTAAGTCGTGGGTTAAAAGAACAATCTATACCGATTCCGAAATGGTACCGATGCAAGATCGGCATGTGGATTTGGAAAAAATTAAACCATTTCTCCATCGGCATAATCTCAAAACCATTGGTTTGTAGAAAATCAATTTCCCAAACCACTTCGTTTTGAGTATATATTCCAGTCGTTTCAACGACTTGCCACTGGATATGTCAAAGAATCCTAGTTTATGAAATTTAGCAAATCAAGCCTTTTGAAAAAACTCTATTTTTATAGGTGATCACTTCTTCAAAATCCTTTTCGTGATAAATCCTTCCTCACATGATATTTTCAAGAAATAAAACCCAGAACTAAGGTGGGAAATATCCATGTCTAATTTCTTTGATTGTGTAATTGTTTCAGGATTTACGACTCTCCCAAATATGTCAAACAGCTCCAATTTTAATTCTGAATAATTATTCACTTCTGCATGGATATACAACTTTCCATTAGTAGGATTAGGGAAAACATCAATCAGGCTTTCATCCAAAATAAAGGAACTGTTCACGAATGGCGAAACAATTGCTTCATTGCTATATGTAGATGTAGAATCGCCAGTTATTGCTCGTACACGGTAATAGTAATCTGTGGTGAAATCATCAATGGAGCCATCGATATAATTGTCAGAATTGGCAGGTATGGTGGCAATCAATGCAAAATTGTCGTTGTACTCTTTCGACCGTTCAATTTGATAAGCTGTTTCATTGTCTGCATTATCTTCCCAATTTAAATTGACAAAATCAGGAGGTACAACATCTGCCCAAAGATTTGTTGGTGCATTGATTGCAAATCCCCCACATTCTGTTTCCAAGCGTTGATGCACACCATCTCTTACTGTAAATAAAGTAGGGTAAAATGTATCGCCGGGACAGGCTGTACTGCAGCCATCACGATGCCCTGAGATATGCATCAATTCTTCACCAGAAATCCAATGCCACCCACTGCCGAGCGGATCGATAGCAACATCACAAGATTTCCATGCAAAAAGCTCTTCTAGGGCTGTCAACGCTGCAACGGTGGGCAATTCGCTGGTATAAGTTCCGATTACGCAAACACCCATTGTACCCTGATTTTTACTGCAAAAATGAGCGCCTTGCTGATTGTCAAATCGACCTTGATAAATATTCCCTTCAGGGTCAATGAGCCAGTTGTAGCCAATGTCGTCCCAACCAGTATTGGGGCCATTCACATGGGAATTCCAAATAGAGCGAACCACTGCTGGCCAATCGCTTGAAGTGTTTGATGTGGCAGAATGGTGTACTATTAAATGTGTAACAGTCGTCCATTCCGGAGTTGCGTCAATAGGGCAATCTCCATTTGGACACCATCCATCGCGATCTATGAATGGAGGCTGCGGACAGGGGCATGCAGATCTGAATTCGGCACTTGGATGATATGGTGTTGGAGCAATTTCGGTTTTTCCGGGATTGAATAAAAGCAATTCTACTTTCTGAATTTCAAAATAGCCAGTGTACTGTAGCCTAAGTTTTTTAGCATTTTTATCAGTAAAATATAGGCGGCTTGTATATTGATTTGTACGAAGTTCATTTGAATGAGGATCGAGTTCTATTTTTGTCGGCTCACTTTGTTTTTCACCGTCATTGAAATAGACCTGGATATTAGAATACTCATCCCAGCCCTTTGTATGAATTACTAATGAATAAGATAAAAATGGCTCAATATCTCGAATCGAAATTTCTGCTATAGCAGATGCTTTGAAGATTTTGCGATTTTCGGATAGTTGAAATTCAGCTTGATTCAATTGATGTGCTTCAATTACTATCTTCTCAAAGCTTGATTCTATTTGGGCTGATACACCAGAGCTCAGAACAATAGCAAATAATGAGAGTACGATTTTTTTCATAAATACATTTTTATATACTCAAAACGAAGTGGTTTGGGAATTTGATTTTCCATAAATCACTGGTTTTGAGGATATGCCGATGGAGGAATGGTTTATTTTTTCCCAATCCATTTCGGAATCGGTATAGAAACGGTTGGGTGCGGAGTGGTAATCAAAATTAATAACTAAAACCTAAATGCCGTACAAACTTTCATTTTGCATATAAAAAGGTGTTTAATGTCAATCGAAAAGTTTGATTAAAGTCATTCTTGAAAGCTAATGGTGTTTTGAAAAATTACTTTACTTTGCCCACTCAATTCAAATCCTGGATTGAAATAATTATTCTCGGAATTCTTAAAGAAAAAATTTAATAAAATGATAAAGATTTTAGCTAATGACGGCATTCATCCCGATGGGCAATTGCTCTTGGAAGAAGCTGGATATGAAGTTTTTACAGAAAAAATTGCTCAAGAAGATCTGCCAAATAAACTGAATGATTTTGATGTGATCTGTGTGCGTAGTGCTACGAAGGTCCGAAAGGAATTGATCGATGCTTGCCCAAATCTAAAGATCATTGCTCGCGGTGGAGTCGGACTGGACAATATTGATGTAGAATATGCAAAATCAAAAGATATTGCTGTTTACAATACTCCAAAAGCTTCTTCACGTGCAGTAGCAGAGCTGGTATTTGGTCATATGTTTTCTCTTGCTCGTCATCTTCACACCTCCAATCGAGCAATGCCAATTACCGGTGGTACAGATTTTAAAAATATTAAGAAGGCAACTTCTGGATTTCAGTTGTCAGGAAAAACGCTTGGAATTATTGGTTTCGGAAGAATTGGGCAGGAGGTAGCTAAGATCGGTATCGGTCTCGGCATGAAAGTGCTACCTTGTGATCTTGTGATACGGGAAGCAGATATTGATATCAATGTATTTAAAAGCCAAGATGTTAGATTTACTGTTCGCTTAGAAACTTCGAAATGGGATGAGGTATTAGCGAAATCTGATTTTTTGACATTGCATGTCCCTGGTGGATCAAAAGCATTAATCGGTAAAGAGGAATTTGAAAAGATGAAGAATGGGGCAATAGTAGTCAATACAGCACGTGGCGGCACCATTGACGAAGATGCGCTATTGGAAGCATTGGAAGGTGGAAAAATAGCAGGCGCAGGGTTGGATGTTTTTGTTGGTGAGCCTACTCCACGACAAGAACTGCTAACGCATTCCAAAGTATCACTTTCTGCTCATGTTGGCGGTCAAACTGCTGAAGCACAATCACTTATTGGAATGGAACTGGCGGAACAAATTATCGAATATTTTGAAAATAATTAAAACGGCTTCTTTAAAAGTATAGAAACTGTAAAGGTTTATATTATTGAATCAAGCTGAAAAAATGCCTTGCTTAGAAAAATAGATTTCAACTGCAAGGCATTTTTATTTGCTTCAATGAAGGCTGCCTTCCTTCTTTTTTTATTTTTGCTCAGAAACTTAATTTATTCACTCAACTTTCCCTAACAACAAATCATTGGACATGACAATTATAGATGGAAAAGACCTTTCTCAAAAAATCAAATCTGAAATTGCTATCGAGGTAGAAAAAATTAAAAGCGCAGGAGGTAAAATTCCTCATTTGGCTGCCGTTTTGGTTGGAGAAAATCCTGCCAGCAAAGTGTACGTACGAAACAAAGTACGCTCTTGTGAACAAGTCGGATTCAAATCCACGCTCATCCAAAAAGAAGCTGATATTACGGAGGAGGAATTGCTGGAAACTGTAGAATATCTAAATAACCATGAAGACATTGATGGATTTATAGTGCAGCTTCCTTTGCCGGGCCATATCAATGAAGAAAGGGTCACTTTGGCCATCGATCCAAAGAAAGATGTAGACGGATTTCACCCAGTAAATTTTGGAAGAATGGCCTTAGGCATGCCTTGTTATTTACCTGCCACGCCATTCGGCATTATCACTATGCTCGATCGCTACGGAATAGAGACTTCTGGCAAACATGCAGTTGTGATAGGCAGAAGCAGTATTGTTGGTACGCCAATGAGCATTTTGCTTTCGAGGAAAGCGAAGGTTGGAAATTGTACGGTTACGATCACACACAGCCGAACCAAAAACCTGTCGGGAATTTTGAGACAGGCTGATATCATAGTTGCTGCCATCGGAATTCCAAATTTCTTGAAACCAGATATGGTGCAAAAAGGAGCGGTTGTAATCGATGTTGGCATTAACAGGGTGGACGATGAAACCGCAAAACGAGGTTACCGCCTTGTGGGTGATGTTGATTATGAGGGTGTTGCGCCATTGTGTAGCCATATCACCCCTGTTCCTGGTGGAGTTGGGCCAATGACTGTAACCTCACTCATGCTCAACACGTTGAAATCCAGTAAGAAAGAGATTTATGGATAATATCGAAGCATTTGTCTGAAATATCTTCAGCATATTTGATTCGGAGATTCTAATTTCCATACTTTAGTGACTCGTGATTTAGAAGCCGTGTAAATATTTACTATTGATACCTTCTATTTCTCAAGTCATTAACCATTAATTACATTTTACCATATGTCTGATATCGCACCTCCAAATTATGGAAAGAAGTCTTTTTGGCAACGCCCTGAAGGCATCACCGGCGCTATTTTCTTGATCGCTCTTATTGCAGGCGGCGGCTTTTTGCTCTACACATTTTTGCCAGCATTGATTGCCTTGGCAGCCAATACCATTTATTTGGTGGCTATGCTTGCAGCCTTAGCGGCGCTTATTTATGTCATTCTTGATCCTAAAATGCGAAACCTAGTTTGGTACATGTACAAGAGTGTAATGCGTTCATTGACGGGCATGTTTGTAAGAATTGACCCAGTTGGCATTTTGAAAAGCTATGTTGAAGATTTGGAAAACAATTTGGGGAAAATGGGCAAGCAAATTGGCATATTAAAAGGGCAGATGCGCAAAATGTCAACTTTGATGGAGGAAAATGAAAAGGAGATTAACAACAACCTGAAACTGGCGAGCGTGGCAAAGCAACAGAGTAAAGAAAATCAGGTAATTCTGGCAACAAGAAAAGCAGCTCGGCTAAAGGAGACGAATGCGAAGTATGCGCAGCTTAGTACCAAAATGCAAATCCTTTACCGCATTCTGGACAAGATGTACAAAAACTCCGAAATCCTTTTAGAGGATACCAAGGATCAGGTGAAATTAAAAGAGCAGGAACGCAGGGTCATACGCACTTCGCATTCAGCTATGAAGTCCGCCATGAGTGTGATTTCAGGTGATCCGGACAAAAGGGCCATGTTTGATCAGGCGCTTGAAAATATTGCAGATGACGTAGCCAACAAGGTGGGAGAAATGGAGCGTTTCATGGAAATGTCTGCAAATGTGATGGATTCGATCGACCTTCAAAATGGAGTGTTCCAAGAAGAAGGTATGCAAATGTTGGAGCAATGGGAAGAGCAAAGTACGATGATGTTGCTCGGGCCTCAAGCTACCGATTCTTCAGATTCTCTTGATTTGAACAGTCCCGTCGCAAAACCAGAAAAGCAAAGCCGTGGAGGTGGTGGTACTTACGATAATCTGTTTAACTGATAAAAAATGCGCTCCGATTCGGAGCGCATTTTTTATTTACTTTGCCTCGTAAACACCAATGCCATTTCTGCCATTTCCAACCAAAATTCTGACTCCTCAGCTTCTACAATCTGCCATGCTTTCAAAGGTGGCTTCGTTTTAAAAGGGCTTAAATAATGAGCTGTTTTCAATCCAAATTTTTCGGCATCAAATTCTTTTCCAACCCGAAAACCCATCGTGTCTCTGTGATAGAAGGCAAATACCTTGTTGGCCACTTTTAGCCCAGGGGAACTCATCATTTTTCCTTCATGGACATCTTCGTTATCTTCCACAAGCTTCTTTGAAATTTGGTTGAATTTTTCTTCTGCCGTCATCATTTTTGGATTGCGTTTTCAAGAAATAAATTTAATGGCCTTGCAGCATGCCAGTATTCCATGATCAAGTTTTCCAAGTCAGCTGACAAAATATGTTTGCTGTCAAGGATAGCTGTGACATGAAATTGCTTTTTTTTCAGAATTGGATATTTTTCAGCTAATTCTTTCCACTCCGAAGGCATCCGTTTTGCTTCTTCTCCTTTGAGGTCTTCAAACTTATCTTTAAATTTTTCAGTGGAAATAATCTTATCAAAGGCTTTTGGGTCAGCAATAATCGATTCCCTTATTTTTTGCAACTGCACCTTATCGGGCATAAAACACCCAGCCATAATTCCTAACTCTGTTGGAGTGAACCTAAAGAAAATACCAGGAGCGCTTTTGTCTTTTCTGCCGCCCTTAGAGATAAAAGCAGTGACATAAGGGTTGTAAGGTGTTTTGTCTTTTGAAAATCTAATATCTCTGTTTATTCTCAGAATACAATCTTTCGCATCAATGATTAAGTTTGGATCATGCGCTTGGATCTGCCGAATCAAGTCTGCGACAAACTGAGCAAAAGGTTCTTTTACACTTTTAATGTAACGAGCCCTGTTTTCATCAAACCATTCTTTGGAATTGTGCTCTTTCAGTTCCGATAAAAAGTCGAGGAAGTCTTTTTTGAAAAAAATCATATTGCGAGGTAAATTTTGAACTTGCAACTTCTATAAAAAACAACAACCTGGAAGCAAGCTTGCTTCCAGGTTAGGTGCTGGTTTATGTTTTATGACATGGAATGGAAAGCCACACGGTTACCTTCAGAATCGAGAAACATTGCCATAAATCCGTTTTCGCCGATTGCTGTTTTCGGCATAATTACAGAACCGCCAGCCTGCTCCACACGAGCCAGAGGCGTTGCGAGGTCTTCCCCTCCATTAAGATATACCAGCGAGCCTTCGGCATTAGGCTTGTTGCCGTTGCCATATGTTACGCAACCTCCAACTCCGCCGTCAGCGTGTGGGAAAAAGGCCATTTGCATACCGTCCATCTCCATAGGTTGAAGTTCAGAACCTAAGACATCGCTGTAAAATTTAGAAGCACGCTGGAAATTGGTTGCTGGCAATTCAAACCAGTTGATAGCATTTGACATAGTAAAAAGTTTTGAGGGATTGGGCTTGTAAGTTGAAAACCGGTTTGCCAGTCGGGTGATCCAAGGCATATTTTCCGCAAACAAAATCCCAGTCCAGTTTGTGAAAATTGATGAAACAAAATTAGTGGCCTCAAACTATTTGGAATGGACGATGATTTTTAATACGTAGGATTCTAATTAAGTTGTAGTTGATAAATTTTATTCTATATATACCGTATTATAGCTTATAATGACTAATATTGTTCGAGCTGAACATGGTAAAACGTAGTATTCAAAGTCATGAAAAAATATGAATTGTTCGAATTGATAAAATCTTTGACGAAGTCTGAAAAGCGATATTTTAAAATACAGTGCAAGCAAATGGGAGAACGCACAGTTTATATCCAGCTATTTGATGCAATGGACAAACAAACTGTATTTGACGAAGATGCTATTCGTAAAAAATTTAAAGGGGAGAGGTTCCTTGATCAACTCCATGTTGTAAAAAATTACTTGCGACGCATCATTTTGAAAAGCCTGCGCAACTACCACCATGCCTTTTCAAAAGATGCCGAATTAAAAGATTCATTGCGAAATATCGAAATCCTTTTTAACAAAGAGCTCTTTCAACACAGTGAAACAGAGCTAAAAAGGGCAGAACGGATCGCAGTAGAATTTGAACTGAAAAATGGTCATGTCGAAGTAATAAAATGGAAACGAAAATTGGAACAAGCGCTCCGCCCACAAAATTATGCTGGCCTTTCAGAAATCATCGAAGAACAGAAAAATGCCATCTCCAACCTCCAAAACACCAATGAATACTGGAAACTGGCTGTTGACCTTTCCAGCCAATTTGCAGGGAGTATGCCTACTCGTGAGACAATCAGCCCTATGTTATCTGATGCAAGAAATGCAAAGTCGGTTGAGGCGAAAGTGTTGTTCTACAATTGTCTTTATGTTTATTATGCACGTTCAGGAAAACCAGAAATAGCATCTCAGTCACTGGCTGAGTTACTGACGTATCTGGAGCGCCAAGGAACAATCATTTCTGAGGATCCTGCCATGTATTTATCAACCCTCAACAATCTTCTCAGCTACCATGTATTCAGGAAAGAATTTGATGAGGCACTTGAATTGATTGGCAGATCAAAGGAGTACTTCAAAAATGACAAATTGAAAAGCGAGAAAAAGTCTCTCTTGAAACAGTACCTACGAACCTGTAATATCGAACTGGAAATTTACAGAAACCAGAAAAATTGGAAGTCTCAAGCAGCTTTCATCACTAAAATGGAGGCATTTGTTTCTGATAACAGGTCAAAGATGCCAGGAGAATACTTGCTCTCTTTTTGGTTTCAATTTGGTTATTTGAGGTTTATGGAGCACCAATTTGAGGTCGCTTTGAAATGGGTGAACTTGATTTTGGGAACAAATTTGAAAGCGGTTCGCCCCGATTTACAGATGCAGGCCCGAATGCTTAACTTGATGATTCACCTTGAACAACGCAATTATTTTGTGCTGCGATATTTTGTAGACAGTACTCGTCGGTATTTCAAAAAAGCAAAAAATGTGCAACCCCACGAAAAAATTCTTTTCAGGTTTTTTATAAAAATGGGGAGAGCGGCTGCCTACGATTGGAAGAGAAATTTTCAAGATTTACATCTTGAATTGTTCGAGCAGGTGTTGGACGACCCTTCTTTGACCAATGGCTATATTGATTTTGAAACTTGGATCGCAAAACACAAATAATCTTTTTGTCGATATTCAAACGGATAAAAATACCATAGTACCCTGTATTTCTTATCCTGCTTTCATAGCTTTACCTTTGACAAGATTTGGTCAATAATATTCATTCAAATGACAAACGAAACAGACACGATAAAAGCAATTTCCCAAGGGAATAAGGATGCTTTTTCTCAACTGTATGATTCTTACTCACCCACAATTTATGGGCTTGCCTTACGGATAACGGAATCAAAAGAAAGGGCAATGAAAGTGGTTGAAGAAACCTTTTCCAAAATATGGCAGCGTTCGAGCTCATTCGACCCTTTTCAAAAAGATATGTTTACCTGGATATTGGAAATGGCCAAAGAAACAGCGCATAAATATGAATCGAGAAGTGAGCAGTTTGATTTTTTTGCCTTTCAAAATTCCCATAGTACAGGATACAGTTTGGAAGATTTATTTTCCAAAATTGACAATAAGCATCGCCAGGTGCTGGAGTTAGCATTTTTCAGAAAACTTTCAGAAGAAGAAATCGAGGAGACAATGAATATCCCAGTTGGCACTGTGTCTACAAGGCTTCGACTGGCGATTAAAGCCATTCGTGAAGAATTGGGGTAACATTTTTTTTTTAGTCAAACCACATTCAAATTATAAATGAGAGTACAAGCATATATTACCAGTGGCATTTTGGAGAAATACGTTTTGGGGATGACCACCGAGGAGGAGACCCAGGAGATAATGGATCAAGCTTCTCAGCATTTAGAAGTGAAAGAAGAGATTGCCCAAATCCGAAAAACAATGCGAGGGTATATTCTTAGTCATCAAATCGCTCCTCCAGAAAATTTAAAAGAAAAGGTGCTTGGTCTTACATCTGGGCAAAAACCAGGTCGTCCAACTCAGAAAGTTAGTAAGGAAAATAGAACTCCGAGCTATTCAACTCCCAAGACTTCCAGCCAGAAATCCAGCAACATTGGGTATTTAGCTGTCATAGCTATTTTGGCTATTGGATTGGCATGGGCTGCCTACCAAGCCTATTCTTATTCACAAATCATTTCTGTTTCTAAAGAATTAATAGCAACTCGCGTTGAAAAAGAAATTCAACTAAATAAAGTTATAGAAGAACAAAAGAAAGTGACTGAAGGCATTCAGGAACAATTGGCATTTTATCAGAACAGGGAAAATGAAATTAAAGTCCTCGAAGGGACTAACCGTTCACCTTCTTCCAAGTTGGTTCTTTATTGGAACAATACAGCCAAATCAGCAGCGGTCGATGTGATAGTTTTGCCAAGGGTGTCTTCTAATAAAGTACCAGTACTTTGGGCCGTGACGAGTGGCTCACCTGTTAAAATAGGCGTCCTTTCAGCCAATGCTGCTGGACAAAGGTCATCGGTTACTTTTGTGCCAAATCCAAGGTCGTTTTTTGTTACGGAGGAAAATTCGGCAGAAGTGACTCGGCCAAACCGGAATCGCATAATGATGCGATCATTACAGTAGCGCTTTGAGCAGAAAACGCTATGGTCTTTTACTGCGAACCTGAGGATGTACAATCCTTTAATATATTCAACCTTTTTTAGAAAATATTTATTCAGCATAATTTATGAAGCATAAAATAGCACCATCCGTTTTAGCGGCTGACTACACCAATTTGGCAAAGGATTTTGAAATGGTGAATAATAGCGAGGCCGATTGGTTTCATGTAGATGTTATGGATGGCAGGTTTGTCCCAAATATTTCATTCGGTCAATTCATCATAAAGTTCATGAAAAAGATGGCACAAAAGCCACTTGATGTACACCTGATGATAGCAGAACCAGAAAAATATATCGAAGAATTCAGGGAAGCTGGAGCCGATGTTATAACAGTACATTATGAAGCATGCCCCCATCTTCATCGTACCATTCAACAGATAAAAGATACAGGGGCGAAAGCTGGCGTAGCCTTAAATCCTCATACCCCTGTTTCGGTGTTAGAAGATGTTTTAGAGGAGGTTGACCTTGTGTTACTGATGTCTGTCAATCCAGGTTTTGGCGGACAAAAATTTATTTATCAGACAATCCCAAAAGTGCAGAAACTCAGACAAATGATGATCGAAAGAAATATTCATGCACACATTGAAATAGACGGTGGGGTAGGGCTGCAAAATGCAGAGAAGCTCTTACAGGCAGGAGCTGATGTATTGGTAGCAGGCAGCAGTGTTTTTAAAGCGGATGACCCAGTTGATATGATTTCAAAATTGAAAGCTATAGGGAAATTGGAAAAATTCGTTTGAGGTTTAGTTAAGGATAAACCAATTCAGTTTGTCCTGTAAACTGGATGCGTTTTACGCCTGTATGGTTCATAAAAAACTAACATATCTACCCTTATTCTTGGGAAAACTTATTCTCACCATAGGCCTGGTATTTTATTTGACGATCGCTGTTTTCTCACAACAAGCAAAACCAGGATTAGGAGCTCCAACTCAAAATGCAGATACGACACAAAATAACTTTATCCATATTCGATATGCAGACGAACTCAGATATTTCATTGTAAATGCTGACACTATTCAAAAGCTAATTGGCAATGTTGAACTAAATCAGGACACGGTCTTTATTTTTTGCGATAGCTCAACCATCCTCAACAGTTCTGAAATGGTTGCAAATGGAAATTTCATTTTACAGCAAGGCGATTCCACAACCATTTTTTCGGATTCATCAGAATACTCAAGTGTGACAAAGATTGCTGAATTATATAGCAATGTTTCCATGCTAAAAGGCCGCCAAAAGCTTTTCACGGAACAGCTGAAATATGATGTGAATACAAAAATTGCAACCTATTTAACTGGTGCAACTTTGACAGACGATACTACCTTTCTCAAAAGTACAAGAGGGTACTTCCACGCCAAGACCGATGATATTTTTTTTAAAGACAGCGTGGTTATTGTAAATCCGGATTTCACATTGCGGTCGGATACATTGAAGTTCAATGCAAGAACAAAGATAGTTACCTTCCTCGCCCCAACACTTATCATGCAAGACTCTGCGAGAATTTACACTGAATCGGGATATTACGATATCAATAAAAAATTTGCGGAATTCAATAAGAATCCTCAGTACGTCAAAAATGACCAAAAAGCCTGGTCGGAAAAAATGACTTATGATGGCAATATTAAAGAGGTGGTTTTGATTGGGCAAGCTCATTTTGAAGACTCAACTAGTGTCGCAAATGCTGATGTGATTCGTCACAACGAATCTACTGGAGTTACCATTTTGGAGGGGAATGCATTTTTTAAGGACGAGAACAGAACGCTTACCGGAGACACCATTTTTTACGATTCTAAAAATGAAACCTATTCCACCCGTGGTCGATCCCACATTGTAGATGGGGCTCAGATTTTGGACGCTGATCAGGTGGATTACTTAAAAGACCGAGATGTTGGAATAGCAACAGGAAAAGTTGTTTTTCAAGATACTACTGAAAAAATGACGGTGATTTGTGATTATGCAGAACATTCCAAAAAGAGCAATTACCTAAAAGCATTTGGAGGCTGGGATTCGCTTGGTCGTCCTGCAAGACCTCTTTTGATTAAGGTGATCGACGGCGATTCATTATATATCAGTGCGGATACATTATTGTCGTACGAACCAGGATCGGTGTTCGATAGCTTGATGCAAAAAAAGCAGTCACCTCCCGAAAAAATTGATTCCTTGGCAATAGTGTCAAGAGATTCTTTGCCTGAGAATATCATCGATCCATTTATGTTGGCTGGGCTGGAGGCCATGTTGGAAGATGACAATGAGGCCAATGAAATGGAATTATTAGAAACTACAAATGACTCCTTAAATATAGATTCTACGGCATTGACTGCCAGACCTTCAAAACCTATTAATGAAATACCTCTGGAAATATTTGATTCCGAGGAAATAAATCAAAATGATTTAGTGCCAACCGATTCCTCTTTTGTTGACCCCCTAATTATGTTTTTGCCAGATTCATTAAATCAAACTGTGGATACAACTACGGTTTTTCCTGTTGAAGAGAAGGAGGCAAAAGATCATAGAATAATTTTGGCTTATAAGGATGTGAGAATATTGAAAAGTGATTTACAAGCCTTGTGTGATTCATTGTCTTACAGCTCTGTAGATTCTTTGTTTCGGCTTTTCATTGAGCCTATTATTTGGTCGGATACTTCCCAATTTACTGCAGACCATGTCCGAATTCAATTGGCAAATGATGCAATTGATCGCATTTTCATGGACGAAAATTCTTTCATTGTTAATTCTCCAGACGATGTTTTTTTTAATCAAATAAAAGGAAGGAATAGCATCGCATTTTTTGACAGTAGTGAACTGCGGAGAGTAAGGGTTATTGGCAATGCAGAATCTGTTTATTATGCTTTGGATGATGAAGACGCTTATGTTGGTGTGAATAAAACTGTCTGCAGCGAAATGAAGATCATATTTGGCAATAACCAAATAGAGGGGATTGTATTTTACGATCAACCCTCCGCTGATCTTTTTCCCATGAAAGAAGCGGATCATGACGGTTTGCGGATGCCAGGCTTTAGTTGGCAGATTGACCGAAGGCCAGAAACAGTAGCAGATTTGATAAAATTGAAGAAAGTTGTTGTACGTACTCCTCAGGTTACAGAACCAGAGCCTGAACCAAAGATTGAGGCTGACGAATTAGAAATTGAGAAATTGAGAAATTGAGAAATTGAGAAATCACCATTTACCTTTCTCACTTCACCCTTCCAAACCGCAATGCACTCACCATCCAATCTGGTAAAGATTTTCCATGTGGGCGTTTGCGTAGATCAAGGTACCAGCCCAATTTCTTCAATAAAGGCACTTTATGCGTTTCTACAAATTCAATCAATGTCCCATCAGGGTCTTCAATATAACTGAAGTGCCCAGCAGCTTCACCCATATCAAAACTTTCGCCGCTGTCCACTGTAAACGGATAACCGAGTTCTTTGCACTTATCACGCATAGCATCCATACCGGCAATTTCAAAACAAAGATGGATGTAGCCTAAGTCTCCCCAAAAACGATTTTCGAAGATTTGTCGGGGTTGGCGTCCACTTACCTGGATAAGCTCTATTTCATTGCTGCCCAACAATTTAGAAAATGCACCTCTGCGAGGTTCGCTGTGTCGGAGCAGAATTCTGCGGCAGTTTTCATCCCCGCCTGGAATACAATGCAAATCGCTGAAGGAAGCTTTTTCATCAAAAACAATTTGATCATAGCCCAGCACATCCCGATAAAATGGTAATGATTTTTCAATATCTGAAACACCAATTGTACATCCGAATACCCCCCCCATAGAATAGCGGCCTTTGGAAAACCACTCTCGGCTTTCAACTACTTCTACTAAATTGCCGAATGGGTCACTCAGGAAAAAATGAGATTGTCCCGCAGGATTGCGAGAGACCCCATTCAGGATATTGGCGTTTTTTTCCTTGAGAAAACGATAAGTTGCATCTACGTCTGAAGATTTGATTTTCAAGATATAAATTCCAAGATCGCCCAATTGTGGTTGAAATTCAGGCGCTTGTGGTTCCCGTTCAGTATATTGCCAAATTTCAAGGCCGCCGCCACCGCGCATATTCAGAGCAAGAATAGCGTGACGTTTCCGGGGTTCACCACCTGTATAAGGTAGCATGAGGCGAGCTTCGGCGGCTTCCTCAAATATGGGTACATCAAAGTTGAAATGTTCTCTATACCATTTCCAGGTATCGTGAACATGAGCATTTCCTATTCCGATTTGTTGAATGCCTGCTATGATTGGATTTGATTTCGTCATTATAAAAAAGTAGTTCTCAATAATTATTATTGAGCTGTGAGAAACATATTTGCTGCTATTTCAGCAGACTGTTTATTTGGTTGAATTTGTGGTGTGTTTTTAAAAAAGCTGGGAAAGGGTGCAAAAATCTATAAAATATTGGTCAATCAACGAATGATGGCTCTATAATTACTGAAATATTCAGACAATTTTCATTTTATACTCAAAACGAAGTGGTTTGGGAATTTGA
This sequence comes from uncultured Saprospiraceae bacterium, assembly GCA_942490835.1. Taxonomy (GTDB): domain Bacteria; phylum Bacteroidota; class Bacteroidia; order Chitinophagales; family Saprospiraceae; genus UBA6168. The sequence goes on from CALNYY010000040.1 coordinate 72,940, forward strand.
TTTCCTACAAACCAATGGTTTTGAGGATATGCCGATGGAGAAATGGTTTAATTTTTTCCAAATCCACATGCCGATCTTGCATCGGTACCATTTCGGAATCGGTATAGCTATCAATAAACCTAAAAATAGTTTATGAAAATCGCAGTAGGAACTGACATGAAAATGAATGTAGCCCAGATAGTTGTGGATGAGTTGAAGTTACTTGGGCATGAAGTTGAATTATTTGGTGCGCTTGTCACAACCGAAGCCCCATGGCCGAAAGTCGCTATTGAAGTGGCTGCAAAAGTAGCAGCAGGGCAATTTGATCAGGCTGTGCTTTTTTGTTGGACCGGCACAGGTATTTCTATAGCTGCCAATAAAATTAAAGGCATTCGTGCAGCGCTATGCACCGACCCTGAGACAGCTGCGGGCGCCCGTAAATGGAACAATGCAAATATATTATGCATGAGCCTTCGATTGACGTCAGAAGTTGTGGCGAAGGAAATTTTACAGGCATGGTTTAACAATAGCCCGAGCACTGATGAGGAAGATCAAAGCTGTTTGACTTTTTTAGCCCAGGCAGAGGAGACTTTAATGAAATAGGCCAGTTCATTCCAAAACTATAATTCTTAGCATCTGTTTCTTGGTTTCGCATATTACTTGTTTACTTTGCGGTTCTCCATTTTACCCAGCATGAAATTAACAAACACTGAGATAAATAAGGCCCTTTTCATTGTCGTTCTTATGGGCATTTGCCTTATGACCTATGGGCAATGCGATCCTTATTTCCCCGATCCTCTAAGTGTCAGAAACGCTAATTACTCAATTTCGTTGACACTCGATCACGAGGCAAAAAAAATAAATGCTCACCAACAACTGACTTGGATTAACACATCTCCAGACACGCTAAATGAAATGCGCTTTTACATGTACCTCAATGCATTCAAAAACAGCGAATCTACTTTTCTTAAAGGCGCAAACACCATTTTCGACCAAAGTTTTTCAGATAGAGAAGCCCATGAATGGGGTTGGATAAATATTGACTCAATTGGTCGGCAGGGTGGGGCCGAACTCACCAAAAGAATCCGCTACATACAGCCTGATGATGGCAATACATTGGACCAATCGGTATTGCAAGTCCCTTTAGACCAGCCGCTTTTTCCAGGTGATACACTGGTATTGAACATGCTGTTCACAGCTAAAATGCCTAAGATTATTGCAAGGGCAGGATACAGTAAGGACGATTACTTTCTGTTTGTTCATTGGTTCCCTCAGGCTGGGGTTTACCAAATCAATATGGACGGAGAATGGGGGTGGAACTGTCACCAATTCCACCGAATGACGGAGTTTTATGCAGATTTTGGCACTTATGACGTGTCGATTACTTCGTCCCCTCATTTGGTTATAGGGGCATCTGGTTGCTTAGTGGAAGAACGAAAAAATGATGATGGATCGCTCACCCGACGTTACCGTGTCGAGGATGTGATTGATTTTGCATGGACAGCTTATCCATACTTCGAAGAGTATATTGAAATGTGGGAACATGTAAGAATCAGGTTGCTAATTCCACCGGAACATTGCATGATGGCGGAGCGGTATATTGATGCAATCAAGCACTCTTTGAGTTATTTGACCAAGCATGTGGGGCCTTATCCTTATCCGACTATAACCATTGTTGACCCGCCGATGCATGGACTCAGATCAGGCCTCATGGAATATCCCACATTGATTACAGTTGGGACATTTTACAATATGCCATTGGGTATCAAAAATTCAGAAGCGCTGGCTGCCCATGAGTTTTCGCATCAGTATTTTATGGGAATGGTCGCCTCCAATGAAAAAGAAGAAGCTTGGCTCGATGAAGGGTTTGTGACCTATTTTGAGGATAGGATCATTGACCATGCTTATGGCGAAAAGAGATCATTGGTTGATTTGTTTGGATACCATTATGATAGCAGGGAAAAGACACGTGGAGAGTACACAGGAATGGATAATCCCAAAGTTGGCATTATCGCTCGCCCAAGTTGGGAATTTATAGAAGGAAGAAAAGAATTGATTTATAGTAAAACAGCAACGTCGTTGCATACCATGCAAAATATTGTAGGTGATGAAGTGATGGACAAAATCATCATGACTTATTTTGACCGATGGAAATTTAAACACCCTAAAGCGCCCGATTTTTTTAGAGTTTTAAAAGAAGTTTTAAACAATGAATTGGAGAAAGATAAAGCACGTCAAGTTGTTGAAATTTTCCACCAATGCATTTATTCAACGGATGTATGTGATTATGAAGTTGGAGGAATAACCAATAACCCATTACTGGAACCTCACGGTGTATTTGATGGAGATGGAGTAGCGGATGTTCATAAAAAAGGTATTCCGAAAGATGGATATAATTCCGAAGTTGTATTATATCGTCTTGGCGATATGATTTTTGAATTGGATGTCGAAATTGTATTCGAAGATGGTTCTAAAATTATAGAAAAATGGAATGGTGAAGATCGAAGAAAAGTATTTCAATATTCAGGTAATAAAAAAGTAATTTCCGTACATATCGATCCTCAACAAAAAATATGGATTGATCTCGACTTGAATAATAATAGTTTAACAATAGAACCTGTAAAAGCACCATTATATAAGCTCGGCGTTAAAACTATTTTTTGGATACAAAACATATTGCAATCAGTTAGTTTTTTTGTTTAAATAAAATGATGTTAACCGCACTTAAATATGGATTAAAAATAGGAGTAAGTCAGTGGCGAACCGCCACGATTGCATATGTTATTCAATTTATTGTAACAGCAGTTATTGGGCTGCAGGTGTATCAGGTTTTGGAAGCGTCTATTGGAGGTTCATTGGAGATTAATAAATTGATCGCTGGATATGACGACACTGTAATAAGTGATTTATTTAATGTGCATGGAGCTTCCCTTTCACCTTTATTGGGCCAGTTGCGATATGTCGTTTTAGGATATTTAATTATCAGTGTGTTTGTCAATGCGGGACTGTTAGGCGCAGTGATAGAAGGACGAGCTGGATGGAACGTTTTTTGGAAATCAGGTTCCGAGTATTTTTATCCATTCTTAAAAATGGCTCTTTGGTTTTTATTCTTGACAATTATTTGGACTGCAATTATCTGGATTCCGTTTTTGAATTTTTTTCCAAAATCCGCAGAAGTATTCCGGTCAGAAATAACATCTGTTTTTTGCCTTTTTGCTTTATTGGGTTTTTATTCATTTGGGTTAATATTTTTTTTAATTTGGTCGATATCAGGAAGAATTTTAATTATTGCTGAAAAAATAAAAACCTGGACTGCAATTAAATCAGGGTTTCGATTTGCTTTAAAGAATTATTTTCCTTCTACTGGAATGATATTGCTATTTCTTTTATTGCAATTAATGGTTTTTGGAATTTATTTATTTTTAGAAAACAAATCAGGAATGGTGTCTTCGCTCCTAATTGTAATGTTTTTTATTTTACAACAATTGCTTGTATTGACAAGGTGGGTTTTCCGAATTGGAATTTATGGTGGAGTTTTTGGAATTTATAGGAAAGTCAAAGCCCAATAAAAAAAGAGTCGTCCCAATTTTTCATTCTCGAAAAATTGGGACGACTCTTTTTTCAACGATCAATTAATCTAAGTTTCTGTCAAACTCATGCTTAATTACAGGGATTGATTTTAAATAAGCAAAAATAGCAGCAGCTTCTTCGTCTGTCATTTCTGAAATAGGCTGCATCGGATAACGGAGACCTCTTCCATCTGGATGTTGCCCATATTTAACCGCATTCACAAACTGCTCCTCTGTCCAATTTCCTATACCGGTTTCTTTGTCCATCGTCAGATTAGCCGATGGTATCACTTTCCCTTCCAAGTTTGGCATTGGGTTACCGCCACTAAAGTAACCTGGTGTTTTTTCTGGCTCCATAATGTTCATCGTTTCAAAACTTGGGCTGTGGCAACCATAACAATCAACTTTTGCAGTAGCCATATATTTACCATAAGCTACTTTATCTTCTTTTGGAGGAGCAACAATTTCACCGTCTGGATAGGGTAGTGCCTTAAAAGCAACTTTGCAAAGAAATTTCACTAGAAAAGAAGGCTGGCAAGCTGGCTGTGCTTTATCAGAAGGTTCTAATTCTGGTTGATCTGAGCGGAGATAAGCGATAATACTGTGGAGGTCGTAATCAGACATATGGGGAAATTTGACCATCCAGGGTGGCGCATAATTGCCGTCTCTTTTAACCCCAGTTCTCAGCAAGTAAGCCAATTCTCCATCCGTGTAACCAGCAAGTCTCGAATCTGGATGGTGGGTGATATTTGGCGCCCATGATTTGCCAAAAGCAGGTGGCAGGTCTGGCATGTACTTGCCCTCCAGTTTGCCATTTTCTGCCATATGGCAGCTGGAGCAAAGCATTTTCGACATACGCTTACCTTCTGCAATCATGGCGCTGTCTGCCTCTACCTTTAAATCCGGCGCATTCACTTTATAGGTTGGGATACCACTGAAATTGATGTATGCGGCAGCGATGATAATGAGAAGGAGAATTACACCAAGGATAATTCCGAGAATTTTTAAAGCCTTTTTCATTGGAAAATTGTTTGTTTAGAATGTTGGTTTGAAAAACCAAATGTAACGCTCAACTTCTTTCAGAAGAAATTTATTACGGAAAATTGATAAAGTTTAATGAACAGCCTCTAAAACAAATATCTTAACTGCCCACTGCCCACTGCCCACTGCCCACTGCCCACTGCCCACTGCCCACTGCCCACTGCCCACTGCCCACTGCTTTTTTCAAAATCCCGAAACCCAAACTGTTCAAGTATGCCTAACTTCGCAGCAAAAATTAAGGATTCGTGATATGAGATGGATTTTCATTTTTTTATCAATTATTTGTACTATTCATAGTAGGGGAAATAACCCGGAAACGCTCTTCAATCAAGCGAATGAAGCCTATCAGGCAAATGATTTTGACAAAGCTATTGAACTGTATAAGCAAGTTACTGCGCTTGATTTTATTTCCGCTGAGCTTGAATTTAACCTTGCGAATGCATATTTCCGGAAAGATGATTTGGGCAGAGCTATTCTGCATTACGAACGGGCAAAGCTCTTAGCGCCTAATGATCCTGATATCAACTACAATTTGGCCATAGCTAATTCAGGTATAGAGGCTATCGAACCGCTTCCATCCTTTTTTTTGGTCGAATGGTGGGTAAGCCTAAGGAGTTATTTTTCATCAAAAAGTTGGGGCATTATTTCGATCATCCTGTTTTGGTGCAGTATCGGAGGATTCTATTTTTGGTTTTTTGGAAAATCCCGAGATCAGAAAAAATATGGCTTTATTACGGGCCTGGTTTTAATGTTGATTGCCATCCTTCCTTTATCGCTTGCTATTAATGCTGCATCAATAGAAAAAGACAGCCGTTCTGGTGTGGTGCTAACTCCTGCAACTCCCTTGAAAAGTGCCCCAGACGATACCAGCACAGATATTTTGATATTGCAAAATGGCCATAAAGTGGAACTCTTAGATGAGCTAAGTGGCTGGATGCAAGTGCAGTTGCCCAATGGTGAAAAAGGCTGGTTGCAAACGGAGCGAATAGAGGCGATTTGATAAATTTTATTATCCTTGCTTTTAAACAATCCTTATGCAGCGAATTTTATTTGCCCTTGTTTTCTTTTCTATTTTGTTCTCAGAATGTAAAGTTGATCCGACTCCCTCAAATCGGATTTTAGTTTTTTCCAAAACAGAAACCTATCGACCGGCATCCATAGACGCAGGAATCGATGCTATTAAAAAACTCTGTTTAACACAGAATATATTGGCAGACTTTACTGAAAGCAGCTCCGCTTTTACTGAAGAAGAATTGAAAAATTATTCAGCTGTTGTTTTCCTGAATACTTCCGGGGATGTTTTAAACAATACCCAACAGGCAGATTTTCAAAGATTTATAGAAGCAGGTGGTGGTTTCGTTGGGGTACATGGGGCTGCTGCTACTGAATATGATTGGCACTGGTATGGCCGATTGGTGGGAGCATATTTTGCTGATCACACAGCAATGCAGAAGGCTAAAGTGCTGGTAACATATGATGGTGTTCAAATGAGTGATGAACTACCCAACAGTTTTGAAATAACGGACGAATGGTACAATTTTCGGCAAGTGCCGCCGACTGGTAAGGTTTGGACGGATGTGCCAAATACTACATTAGCAAAAACTCAAATCGGACCAGTTGATTCATTGCGCCAACTGGAAAAGCACATTGATCCAAGAGTTGCCTGGACGTATGATTTTAAGGATCCATTTTTTAGAGATGACGCCAGCATCCAAGTATTGCTGGAAGTGGACGAAACAAGCTATAAAGGTGGAAAACACGGGCAGCATCCTATAAGCTGGGCGCAGGAGTATGAAGGAGGAAGGTCTTTTTATACAGGCCTAGGGCACACGGTAGAAAGTTATGGAGATGCTAACTTTCTCAAACATTTGACAGGCGGAATTAAATATGCTATTGGCACGGAGCCATTGGATTATTCAAAAACCAAAACCAAAAGAATTCCTGACGAAGAAAGGTTTGTAAGAACAATTTTGGCGGATAATCTGAATGAGCCTATGGAGCTCGAAATATTGCCTGACAACAGATTGGTATTTATTGAACGAAGGGGCGCTATGAAGATTTATGATCCTAAAACAGAATCTTTGGAGACTGTTTTACAGATGCCTCTTTATACTGAATTTGAGGAAGGTTTTTTAGGTATGGCTTTGGATCCGAACTGGGAGGAAAACCAATGGGTATATTTGTATTACTCACTGATGGAAGGAGGCCGTAGAAATAGATTGTCCCGGTTTGTTTTTGATGGTAAAATGTTGCACATCGCCACTGAGAAAATGATGTTGGAAGTGCCTGAATTGAAAGGGTGCTGCCACACTGGTGGTTCTATCGAATTTGGGCCAGGTGGGGAAATGTTTTTGTCAACGGGCGATAACACCAATCCATTTGAATCAGCAGGATATGGCCCTTTCGATGAGCGTCCGGGAAGGGCATTGTGGGATGCCCAAAAATCATCTGCCAATCCAAATGATTTAAGAGGAAAAATTCTTCGTATCGTCCCACAACCAGATGGCGGTTATGCAATTCCTGAAGGAAATTTATTTCCCGAAGGTACACCAGGCACTCGGCCTGAAATCTACGTTATGGGTTGTCGGAATCCATTTAGAATCAGTATCGACAGTAAAACGGGCTGTGTATTTTGGGGCGATGTAGGGCCTGATGCAGGAAAAGATGGTCAGGTGCGAGGTCCTAAGGGCTATGATACTTTCAATAGAGCTTGTGAAGCAGGTTTTTACGGTTGGCCTTATGCACGGGGAAATCATATTTATCAGGATTATAATTTTGCTACACAACGATCAGGAACTCATTTTGACCCAGAAAACATTCAAAATGATTCGCCGAATAATACCGGAAAGGTTGACTTGCCACCTGTTCAACATCCGTTGATTTGGTACTCCTATGATGAAAGTACTGAATTCCCATGGACGGGGATTGGTGGAAAAAACCCGATGGCTGGGCCTGTATTCCATAAAGCTGATTTTATGGCAGAAGCTTCGGTTTTTCCTGATTATTTCGAAGACAAATTCTTTGCTTATGAATGGATGAGGGACTGGATATTCGTGGTAACATTAGATGAAAATGGCCAGTATGTCACTGCTGATCCATTTTTACCAAATGAATCCTTTCATAACCCAATGGATATGGCATTTGGTCCAGACGGTGCGCTGTACATATTGGAATACGGGGAATCCTGGTTTTCTCAAAACCTGGATGCCCGACTTAATAAAATTGAATTTGCACCAAATAACCGGAAGCCAGTAGCAAGAATCATAACCTCAAAAACGAAAGGTGCAACTCCGATTGCTATCAAATTTTCTGGAAGTGAATCAGAAGATTATGATGGCGACAAACTGAAATATGAATGGAACATTAAAGATCTGGGTGTGACTTCCACAGACAATCAATTTGAATACATATTTAAAAGACCAGGAATTTATGAAGTTGTTTTGAAAGTGACCGATACAAATGGAGCATTTTCAAAATCAAAATCTACTGTTGAGGTTGGCAACGAACCTCCATCAGTATTTTGGAACATGGGCGGTAACAAGAGTTTTTATTGGGACCATTCAGCAATTGAATATGAGGTAACAGTAATGGATAAGGAAGATGGCAATTCTGACAATCCCGATTTTGAATCTCGTAGGTTAAATGTTTCAATTGATTATTTGAAAGAAGGAAAAGACATTGCTGAGATTGTGATGGGGCATCAAATGCAAGATATAACCTCAGCCTCTCTAAAGTATGCTGGGGGGAAATTGTTGATTGAAAAGTCAGATTGCAAAACCTGTCATCATGAAGTGAAAAAAATCAATGGCCCCAGTTATGCTGATATTGCCACAAGATATTTTGAGGATAAGCAAGCCTTAACCTTGCTTGCTGACAAAATTATTGCTGGTGGTGGCGGTAATTGGGGGGAGACCAACATGGCAGCACATCCTCAGATCACAAAAGAAGCTGCTACTGAAATGGTACAATACATCCTTTCACTTTCTGGAGAAGAACTCTTTGAGCCGGGATTGCCCAAGTCAGGAACTTATATTGCCAATGCTCATATAGAAGCTGAGGAGAAAGGGGCTTACCTATTTCAAGCTACCTATACCGATAAAGGTGCGGACGGAGCAAATAAGTTATCGGCATCGAAAACCGTAGTGTTGAAATATCCAATATTGGAAGCGGAGAGCATGTCCTCCTATTCAAAAGGGATTCAGAAAATAAAGGATGTGGAATCAGGAAACCTTTTGGTTAAAGGGTTATTACACGATAGATATATTTCATTTGAGCAGATTGACCTCACTGGAATTGATGCAATAGCGTTCCTGTTTTTTCAGGAAAAACACCACGAGGGAACTGCGATAGAAATACGATTAGATAGCCACACAGGTAAAAATATTTCAAAGGGAAATTTTACCAAAAAAGGCAGATTGGTTTATGAAATTGTCAAAACAACTGGCATGCATGAACTCTTCATTGTTTTTAAAAACGAAGAAAAAAAAGAACAGGAATTAGGAATGCTGGACTGGGTAGAGTTTCTGAAATTAGATTAGCAATACGAATCAGGGCTTAACGGCGCATGGCGCCGATCCCATTGGTAGAAAGAATAATAAACAGATAAGCGGCGCAGAGCGACGCCCCTCTTGGCCAAGGGGAGCGTCGCTCTGCGCCGCGATATGCTTCATTTTCCAAGTTTTACCAATGGCAAAAGTCGCCATGCGCCTTTAACACCTGATTCGCATTAGCAATTATTTTTGCTTTTCTTTCCCCAAAATATCAACTTTTTTACCTCCTAATACAGGCTCAGGTCGAGGTGCTTCATCCATTACTTCATGAAAAACTTTTTCAACCCATACCCATTCTCCATTTTTTAAATGATAAGCTTCATAGGTGCCATCAGGAACATAGGTCATTCCCTGCCCATAGCTACCGCCCATCATTATCAGATGATCAAACATGATGAGGTTGTATGTTTCATCAAAATTTAATCTGAAAGTTGATTCGGAAGAATATTCTTTTACAATACGGTTCTGGGTTTCTCGCTCACCTGTAGCAGAATTTTCCTTAACAAAAACTGGAGATCCAAAACTGGCCTGACCATTGGAAAAAGACAATACCTCGACCAATTTCTTTTTGTTGAAAAGCGAAAAGCCATTGTAACCGAAAAGCAGATATTTTCGGCCTTCGGGTGTATCAAATTGATTGATGTTATAATAGAGTGCGCCAAACCATTCATTTGGAGGTAATACATCCATTTCTTCATTTTCTATATTACCCGACCTATCTATTAAAGGGAATAGTTTCAGCTCTGGCGTATTCATTTGTATAGCTCCATAATACCTGTAATCATTTACATCTACGTATAGCTGCCATGTAAAAACCCTAAAAGTACTGTCAGGAGGATACATTATGGAAACGGTGCGAAGCTGTTCAAAAGGATAGGAGAATGAATTTTCGGTTTTAAGGGCTTTCACCAAAGTTGGAATCATTTTTTTCGTGGCAGCAAACCTGTTTTCAGGAAACGAATCGTTCACGATCATATATGCAACAAGACCCAATGTGTCTTCATATTCAGCCAAAGCGGCTAAGTTTTCTTCGCTTATTTTTCCAACTTGTGAATGGAGAGAAGCTGTAATAAAAATGAATAGGATTCCGAGAAATAATGATTTCATGTATCGAATTAGTTAGGATGTTTTTTGCAAATATTAGGGGAACGGCTTCAAAACGATAGAATTCGTTCAATATTACTTAAGCCGTTGTATATAAACTAGAACAATAACCAGCGAATATTCGCTATTATAAGTCAATAAATTTCCTGATAGTCCTATATTTGCGCCGCTTCAAAAAAGGCTCAGGAATTCTGGTTTTATTCGGTTTTGCCTGGCTATCTGACGAATAAAATATTCAAAAATTATATGAAAATTCTCGTTTGCGTAAGTAAAACCCCAGACACCACTGCAAAGATATCTTTTACAGCTGATGGGTCGGATTTTAATTCAGCTGGGGTATCCTACATCATGAATCCCTATGATGAATGGTATGCACTTGTGCGTGCCGTAGAACTGATGGAAAAAAATGGCGGGTCAGTTACCATCATCAATGTTGGTGATTCAACTAACGACCAAACCATCCGCAAAGGATTGGCTATCGGAGCTACGGATGCAGTTCGCATTAATGCCAACCCTAAAAGCTCGCTTTACATTGCAAAGCAGATTGCTGAGCATGCAAAAGGTGAAAGCTACGATCTCATATTCTGTGGCAAAGAAAGCATTGACTATAACGGTTCAGAAATTGGAGCGATGGTCGCTGAATTCCTTGACCTGCCTTTTATTTCTTATGGCAATAAAATGGAACTGGAAGGCACTACTGCAACCATTGAACGTGACATAGAAGGAGGAATTGAGAAATGTCAAGTTGAAACACCATTTGTGGTGAGCGCAGCAAAAGGAATGGCGGAACAAAGAATCCCTAATATGATGGGAATCATGAAGGCAAAAAGCAAACCTTTTAAGGTAGTGGAGCCGGTTGATTTTCCAGACCATTCTACACCGGTAAGTTATTCTCTTCCGCCAGCAAAAACAGGTGTAAAATTGGTCGACCCTGAAAACATGGACGAGTTGGTCAGATTGCTTAATGAAGAAGCGAAAGTAATTTAAGGATCATCTCTTATTCGCTAATTACAAATTACAAAATAATGATTTTAGTATTTGCAGAAACAATAAATGGTCAATTAAAAAAAGCTGCTTACGAGGCAGTGACCTATGGATATAAAACAGCACAAGCACTTGGTACTGAGTGCGTAGTGCTTACCTTGGGAGAAGTGCAGGATGCAGGGGCATTAGGAAAGTATGGAGCATCAAAAGTGTATAACATAGCTAGCCCTAACCTTGCAGGATTTGATAGTCAGGTTTATGCAGCAGCTATCGCAAATGCAGCGCAAAGTGTAGGTGCAAAAGTGGTTATTGTAAGCCATACCTCTACGGGCAAATCTCTTCTGGGTAGATTGGCAGCCAGATTAAATGCAGGTTCTGTTGCCGGAGCGAAGACGGTTCCGACAGTAAACGGGGCTGCTTTGAATGTGAAAAAAGGTGTTTTCTCAGGAAAAGCCACCGCCGAGTATTCCATTACTTCCGATGTAAAAGTGATTTCTTTAGCAGGAAATGAAATTCCGCCAGTGGAATCAGCATCTCCTGTTGAAGTAGAGGCACTAAGTGTCGATGTGCCAGCTCCTAAAGTAAAAGTCTTAGAAGTAAACTTGCAAGCTGGAGACACGGCACCACTTCCTGAAGCGGAATTGGTCGTGTCAGCTGGCCGTGGAATGAAAGGGCCAGAGAATTGGGGGATCATCGAAGAATTGGCTACTTCATTGGGAGCAACAACTGCTTGTTCTCGTCCAGTAGCCGATACAGGATGGAGGCCACATCATGAGCATGTCGGACAAACAGGTGTAGCTATTAAGCCAAATCTATATTTTGCTATTGGAATTTCTGGTGCGATCCAGCATTTGGCTGGTGTGAATCAATCAAAAGTGATTGTAGTCATCAATAAAGATCCTGAAGCACCTTTTTTCAAAGCTGCGGATTATGGCGTGGTTGGTGATTTATTTGATGTTGTGCCAAGATTGACGGAAGCGATTAAGAAATATAAAGCATCTTAATTGAAAGGAGGTGTTTGCTAAAATGAAAAAGCCCTTGATTCTCTCAGCTAGATTCAAGGGCTTCTCTGTATACTAAAACTATCCAATTTTATAGCCTTTGAGTTTCTCTGGTCTTCCTTTGTGTAACGATGTGGAATAATCAAGCTATTTCACGAAGTGACCCAAAGACGGCAAAAAGTTTCTCAAAGAATATTTCCGAATTTTAGTAGGGAAATAATTGTCTTATTGATTAACGAGGCCCACTATTTTTAAAAAACCAATCCAACCCTAACTGCAAGGCTTTTTAATAAAACTGTATCTTCGTAATGGTATTCGTTCCACCAAAAAGTAGAGAATTCTCTTTTATATTTTTGGAATTTGTAACCAATATCAACTTTGATATTGGGACCTCTTCTTGTTCCAAATAATAGTCCTACAGCAGGGTAGGCTAGCCAACCTCCCGTTAATTCTTCTATTCGGCCTTCATCATTGTCATTTATCGGAAAATTGTAACCCATTTGAAGACTATAGGTGATTGGAATCTGTCTTTTAAAAACTCCCCGATGTGGAGTCTTATTACTGGATAGAAAACCATTTAATTCTACATAAGCAGGAATAAAAACATTTTCATGGAGGTCAATTCCAGTACCTGCCCCTATTCCGAGATATTGGTTGAAGAAATAGCCGCCAGAAAAGTGCATGCCAGCAGACCATCGGTTCAATTCTGGGAATTCGTTTGCCTGCCTGGCAGTAAGGGAATGCACATTTGCAGTAACATACCATTTTTCTGTTCTTACCTTAAATCCATCTGCAAGCATCTTCTTTCCTCTTTTTTGATCTACAATTCTGAGAATAGTAGATTTCTCAATATTGAGCATAGAGCCTCCTGTCAGTTTGATATTGAGAACAAGATCTTCCTCATTATTCAATAGCTCTCCGATAAAAAAGCTACCATCTTTTAGGTAAATGATCTTGCTATTATTGGAATTCTGTGTGAATGATAATGTGCTGCATCCAAACAGGAAGACAAACAAGAAAAATATATTTTTCATACTGTGATTTGGATTAGTCTGACATAATGAAGTTGGACACATAAAGGTGCTATGCATAGCACCTTTATGTGACTGATTGGCTAACAGTAATTATCGTTTTACCTCTATTTTGCTTAATAAAACAAGGTTGGATGGGTCAGAAAAATCATATTGGTAGAAGCCATCTTCTCCGACAACCATAACTACATCTTGGTTGCCTGGAATAGAAATAGCATCAAATGCATGAACGCCATTTATTTGATCTAAAAAGCGCTCATCCAATATTTCAGGGTTGGAAATATCGAATGTTTTCAAACCAAATTCACCCTCACATAAAAGCAGATTGTTGTCTTTGATAGAGAGTCCATGCGGATTATCCATTGGGAAAGATTCGATAAGTTCAGGCGCCGTTATTTCCGTGATGTCAATGAGGTCAAGTTGATTGGCAAAGCCATCGCATGTGTTACCGCTCCTAAGAGTAACATAAGCGTAATCGCCTTTTACAAATACCGGATCACATGCTCTTGCGTGTGCAAATGCAGCAAGCTGTACAGGATCTGTTGGATTGCTATTGTCGTAAATGAACATGCCGCTATTCGAACCAATGAAAAGCTTGTCTTCATAAGGGAAAATCGTTTCTATGCCCCAGCCAATTTCCACTGTTCCTGCAAGGAAAGGTTCGGTAGGTTGATTTAAATCAAAAAGATCCATTGACCAATCATCGATTGCGTATAGGTAATTACCCATGATGGTGAATCTCGCCATTGATCCGCCAATGCCAGATCCTCCACCGCTTCCGCTATTTGTCAAAGAACTATTAAAATCAAAGGAAGCTTCAGGAAATGCAAGGTCGATTGAATAAAATACTCCACCGTGCTTTAAAAGGGTTTCATAAGTGGAACAGTCCATTACATCCGTTCTGGGTACTTCTACATAGTCAACAAGGATTTGATTATTTGCGAGATCCTCCCAATAAGGTGGGAATGCATTTTCAACACGACCTTTAGTCTCAAAGGTTTGAAGGTCAATCGCTAAAAGGTCAATGTAAGTGTTCGCATAGAGCACGCCATCTTTTATAGCAAGGTTCTCATTTCCGGGAATCGCTAAAAAGGCAACTCTAAGTGGGTTGGCAGGGTCAGAATTATCAATGAGATGGATGCCTTCCTTTTTCTCATTGATAAAAATATGGTCGTTGTAATAATAAATCTGGCCAGGATTGACCAATTCACGAGGAGCTTCATTTACTACTGTTCCGCTCCTAATTTCTTCTGCGGTTTTGTAAACGGGTTCGACACTGATATAAGATACTTTTCGTTCGCAATCATCCTTTAGGCAGCTTTGAAGCCCAAATGCAAGGATTGCAGTTAGTGAGAGAAGAATGTGTTTTGCTTTCATGTCAAATGATTTTAGTCTAATTATTAAAAGTAAATATAGAATGGTTGAATTTGAATCGATAGACACCATGAATTAAATAAATGGTTGGGTAGTAGCTAAAACGTGGGACTGCAAAAAAACAAAAGCAATGAACAAAAATCTCCTAACCAATAATATTACATATATTAATTTGGCATAATATTAGTATTATTTATCATATCAAAACTGTTCAAGGTGCAGACACACTCAACCGATTTATTAACTGCCCTTGCTATGACCCATCCCGATACCGATTTTGTTCCAGGCGCCGACCTCAGCGTGTGCCCGGTATGTTTCATTTTCTAACAAAGAGTATGTGTAAGGTTCTTTAGTGCAAACTTCTGGATAAGCAACTTTTATGTTGTCAATCTTGATTTTTCACTAGCGTAATGGAAAAAGGCTTAAGGTTATTTTATTCCACTGACATAGCGGTTTGGGGTGTGGTACCTCCTTGCCAATTATGTTCAGGGGCGTTTAGTGCATTCTAATTTATCCATTCAGTTTCCTTCCCTGCTCTCAACTTGCTCCTATTCTCATGAACAGAGAGAATTATTATCCAAAACCGGTTATCCCATTCTGGAAAACCACCCTTTTGCTCTTTTTGAGCATTCCCTTACTTAGCTTTTTTACAGAAAAAACGGACGACATTTTAATTGTCGAAGAAAATCCACCTGCCATGATGTGCAACCCTGTTACCCGTTGGAACAGGTTAACACAGGTCCAAAAGGATTCTATCATGGACAATGATACCTTGACGAATGTCATCGGTTTTCATTCAGGGCTGGAAGATGCTGGAAACAATCCCATTTTGATGGACATAAAAGTCACTGGCTCTGCCAATTCGACTATGCCTTCCATCATCAACAGAAGAGTTCCTGGAAGGTGGGGACTTACCAGTTTTTACAATGGTAGGTCAACAGGATCAGAATCTGGAGCTAAATACTGCTATAGTTTTAGCAGTGCAGTTCCATTCGAAATCAATTCTCAAGAGCATCAGTTTTTTAACGATGGAGAACATATCAGGGTCACTGCTTCTCTTGTCGGTGTTCCGGTAGTGCTCAATGGCGGTTTGCATGGTTCAGCTACACCAGCAACATTGGTTGGAGATGGCACCACAGAGCTCCACTTTGCTGCTAACCAACATTTTGGGGTAGGAGTGTGGTGGGATGCTCATTCGGCTGGAAATGATGTGGATCAAGTCTGTGTCGAATATTACAGAGAGAGCAATGGCCAAGAATTTTTTGGCCACGAGCCGTTTACGTTGTCGCTGTGCAATACCAATCGAGTCATTTTTGATGACCCTATTGCGTTGAGCGATCCGAATGCTCCGCCGATTTTTACTCCTATCAGGGATATGGTGAAGCTCACAAAAGAGATTGAATGTGTGGCTCCGTCGGCAATAGCAGGTGAAGTTGAAGTGACCTTTAAAATTGCCATGGAAAATGATGGATCAGATACTATTTCCAATATTCAGATATTGGATGACCTGGGAGAATACATGCCTGCGGGCTCTTATCTCGCTATTGGAAATATAAATTTTGGAGCTGGCCATTCAATGGCTGAAGACCCAGTTATTAATGCTCCTGCTTTTAATGGAATTTCCGTTATTGATTTATTTGATGGGAATTCTGGGAAAATGGCTCCAGGAGATCAATTGATCATCAACTTTACAATTACAGCTGATCCAACCGTTTTGGGTGTATATGCACCAGTTGCCAATCAAGCTTGGGTATATGGATCAGATGAAATAGATAGAATGGTATCTGCGGCTTCAGACGCACCTTTAGGTTCACCTGGAAATACAGGAGGAAAAGTAGATGGCCTGTTGATGTATCTACCTGCAGTAAATGCATCTATGTGGGTATCAGCATTTAATCCCAACCCTCCTTATGATCATTCTGGAAATGCTGAAGTTACATTTTCAATAAAAGTCAAAAACACAGGCAATACAAAAATTGATCAGCTATCCATCTTTCACAATCTTCAAAATGATCTCGGTATTGCTTTTAAAAATATAGTGGCAGCACCATTTGTGATTGGTTCCAATTTTAATCCTACGTCTGGCACCAATCCTGCATTTACAGGGGTTGCTGGAAATGACAATGCTTTGACGGTGTCAAATATATTTCTGTCCACAGATGATGAAATGACTGTAACGATCAAAGCGCTCATTGACCCTGATGCTCCGGGACTTGTGCTGCCATTGTCAACGCAGGCTTCTGCAAGTGCAAGAGGTTTGATGCCGGATATGTCAGCCTTGCCCTATTGCCTGGCTATTGATTTAACAGATGCAGGATTAATAGCAGAAAGCAGTAATCCAGGCTTCATAAATGATAGTGGTGGACACGATGATGCAACTTTGATAAGCTTGCCTTCCATCCGAGTGGCTCAGCATGTGGCTGGAGTTGATTATGCTACCAGTGGAAATTTTGCCAACTTCGATGTTATCAAAGAGATCATTGTACAAAACACTGGAAATGTTGACTTGAGCACGCTAAAGTTGATAGAAAATCTGACTGCCGCCAATCAATTAGGAAGCGCTTTGGTGAATGTCGTTAGTGCTCCGCAAATAGTGGCTGCAGCTACAAATGGAACACCCAATACAGCATCTGTTAATCCTACGCCCAATCCAGCCTATAATGGAACTGGCGATCTCTTGACAGGTGGAGGTTTGTTGAAGCCAGGTGAAATTTATGTGGTCAGATACCGAATAGAAGTGAACCCAGATGCGCCAGGTGCCCCTGCAATTTTGAAAATGCAGGCTGAAGGATATGGTACTGGAGAAGGAATCGCCGGAGCCGATGTTGAGGTAAGTGATAATTCAGATTCTGGACTCAATCCATCTACAAGTAACCCCGGCAGACCTGGTGATTCAGGAGGTTCAAATGATCCAACACCGTTAACCAATTGCTATAGTCAAATTGCAGGGGGAATTTCCTGTAACAATAGTGTCCAGGTTTCTCTGAATGACACGTGTGTTGCCAATCTGATTCCAGAAATGGTATTGGAAGGAGAAATTAATGATTGTGCCAGTGATGCACTTTTACCATTAGGAGGCTATTATGAAGTGATGATGGTGAATACTTTGAATGGTCTTTTGGTGCCAGATATGAACCCCGCTTCTGCAAATATTTATGAGATAGACGGAAGCTACGTGGGACAAACTTTGGTAGTGAAAGTGAAAGATGTGGTTTACAAAAACAACTGCTGGGGATACATTACCATAGAAGATAAATTAGGGCCAGTATTTGACTGCCCAACAGCCCCAGTTCAAGTGGATTGTGATACCAATTTTGCTACAATTGCTCCTCCTCTGTTGATTGATAATTGCGACCCAGATCCAACGGTGCAATTCGTCGGCGAGCAAGTTATTGACAATGATATTTGTGATGATGGCGTTTATCGCATTCGAAGAACGTATGCTGGGCATGATGAGCACGGTAACCCAACCATGAATCAATGCATTATTATTTATGAGTTGATTCGTCCCGGAGTTATTTTCCCAAAAGATATTAGTTGGCATTGTGAGCAATATGAAGCTTACCCAGAAATTGTCGATCCAACCTATCTGAATCCACTGGTAATTGATACGGATTTATTGGATAGTGATATAGATGCAGCAGCGAATTTGGGTGCTAATGTTTTACAAAATACTGGTTCCGGCTTTGTCGCAAATGCAGGAGGCCATTGTGGCTATAATATCAGTGTGCATGATAGTCCGCTGACAACCTGCGGAAATAGCTTCAAGATTGTACGAACCTGGACCGTGATTGATTGGTGTACAGGCAGCGTGATTTTGGTAGATGTAAATGGAAACGACAATGTACAAATGGTGAAGATCGAGGACAAAGTTGCTCCGGTCATTTCCAAAACGCCATTCATAGTAAATGCTGCAACGAGCGGTCAGCATCCATTTGCCTGTGTTTCAAATGGATTCCTGCCTCCACCTGAAAGCATTTCAGACAATTGTGACAATCCTGTCAACATACAGATCATAACACCAATTGGCGCAGTAGAATATGTGGTTCCTGATGGAACGCAAGGCGGTTTTATACCTACTCCTGGTTTGCCGATAGGCGTGTACAATATTGAATACAGAGCGACTGATGCATGTGGCAACCAGAACAGCATTTATGTGCAGGTAGAAATAGTAGATGAATTGACCCCAGCAGCTATTTGTGATGAAATCACGGATGTGAATCTTTCTTCAAATGGCTATGCCACGGTGTATGCGGAGACTTTCGATGATGGCAGCAATGACAACTGCTGTATCGACTACTTTCAAGTGAGAAGAATGGAAGACCCGTGTGATGATGGGCACGACGATCTTGTTTTTGGGCCGTCGGTGATTTTCTGTTGCAATGATGTAGGTGCTGGTCCTCAAATGGTGGTGTTCCGAGTTTATGATTGCAACGGCAACTTTAACGATTGTATGATTTCGGCAACTGTCAGCGATAAAATTGGGCCCCAACTGACTTCGTGTCCTTCTACTCAGACAATAAGCTGTGATGATTATGCTTTGGATTATGAGACACAATTGGCAGCACTAAGCGGAGATGCAACTGCACAGAATGAGCTATTTGATGCGGAGTTTGGTACACCCAATTTTTTTGACAACTGTGGGTTTTCTGTATCAAAAGACATTGATATTGACTTGACCCAGTGTCTGGAAGGAACAATCACTCGGAGTTGGTTTGCAACCGATCCAGAGGGTGTTGCTTCACAAACTTGTACCCAACAGATCAACGTTTTCCATCAATCCGATTGGGTAGTCGAATTTCCAGCCGATACTTCGATCACTTGTGGAAATGCGCTCCCGCCATTCGGCGAACCAACAATATTCAATGAATCCTGTGAGATGATTGCCATCACTTATGATGACGATACGTTGACCATTGTTCAAGATGCTTGTTTTAAAATAGTGAGAACATGGGCGGTTATCAATTGGTGTGTTGTGGGTGACGAAGTCGATCAAGAGGTTATTGAAGCATCAGAGGAAGATTTGGGTTTGGGATTCCCAGCATGTGATTTGGATAATGATGGTGATTGCGACGACCGCACTTTTAGGGATAGCTGGAATGCTTCGTTCATGCCAAACAATAGCATGGCCAACCAGTCTTTCGTACCCGATACCGATCCAGATAGCGACCCATGGGATGGTTATATCATTTATGCCCAGAAAATAAAAGTAGAGGACACGACCGATCCGCAGTTTAATGCAGGCTGTGATATTCCGAATGTTTGTATCAATGATTCTCTTACTTGCTCTGCTACTTTCTCAATACCAGATTTAGTGGCAACAATTGATGATTGCAGCAATTTGACTTCATTCAATATCACCACTGACATACCCAATGGTTCTGGTACCGGGCCTTTTGTAAATGTACCGCCAGGCACCTATAATGTGACCTATGCAGTGACCGACAATTGCAATAATCAGGCTTCTTGTTCCACTATGGTAACAGTTGAGGATTGCAAAGCACCAACCGTATTCTGCAAAGACGGTTTCATCGCTGTGGTGATGGAGACATTGCCACCAATGATTATGGTCAATGCAGCACAATTAGATGATGGAAGTTTTGACAATTGTTCCAATGTGACTTTTTCCTTCTCATCGGATACGCTTGATATAGACTCAACTTTCTTCTGTGATAATATACCTGGTGATTCGGTTGAAATTTGGGTGACGGATGAAGCTGGCAACCAAGATTTTTGCGTCACTTTTATCCAGATACAGGGCGATTCAGCTTGTTTGGATGACCCATCAGTAGTACATATTGGCGGTGTGATAGACACGGAGGAAGGGCAGCCAGTTGAGCATATTAATGTAAGTATAAGTGGTGGTTCAAATTCCTACTTCATGACCGACCCAACTGGAAGTTTCCAGTTTTCGGATTTGCCCGTTGGAAATGATGTGACGCTGACGCCAGTAAAAGATGATGACCACCGAAACGGGGTGACGACATATGATTTGGTGAAAATAAGCCAGCATATTCTCGGCATATTACCGCTTGATTCTCCATATAAAATGATTGCAGCCGATGCCAATAGATCGGGAGCCATTACCACATTTGATTTGGTGGAAATAAGGAAATTGATCCTGTACATCACCGATGAATTTCCATCCAATACTTCATGGCGGTTTGTACCAAAGGACTATGTGTTCCCAAATCTGCACAATCCATGGGCAACGGCATTCCCCGAGGTCATCAACATCAATAATGTTCCTGATGATGTGCTCGATGCAGATTTTATCGCCATCAAAACGGGCGATGTAAATGGCAGCGCACAAACCAATATCCATGATGATTTGGAGGATCGTTCGACTACTGGTTCGTTAATGTTTTTCTCTGAAAACAAAACCTGGGAAGCTGGTGAAGAAATAGTGCTGGAGTTGTCTACAGAAGATTTTGAAGCGGTAGGTTTTCAGTTTACACTCAACTTTGACCCTGCATTACTTTCATTTCAAGAGGTATTGCCGAGCCTGACAGATGCAGGTCATTTTGGTATGCAATTTTTGGAGGAGGGTGTTTTGACGGTGAGTTGGAATGACTACCAAAGCACCTGGTTAGAAGGGCAGAATATTATCGAGTTAGCATTTGTTGCCAGAAAAGCTGGCTCTTTCAGCCAGTCGATTCAACTCAACAGCCGATACACGTTGGCCGAAGCATACAATGTAGAGGGTGAATTTTTAGGTGTAGAACTGGCATTTTCTGAGAATCCAGATGCTGGTTTTGAACTGTTGCAAAATGTACCCAACCCATTCAGCGAAAGCACCACCATTGGTTTCCGCTTGGGCAGGGCAACACATGCGACACTGAGTATCACAGATATTTCTGGCCGCATTGTGCAGACTTATACCGGCTCTTTCCAAGATGGCTATAATGAAATTATAATCCAACGGAAAGATTTGCCAAGTTCTGGCATTTATTATTACCGATTGGATACTCCTGACCACACAGCCACGAAGATGATGATCATGGTGAATTAGGGGGCAGGAGTCAGGTGAGAGGTTTCAGGTTTCAGGTGTCAGGCTTTGATCGGACGGGTTAACTATCCGATCAAAGTGCTACCAATCAGTTTCGGTGAGCCAAAAACCTAATTAATTTTTGATGCCTTTAAGCGAGTGGGAGTTCGGCCCGCTCGCTTTTTTTTTGTAAAAATAAGCGCTTATTGCTCAACCGTTCGTTCAAGTCTCCAAACACGCTCGTACAAGTCTCCAGACACGCTCGTTCAAGTCTCCAGACTTGAACGCCGTACCCGCTCGTTTTTTTTTTGTAAAAATAAGCGCTTACTGCTCAACCGCTCGTTCAAGTCTCCAAACACGCTCGTTCAAATCTCCAGACATGCTCGTTCAAGTCTCCAGACACGCTCGTTCAAGTCTCCAGACTTGAACGCCGTATCACACACGCCAGCGGCGTTCACGATATGCGGTTTCAGCCTGGAGACTGAAATCAGCAGGCATGTCGAAAACTGAAGTCATTGCCCACTTTCTATGCATCTGAAACCCAACCCGCTCGTTCAAGTCTCCAGACTTGAATGCCGTATCTCCAACGTCTCTGACGTTCATGGCATAGAGTTTCAGCCTGGAGGCTGAAACCAGCGGGTTAACTATCTGATCAAAGTGCCACCAATCAGTTTCGGTGAACCAAAAACCAATTTTTTTTTTGATGCCTTTAAGCGAGTGGGAGTTCGGCCCGCTCGCTTTTTTTTTGTAAAAATAAGCGATTACCGCTCAACAGCTCATTCAAGTCCCGCTCAACCGCTCGTTCAAGTCTCCAGACTTGAATGCCGTATCACACACGCCAGCGGCGTTCACAATATGCGGTTTCAGCCTGGAGGCTGAAACCAGCGGGCATGTCGAAAACTGAAGTCACCGCCCACTTTCTATGCATCTGAAACCCAACCCAATAAATATCTTCGACTGTCAATAGGATTATAGCCATCATTTTTTCAGTAAACCGATCTTCAATGAAATTTTTCTTCCTTTTTATCCTCTCCATTTTGATCTTTTCAATGGCATGCAAAGACGATGTTCAAACTACGATTGATTATGAAAAATATGAAGTTCGATATTTGGCCGAAGAGGTATGTTGCGGGAATTTACTGATTATAGACGGTAGAAAAATCGAACGGAATTGCGACATCCCTGAAGATGACCTTTTAAAAGGCATAAACCTTAATGACTTTCCGATCGGCCAAAATTTGCAGGATGGCGACACGTTAACCGTCCAATTCAAATTGACTGATGGTTGCCAGGCATTTTGTGATATTATCTGCAATCGCTGGCATGCTATTCCGGTGGAGCTGTTGAGTGTGGAGTAAAAGTGTGTATAGCAAATTTCACATTTTAAATATTCTCTCCATCTTAACATTGATTGATTTCAAGGGGTTTAAACCCCTTGGGAGGTATCAGATACCTTATTGGATGTCTGGTTTGTGCAATGTGTTATACAATGGTCCGCTACGATTTTTGCCATAGAAAACAAAGAGCAAGCCTTATCTTGGAGATTCTGACACCATCCAAGAATGACTTGCTCTACGAAAATCGAAATTCTCGCTGTCCAAATATTGAAAAAGCTATCCATAACCGGTGTATGGCGGACTCGTTTTCTATTACGTTTGTTTGGTCTTTGGCCTGGCTTACTTGGTCGCTACAACTTTGTGAACCTGGGTCGCCAAGGAGAATACACAGAGTATACTTATCGGAAACACTTTGATAAAGCATTCGACTGGCTGGCCTTTAACCTGACAATTGTACAGCAACAGGCAAGTGATGAGCTTATTATTGGCCTTGATCCATCTTTCATTCCTAAAGCTGGCAAACATACTGCGGGTGTTGGTAAATTTCACTCAGGTAAAGCCGGAAGGCGTAAGCATGGTATTGAGATTACAGGCTTGGCAGCCATTGATATGACGGATAAAACAGCCTATCACCTTGAAGCTGTTCAGACAGTCAATAGGAGGGAAGGAGAAAGTGAACTGTCCTTCTATGCCCGAATCGTTGAGGAACGGGCTGCTATACTGCTTAAGGTGAGCAAATACATTGTCGTCGACGCTTTTTTCAGTCGTAATCCTTTTATGGGGCGTGTTTTCAGGGCCGGTTTCCATGTCATAACTCGGGCGCGTACGGACATCAGTTTACGCTACTACTACAAGGGAAAGGGACGGAAGCGTAAGTGGGACGGAAAAGTGGAGTTAACCGAACTTGATATGACTGTATTTTCCAGAGTGAAGGAGCTTGAAACACCAAGGCGACATGTTTGGCAAGGAATAGTCAATCAAAAGTCGGTTAACCTGAAAGTCAAAGCTGTTATCATTCAGGAGTTGGATGGCCAGGGAAAAATCAAAGAGGTGCGTACCTACTTGTCGACTGACATTTCACTAACCGCCGTTGAGATCATGCGCAGGTACTCTTACCGTTTTCAACAAGAGTTCTTGTTCCGAGATGCTAAACAGTTTGCTGGACTGGAAGAAGGCCAGGGCCGAAGTACTGGGAAAATCCATTTCCACACGAACATGGCACTGACAACGGTAAATCTCGCTAAGGCCAGTCACTTTCTGAGTCAGGATCGCGCCCTACGGGGTGCTTTTTCGATGTCCGACATAATGACCGCCTATCGCAATGAACGCATAGCCCTCCACATTTTACGCAAGTGTGGAATAGACCCACACACGCCCAAAATGCAAGCCGTAATTGCAGAGCTTAAGGTCTTTGGAGCCAGAGCAGCCTAAAATCGTAGCGGACCATTGTTATACACACGGTGTAAAAAATATGACTTGTCGATTCATATGTTTTAAGTAACGCTCGTTTACCCCACTCGTTCAAGTTTCAGCTCTCACTCTATTAAGTCTCCAGACACGCTCGTTCAAGTCTCCACACCGCTCGTTCAAGTCTCCAGACTTGAACGCCGTATCGCTGACACCGGATTCATGGCATAGGTTTCAGCCTGGAGGCTGAAACCAGCGTATTGCTTGAAGGATTTCCCAGCTACTCCATTGACTGATTCCTGTAACCAGCACAAGTCTTCCATTTAACCAACTCATTTTTCTGCTTGTAAGATTTTTCCATCTTATGGCCTCTTGTCAATTCATCCACTAATTTGTCTAATTATCTTACTTGCTGGGTTAATTGATTATCTATCTCCTCGATTCGATAACGGCATATTACTCCTTTTATTAGGTGAGCATTAGGATGCAAATTTGCGTTTTGAAAGAAGGTTTCAAATGTTGCTTTTTTATCAATCAATTCTTGTAATTTAATTTCATCAAAACCTGTTAACCACGTTTTCACTTGGTGTATTTTTTTTTGCCTTTCTTTTCCACTTTCGTCAAGTAATGAGAATAAACAGAAGCAAATGTCACTTTCACAGTTCGCTCAATATATCCTGGTGTGACTTTAATTTTATTTTATGAATTTTTTATTCTCTTGTGAGCACAGGTCGCTGATTTAAACAGGCGCCAGCATGGAAATAATTTTTAGAATTTACAATAAATAAAAATCTTATAAATAATTATCAGGCAATTGAATAGAAAACATAACAGGGTATTTACTGAGCTTGCTAATAAGCTTTTCAATAATATCAATTATTTTATTTTAAATTGTATTAATTGTTGAAAATCAACTATAAATAATTTTTTAAATTTCCAATTTTTATTAGAATATAACTGTTTAAATATCGCCTCTAAACTGTAAAGCTTAAAATTTGTCTACCTTTGCATTCAAATTAGAACATTAATTTTTTTTACTAAGAATATGCTATACCGATTCCGAAATGGTTTGGGAAAAATTATATCATTTCTTTATCGGCATATCCTCAAAACCATTGGTTTGTAGGAAATCAAATTCCCAAACCACTTCGTTTTGAGAATACTTCTTAGTATTATTTAAATAATACGACTTAATTAATTTATTTAATGGAGAATACAATTGATTTGTTTCAAAGAATTACCAGTGATCTTTTGAAGGATGAAAAGAAAAATCCAGTAACTGAACATATTCCATCTTCTGAATTATTTGACACCCTTGATCTCTCTTTAAAAGAAGGCCCTATATGTGAAGATGAATTTGAAAAGGTAGTAAAAGAACTTGTTTTCGCTTCGCCAAGAACGGCTACAAATGGTTTTTTTAATCAGTTGTTTGGAGGGCGAAATGACAAAGCCATTTTAGGTGAGTTATTAGCAGTGTTCCTAAATAACAGTATGTATACGTACAAGGCGGCAGGGGCTCAGATAGGCGTAGAGAAAGTTATTCTAAGGAAGATTTGCGATATAATTGGCTGGGATGAAAATTCAGATGGAACATTCGCACCTGGAGGCTCAATGACTAATTTCATGTCTATGCTAATGGCAAGAGACAGAGCTTCATCGAAGGTGACTCGCCAAGGCCTGCAGCAAAAAATGATTGTTTATACTTCAAAAGAATCACATTATAGTATTCCTAAAAATGCGGCTTTTTGTGGGATAGGCAGAGATAATGTTCGATACATTCCAACCGATAACAAAGGCAGAGTGGAAGCTTCTCTTTTAGAAAGAATGATTGAGCAGGATGTATCAGAAGGAGGATTACCTATTATGGTAAATTTGACGGCTGGTACTACGGTGCTTGGTTCATTTGATCCCATACGGCCAGTCAGTGAAATTTGTAAAAAGCACAAAATCTGGCTTCATGTAGATGGTGCATATTGTGGATCGGTTTTGTTTAGCAAAAAATACAGGCACTTGATTGATGGAATTGAATTGGTAGATTCATTTAGTTTTAATGCACATAAAATGATTGGGACTCCGTTGTCCTGCTCTATTATCGTCGTGAATGATAAAAAACATTTGTACGATTCTTTCTCCAATGATGCGAGCTATTTATATCAAACTGATCAGGACGATTTTAATTTGGGAAAAACATCTTTGCAATGCGGTAGGAGAAATGATGCTTTAAAATTTTGGACACTTTGGAAAAGTGAAGGAACAACAGGTTTAGAAAAAATAGTTGATCATCAATTTGCATTGGCAGATACTGCCCGAGATTATGTTCGAAACCATAGCGATTATACGCTGTACAGTTATGATGAAACGATAGCGATTTGTTTTAATTATAAAGGAATTCCAGCTCGTGATATATGTACTTTATTATATGAGCATTCAGAATTATTAGTAGGCTATGGTTCATTTAAAAATGATGAATTTATACGTTTGATCACGATCAATGCACAAAACGAACATCAGGACATTTTGGATTTCTTTAGCACGTTAGAGCAATTTGTTGAGGAAAATGCAGCTTTGTTTAAGGTTAACGCACAAAATACTTCTAAAAAGAAGCAACCTGTTCTTCAAGAAATATAAGCCTACTAAAGATGCGAATCAGGGCTTAACGTCGCATGGCGCCAATCCCATCGGTAAAAAGAATAATAAACAGATAAGCGGCGCAGAGCGACGCTCCTCTTGTTTCTCGCCTTTATTGGCTAAGGGGAGCGTCGCTATGCGCCGCAATATGATTCATTTTCCGGAGCTACCAAGGGTAAAAGTCGCTATGCGCCTTGAACACTCGCTGATACGGGACAGAGTCACGTATCAAAACTTCTACTGGACCCAGTCATGTGGTAATTTAAGTACAGGGCACAGCCAATCGCCAGCGGATAGTGTTATTTGCTCTTTAATCTACTACTTTAAAAAAGTATAAAAGGTCTTCTGTTTCAGGATTGCTAAAAAATGATCCATCAATTCTAATGGTTGAAAGATTGATTTCTTCAAATATCTCAAAATTGTTATCTCCATCGGATTGGATTTCGGTTGGAAACAGCGTTAAAAATTGACATTCATTTTCATAATCAAAACTTCCAGTTTGAAGAAATAACCCAAAATATCCAGTTTGCTGAGGAACTATTCCAAATTGTAATTCGCATAAATCTTCATCACAAGTATTTTCGATGACTATTTCCATGGTTCTCGATGGTGGGAATGAAACATGTCCTATTAAATTGATGAATTCAAAATTATCTCTTGCTTGAATAACATCGTTATTATTTTCCTGAGCTTCAAACATTTTCATTCTATAATTTATAAATTTGTTTGAATTGTCATGGATAGTTCCACTTAATTCTAATTCAATTTGAGAACTGAAACTGGTACTAATAATCAATGTATCTCCAATTGGAATAATGTTTTGATTAGAGTTTGGTGTCACCGAATAATTAGTCCTATCGTGTATCTCATCGTCACAATCATTGCATTGGAAGTTCATAAAGATTAAGCTTGATAGAAATAGGAAAGAAAAATAAATTGATTTCATATTTAGCTAACTTAATTATTTGTTTAACCGCTGATACGGGTCACAGCCCAGCACCAGCGGACCGGTATTAAAAAATGATTGCCAGCTCGATCCTACTTAAACCGGATCGCCTTCACCGGGCTGATCTTCGTTACCAGCCAGGACGGGATAATCAAGAAAATCATAATAACGATGAGGGCACCAATATTTAAGAGAAGGATGGTCCAAAGGTTTAGCTCAATAGGTGCAACGGAGAGGTAGTAGTTTTCTTCGGAGAGTTGGATGATCCCAAATTTTTGCTGCAAGAGGCAAAAGCCGATACCCAACAAATTTCCCCAAAACAATCCCATAAGGATGATCTGGCCAGCATGATAAAGGAAAGTTTTACGGATGCCCCAATCGGTTTGGCCGAGTGCTTTCAACACGCCGATCATATTGGTGCGTTCGAGGATCAGGATCATGAGGGCAGTGATCATATTTATCAGACCAACAATGATCATCAGGGCGATGATGACCACCTCGTTGATATCCTGCAAGGCTAACCATTCAAAAATTGCAGGATATTTACTCCGGATACTTTCGCAATACAGCTCGCTTGGAATTTCTTCGAAATAAATATAATCAGACATGATTTCCAGATCGCTGAGGTCATCAATGAACACTTCAAATCCACCGACCTGATATGGTTGCCAATTGAGCAGCGCCTGCACTTCCCGAATATCCACCAGTGCAAATTTGAGGTCATATTCTTCCAGGCCGGTCTTGTAAATACCTTGCACAGTAAAGCGGCGCTGGAACGCTTCTCCGTCCTGTACATAATTGAAAATAAAAGGATCGCCGACGTTGAGGTGCAGCCTGGTAGTCGTTTGTTTGGAAAGGATGATGCCACGGTTGGAGGCCGAATCTGGCATTTCCAGAGCACTGCCTTCCACCAGATATTTTTCAAAAAACGACCAGTCGAAATCATTGCCGAGGCCTTTTAGGATGATCCCTTCTATCTCGTTTTTGGTTTTTATAATGCCAGGCTTTAGGGCAAATACTTGGATGTGACTGACCCCACCTTTGGTTTCTTTTTGTACATCAAATGGAAGCTCCTGACCGAAAATGGCAAATTTTTCAAAATACTTTACAGGGCCTACCGTGTCAAGGCTGGGATAAAAATCTTGGTTGATATCAATTGGAACGGCTTCTCCGGTGGTGCGGTTGATCTGGGTGCTGGTGATGTGGATATGCCCCCAAAATCCAAATATCTTTTCACCGATCTGGGTCTTAAAACCGGAAATGACTGCTGAAGCTACTATCATCACAGCCAAGCTCAGCGCCACAGCTACTACTGCAATGCGTATAATCAGCCCTGAAAAGGATTGTTTATTGGTGGCTGCAACCCGTTTAGCAATAAATCGTTCGAGGTTCATGTCGGCAAAGATATTCGCTTAAAAGCTTTTGTTGACTTTTGTTGCCTACTTTTGGCGCTTGTTTAGAAAATAGTTTTGAGTTAATGAGTTTTGAGTTTAAAGTAAATTAGTGGCCGTTTTCAAACGATACTTTTTACTTTTTACCTTTTCCTTTTTACTTATTTTAATGATGAATTTCATAGAAGAACTACGTTGGCGAAATATGTTGCACCAGATGACTGAGGGTGCGAATGAACATCTCATGAACGGCGGAAGGGTTGGCTATATTGGCTTCGATCCAACCGCTCCTTCACTTACCATTGGCAATTATGTGCAAATCATGTTGCTGAACCTATTCCAGAAATCTGGCAACACACCAATCGTATTGATGGGGGGCGCTACGGGAAGAATTGGTGACCCCTCTGGCAAGGACAAAGAACGGGAACTGAAAAGCGAAGAAGAACTCGATGCCAACGTGGCCCGACAGATTGAGCAGGTCAAGCGATTCCTCAATTTTGAGGAAGGAGACAATAAAGCGATCCTTGCGAACAACCTCGATTTTTATAAGGATATGAATATCCTTGATTTCCTTAGAAATGTGGGTAAAACCCTGACGGTCAACTATATGCTTTCAAAAGAAAGTGTGAAGCGGAGATTGGATACTGGAATTTCGTTTACTGAATTCAGTTATCAGCTATTGCAGGGATATGACTTCCAGTGTCTTTTTAAGAAATATGGCTGCACTGTGCAGATGGGAGGCAGCGACCAATGGGGCAATATCACCTCAGGCACTGAATTCGTTGGCCGGAATTTGAGTGAAAAGGCACATGGCGTAACCACGCCTTTGCTGACAAAAGCGGACGGAACCAAATTTGGAAAATCAACTGCTGGCAATCTTTGGATGGATGGCGATATGACTTCTCCTTACAAGTTTTACCAATTTTGGATCAATGCAGATGATCGGGACGAACCGAAGTTTACCCGCTATTTTACATTTAAGAATAAGGAAGAAGTAGAGGCAAATGAAGCTCAGTTTGCTGGTGATCCACGCATGTTGAAGCGTTTGCTTGCAGAGGAATTAACTGTAAGAATACATGGTGATGAAGCTTTTAAGGCTGTTCAAAAAGTATCAGAATTGCTATTCAATAATAAAGCTAAGAAAGAGACGCTGCTTGAATTGGGAATAAAAGATCTGGCGACTGTAGCAGAAGAAATTCCAAGTTTCTCCGTGCCAAAAGATGCTATTACAAATGGGGTCAACATCATTGACCTTATGGCGGAAAATACTGCAATTGTTCCTTCAAAAAGCGAAGCCCGCCGGGCCATAAAAGGACAGGCCGTTTCTGTAAACAAGGATAAAGTTACGGATGCTGAATTGGTTATCAACCACGAATCCCTGCTACATGGCCGCTATATGATGGTGGAAAATGGCAAGAAGAACAAGTTTATGTTGGTGGCGGAGTAGGACGTTTTGCGAATTCCAAAAAGGTGCGAGTTAACTCGCACCTTTTTGGAATTCGCAAAACGTCAAAAGCAGAATTTATTTCCACCTGCCGGAAATAACATTTTGACAACCCGCTCATATTCCTCATCCAGTCCCGCCTTTATTTCGATCACTTCTCCAGTTTTTGGATGCTCAAACGAAAGTGATGAAGCATGCAACAGCATCCTCGTCATGTCCCATCGTTCCTTCCAGAGCCTGTTTTGTTTGTTGCAGCCATGAGGACGATCTCCTATGATTGGGTGAAAAATATGAGCCATATGTTTCCGTAATTGGTGGAAGCGCCCAGTGGTAGGAATGAGTTCGACCAAGGAATAACGAGAAGTAGCGTGTTTGCCCAAAGGGACATCAATTTCAGATTGTCGGAGGGTTTGATACTTGGTAAAAGCTTCTTTTGATTCCCCTCGCTCATTTTGGAGTGGATAGTCGATCACTCCATTTTCTGGCGTATATCCTCGCACTATTGCATGATATATTTTCTGGGTTTTTCTTTCGGAAAATAACATTTGCAGCGCTCTGTTCATTTCTGGATTGAGCGCAAAAAGTAATACGCCGCTTGTTTTCCGATCCAGTCTGTGTACAGGATAAACGGTTTGCCCGATCTGGTCTCGAAGTAGTTGCACTGCAAACTCAGTAGCGTCCCTCGCTATGGCCGATCGATGCACCAGCAGGCCAGCGGGCTTGTTGATGGCGACGAGGTGCTCGTCTTGATATAGAATTTTTAAATGCATGGTTGGGGGATTAGGTTTCAGGTTTCAGGTTACAGGGTTCAGGTGTCAGGGTTCAGGGTTCAGGTGTCAGGTGTCAGGAATGGAGGTTGAATGATACAAAGCCTAAAAACAAAGAAGGTTCAACCATCAACTATTAATATGAGTCAAGGTTATACGGCACAGAGTGCCAATCCCCATTGGTAGAAAGAATAATAAATAATTATGCGGCGCATAGCGACGCTCCCCTTGGCCTATAAAGGCGAGCGACCAATGGCGTCGCTCTGCGCCCTTAACCTCTGATTAGCATTATTAACTATTAACAAAATTCCCCATTACTTATCCCCGAATGAAATTCCAATTTTCCTTGCTGTATTAATGAGATAGCTATCCTGTTTTAGAATTTTGTATTGGCTGATGGCTTCTTTTAATGTTGTCGTTTTGACTTCGTTGTTTCGGTAGGAAACCATTTTTCCAAAATCCCCAGTCTCTATCAATTCAAATGCTTTCACGCCCATTGCAGTAGCCAATAAGCGGTCAAAGGCGACAGGTGTGCCGCCTCGTTGTGTGTGGCCGAGAATGGTCGTCCTGATTTGTGATTGGCAGCCAGCGGCTTCAAGATCTGCCCTTAATTTATTTGCTACGCCTCCTAGTTTTATATGAAGGTCTCCAACGGAATGTGCCTCGCTACCAACTACATTCCCGCCTAATGGTTTTGCACCTTCGGAAATAACAATGTTGACAAAGCCACGTCCCTTTCGATATCGTTTTTTTATTTTCTTTAAAATCAAATTCAGGTCATAAGGGATTTCGGGAATCAAGCAAATTTCAGCTCCCCCAGCGATTGCTGTATGTAGTGCGATCCAGCCGGCATCACGTCCCATCACCTCCATAATCATCACTCGATGGTGGCTTTCGGCTGTGGTAACCAGGCGATCAAAACTCTCTGTTGCGATTTGAACTGCGGTAGAAAACCCAAAAGTCAGGTCAGTTGAAGAAAGGTCATTGTCAATAGTTTTAGGTACTCCGACTATGTTCAGGCCTTTTTCAAAGAGGGCTTGAGAAATAGTTTGACTGCCATCTCCGCCAATATTGACGACAGCATCAAAACCCAATTTTTTGATTTTTTCAACCAACTCATTTGACCGATCCACATTTTTCCACGAGCCATCCTCCTGCTGCATAGGATAGCTCAAAGGGTTTCCTTTATTCGTAGTTTTGATGATGGTACCTCCTTTTATATGAATGCCTGCCACTCTGCGCCGAGTCAATTTTACCAATTCTGGTTTGTCTTTCATCACGCCATTAAACGCTTCTATGCTTCCCCAAACTTCATATTTACCATTGTGGCGTGCCGCTTTGCTGATTGCACGGAGTACGGCATTGAGGCCAGGGCAGTCGCCGCCACCCGTCAGTACTAATATTTTTTTCTTTTTATTCATCGACTATTTTTGAGTTGATTTTAAGCGAAGCACCAAACTAAGGAAACAATGAAAATTACAATTAAAATTAAAATGAAAACTTCAACTTGAGCTTAATTGCATGTTGCCAGAAAGCATTGAATCATTAATATCTCAATATCCAAATCTCTTAATTTCAAAATACTATGTCCCGCATTAAATTAATTCAAGGTGATATCACCCTGCTAAAAGTAGATGCTATAGTGAATGCCGCCAATTCCACGTTGATGGGCGGCGGTGGGGTAGATGGAGCTA
This sequence comes from uncultured Saprospiraceae bacterium, assembly GCA_942490835.1. Lineage (GTDB taxonomy): Bacteria > Bacteroidota > Bacteroidia > Chitinophagales > Saprospiraceae > UBA6168. Next base: position 106,175 of record CALNYY010000040.1, read on the forward strand.
TCCACAGGGCAGGTGGATCGGCCATACTGGAGGAATGCAGGTTGATAGTGACTAAAAAAGGTGAATGCCAAACCGGAGAGGCAGTTTTAACTACAGGCGGAAACTTGCCAGCAAGCTTTGTGATCCATACAGTCGGACCAATTTGGGACTCATCTGAGCAAGAAAAAATGGAGGCTCTCTTGCGAAATTGTTACCGGAATAGTTTGCAATTGGCAGTTGACAATCAATTGAAAACGATCGCTTTTCCAAATATTAGCACAGGGGTGTACCATTTCCCTAAAAAACTGGCTGCACAGGCTGCTGTCCATGAAGTAAATCGTTTTCTCGATAAAGACCAATTCATCGAATCTGTGACCTTCGTTTGCTTTGACGTCGAAAATTTCCAACTTTACGCCGCAGAACTGAGCAGGTAAAAAACTTAAATCCAATGAAGATTGCTGTATTTCCAGGTTCTTTCGATCCAATTACTACTGGGCATGTTCAAATTGTAAAGCGAGCACTTCCCTTGTTTGATAAAGTTGTAGTGGCTGTGGGTGTGAACTCACAGAAGAAATATTTATTTACACTCGAACAAAGACTGGAGTGGTTGGAAAAGGTTTTTGCAGATGATGAAAAAGTTGAAATAGACAGTTATGAAGGCCTGACAGCACACTATTGCACCAAAATCGGAGCCGGCTATTTATTAAGAGGATTAAGAAATGCTTCTGATTTTGATTATGAAAAGACCATTTCTCAACTGAATAATATTGTTGGGAAGAATTTAGAAACGGTGTTCCTGATCAGTGAGCCAGCATATTCGCATATTAGTTCGACAATTGTAAGAGAAATAATTAAGGGTGGGGGAGATGCTTCTCCATTTTTACCCATTGAACTTAAATTACCCGAATAAAAAAACAAAAGGTCAAATAAAAAGTCGGTTTAATGTTCCAATGAAATCAAGGACACCCAACTTTTTACTTTTTACTTTTTACTTTTTACATATCCTTGTACCCAACCCATGCTTGACCTACTTTTTTTGATTGGTGGACTAATACTCACACTTTATGCAGCCAATTGGTTGGTGGATGGAGCTTCTTCTATCGCCAAACGATTCAATGTTTCCGATTTGGTAATTGGCTTGACCATCGTTGCGCTTGGAACATCTACACCTGAATTGGCAATCAACGTATTCTCAGCTATAAAAGGCTCAACAGACCTTGCTATCGGAAATGTTTTGGGAAGTAATATCGCCAATATATTGCTCATTTTAGGTGTGTCGTCTATACTTTCCCCGTTAATTATTTCTACGAATACTACTTGGAAAGAAATACCATTCGGACTGTTGGCAGTCGTCGTTTTGGGATTGATGGCCAATGACTTATGGCTTGACAAAGGTGCGACTGGAAATTTTATTTCAAGAACCGATGGCATGATCCTGCTTTGTTTTCTTGCCATATTCTTTGTTTATACTTTCGAAATGGCCAGGAATGAAAAAGGCGGCACAGATGAAGTGTATGTCATGTCGATAAGGAAGAGTACTTTGTTGACCATACTTGGTATTGCAGGATTGTTTGCTGGTGGGAAATTCCTGGTGGATGGTGCAATTGGCATTGCAACTATGATTGGAATAAGCGAGCGTGTGATTGGATTGACGATCGTAGCGATAGGAACATCTTTACCTGAATTAGCTGCTGCCATTGTTGCTGCAAAAAAAGGTAAAACTGATTTAGCGGTAGGAAATGTAATCGGCTCGAATATCCTCAACATTTTCCTTATTTTAGGTGTGACAGCGACAATCAAGCCAATGCCTTATGTTGCTGCGTCTTCAAATTATGACTTAGGCTTGGTTGTCCTGGCCAGTTTCTTATTGTTTGGTGCATCCTTTTTGTATACTCCTAAAATGATTAGTAAAAGAGAGGGTATTATTTTCGTTGTATTATATGTAATTTACCTTGTTTCTTTGATTGTTATTAAATAAAAAATCTTACCTAAAATAATTTGAAAAATACGCTATTAATATTCCTTTTATTTTTTGCTTGTATTCAAACAAAAGTTGCAGGCCAAAATAAATCTATTGGAATACATGTAGGTGTTGGACTGAATGGAGTGAAGCAACCATTAAGTGAATTGTATGTTAGACAGTACGGTAATATCATTGATTATGAAGGAAGTCAATACGATTATAGCCTTTTTGCATTTAGGTTAGGGTTGAATAAAACATGGGATTTGGGAAAAGGATTTTCTTTTAGATCCGGAATTGAATATGCGCAAAAAGGAAGCAAAGAAAAAATTTATGGAGTAAATTGGTCGCAGAATATTCCAACGCTGATTTCTGGAACTCAGAAGCAGTATTTTAATTATTTTGATTTCCCTTTTTTGATTCAATATTCTTTTCCAGGTAAAATTAAATACACCATTTTCGGTGGTTCTTCATTGGATTTGTTATTTTCAAGTAAATTCAAAAGAGAAATTTTCGGATCATCTGGAAGGCCAATTAGGAATACCCATTTATATTATAAAGTAAGCCAGTCACTTATTTTCGGAACCGGTTGCTCTTTTAGGATTGATGATAAATTTGATTTTCAAATTAGAATGCAATATAGCTCAGGTCTACTTAATATTTATAAAGACCCAAATAAATCAATCGATTTATTAGTGAGTAGCTTTGCAGCGACTATCGGGATGCAATATTTTATTGAAAATTGACTTGAGTCTCCTTTATATCCATTATACTTGGCAAATTTAGGTTTTGTGCAAATCATGCTTGTTGATAATAGGTTTATAAGGGTTTATAAAATTTGATAATCAACCTTTATAAACTTTTTTTATCAACCTATTATCAACTTCCTTCATTTGCACAAAACCTATTATGGTACAGTAAAATAATAGCAAACTACAAAGTGCCAAAACCATTTGCACACATCCTATAGCGATCAAGTATTTTTACTTTTTACTTTTTACTTTTTACTTTTTCAACTTTTACTTTTTACTTTTTACTTTTTCTAATGAATTACCCTTGGATTTTATTTGATGCAGATGATACTCTTTTTGATTTTAAAAAATCTGCTAACCATGCATTGAAAGTAACGTTGCAAAATTTTAAAATTAAAGACGACCCGACTTTTTATTCAGTCTATAAAGAAATAAATAATATAGTTTGGGCAGCATTCGAAAGAAATGAAATCAATGCAGTTGAGTTGAGATATTTACGTTTTGAGCGGTTTTTGGAATCCATAGGAGAGTACCGTGATCCGAACGAAATGAATGCATATTATTTAAACCAACTTTCTCAAACAGAATTTTTGATAGAGGGTGCAAGAGAACTGGTAGAAGATTTTTTAAGCCTGGGATATCGACTTTGTTTAATAACCAATGGCCTCAAAGAAGTGCAACGGCCAAGGATAAAAAAAGCCAGATTTGAATCTTATTTTGAGGGCATCGTGGTTTCTGATGAAATTGGAGTGTCAAAACCAGATAATGGCTTTTTTGAATATGCATTCAAACAGATTGGCAACCCGAATAAAAGCGAGGTAATAGTGGTAGGCGATAGCCTGAGTTCCGACATCCAGGGAGGTAACAACTTTGGCGTTGATACATGTTGGTTCAATCCTGCTGGAAAATCAAACCTGACGCAGCACAAGCCAACTTTTGAAATAGACAAAATCGATCAATTGAGGGAAATAATTTAATTCCATTTCAATTTATCTTCCCGTCTCCCATTTTACTACTTTTGCGTTCCTTTTTTCAGCCCTTGATATAGGCTGAGTTCTACAGCTTAGACTATTAAACTGTACCATAATAGGTTTTGTGCAAATGAAGGAAGTTGATAATAGGTTGATAAATAGTGTATAAAGGTTGGTTATCAACTTTTTATCAACCCTTATAAACCTATATATCAACAAGCATGATTTGCACAAAACCTAAATTGGCCAAGTATAACAGCGTTTCAAGCGCTTTTTAGATCTGAGTTCTTCAAAAAAAATATTTAAAAATCAATCGATAAAAAATAGTTATTCTATGTCAAATGCATTTTTTCAAGTTCCTCCCGCAGTAAACGAACCCGTATTGAGCTATGCACCAGGCTCAGCCGAAAGGGCTGAGGTAAAAGCAGCACTGGCGGCATTCAAATCCACCAAGTCAGATATTCCTATGACGATAGGTGGTAAGAAAGTGGAGACAAAGGATAAATACGCTATGCATCCTCCCCATGATATAAAACATGTTTTGGGTCATTATAGCAAGGGCGACACTAAGACTGTGCACTCTGCCATTGATGCTGCATTGTCAGCAAAAGAAGGCTGGGAAAATATGCCTTGGCAAGATCGAGCTGCTATTTTCCTCAAAGCAGCAGATTTATTGGCGGGGCCTTACAGGGCAAAAATGAATGCTGCTACGATGCTGGCACAATCCAAAAATGTGTTTCAGGCAGAGATTGACAGTGTAGCTGAACTTTGTGATTTCTGGCGCTATAATGTGGAGTTTATGACCCAGATATATAGTGAACAACCAGAAAGCCCAGCTGGTACCTGGAACCGTATGGAATACAGACCTTTGGAAGGTTTCGTATTTGCATTAACGCCATTTAATTTTACTTCTATTGCAGGAAATTTGTCTGGTGCTCCAGCACTTATGGGTAACACCGTCGTTTGGAAGCCAGCTGAAACACAAATATTCTCAGCTGGAGTTATCATGGAAATATTTGAGGAAGCAGGTTTACCTCCGGGTGTAATCAATCTGATTTTTGTAGATGGACCAGTAGCTGGAGATGTGATTTTCAACCACCCTGAATTTGCGGGGCTTCATTTTACAGGTAGTACTGGTGTTTTCCAGCATTTATGGAAAACAATCGGGAACAATGTTTCAAACTATAAATCGTACCCAAGAATAGTAGGTGAAACTGGCGGTAAAGACTTCGTGGTGGCGCACCCATCTTCCAATGCAAAACAAGTTGCCACAGCACTCACAAGAGGTGCTTTTGAATTTCAGGGGCAAAAATGCTCTGCTGCTTCAAGGGCTTATATACCAAGTAATCTCTGGCAGGATGTCAAGAAATATATGATAGAAGACATAGAATCCATGAAGATGGGTGATCCGGAAGATTTTTCGAACTTCATCAATGCTGTAATTGATGAAAGAGCATTTATCAAAATCTCCAACTTTATTTCACAAGCGAAATCTGATGCCGACGCAGAAATTATTGCAGGCGGAGGTTATGATAGATCTGTAGGCTACTTTATCGAGCCAACCGTTATCGAGGCAAAAGATCCACATTATAAAACGATGGTGGAAGAAATATTCGGCCCTGTTTTGACGGTTTATGTTTATGATCCAAATCAATTTGAGGAAACACTGGAATTGGTGGATTCAACTTCTCCATATGCTTTGACTGGAGCGATTTTTTCAAATGACCGCCAGGCAGTAGTGCTTGCAAATAAAAAGCTTCGGCATTCTGCTGGCAACTTTTATATCAATGACAAGCCGACAGGCGCAGTTGTTGGGCAGCAGCCATTCGGTGGGGCGAGAGCATCTGGTACAAACGACAAGGCAGGTTCAATTTGGAATCTACTTCGTTGGGCATCACCAAGAGCTATCAAAGAGAATTTCTTATCTCCTACAGATTACAGATACCCGTTTTTGGGAGAGGAATAAATTTGAAATGGGTTGAATGGCTTTATGGGTAGAACCATTTGAGCCATTCAACCCATTCAATCTCTCCATCCTTGCAAACTCCATCAAATCAAATTACCTTTGCAAGGTTATATTTTTGTGAAACACTAACACACTCGCTTCTATGAGCAAACTTATCCCATCAATTTCTGGTGTTGCCTGCCTAGCTTGGGTGACGGTCTGGACTTGGTGGCTTTCCAACGAAAATCCCTCTTCGATACCTTCTGAAACTGGAATTGCTATTTCCTCTTTCGTCATCTCGGATGGCGAGCATTCGTTTTCAACTAAAGAAATATTCTCTTTCCACCTTTCTGATGCAAGGCCTGTTTTACCTGCATCAAGTTTGGCGTTTTTGGATACAGTCGCAGGATATTTAAAAAGTATGCCGGAGAAAGAATTGACCCTTTTGGGGAAATATTTGGAAAGCGAGCGGAATCAATCACCATATCCAAATTTGGGACTGGCACGGGCTCACTCAATCAAAAAAATGCTGGAAGAAAGAGGAATAGATAAAGAACAAATATTAACAGAAGCAGAAATAATTGATTTTCATTACCTTGTGGAGGATAGATTGCTTGGAGGAGTTGATTTCCAGTTTGGAATAAAAACTGAAGATGCAGCAATTGAAAATGAAGAAAGTGGGAATGAAGCTGACCCAGCTTCTCCGTCCATTTTAGTTTTAGATGAAAAAGGGAGGCCAGAGACCATCCTTTTCAATTATGAAAAAGAGATATTTACCCTTGCAAGAGAAAACCGATCAATGTTGGATGAGTTGCGCAGGTTGGTCCGTAAGAATCCTGAATTTAGATTGATTATCTCAGGATATTCTTCAAAAGAAGAAGAAAAAGCAGTGGATGGAAATTTAGCAGAACGCAGATCACTCGCTGTGCGTCGTTATTTAGTCGATACAGGGGTTCGCAGGAAAAACATAATCATCGCTTCATATCCTGGTGTGGCAAAAGGCAATGACCAACAGCGGGTTGAAATTTCAGTCATTGATTAGAATGCTTCAAACCCAAAAGTGAAGAACCAAAAAACATGAACGAATAACAGAAAACTATGGCATTTACCCTAACAATATTGATTGCTTTGATTGGTGCGGTGGCGCTTGGATTTATCTGTGCCTGGTATCTGCAAAAGCAGACGATGGAATCAGCAATAAGCCGAGCCATAAAATCTTCTGAATCAAAATATGAAGAGAAGAAAGTTGCGGTTGATAAATTAACAGTTGAAAGCGAGACTCAAAAGTTAAGTATCGAAAACTTGCAGAAACAATTGCAATCATTGGAAAATGAACTGATTTCCATACAGAGTGAAGTACGGGTAATGGAAGGGGAAAATCAGGTATTGCAGCGGGAGAAACTCAAGCTTGAGCTTGAAAAAACCAACCTTGAATTTGAATTGAAAAATAATATTCGTGAAATAGAGGTGATTCGAGAGATACCGGTATATGTCCCAGAAGAAAATGGTGAAAGCAAGGATGATCCTGAAAAAATGCAAGAACGTATAGAAAGTGCCAAACGCCTCGTAAAAGCTTTCCAAAAAGGCGTAATGGAAAATCAAGACAAACCGGTAGTAGAGTAGGGGAGCGTTATGCCCCGATCATTACAGATGTCATGGTCAGTGACCCGCCAACAGCTTTATCATTAAAAAAGTAGCTATTATCCCTGTCTTCTTTCAACCCGAGTGAATATATCAGCGGTAAATAATGCTCAGGTGTTGGAATAGAAAGCTGGAAAGCCGTGCCCTGCGCTGAATAATTGACAAGGGCTTGATGATTATTTTCCAAAATAAATCCTTTCATTTTTTCACTGGCCTCTACGGCCCAATCAAATCCATAATTATCTGCATTCAGTTTGTCCCATGCCACTCTTCTAAGGTTATGCACCATATTACCGCTACCTATCACTAAGACACCTTTCTCTCGTAGTTTGGATAGCTCCTTCGCTAATTCGTAATGATATTGTGGTGGTTGGTTTCTATCCAAGCTCATTTGAATGACTGGAATGTCAGCATCTGGGTAAAGGTGCTTGATGACAGACCAAGCGCCGTGGTCGAGCCCCCATTGATGATCGAATTCAATGTTGCTTTTTTGAACAAGGTTTTTAACTTCTTGTGCCAAATCAGGGCTGCCAGGAGCGGGGTAATGAACTTCATACAATTCCTGCGGGAAGCCACCAAAATCATGAATGGTGCGGGGTTTTTCCATCGCTGTTACATAGGTGCCTTTGGTCTCCCAATGTGCTGAGATGCACAGAATAGCAGCTGGTCTTTTGATTTCGGTAGAAATTTTTCTAAATCCTTTTACAAATTCATTTTCTTCAATCGCATTCATTGGACTACCATGACCGAGGAAAAGGACAGGCATTTTTGCTGTGCTTTTCAGCCCTTCCGATAATCTGTTTAATGCTTGTAATTTCATTCGAGCAGCAGTGAATGGCAAAAGTGCCAGCGATTTTAAAAAATGTTTTCGGTGCATAATCTAATATTGAAGGTAAACACCTTTAGTTGGTGAAGGGTTATTTTTTGATAATCTTATGGGTTTCCCCATTTGTTTTTAAATAATATATTCCCGCCGTCAGTTTTCCTAAATTCAAAGAACCGTGATTAAGATTCGCCTCAAAAACAAGAAAGCCTGTAACGTCAAAAATTTTGATTAATGAACCATCTAAGTCTTTCTGAGAGTCAATAAAAATGTATTCAGAGAACGGATTCGGTTGGATATTGATAATAGTATGTTTTCCAATAAATTGCACGTTCACAATATTTGAATACTCATATTTTCCATCCAAATCAATTTGTTTCAATCGATAATAATTTGAACCCGCATCAGGTGTATTATCTAAAAAAGAATAAGATTTATTTTGGTTGGAGTTTCCAAGGCTATTTACTTTTCCAATTTCAACAAAATTATTTTCGGTTGTCTTTTTTTCGATAATAAAAATATCATTATTAAATTCTTGAGCAGTTTCCCAAAAGAGGCGAATATTTTTTTCATTTGAAGCTCCTCTAAAATAAATCAACTCAATAGGAAGCGGCTGGCTCATAGATTCAGCAATTGAGCTCCCTCCTCCATCTCCACCACCAAATTTTCCGGGAATAGCGATAACGATCTCTTCTATGTTTTTATCAGTTTGAAAATCTTTCAATAATACTTTTTCATGTAGGTGGATACCCGCAGTTGCATTTGCCGCCATCAAAACCATTTGGTTGCTCTGCGAATAAGCTGCAATGGCTGTAAGTATGAAAAAATGAATGAAAAGTAAACGTTGCATTTTGGCAGTTTTGATTTGTTATAGCCTTTTATTCTGAGGTGCGAACTAAGCGAATGCCATCGTCGTGAATGACGGTATTCCAATAACCAGAAGCCAGTCGGCGGCTAGATACACGCGCGTTGGTTTCTAGGTTAGGAGTGGGGTATGCAAGGGCTCCTCCACGGTAGCCAACCCCAATATTTGAATTGACTGCTGTTCCTGCGAAAGTACCGGGCCAATTTGGTACATCGGCATAACCGTCAGCATCAACGGTTCCATCCCCATGCGCACCTGTGAATTTTCTGCCTTCAGCGTGTCCAACCGAAACGGCACGCTCCCAGGCATGGCCACTCATTTCCATAATGCCCCAATAGGATGCGCCAGATGTTACACGCCCTGAATTGGAAGCATGGGCTGCAAATATGCCAATGCGGGTAAGCGTATTCATAGATTGAGAACCAGCAGCTACCCATACATTGCCATTTGTGCCCCCTCCGTCATATCCTGAAGCAATTCCTTCGTCAGGTTGCGATAGTTGATTGAGGGTGAAATTATCCGACAAGTCGATATTATCATTTCCCCAGGCATATTCATTGAGCGTTGAAGCCCCAGTGCCTCTGCAAGCTTTCTCGAATTCCATTTCAGTCATTGGACGAAGACCAGCCCAATCCGCAAATGCAGCTCCTTTTATCCAATCACAATAAATCATTGGTAAATATGGCTCTGTGGTAGAATAGACGCCTCCGCTTCCAGTGATGCCATATCGATAATCGGAGGCAGAGTTGCCATAAGTGAAAAAGTTGCTTTCATCGGTCAGGGTAGCTTGTTGTGTGGCAGTTAAGCAATTTAGCATGTCGGTGAACTGCTGTTGTGAAAGTTCATATTTCATGCAATAGAATGCATTAAAGCCTTTGGGAAAAGCGGCGGGTAAACTTTGCGTACTGCTATCATCAAAATCATCACCAGACCCAACAAGGCAACCATCATTGGCGCAATTGGTGACAAGCGGATCAACCGCATCATTTGCAAATGAGTTTTCCCTATTGTTATTGCCCAAACTGCCAGCTGCCCCGCCTCCAAGTGTTAAAGCATTTTCATTTATCACTTGGAATGTATTGCCGGAATTGGCGTCTTCGAAATGTCCGTAGATCTCCGAAGAATTGGTTTGTCCATCTCCCAAATAAAAAGAACCTTGTGGTACATGTACCATTTCGATGCCCATCACTTTTAGGTCGACCGTGTTGGTGGTATTTAGGCCATCTACTCCAAAATTCCAACGTAACCGAACACCTGTATAATTGGAGGTGCCTTCACCAACCATATCCCGATAAATAAAAACTCCTTTACCATCGGTAGGCGTAGTAATAGTAGAACCTGACGGAGCGGTGTGGCCGTCTCCCGTTCCATTTACATAATTAAGTGTGGCGTGTTCCCAGGCATCGTTACTGCTAATCTCCCTAAACTTTATAAAAACCCAGATAGCGTCCCAGTTTTCGGCATCCCGCCAACTATTCTCCCAACTAATGTCAAATTCAATTTCTGCATACAATTCTGTAGCGTTTACTGATGCAATTTGTGCATTATTGATAAGCAGGTTATTTGCCAGGCAATATTGAGAAAGAAAAAGTAGCAGTAGCACTGCAAAACTTGAAATGTGGATTGTAGTAAAGTTTTTCATATTGGAATTGGGAGCAGCGTTTTAGATTGCCAGTTGTGCTATTCCTTATACTAAATGTGTTGTAAAATGTTTTTGTTTTTATGGCGTCGGTTATTTCAAGACAACTTCTTACATATATGTAGGCAAGGGACGTTTGGTAAATGAAAGCATATTTTTCACAATTTCATTTCCATTTCGAATTGATCTATCACATTTTCAATGCCAAGATGGTTTAAGTGGGCAATCAAATCTTTCCTTTCTTCGTCAATGTTGTTGATTTTTATTTCTGTACTAATTTGACTAATGCCATTAAATATTAATTCCCAGTTTCCATCATAGGCTTCCATTTGTGCGATATATCCATTTGCTGGATTTATGATAAAATGGCCGGCAACTAAATCATTATTCTTTAAATCATAAACCTGAAATGATGTGTATTGCGACCCTGCTGTTTTAACGGCCTTGATATTATGATCCCATGAATACAATTCTTCTGAATTGGTAAAATCGAGTTTGTCAATTTTAGTGACTTTTATTTTGACTCCTTCCTTTTTTTGTAAAACGCCTTTGTAGCATTTTATTCTGCGAGTAATTTTGAATCCGGTTCTTTCATAAACCCTGATCGCCCTGTAATTATTATCGATGACTTCAAGCGTGCATCTGGTGACTCCTTTTTCTTTTAGTTTAGGAATTCCAAATTCATACATTTTGTCCACTAATTTATTGCCACGAAAATCTTCAATTATTCCTGTCCCCGTATTAAATGCAGTGAGTTCTCCTTTATCAATGTCAATTCCATTCATCACATAGCCGACTAAATCATCACCGTTGAAAACGCCCCAAGAAAGGCTCTTGTCCACCCTTGCATTTTTAAAACGATTTTTCCAAAAGCTGACTTCTGAAGGTATTTGGACAAAATACCCCTTGAATGATTTTGAGAGGCATTCGACAATTACATCATAGGAAGTGTTTTTTAGATTTTTTATTTCCACGATTTTATAACTTGAATTTAAGTGGCAAAAAAGACCGAATAAAATTTATTTTACGGGAATAGGAGTGACTTTAAATCCTCTTTCTTTTAATTGAGTTATCAATCCGCAATCAAACATTAAATGGCTCAGACCTACAGCAATAAAACAGTTATTTGTTTTTAGATGATTTTCGATTACTGGCATCCAATTGTTGTTCCTATCGGTTAGGATAAGCTTGTTTTGACAGGGTTGATCCAATTTGTAATCGTAATCCATTTTGATATATGTTTCGATTTCCGGGCAATGGTTGGTATTGCCAGATCTCATCCTTTCAATTAATCTTGCAAGTCTTTTTTTGTGAACTTTTCTTGGCATGCCAGCAACGTCTTTACGAATAAGTTCTAATTGTTCTTCCGTTGTTTCAAGACCAATAACTTCTAAATTATTCTTTTTTGCAATTCCTGCGATAGAATCATCCAAAGAGTCATGTGGATCAGTTGAAGTTTTTGATTTGCAGACTTTGATACGGTAAACCCTACTTAAAATGACATTTAATTCTGTGGGCGTGACTTTGTGGAGATCGACCTCGCTATTTGAGAATATTTCTTCAACATATCGGTAATCTTTTTTATCCAGGTATTTTGACCATTTAGTTATTTTGTTTCGCTTGTTAATAATGTCCTCCATTAAATGGCCAGGAATATTCAAGTTTTCCTTTATTAAAATATCCGACTCCAATAATTTTCTTTTTGCGATATACAAAGAATCAAAAAAAGATTCCCCAAATGCATGGTGTGTTCCAAAAAGATAGGAGACATGATCGTTTTCCGGCGAAGTGACCTCAAAAAATATCGTTTGAAAGGTGTCTTGGCTGCATTGTTTGATCAGGTAATTGTCATTATAGTTACTACCAAATAATTCTGCATTAATAGTAGAAATAATCATCCCAACCAATATAAATAAAATGCGAGCCGTCATTTATTTTTAGCTATAGAAAAAAGAGTTTACTTGCCCACTGCCAACTATTCAATCTTATTTCCTGATTTATCAATAAAAATCCAATTGTCGCTTTCCCAACTCTGATATTCTCCATCTTGAACGGTCGTGCATTCATTTGAAACTTTGGCTTTTCCATCTTCAAACGGAAATGCGCAATCAAATTGAGGTTCAATAATTATTTCTCCATCCTCATTAGCGTAGCCAATTTTCCCATTCTTTTTAATTCTGAATAATCCATCAGCTAAATAATCTGGGCCGTTGTCGTACAGGAATACTTCGTACAATTCATTATCGTTTTTATCTATGGCAATACAAACGCCGTCATTTTTCATGACTATGGCATAATCCTTTAGTGTATCTGTAAAACAGTACGCATATTTCCCCAATGCAATTACGGTATCGCCAGATGTGTTTATATAGCCAAATTTGGTATCCATCTCGTCTGAGACTTTTATTAAATATTCTTCCTTTGGCTGTTCTGCTTCTTGTTCTACTGTTTGTTCTTTTGGTTTTTGCTCACAGCTTATTGCTGATGCTGTGATTAATAATAAGATTGCGAAAAGAAAACTGTGCGTTTTGTTTTTCATGTTTTGTGGTTGTTTTGTTTATCGTCTATGTATATGTAGTGTGATCAGCTTTTATTTTTTTCTTTTTCGAGATTTGTTTTCCACAATTCAATTGCATGAATCATATCAAGATTTTTTGAAATTTTTTCCAATTTATCACAATCGATTATTGCTTTTTCAATTTCTCCATTTCGGTGATAAAGAAACCCTCTCACCCAATATGCTATTTCATTACTTGAATTTTCCGATATACTTTCATTGACCAAATTCATTGCACTTTCATATTTGCCGTCGATTATTTCATATTCAGCAAGTATAGATTTATTTACCGCAGAATTTTCGCCTCTTTTTATCCTATTTATCGTTGAGTCCCTTTTTGATTTATCAATTTTTTCATTTCGAGATTCATATCTTGAAAGTAGAACTGTGTTGAAATCAGTTTGATAATTCGAACAAGATGCAATGAGCTTTTTTGTTACTTTGAATAATTCTTCTTTTCCTAATGTCTCTTTCTCTTCGAAATTTATATTTTTTGAATTCAACCATTTATTTAATCCATTTAGACATTCTCCGAGCCTTTTATCAATTTGCTGAATTTGTTGGTTTTCATAGCATTCGCATATTTCATTAATCGTATACGAATTATCAGAACCTCCTTTACAGCCAATAATAAATATTAGAATTATTACTATAAAATTTATCGGATTCATCTTTTTGTTTCCCTTTTTCTTAATAGCTGAGAAGAATGTTTGCTGGCACATTGTTCTCAGTAACTTTCTTCTTCGTTAAATATTGAACCTGAGTGAATTTTGACTTTCTTTATTCCTAATTCCTCAAAAATATTAATTAATCCGATTAAGGCATCTACTTTTGCGGAGCCAAGATCTATTGCGAGGTGGACAGTATTTTCCAGGATCAGCGGTCTTTGAAAATTATGAATCTTATAGCTCAAAAAACCATTTTGAATCCTATCATCTTCGTCTTCATCAATCCATTCTTTTATCCAATCAAGTATAATATTCCAATTTTTAATGTCGCCTTGAATTTCTATCTCACATCCATTCCAAAAGAAAGGATTTAATTCGACATGCAATTCATTGACATTGTAGTTAATTACTGCATGGTTAACGTAGGTGTCATGATTATACTCAAAGATTTTACATTCTTCCTCAATATTTTTAACACAATCGAACCTATAAATACGATAGTACTCTTCTGGTTCATCATTGTGGCTTTCTAACAGTAATTCGCTACTTCCACCACACTTGGAGATTTGTTCTTCCAAAAAGTCTACATAAATTTTTCTTTGCTTTTCAAGGACTTCTGTGAATTTCATCCTCCTTTTTTTATGGAAGGTAACTTGTCGGTGTGTACATCAGTGGTAAATATACAACTATCCATATTTCAGGCTGCTTTAATTAACCCAACCATTAACTCGCTGAAATTTAATCTTTTAAGATTGGCAATGAAAGTCCAAATCTAATAATTTAGCAAAAAAACATGCACGATTCGTGCATGTTTTTTTGCTAATCTCATTCAGGTTGTGAAGCGCCAACGATTGACTACAGATGTACAGCGAATTCCCAGATTCGCCATAAAATACAGCATAACCAGCGAATCTGGGGATTCGCTGTACATTACCTGCAACGGGAAGGGGGGTGAACTGTTTAATTCAAATAATTATATTTCATTTTTATCACGGACTCAGGAATTTAGATTTATACACTGATTTGTTTAAATTTAGTCCATAACCACCATCCTACCAATGCTCTCATAATTGGTTGATAAATAATGCTGAAATATTCGACAAAATGGGCTACGGGTTCAGCATTCCAAAATTCATTTCCGAAGGCAGTTAAATTGCCTATGCCCCATATCAGCAAAAGATAAGCGAGTACACGATCTGACTTTGTTCCTCCAAAAAGGCTTAGCCCATAGCAGATATTTCCCAATGCAAATGCAACAATGAATAAACCGAAAAGCGCATAACCAATTAGTCCTGCTTGATCCATGTTCATTTGAATCATTTCTTGAGCAGCAGTATCATCAGTATCGAGAAATGACCTTCGCAAATTATTCAGATAGAAGAAAACGAACATCTGCCGGAAAATCTCTGTAAATGAAAATACTGCGAAAAAAACAAACCCTAAAATTGTAAACCCTGGACTCTTTTTAAATTGAATTAATAAGAAACCAAGCATGGCAATGAATACAAAGAGACAATGTACAATCACCCAGAATTTACTCGCTATATATGTTGAATTTTCAAAAAGTCTAATCCGGTCATCGAAGGTCATTTCCCCTAAGTCAAACAGGTTGGAGTGAATTCCAATTGTGGTAATTACAGATAGGAAACAGCAGACTATTGAGACTAATAAAAATCGTCGGTATTGAATATTTTGATACATGATTGCTGGGCATTAGAAGTTGTAGAGGAAAGAAATGCCCCGATTAAAATGGTTGCAGCTGTGCGTGTTTTGCGCTATTAAAGTGTCTTCTCTTTTGTCACTAAATGCTTGTAGAATTAAAATAGTTTTTAAGATATTTTCATAGAAATATTTCTTGGACAAATCCTTTGATAAGTCGTTGAAACGACCGATGCTCAGGTTATTCTTTTAACCCACGACTTAAGTCGTGGACTAAAAGAATAACCATCAAAATAGCCAGCATTAAACCCACGACTTATTGGAATTCATTGTTTAACTGCCGAAAATACGTAACGCTCATTCAAGTCTCCTGACTTGAATAACTTATCTGAAACGCCTCTGGCGTTTGTACGCCAGAGGAGTTTCAGATATTTGATTTCAGACTGGAGTCTGAAACCAGCGACGTAAGTCGTTGAAACGACAGGTGCTCAGGTTGTTCTTATAGTCCACGACTTAAGTCGTGGACTATAAGAACAACCATCAAAAAATAACCAGCATAAATCTGGCGAACCGCATTTATTTTTTATCCACCTTTTTCAAAATTGTTGGCCCGTCTTTCATATTAATTTCAATAAAAAATATTTGCTGGTTAGGAGGAAGGGAAAGATTAATAGAAGTGGCGTTCGCCTCGATCGTATCAATTAATTTACCAGTTGCATCAAATACTTTTACAATGGATATAGAATGGCCGTTCTGCGAAGCAATGGTAATATCCTCATTCGTTGGATTCGGGTATACGACAATATCCACTAAATCTTTTGTGATTTCCAAACTCGAAAGTGCTAAATCTTCCAACCTTACTTCAAAGGGATTTGTCACTTCTATTACACCTGTTTTTACATAAACAATTCCGTTTTTATCATCTGCCGAATAGTGCCAACCAATTTCTGATGATTCCCATTGTGAGAAAGTAGCATATTCCTGGATCGGTGTATCATCCAATTTTACGACCATCGGTTTAGCCAAGCTATGGACTTGTAGAACATTGCCTCTTTCTTGTAATTTGCCCTCATAGTCGCCTTCTGTCGCTCCCACATTGATGACAATTGGTTGGTCAAATCCTGTATTTGAGGAACTCACCTGGATATTAGTTTCAGCAAACATTCCATTGCGGTAATCTTTGCTGTGCCCATCATCCTCATACATTGTGAAAGAGGAATTACCTATCGGGTAAATATCGAACGTGACAACATCTTTTGGCTTGTCTCTGTCGTGCAGCATTTCTGGGTACATTGGGATAATACCTCCGCCTTTTACAAAAAGTGGTAATTTCTCTAAAGGAGCACTGTATCCATTTAACGTCATTGGCCCTTCATAGCGGGTGCCATCCCAATAGTCTATCCAGGTGCCCTCAGGCAGGTAAATATTGTCACGAGTAGTTGTATTGGAGTAAATTGGAGCGACCAGGAAATATTCACCACTCATAAACTGATACTGTGTGGCATCATCATAGGTGAAGGGGTCGTCCGGAAATTCCAAAACCATTGCCCTCACTGTGGGCACACCTGTTTGATGGGCAATAGCACTGTAGCTATACAGGTAGGGTGTTAGCTTCATTTTTAATTTCAAATAATCCCGGCTGAAAGAAGTGTAAGGCTCTCCCCGTTCCCAGGGTTGCTTGCCGGCAGGTGCCCAACCAGAAATAGTCATCATGGCAGGCGTAAAACATTTCCACTGCAAGTCCCGCACATAGGTAGGCCCACTGCCTCCAAATATACCGTCAATGTCACCTGTGGCAGCATTGAAAGCTGACAAGCCAGAACCAATAACGGTAGGAATATGAAACCTGATATTTTCCCAGTTTCCTGACTGATCGCCAGACCAAACCGTTGCAAAACGCTGCGTACCTGCCCAACCTGCCACCGTCCAAATATATCCTCTGTCATTGCTGTTGTCCTCAATCCCATTAAATGCACTCAAGCCCGAATTAAAGGCAGACTGATAGCCTGGACCAACCAATGCAACATCCAGTTTCACACATCTTGTGCCGGCCGTCCCAACTTCATAGGCGATGTTTCCAACACCATCCTCAGTCCACAAGCCAGTATAAAACCCCAAATCATGCAATTCATCTACAACATACTCCAGGTCTTCATAACCGCAGCTGTATCCGTCATTGGGTAAAATCCAACCCCCAGGCATATCCTTTTCTCTGTACACTTCTGCTATTTGACCGATAACATCCGCTGTCGTTCCTGTATCATTATAACAATCCGCATCGCCAAATTCCAGCCCCCAACGTGGCATCATAAAAGGCCTTCCTGTCACATAGGTGTATCCTTCCAAAACTTCTTTTAGGCTGGGGCCATAAAAATAATAGGCATCAAATCGGTTTTCTTCATGACTGGTCTGTACAGTAGAAGAGAAATCGTAATTGCCGGGCCGGTAGGTATTTCTAAAAACACCATATCCTGCGGTGCTCATGTAAAAAGGGGAGGGGTTGGGTACTGCTCCATCGCCCCAATTAGCATAGATGTTTCGGATATCAATATCTTTTCCCTTGTGCGAAAAATATCCATTCTGCATCCCGCATCCATAAAAATGTTCATCTGATCCAGCCGCCAATTGCTGGAATGTTTCTTGGCCAAAAGTCAGCGGCCCTGATTCCTCCCAAATTAAATTTCCGGCATTGTCATACAAAGCAAAAGTCAGTGGGCTTTTGTATGCCCTGAGTTCAACTGCTGCGGTTTGAATGGCATAATATCCTCCATTATCATTGAGGTTTATGGTTGATAAAATAGCGTTATCATGTACGGTGATTTCGCCATTTGTGCCATCTGTAAAAATGCCGTTTGCTGCAGATTCTATTCGAAATATATCTTCCCGATAAAACTGAATTCTCACCTTGGATATACCACTCGAAATCAGTACTGCACCATCGGACAAGGAAATATCGGTTAAATCCCCAAGCGGTACCATGCTCAAACTACTGGTGGCAAACAGCGTATCGTTTGCCGTGTTTTCATCTCCGGGCAGGAGTGTGATCAACTCAAAAGAATGAATATTGGCACCAGTCAGATCAATATTTGGGAAACTGACATCATAGCTTGAAAAAGATGGAATGGGGCTGGTTGAAGCTTCAATGATTTGAGAAACGTAAGCACCATTATCAACGGCATATTTCACTTCAAAATCCTCGTTGATGGTAGAGGTACCGTTATTGGTCAATTTGAATGAAACAGCGCTGGAGGGTGAAAATCCTGGAACAAATTCAGCCGGACTTGTCATGGCCGTAGCTCCAATATCTTTGTTCGCTAAAGGGCAAAAGGTCGCACCCACCACCGTTCCGTCCAAACTTCCTTTGGAATCATAAGCAATTGTTCCACTGCCTTCATCAAATTTATAATAATGAACCAGTTGGTCATATTGAGGGTGATTGTTCGGGATGGTATCCAACTTATAGGCGTCAATAGAAGATTGTGGCAAAACAGTATTCCAAATTCTTAGCTCGTCAATTTTTGCATTCAATGCTCCGGCCCCTGTGGTGTTTAGTCCGATTAGCCCCAGCGGCATATTGATGCTGCCATTAATGTTCCCGCCCAATTGTTGTCCATCAATAAATAATCTCATAGAGGAGCCATCACAAGTAACAGCCAAATGAATCCAATTGCCAAGTGGAGCTTGATAACTAAACTGCCAATCGGCAATGCCAGCGGAAGTAATACCTACCCGATTGTTATTGATGTATTGTTCGAGCCGGATCCCACTGGTGCCGTCCGTACTTGTAAGTAAATGAGAATAGGCGCCTATTTGATTTTTTCTAATTAATACCTCTGCCGTCCAAGGTGGCGGGAAGTCTGTTCCGTTCAATACAACATGGTCTTGGTAACCATCAAAATTTAATTGGCTTTGAGCAAAAAGAAAGGTTGTTGCGAAAAGCATTAAAAAAACAAGTGCGTGATTTTTCATTTAATTGATTTGTTGATTCTTATACTTATTGAAAACTTCGATTTGTTGTATGGCCGTTATGGCCTGATTCAACCATTTAAGATACTATTTTATTTAATTCTATTCCCGTTAACATCATACTGTTCAAAAGTTCCATCATCATTTCCCTTTATCAATAATTGGCCTTTATGAGAATACTTTTCATAGGTAATTTTACAATGTTCGAGTTCATATTTTTCACTTTTTTCAAGTGAACCGTCTGGGAAATACCATTTAAAAATTCCATCCTTTTTATTGTCTACAAAGTTACCTTCAACTTTTAATTGCCCATTAGGGTAGTACTCTTTAATCTCTCCGTTCAAACAATACTTATAGAGTAATTTGTCTTTTTTTATTTTATTTATTAATTCTTCAATCATAAATTTAGATCGAATTAGGTGTTTCGTCTGGCATTCATATAATATTTTTGAGGCTACTTTTAAGTTTGGAATATCATGATTTGACTTTTTTATTTTGCTATTAAATTCAATTATGGCTGGGTTCGTTTTGCTTTGTAGATAAGCTGCTGCTTTATGATGGCCATCTAAAATGAACGAATTTGTTTTGCCATCATCATTATAACCACTTACCACAATTATTACTGGTCTATTTCCTTGTTTTATTTCATCTATATAGAATAGGATTCTATTTTTGTCGAGGTCTTCACTATGTTTTGTCGCCAAGATGTGATTTTCATAGCCATCATAAAAATTAATAGCAGAAAAGTCTAATAACCTCGGCGGTAAATAATTTCCTTTTTCTTCAATTTTCTTATTAAAGAATTTCTTGAATTTATCCTTTAAGTCGGATTCAGAAATTTTTGATCTATCAAATGTTGGAAAAATTA
Organism: uncultured Saprospiraceae bacterium; assembly: GCA_942490835.1. GTDB lineage: Bacteria > Bacteroidota > Bacteroidia > Chitinophagales > Saprospiraceae > UBA6168. The sequence goes on from CALNYY010000040.1 coordinate 126,468, forward strand.
TATTGTAATAATTATTTCCATTTTCATTATGCCCAACTTTTGATTCAAGTAAACTGGCCGTATATCTGTTACAGGGTAGAAAAGAAAGAATCTCGATAAGTTCATTTTTGACAGAGTTGATGTTGTCTGGTTTTAAATCAAGAAGAATTGTATTTAGTTTTTCATCTTTCTTTTTCGAAGTTGTTTTTTTAAGTCCAAGCAAATTGTAGAATTTTCCTATTGAGCCCATGTTGTCATACCAATACAGTGATTGGCTTTCTAAAGATTGACAGAAAACTCCAAAATTAAAGTCTATTAATTCGAAGAGTGGTTGGTCTGATCCACCTTCAATATCTTTAAAAATGCTTAATTCCTTTCTCATTTGTCACTTTTGGCGTACTTGTCACCTGCCTATTCCGTTGCAAACTTTTGCTTTCATCGGTCTTTTGAACGATGTGTCCCCAGAATGGACATCCATTAATATGGATCAAATATAGCGATGATTTTAAATTGAATATGCAACTTCTTTGGGCATTTCCATGGCTGGTAAAGTGTTGGGATTGGTTGTTTGATTTACGATTTACGATTACATGAATGTTGATTTTAGATGGAAAACTGCCTCCTATATCTACGATCTTAAATCATGTATTCTTCAATTTTAAATCGAAAGCGTTATTCCATGCCACTCGATTATTACCTGTTTTCATTCTTTAAAATTCTTCAAATTTCCCGCTTTCAGCTAATCTGTATTTTTCAACTTTACCTCCCTCACTGCAGGTCTTTTCAATTCTCAGGTTTTTATCAATTTGCCCAAAACAGTATTCATTATCTCTCCGAATCCAACTTGAAAGTACATAACTATCAATTATTGTAAAATCTTCATTATATGTTCTAAGTATGAATTTATAGTCTCGACCAGAAGTGTCGTTCCCGTTTCGAAATATTATTCTCAAATTGTATTTTTCAGTTTGAAGCAATTCTCCAAAATCTTTAAAAATAGGTGTTGGTGTAAACGTAGTGTCTAAGGTTAAATAGAAACCTGATTCTAAGATTTCATCATTTGTTAGTAGTTTGCTTAAATCATTAAGTTCGATTGATTCTATATTGGTTGATTCAGCCATGAACAGGAAATCATTATTGTCAAACGAGTTTTTATTTATCCAAAAAAGTTTTTCATTCTCTATATTACAACTTATAAATAGAATACTTGTAAGCAACCAATTTAACTTCATTATAAGAGGTTTTTTAAGTTTATGATACAGCAGAAAGCTAAACCAATGAAAAGTAACAGTGAGGTTATGAGACTCCAAAATATTTTATTGTATTTTTTCTTTTGAGTCTGGTTTTCTGTTTGGTTAATGAGGTTTTTGAAGTTAGGAATATCCTTTAAATGTCCATGCCAAAAATTTACTTTGTAATTGTTTTCTGACAGAATTGATTTCATAGTATACCACAATAAATTGGCGACTATTGCAAGAACTATCATTAGAATGAAGTATGGTTCTGTCATCGTTTCAATTTATTTTCAAATTCGCTATAACTGGATTGTGTGCAGAAATTTGTTGAAATCAGTATGTGAAATAATTAAAAAATGGCAACTCAATAATTGATTTTGTTTATAGCACTCTGCGCAGAACTTATTGTTATGTGCAGAGTGTGTACCTCCTTTGGGCATTCTTTACCATCAAAGGTAGTGATGATTTCAAAATAGATAAGTAAATTTTGTGAGGATTTCCTTGGCTGGTAAAGTGGTGGTATAGGTATATGATTTCAGATTTAAGAATACATGATTTTGATTTTAGAATGGAGGCTGTTTTTCAAATCAACAATTATTTATACTGCAATCTTAAATCGCAAGCGTTATTCCATGCCACTCGAATGTTGTAAGTTTTCTATTTTTTTGTTGCCGCCTCGGTTATACAGGATTAGATGTCGGACACCTTCGAAGGTGTCCGACATCTGTGCTCGATTTCAAATATCCCCTTCCACGATTACCCAAAACTTTTTCTCCAGCGGATCAAAATTATCTTTAAGTGTCTGGAAAAAGGTGTTGCCGTAGCGAAGATAAAAAGGCAGGAAATTGTCGTATCGCTCTTGCAGCCCATTATTGGGGAATAGTTTTTCTTTTACGGAGCGGATTTGAGAAATGGCATTTTCATGTACTTGTTTCTCAGCACGCAATAGCCGGGTTTCTATCTGGTCGATGCTTTTCCGGGATTTGGCATGTTCTGCCAGCACAAATTTTTGCAGGTTGGGATCGGTCGCTTTGGCTTTTCCTGCCAGTCCTTCAAAAAGCGCTTGCAGTGTCTCCCGCTCTTTTTCGAGCGATATTTCGATGGTGCCATTTTTTTCGATGTATGCTCGAATCAGTTGATCGGTGTCTTGCCACAAGTCTTCGATGCAAAGGTCAGCTTTGTTCATCTTTTTATATGTGGTACCATCAATCCATAAAGCTGAATCACGACGGACGAGCATAGGGAAATTGAGTTTGAAATGGGCAAACTGCGACTTCCGTTCCAGCCAATAGGCAATCTCTCCACCGCCACCCACATAAGCCAGGTTTGGCAATATCAGCTCTTGATAAATAGGACGCATGATAACATTGGGGCTGAAATATTCTGGATGCTGCTCGATTTCAGTTTCCATCTCTGCAGCACTGAAAGAAAGGTCGGTGTTGAGCACTTTATATTGCCCGTCTTCCAATACAATTCTTTCCCGGATATGATCTTTTAAGTAGAAAAAATTGATTTCCCTTGGCATGGCTTGCGATGGATAACCAGCCTTTTCCAGTTGTTCGCAGGTGGCATCTACGAGCGGTTGCGATACCTGACCAAGAATTTCTTCTTTGATAAATGGTGCAAAACTTTTTTTCAATGCTGCATCATTGGTATTCAGTACAACCAGGCCATAATCCTTGAATAATTCATGTGCCAATTCATACGCAGATCGGGCATAAGGGCCTGGCGTTGAATGAGTTTTTTCAATAATATGAAATATCGCTTTAGCCTCTTCCCGATCACCCAAAATAGTTTGGAGATCTTCTAACACAGGTTTCAGCGTTGCCGTATTCATATTGCCAACGGGGCCAGTTTGCCCACTCTCCCAGGTGAGTGTTCGGTTGAACAAGTGCAGATGGTTGACCTCTTCAAAATCGTGATCCTCGCCGCTGGTAATGAAAACTGGAACAAAGTGGTTGTCAGGATACTTTGCATTCAGCTGCTCTGCCAAATTGATGGCTGAAAATATTTTGAAAACATAATACAACGGGCCAGTAAATAGGGAAGGCTGATGTGCGGTTACAATTGTAAAGGCATTACTGTCCCGCAATTTTTCGATATTATCTAAAACAGTTGTTGGAGTGTCCAAACCCGCATGCTGCTTCTGCAATACTTCCACCAAATTATTGCGGTCTGTGGCATCTTTACTTTTATCGTTTATTACCTGCTGGAATGACTCTATATTCACAGGGTATTTATAAAATGGCCGCAATTCTTCTTTTTCTTCGATGTAGGCTTTGTCCCGCATGGAGAAGAGTGGGACGTCTGAGTAGGGTATTTTTTTTATTTGCATGTAGTTTTCTATTGAAGTTTTTCAAAATGTCTGGTGAGGATAGAAAAACGAGATTTGTGTTTTAATCAAGGCCTTTTTTAAAAACTTAATTTTTAAAGCTAATCAAGGTGTAAAGGCGCAGAGCGACTTTTCCCTTGGTAGCTCAGAAAATGAGGTATTTTGCGGCACATATTGACGCCCCCATTGGTTGCTCGCCTTGATAGGACAAGAGAGGCGTCGCTCTGCGCCGTTAATCCTTGGTTCGTATTGATAGTATGTACATTCTTAAAAGGCTTAGATTTTCACTGCCTAAGTATATTGTTGGATTAAAAATCTTCACTCGTTAATCCCTTAATCGTTAATCTTTTTCACCATACTGCCCTGCAACCAACCAGTTTTCTCAATTCTTTTACACTTTCTTTCCTTTCATCGCCTCTAAAATGGTTTGATCCATCGCTCGGTGAGCAAGAGGAGAAGTGTAATCATTCAGAGCCTGAATAGCGATATTGATGGCATCTTTATCAGTGCCTTTCATTTTATCCTCCAATTGGGTTATTAGTTTTTGGGTGGTTGTTTTTTCTTCGTCTGAAAGAATGGCGTCGTTTTGTTTTAAGAACTTGATACCAGCCTGAGCCAAATGATTGCCCTCGTTTCTGGCCTCCAGCAAGGCTCTGGTCGCCATATCTTCGTTGGCGTTTTGAATGGAGTCGATCAGCATCTTGGCCATTTCTTCCTCCGTGATTCCGTATTGTGGCCGAATTTCGATGGCCTGTTCTTTACCCGATCGCAATTCTTTGGCTTTCACTTTCAGAATTCCATCTGCATTGATGATGAAATGGATTTCGATTTTGGGTAAACCAGCTGGCATGGGTGGAATATCCCGCAAAATGAATTCTCCCAACTTCCGGTTGTGTTCCACCAAATCCCTTTCACCCTGATAAACCGCAATTTTCAAGTTTTTTTGGCCATCTACAGAGGTGGTATACTGGCGACCAGCTTTGATAGGGACTTTGCTGTTTCTGGCAATAATGACATCCATCAGACCGCCCATTGTTTCAATTCCCAGGGAAAGGGGAGTAATGTCCAGGAGCAGTACATCTTTTTGATTGCCAGCCAGAATATCTGCCTGAATAGCAGCGCCCAAGGCAACAACCTCATCAGGGTCTATCTTATCATTTACTTCTTTTTGAAAAAACTGTCCAACCGATTCTTTTACAAAAGGAACTCTTGTTGAGCCACCAACCATGACCACATGATCAATTTTATCAATCCCCAATCCAGCATCTTTTAGGGCTTGTTGGCAGGAATTGATTGTCAAGCTCACGAGTGGCTCTATGAGTTGGTTGAATTTATTTTTGGAAAGAGAAACTTCTTGCCCGCCTAATGTTTTGGAAAATGAGTCTTCGCTCGATAAAGACTTCTTAGCCTCTTCTGCCAACAGGCGCACCTGCTGGTTGAGTGATTTATTGGAGTTTATTTCTTCTTGTGAAAATAGCCCTTCTGCAATCCAATAATCTATAATAGTTCTGTCAAAATCATCCCCTCCCAAGAAGGTATCGCCATTGGTAGAAAGTACTTCGAAAATACCATCTTCGATAGTCAATATTGATATGTCAAATGTTCCGCCTCCAAGATCATAAACAGCGATGGTTTGCTTTGCTTGCTGGCCAATTCCATAGGCCAGGCTGGCAGCAGTAGGTTCATTGACGATTCGCAAGACATCCAGTCCAGCCAATTTTCCAGCATCTCTGGTTGCTTGTCGTTGAGCATCATTAAAATAGGCAGGTACGGTTATGACCGCTTTGCTTACGGGCTTGCTGAGTGCATCCTCAATCCTATTTTTAAGATATTTCAGGATTTCAGCGGATAGTTCAATTGGAGTGAAGAATTGATCTTTTACACGAACTTTCACTAAACTTTCGGTGTCGTCATCAATTATCTGATATCCAAAATATTGAGAATGTGCGCTGATGTCCTGGAAGGATTTCCCCATTAATCTTTTTACAGAATAAATGGTGTTCTGTGGTTCACTGACCAGTTTATCTTTTGCTGATTCCCCAACTACCACTGCTCCTTCTTCCGCAAAATGAACAATGGATGGTACTAAGGTAGGCTTGCCATCTTTCCCTTTAACTGCCACTACCTGCCCCTCTTTCACATAGGCCACGATCGAATTGGTCGTGCCCAGGTCTATCCCAATGATCACATCTCCAAGGTCTTTTTCTACTTTTCCTTCTTTTAGGTTGATTGCTATTTTGGCCATATCTTTTGCTCTCTTCGTTCTGTTTTATTAAACGTTGAATATCTGTATTTGGATAAGAATTTGATAAAATGGAGTTGTCTGGTGGCTTTGCTTCATCTTTATTAGAACAGTCCTTTATAAATTCTGTGCGCAAAGGTATAATAACATGCATAGTGTAAAATCGTTGAAATTGATTGATTTCTGTTTTGTTGATGGCTTAGCGATTAATGCGTGATCCTTTTTACTAATTTTACCTTTCAATCAAGTGAACAATATAGCTCTATAGCCTTGTTAGGCCAAAGTGACAATTAATTGAATTTGCTATACATCCCATTCATTTCCGTTTTATGAAAAGATATTTTTCTACTCTCATTTTCTCATTGCTTACCATTTTTTCATTTTCTCAAGAAGAGTTTGAAGGCGGCGTAATTTTAGGCTATTCTAATTACCTTGGAGATTTGGTGGAACCCTCCTTTACTTTTGACCAAGCCAATCCTGCTATTGGAATTTGGCTGCGATACGATGCATCAAATCGATTTAACCTAAGGTCGTCCTTGATTTTTGGAAAGCTCGAAGGAGATGATGCCAATTACACCAATAACATTTTGAGAGCTGCCAGTTTTGAATCACCTTATATCGAAGGCGCACTGGTAGGGGAGTTAGAAATTTTTGGGAAACGAGCACCTATGAACAAAGTTGGTTTTGGGAAATCTATTTCACCGTATTTGTTTGCAGGAATTGGGCTGGGGATTTATAATACAGATGCATCTTTTGGGTCTTCATCTGCTGAAATTAACCTTGATAAAAGTGCTGATTACTTGGATTACCATTTTAGTCTGCCAGTCGGTGCAGGATTCAAAATGAATATCAATGAGAGTGTTTCTATCGGAGCTGAATTAAGCATGCGGCTTTTATTTACTGATTATTTGGATGGAGTATCCAAAGCGGGGAATCCAGACAATAATGATGCTTATGTGGTTGGAGGGATCAATATTGGGTACACGTTTGGCACCAACGATTTGGATAAGGATGGAATTGTGAATAAAAAGGATAGGTGTCCTGAACATCCTGGCCCTATTCAATTTGATGGCTGCCCTGACTCGGATGGAGATGGAATTGTGGACCGAGAGGATGAATGCCCAATGAAGGCTGGAACGGTAAGGCTCAATGGCTGCCCCGATCGGGATGAGGATGGGATCGCCGACAAAAACGATGATTGCCCGGACGATGCAGGGATAAGAAGGTTTGGAGGTTGTCCCGATACGGATAATGACGGAATCGTTGATTTGGAGGATGTTTGTCCAACGGAGGCTGGAATTCCTTCTTTAAACGGCTGTCCAGATAGTGACCGAGATGGTGTTACTGACAAGAAAGATGAATGTCCGCTTCAAGCTGGTCCCGTCCTTTTGAATGGATGTCCTGATATAGATAAGGATGGTATTCCAGATAACAAAGACCAATGCCCTGATCAACCCGGTACTTTGGTGAATAATGGTTGTCCAGATTTGGACACAGATGGTGATGGCATTATTGACAGAAAAGATCAATGTCCAACCTTGGCTGGTTTATTGGAAAATAATGGTTGCCCAGAAATAAAACAGGAAGACCAGGCTGTTCTCAACTATGCCATGTCGAATGTAGAATTTGAAACAGGCAGCAATGAATTAACACCTGCTTCTCTTGAAATATTGAATCAAATAATTGCCATTCTAAAAAAATACAAAGGGTATCGTCTCCGAATCAATGGTCATACGGATGATATTGGTGAAGCAGACAAAAACCTATTGTTGTCTGAAGATCGGGCAAAAGCATGCTATAATTACTTGTTCCTCAATGGCGTAGATCCACTTTATATAACTTATGGTGGGTACGGAGAGTCACTTCCGATTGCCGATAATAAGACAAAAGAGGGACGCCGACAAAACAGGCGGGTTGAGTTTATTTTAACGACGGAGGAATTTTGAAAAAAAATAAACCCGAATTTTGAAATCTCAAAATTCGGGTTTATGCAGTATTGAAACTTACTCACCTATCACTCAACTTTAAATATCTCTTCACTGATTTCAGTATTCACTTCCACGGTGGTTGTTTTCAATTCAAGTGGTACAGGCATAGCGCCAGTCACAGTGACAGAGTGAGGTAATTTTATGCCATTCACTTCTTTGTAATCGCCAATCTCATTTGTGATAACAAATTCTCCTTCATAGTCAATTTCACGAATTTTCAAATTGGACTCCATGTCAAAATAGTTGACTTTCTTTTTGCCTGATGGATATAGCAAGTCAATTCGATAAGCCTTTTTGCCATTTACCAATTCGATTCCCTTAAGCGTAGATGTTACTCCTAAACCCTTGTAAAATCGCTCAGGAATTATCCGACCATCAATTTTCATGTCAGCCAATCGATCACCTTCCATTACTTCCGATTGTCCCATACTAACACTAATGCCTTTTTCGCCATCAAAAATGGATTGCTGAACAATGTTCCCAAGCATTTTATTGGTCATGGAAAGTTTGTTTGGCGCAGCATGGTATAAAATGGATTCTAAAGTCATACCCTGAATTTCAGCAGACATTACAATGATGATATTCTCCACAGCATTCAGTTTTTTAAGTCCGCCAATTGAATTAAGGTAATCTTCAATCACAATATCCGCAGTGATACCTGCTGGTACCTCCATGCTTATTTCTTCGACTATATTTCCAAATACATCATAATAGTTGACCCTTCCTTGTTTAGAAAATGGGAGCAATTTATCTGCAACTTCATCTTTATTTCCAACCACCACAATATTGGCTCGGTCAGTTGTCAGGTATTTTTTGGCCATAGCCAAAACGTCCTTTGTTGTGACTGCATTTAATTTTTCCAAATAAGTAGCATAATAGTCTTTGGACAAGCCATATCTCGCAGTATTCAATGTATAATTGGCAACTGTTCCAGGGTTTTCAAGAGACCTGGCAAAGCTGCCCATTCTATAATTCTTTACCATTTGAAGTTCATCTTCTGGCATTTCTTCTTCGCGCAAGCGCTCTATTTCCCGTAAAAATTCAACTACAGCACTATCTGTCACCTCGTTGCGTACGCTGGCATAAGCATTAAAATAGCCTATCTCTTTATCTGTGCTTAAAATAGACCTGGCACCATAAGTAAAGGCTTTATCTTCTCTAAGGTTGCTCATCAATCTGCTTCCGAAATAGGCACCCAATGCAGTGTTCATAACACTTGCTTTGATGGCGTCAGGAGCTCCTGGCTTTATTTCGATTGGAAAGGTGACATTGATAACCGATTGAACGGCGCCAGGTTTGTCAACAAAATTGACGGTAGTTGCTTCTGGCTTTTGTGGTGTTTCAAGTGGCTGTCTTACGATGGGCGTATTTTCCCAGTCAGCAAAATACTTGGAAGCTAAATTGAGGGCTTCCTGCGTAGCAATATCACCTGTGATTAACAGATATGAAATGCCAGGTTGAAAATAAGTTTCATAGAATTTTTTGCATTCTTTTAATTCTATGGCCTTGATTGTTGCATCAGTCGACACTTCACCATAAGGATGGTTTCGACCATAATTCAATCTGGAAGAAACATTGGATGCGATTTGATTTGGATCATCTTTCGCCTGGGCCAATGTAGAAATTGCCTGTGTTTTTAACTTCTTGAATTCGTCCTCCGGAAATGAAGGGTTAAACAAAACATCGGTCATTAATTCAAGCAACTGGTCTTTGTGTTTTGTAAGGCAAGTACCTGAAATGCCGGTATAGGAAGTTGATAGGGAAGCACCAATAAAATCTACAGCCTCGTCAATGTCTGCTTTTGATTTTGTGGCAGTCCCTTTGTTGAGCATTTGGCCAGCAATATCAATATAACCCATTGAAGGGCCTTCCAAGACCGGCGGTACATCCACGAAAAGTCTGAAAGAAATCTGCGGTAATTTATGGTTTTCAACTACAATAACTTTTAGCCCATTTTTGAGCGTAACCTGTTTAGAGTCTCCCAATTTAATAACAGGAGCTGGGCCAGGTTTTGGAGATTTACTCCTAAAATCTTCTTGTCCAATAACATTTGATTGGGCAATCATAAATGCAATAAAAAGCACAATATATTTTTTCATTCTTAATTTTTTTAAAGGATTGAAATGGCTAAAACTTTCTAATTCTAACTGCATGCCCATTCAGTTTAATGGACAAATCTGGATTTATGGTTTTGAAGGTTGAGGCATGTAATAAAGCGTCACTCTGTTGTTTTTGTGGAAATACTTCTGAGCGACTCGTCTGATGTCCTCTTTTGTTACTTTCATGTACCGATCTATTTCTGTATTGATCAAATTTGCATCCCCGAAATACGTATGGTAATTGGCCAAGCTTTCTGCAATACCAACTACTTGGGAATTGGCAGAGATAAAATCATTTTCAACTTGGTTCTTCAATTTTTGAAACTCACGATCTGAGATCAACTCTTTTTGTATTCGTTCAATTTCAGCATCCATGCTCGCTTCCATTTCCTTGGGGTCAATGCCAGCATTACATATGCCAAACGCAATCGAAACACCTGGGTCTTCCATTGAAACAGGGAAAGTGCCTACAAAAATTGCCTTTTGTTGTTCATCCACTAACGCCTTGTATAGCCGGGAGCTTTCACCTTGAGATAGTAATTGAGAAAACATGGAAACTGCATAAAAATCTTCAGTTCCCTGGGCAGGTATTCGGTAGGTTTGAATTACAGCAGGCAATTGTACCTCATCATAAACAGTATCCCTTACTTCTTTTGTTAACGGCGGTTCAACTATGTTAGGTCTGTATGGCTCTTTGCCTTTAGGGATGGTACCAAAATATTGCTCGATCAATTTTTTAGTTTCAGCTATATTTATATCGCCAGCAATGGACAATACAGCATTATTTGGCACATAAAAACTCTCGTAGAAGTTCTTGTAATCTTTCTCCTCCGCAGCATCCAAATGGTCCATAGAGCCAATTACAGACCAACGGTATGGGTGCTTAGTATAAGCTCTTTTCATAGATTCTTCGAGCACAGAGCCATAAGGTTGGTTGTCCACACGTTGCCTTCTTTCTTCTTTTACCACTTGTCTTTGGGTTTCAATTCCTACTTCTTCTACCTTAGCGTGTAGCATACGCTCAGATTCGAGCCAAAGTCCGAGTCCCAATTGGTTAGATGGGAGCACCTCATAATAAAAAGTGCGATCATAGAATGTATTGGCGTTGTTCATGCCGCCAGCTTCTTGGATATAATCATCGAATTCTCCGCGCTTAATATTTTCGGAGCCTTCAAATAATAAGTGCTCGAAAAAATGGGCAAACCCGGTTCGGTTTGGATCTTCATTTTTTGAACCGACATGATAAAGTACAGAAACAGCAACAATTGGAGTTGAATGGTCTTCATGCAAAATGACATGCAAACCGTTGTCGAGATCGTATTCTATGAATTTGATATTGCTTGATTGTGCATTTAACCCTGCACTACAAAGTATGGAAAGTAAAATGGGAAAAATATAATTCTTCATAATTTGAAATTCGGAGAGCAGTTTAGCTAACGCTACCTGTTCGTATTTGAAAAATTTAAAATTGAAATCAAAGGGCGAAAGTCTGAAAAATTCAATAGAGTCGTTTTATCAATGGGGCAAACTTGGTAATTTCATAGACAAAACCCGTTCTAAAGAGTTGTAGGTAAATCGAATCCATATTCGTCTGCCATTTGCAGATTTGACGGAAATTGATGATTCTTGAAATTATAGACTATGTCCTTTTATTAATGTGATAATGAGCGTTCAAATTTCTTGCTATACCGACTTCCAAAATGGTACCGATGCAAGATCGGCATGTGGATTTGGGAAAAAATATACCATTTCTAAATCGGCATATCCTCAAAACCAATGGTTAATGGATAACCAAATTCCCAACACTTCGTTTTGAGTATATTTTGAAATCTACAATCTCCTTTTCTAACTTAAGATTTTAATGAACCACGATTTATACATGCAGCGCTGTTTTGATCTTGCTCGCCTGGGTACAGGTCAGGTTTCACCTAATCCAATGGTTGGAGCTGTATTGGTTTATAAAGACAGGATAATAGGAGAAGGTTGGCACAAGAAATACGGGCAAGCACACGCCGAAGTGAATGCGGTGAACAGCGTTCTTCCAATTGATCGTCATTTGATAAAAGAAGCTACATTGTATGTTTCCCTTGAGCCATGCTGTATTCATGGCAAAACACCGCCCTGCACCGATCTGATTTTGAAGAATGATATTAAAAAAGTGGTGGTTTCCTGTTTAGATCAAACTGCAAACGTAAAGGGGAATGGAATTAAGATTTTAGAGGGAAATGGAATAGAAGTTATAAAAGGAATACTTGAAGATAAGGGCCAGAAAATCAGTGCGATCAGAAATACAACCACAAGTAAAAAGCGACCTTTTATTCAACTTAAATTTGCCAGAACAAGAAATGGATATATGGGCAAAGAAGGCGAGCAGGTATGGATCAGCAATTTGATTTCTAAAAGATTGGCTCATAAGAAAAGGGCGGAGCTCGATGCCATATTAGTTGGGACAAATACAGCAATTGTTGATAGTCCTAAGTTGACCAATCGTTTGTGGTTTGGCAAGTCTCCTTTAAGGATATTGTTAGATAGAAAACTGTGTGTTCCCTTATCAAATGAGATTTATAATGATCAAGCATTAACCTGGGTATTTACTGAAAACACACCACTTGCAGGAGCCAATCCATATATTCATTACAAGAAAATTGAATTTAATAGCTCCCTTATTGATAACCTTTTGTCCGATTTGGCGATTAATAACATAACCTCCTTAATAGTTGAGGGTGGTGCTTATACTTTGAACAGGTTCATAGAAAAAGGATTTTGGGATGAGGCTTGGGTCTTTACTGGAAAGCGGATCATCGAACGGGGCATAAAAGCTCCAATAATTGATGGAGTTGTAATCGACGAATCGCTTTTGGGTGACGATCTTTTAACAATTTTCAGTAACAGCAATCCTCAACCGTTAAACTTACTTTAAAGTAAATGGAACACACCACACTAAATGGCTCGAATCTGTTGATGAGTTATTATTTTTGTAATCGATTTTGAAATTTTATTCAATGAAACAGTCAATTGTTATTCTTTCCCTTTTATTTTTTGGTGTAGGTAGTTTTTCGTTTAAACCATCACCACCGGTAGTAGATGAATTTGATTCAGTTGAACACGGCGCTATCAATTGGCTCACCTGGGAGCAGGCATTGCTCAAATCACAAAAACAAAAGAAGAAATTTGTAGTTGATGTTTATACGGATTGGTGCGGGTGGTGCAAACGGATGGATGCAGCAACCTTCCAACAGCCACATATTGCAAAATATGTCAATGAAAATTTCTATGCCATCAAGTTCAATGCTGAGCAGAAGGAAGATATCGTATTCAACGGAAAGACTTATAAGTTTGTCGCTAATGGTCGAAGAGGTTATCATGAATTGGCGGCGGAGATTATGCGAGGGCGCATGAGTTATCCCACGGTTGTTTTTTTAGATGAAAGTAAAAAGGTCATTCAGCCGATTCCTGGCTATAAAGATCCAACCCAATTTGAACAGATCATCACCTATTTTGGGAGGAATGAACATTTGACAACCCCATGGGAAACCTATCAAAAAAGCTATACGCCATTGGTCAAGGATAATTAACCCCAATAAAAATCTAATTCTGAAATAAAAGCCACCTCGGTATATTTGCCGTGGTGGCTTTTCATTTACTATATCGATTCCGAAATGGTACCGATGCAAGATCGGCATGTGGATTTGGGAAAAATTAAACTATTTCTCCATCGGTATATCCTCAAAACCATTGGTTTGTAGGAAATCAAATTCCCAAACCACTTTGTTTTGAGTATACATTATAAATGTCCTACTCACTTTTCGAACTCAATGAATTCATTCGCCAGGTATTGGCACTCAACCTCAATGAGGACCTTTGGGTGAAGTGCGAATTAGCTCAAGTAAAATACTCGAGAGGTCATTGTTATCTCGATTTAGTTCAGAAAAATGAAACGGGTGATGTGGTTTTAGCTCAAGGTCAGGCTGTAGTTTGGGCATTGCAGTTAAGAACGTTGAGACAAAAACTTGGATTTGAATTAGAGCCTTTATTGCAAGAGGGGATGGAGGTTTTGATGCTGGTGAGCGTTGAATTTCATGAGAGGTTTGGCCTAAAATTGATGGTGAAGGATTTTGATCCCAGTTACACGCTTGGAAAGCTTGCTTTAAAGAAAAGAGAAACTTTACTTCGACTTGAGAAGGAGGGTTTATTGACAGAAAACAAGAAGCATATCCTTCCAAGGGTTGTCCAAAATATTGCTGTTTTATCATCAAAAACAGCTGCGGGATTAAAGGATTTCATAAACGAATTGGAACATAATGAATTTGGATTTTCATTCAATTATCATCTTTTTCCAGTAGCTATGCAAGGTGCTAATGTAGGCCATGAAATTGCAGCAGCGATCAGTAAAATCAATCCTGAAAAATTTGATGCGATTGTAATTATTAGAGGAGGCGGAAGCAAAATGGATTTGGCAGCATACGATGATTTTGAATTATGTAAAGAAATGGCATTGGCTGCCTTGCCAATTCTTGCCGGGATCGGCCATGAAGTTGATGAAACCGTTCTTGATAAGGTGGCACACACATCTCTTAAAACTCCGACTGCGGTAGCTGGTTTTATTTTACATCGAAATTTGCAGTTTGAATCAGAGATCATTCAGCATGCACAATCCATTCAATCATTATCTATCGAACTAATTAATGAGAAGACTAAGGAGTTGGATCATATAAACCAAAACGTTATTTACAAAGCCAAGGCCCTCATTGAAAGACAATCTATGATGCTTTCATTTATCGAAGATGAATTGCCTAACTCATTGAAAAACAGTTTAAAATCCGAATCGGAAAAAGTAAATGTGTTGGAGAAGTTAGCCTTGTTTCTTGGCCCTGAAATGACACTCAAGAGAGGCTTTTCTATAACTTTAAAGAATGGGAAACCCGTCAATAGGAGCCAACAGTTGAATCAAGGAGACGAAATAGAGACGATATTTCAAGAAGGTAAAACAATCAGCGTTGTCAAAAAAACAAGCCATGAGTAAGAAGATCAAACTAAACTATGAAAATGCACTTGCAGAGCTTCAAGCTATTGTTGGAGAATTACAAGAAGAAGTTGTGAGTGTGGATGATTTGTCTGCAAAAGCAAAACGTGCAGCTGAGTTAGTGAAATTTTGCCGAGAAAAGCTGCGTGAATCAGAGGAAGAAATAAAGGGACTATTTGGGGAATGAAACATGAGTCATCTCGAATTTTACCCAAAAGAATTGCGGGTTGGGAGTGACAAAACAGGTGGGTGCGGGGGCGGCACGGTGGGAAAGCATTTGTTTTGTCTTGATTTTTGGTTACTTTTTATCAAGAAAAAGTAACAAACGTACTGATTGTCAACTGATTAAGTATCTCCTTTTTTTCTTGATAAAAAAAGGAGCAAAAAAATCAAGGCTGTATTTGTTTCGGCTAAAAATTGGATTTCCCTCCCGCTCACGACCAGAGCCGCTCCTTCGTCGCTCGCTGATCGCTTTCTTGCCAATGCTGCAATCCCATTTTCTTAACGCCTAATCAAATAAGGCCGAACCAAAAGCATCAGAATATCAATTAGTTATGAAAAAAAAATCCCGAATTTTTGATTCTTCAAAAATTCGGGATGAACTCATGTTTTATATTCGTCCTAATCAGCTTCTTAGATTATAGAAACTCGTTTTGTTTCTACGTCTGATCCCGTTCGAATAGAAACAAGATAAACACCGGCTGGCAGGCCATTTGTATCAATTTCATAAAATGAAACCCCATTGGCAAATTGTTGCTGATTGTGGAATTGAACCGTCTGCCCAGTGATTGTAGATACCGTAATGTCGAGCTTCAATTGATTGCTTGATTCAATGACCAAATTGAAAATTTCGCCACTTTTAACTGGGTTTGGTTGAATTGACCAATCTTTCAATTGAGGTATTTCGTTGGTATCAGTAACAGTATCAGTTCCGGTTCTAACGATCCTAGATATTGGATCCATTTGGCAGGTAGAGTATTCGTTGTAGCCTATTACACTCCAAAAATAATTGCTTGATGGTTCAAGGTTTGTTAAAGTTACTTGAGTCTCACTTACAATATACCTGTGATTGCCTCCACCAGTATTGATAACTTCTAGGAAATAACTTTCTGCATTTGGGACTGCCGTCCACTCGAGTGTCACACTATTATAGGTGTCGATCTTCTCTAAATGCTGAGGGCTAAGCAGTGTAGGTAGGCTCTCTACTTGTGCCAAATTGGGCGTTATGTTTTTAGGTAAATAATTACGGCTACTGGAATTCAGACTATTTTGAACTTCTTCCTTTTGCATAGGCGTGAAATGGTAATCTTCGTCATCGCAAGAGCCATAATTCATAAAATTGGTAAGATCTGGGGAAATCAAATTGCCAAGTGGGTCTTTTACGTTTAGGTTATATAAGCAGCCACCTGGACCAACAAAAGGAAACATATAATCAGCTGGGGTATCACAGATCATGTCGCCCGCATCAATGCAATTAGAACCATCAGCCAGTTCATTTGATGACCCATCTGGAGCAAGCCAGCCAACAGGATTGCCATGATCGTCCAAATTCCACCCACCCCCTGATTGCTCCCATCCGTAGAACGGGTGATTGAGACTGAAGTAGTGACCAACTTCATGCGTCAACACTTCAAAATTATCGGCCTCTGTTTCACCCGATAAAATCCAGTCGTTTCTATTAGGGCCGTCAGCAGGTGGCTGATAATAAGCCGCTGTCCCCTCTTCCCCAGCATCTTTAGTGAGGAAAACATTGATAGCGTTATATTTCCCCAGCATCTGATTTTTAAGAGCTTGAAAGCCTGCACTGGTTTGAGAATTGTCGTAAATAGCTGTATTGTTTACGTACTTAAATTCTTTTAGAAAGAATTGGATTTCCTGATCCGCGTAATTGGTGTTGAGGAAGCAAAGAGCTGCAAGTGCAGATTCTTCAGAAGTACGATTATCGCCGTTTGATTCTGCAACGAGAAAAAACCTGACAGGTAAATACACTACAGCATTTCTCGTGCTCACAAAATCTCTCATCTCATTGCGATTGTGTATTATCTGTTCTCTGATTTGAGCACCCATTTCAGCATCTACACCACATTTGTGCATTTGAGCTGATAGTTCTATGGCGAAGATTGAGCATGCCAGAAGTAGGAAAGTAATTTTTTTCATATTAGGACTTAGAATAGTTTTGTAGAAAATAGATGTTGGGGAAAGCTCTGCAAAAGTAATTATTTTTTATGCAAAGCCTTGTCTTTGTCATGTCAATTAGATGTTTGAAAAAAAACGAAAAAACCTACATTTGCGGCAAATTTCAAGAAGGTTTGATTTTTTTAAATTCCTAACCGTCTTTACTTTTTGATTGACAAAGGTTTAGCTGATGAAACTGACTTTTCAGTCTATAAGTAAATAAACATACCAAAAAGATTCCACCATGAGTAAAGTAACCGTTATTGGCGCAGGAAATGTGGGTGCTACCTGTGCAAATGTTTTAGCCCATAAAGATATTGTAAACCAAGTTGTATTGCTCGATATCGTCGGAGACCTGGCGAGAGGGAAGGCTTTAGATAGCTGGCAACAAGCTCCTATCGATTATTATAGCACAAAAATTCTTGGAACGGATGATTACAAGGATACCGCCGATAGCGACATTGTTGTGATTACTGCAGGAATTCCAAGAAAGCCAGGTATGAGCCGCGATGATTTGATTTCTACCAATGCTCGTATTGTGAAATCTGTTACAGAGAGCATCATGAAGCACTCTAAGAATCCTATCATTATTATAGTTTCCAATCCTTTGGATGTTATGTCTCTTGCGTCTTGGCAGGCTTCTGGTCTGGATTCGTCTAGAGTATTTGGAATGGCAGGTATTCTTGATACTGCACGCTACCGGGCATTCTTGGCCAGCGCATTGGATGTTTCACCAAAAGATATTCAGGCTTTATTGATGGGAGGACATGGCGACACCATGGTTCCGTTACCAAGATATACGACTGTTGCCGGTATTCCTGTAACGGAATTGATCGATAGCGAAACACTTGATGCAATTGTTGAACGTACAGCCAAGGGTGGGGGAGAATTGGTGAAATTGATGGGAACTTCCGCATGGTATGCTCCGGGTGCTGCTGCAGCACAGATGGTAGAAGCGATATTGAAAGATGAAAAAAGAGTATTTCCGTGCTGCGTCAAATTAGATGGTCAATATGGCCTATCTGACATTTTCCTCGGTGTCCCTGTAAAACTCGGAAAAAATGGAATTGAGCAGATTATAGAAGTAAAACTCAATGAAGAAGAAATGGCCTCGCTCAACAATTCTGCTGAGGCTGTACGGTCTGTCATTGATGTTTTTAAGGGAATGAATTTATAAAACAAATTCTTTTTCTATATAAAAGCCCTTTGTGAATCTCGCAAAGGGCTTTCTTTTTTTATACTCAACTTATTCAAAAAGAACAGCTTGTTGGTTTGAAATGATTTTCTCCAAACTGTTCTTTAATGGAGTTTTGTTATCTGGTTCCAATACCCTTTTAATTACTCGTAGCCGATGCGTATATTTTTGAAGGCGCTCATTATAGATGCCATAATGGTCAATATTGTCCAACTTTACTTTTTCAGCTACGTGGATGATTTTTTTGTCAGGCAGCAAAATTCCAACATGCGTTATATTGCCCACCTTATTTTCAAAAAACGCTAAATCGCCGGGCATGGCTTGCTCGATAAAATCAATTAACTCTCCCTGGTGAACCTGTTGGTCAGCCATGCGCATCATTTTAATCCCTACCAATTTCAAAACCATTTGTGTAAAACCGGAAGAATCAATGCCGAGGGGCGACCTGCCGCCCCATTGATAAGGAGCAGAAAGATACCGGGCGGCAATCTTCATGATCTTATCAATGGACGGATCCAAATTTTCTGGAAAAACAGCTTGGCCACTATAACGGTAAGATTTGCTGTCAAAAGTGAATTTAATACCATCAAAATCTGGGAGCCTTGCCCCGATAGTAATAGGCATGGATTCATCATCCGTCATCAAAGGTTGGAACAAATCGAGACAGTAAGCGTATTTTTCTTCGAAAAGCTTATATTCTGTTGAAGTGATTGGAGTAATTTGACTGCTTAAAATCCAGCCAATACAATTGTCCCAGGTGCATCGTATTTTGGTCCAAATTTTCCCTTTGGTTTCCAGAATTTCGACAATTTCACCAAACAGCAATTGGCTGATTTGCTCACTACGATTAGAGGTGGTATTGCGTATAGGTGCAACACTAATATGGCTGAGTGCAAATTTCATGTGGTCAAAGTTGCAATTTTAGTTTGACAAATCCAGCATTTTTATTGGATAGGATAAAATTCAAACAAATAATAACTCGCAGACATAAACCTAAATGCGATGAGAAACAGGTTTATAATGTCGATATTAAACATACTATGTCCAATTTCAAGCCGTTTCCTTTCTTTACAAATCCGCTTACCTTTGGCGCGTTTTTTATAGAATCTTAGGAAGAATTATTTTTTAAAAAGGAATCCAACCAGACCACGTAATGATCCAAAAACTCTCATGTTTCATAGTTGCTATAGTTATTGCAATTTCTGTTAATGCACAAGACCGTCTTTTTAGTCAGTTTTACGCTTCTCCACTTACTTTAAATCCGGCCCTGACTGGAGCGTTTGAAGGACGCTACAGGGTTTCAGCAATTTACAGGGACCAATGGGCTGCTGCACTCGAAGATCCATATGCAACCTTTTCTACTGCGCTTGACTTGCGTTGGAGACTCGGAGAGAATAAATCCAAATACAAAGACTTTGCATCTATTGGGATCATGTTTTTTAATGATAAAGCTGGAGCTTTGGATTTTAGTACCACACAGATTTCAATTTCAGGTGCCTACCATAAAGCACTGGATATAAAAAATACACAGTATTTGTCTTTAGGCTTTCAAGCTGGAGTTTCACAGCGAAACATTAATTATGCGGATGTAACATTTGAGGATCAGTTTAACGGCACAACCGGTTTTTCGAATCCTTCCAATGAAAGATTACCTGAAAACAACTTCGCATTTGGAGATTATTCGGTCGGTTTGAATTATGTTTTCTCACCACGATATTCTAAGTCAAGGTTTTTTGCTGGAGGTGCTATGCACCATATTACAAAGCCTACGGTTTCATTTTATCATAATGATGACCCTGAAACGAGTTTACCAGAAAACAATTTGGCTACTCGCTATTCAGTTCAGTTAAGTGCATATGTTCCTTTAACGGATGCAATTCAACTGCAGCCTAGAGCCATTTTTGATAGCCAGGATGAGCATTTAAAATTGGACGCAGGGTTAAATGTCAGAATAAACACCAGTGAATATCGAAATATAGCCATGCATATTGGTGGATATGTTAGGCCGGTTAAGGATTTTGATGATTCATATAGAATGGATGCTGTGGTCGCATTATTGGGTATTGAATTAAATAATGTCCTATTAGGAATGAGTTATGACCTGAATATGGGTGAACTTTCCGACTTCAATAGGAGAACATTTGAGCTATCCATTGCTTACTTGGGCGAGTATGAGGATGAGGTGATATTGTGTCCCAAGTTCTGATCGTTATGTCTTTTTGGAAAAAATGAACTTTTCTTAAATTTTTTTTCCACAGTGTTATCCACAAGTATCGTATCTGAGTATCAGGGTTTTCCCAATTGGATTATAACGAATACAAATTGAAATGACTTTGTAATTAGTTGATTAAGATGGACTTAAACACATTAGCTACTTTGCTAATGTTAAAAACTCACCTCTATCTTGATTTGTCAAATTCCCCCTTTCTGAGTACCTTCGCCCTCCCAATATATTTTACTCTTCCCATGATTTAATGGAATCGAGGCATACCTGAGATAACTTCCGTGCAACATCTTTAACCACTACACGTAACACCTGTTGTTAGTTTTTTGACTTCAACCAGCGTTAATGTGCAGTCCCTTGGCAAAAGCTACCGTTTAATAAAAAGTAGTGACCGTTAAGTAAATGTGCATTTAAAAAAATGTAATTGGTAGCTATCTTTATGCTCCATTGCATAAATACCCAACAAAACCCAAGATATCCTTTTGTCTATAGTATCAGTAAGTTAGATAGGCTCCTGCCACATAACGATGTGGCGGGACTTTTTTTTGCCCTATTTCAACAGCTCCAACCTCCTTTTTCAATTTGGCCTACTCCGGGCTTTAAAAAAGTATCCCATCCTTTATCTTTGCGCCGCCATTCAGCAGACATTGCTGACCTACTGGCAAATTGATCAATTGAAGAATTGGCAGTTTTACAAAATCAATCCTTAAATTATTTTTCTTTATGACGTACGATGTAATAGTAATAGGTTCAGGCCCAGGTGGGTATGTTGCTGCAATCAGGGCTGCTCAATTAGGCCTTAAGACAGCTGTTGTTGAGCGTGAAAATCTCGGTGGGATTTGTTTGAATTGGGGCTGCATTCCAACCAAAGCTCTGCTGAAAAGTGCGCAAGTATTCGAATATGTCCAGCATGCTGCGGATTATGGAATTGAAGTTGGCACTTCAAAAGCTGATTTTGGAAATATAATAAGCAGGAGTAGGGGAGTAGCAGATGGGATGAGTAAAGGCATACAATTTTTGATGAAGAAAAATAAGATTGATGTCATAATGGGAGATGGAAAATTGATGCGGGGCAAGAAAGTAGAAGTAACAGATGCTGACGGAATAAAATCTGAGTATAGTGCTTCGAATATTATCATTGCCACTGGTGCGAGAGCAAAGGCTTTGCCCAATCTGCCGATAGATGGTAAAAAGATCATTGAATATAGAAAGGCCATGTCTATGGAGAAGCAGCCAAAAAGCATGGTTGTTGTTGGAGCAGGTGCCATTGGGGTCGAGTTTGCTTATTTCTATAATGCAATTGGCACAGATGTGACCATAGTAGAATTTTTGGAGCAAGGTCTTGTACCAAGAGAAGATGCTGATGTATCCAAAGAACTTGGAAGGGCTTTCAAAAAACTTGGGGTTAGCGTAAAAGGGAATACATCAGTTGAAAAAGTTGATACATCTGGAAAGACTTGCAAAGTGACGATGAAAAACAGAAAGACCGGAAAAGAAGAGGTTATTGAATGCGATGTAGTGCTATCTGCAACTGGTGTCACGCCAAATACGGAGAATATTGGTTTAGAAGCACTTGGCATCCAGACTGACCGTGGAATGGTCTTGGTCGATGAATATTATCAAACTAATGTGGCGGGTATTTATGCAATTGGAGATGTGATTCCTGGACCCGCCTTAGCACACGTTGCAAGTGCAGAAGGAATCATTTGTGTAGAGAAAATTGCTGGTCAAAACCCTGACCCAATTGATTATAATAATATTCCTTCTTGTACTTACTGTTCACCCGAAGTTGCATCAGTTGGATATACCGAAGCTGCAGCAAAAGAAGCTGGGTATGAAATTAAAGTAGGTAAATTTCCATTTTCGGCTTCTGGTAAGGCAAAAGCATCAGGCGCACCTCAAGGATTTGTAAAAGTGATTTTTGATGAAAAATATGGCGAATTCCTTGGTGCACATATGATCGGGTATAATGTGACAGAAATGATTGCTGAAGTGGTTGCTGCCCGAAAACTGGAAACAACTGGACATGAAATTATCAAAACGGTTCATCCACACCCAACAATGAGTGAAGCTGTGATGGAAGCCGCAGCGGCGGCTTATGGTGAGGTGATTCACCTTTGATGAATTTTATAGATACATTAAAAATGGGCAATTTCTAATTATAAGAAATTGCCCTTTTCTATTGCAAATAGACAATGCTTATTCATCAAATCTTAGCCCAACACGTATGCCTGCAAACCATTGATTTAGATTTGATTTTGTTGGCCCAAAATGAATTATTGAGTTGCTGGTAGGAGTATATTCAACATTTGGTGCAAAATGGTACCTGACTAATGGAGTTAAGGTTAAAAGGTCGGAAATGCCAATATCCAAGCCAGCTCCAATTCCAGTCTCGAAATAACTTGATTCATAATCTTGAATAAATACGGATTCATCATCCACTGCAATTTTATTTCTTACAAATCCTGGAGAGGCTTGAATAAAAAACCCTTTTTGAAACAATCCTCCTGATTTTGACCAAGTGGGGCAGTCACAATCTCCCTCAATATCAAAAGGGTATAAACTTGTGTTCAGGTGAAAGCCAAATAAAGTCATTTCAAGAAGACTATTATCGATATTGGATTCTAAAGAGCTCCAGCTCGCTGTCGGCAAAAATTCAATCCTAATATTTTTTAGTCTAAACCAATAGTCAACTCCTACATTGAAGCCAGCAGCATTTTCAAAATCCTTTTCTGACAACGTATTGATTAAATCTGTCCATTCCTCCGCTTTAAAGTTTTTATATCCAACGCTGATTCCAAATTGTGCTTTTGTTGAAATGCCCAATAATAAAAAGGTGAAGGCTAAAAATATTTGTCTCATGTTGAAATGTATTCTTTAAAGCAAATTGACCGGTTACCATTCTGAAACTGGCTTAAATATTCTGGTAAAAAGTCTGGTAGAATCACTTGCAAAATAGGATTTAGGATACTGACTGGATTGAATTACAAATGGTTTGCTGCCATTCGTGTTTTCCCAACATCGAACGGAGATAGGTTGGGCCATATTGCTACCAGTGATCGTGAGGGTCTTCAATAATTTGTCGCCATTCAGCACTTCATCAAAATTGTCGACAAATTCATCCCCGGACATACTTCGAAGATTGAGAAGGAAGTCTCTTACGATTGTCGAATCGAGTGGAGCAGAATTATCGAGCACCCAACCAGATCCTGATTTTGAAACTGCGTAAGGGTAGTCGCCAGCCATTTGCAAAGCATCTACATTATTCGCTTCGAATTCTAAAATTATTTTGTCACGGTAATTATTGCTGCCTTGGCCGAGCATCATGCCTTCCATTCCGACGACGGCATAAACATTTTCATTTTCGGCAGTTCTAAAGAAGATGGTGATTTGTTGTGCTTGCTGATTGACCGAAAATTTTCCAATATAAAAATCAGTCAATATTTTTTCCCCAGCATAAACTGTCAATTGAGATGATGTGCTATCCAGCAATTCATATTCAAGCCACTTATCAGAAGATTTAGCAGCTATATAAGATGCTTTTACCGCATTGAGATTCGTCAATAAATTATCTACGGCTTCTTGAGAAGCAGGATATTCGGTGCTTCCTTTTAGTAGTTTCCATTGGTTGTTTTCTTTGCTTAGGGTTGCTTTTTCATGCCTATCTGCTTTTGACCGAATCACTATTTTGGTTGCTTGATCTTTATCGACTTTGATAAATTGCGGGTCGAAGGAACTATCTCCATTTCCCGACAACATTTTGGACAAACCATAAATGGCAAGCAAGCCAACGAGAATGAATAATAAGACCTTGTTGTTCATAATCCTGTTTAGTTTTTAAGTTAAAAAATGAAGAACGAAGGTCGCCATTTTCTAAAAAACATAAAAAGCACCATTGGGCAATTATTGTCCAATGGTGCTTTTTAGTCTGAAGCATTATTTATCAGATCATAATTCCCGCAATGATTGCTGTCAAAAAAGCAGCTATGGTACCACCAATCATTGCTTTTACGGCCAATGAAGTTAGCGTTTTTCTTTGGCCGGGAGCAATAGCGCTAATTCCGCCAATCTGAATTCCTATAGATGCAAAATTGGCAAATCCACAAAGTGCATAGGTTACAATTATCAGAGAACGATCTTGAAGCATTGGTTTTAATCCAGGCAATTGGGCATAGGCATAAAATTCATTGATAGCCGTTTTCATACCTAATAACTGCCCAACGAGGTCGCTGTCTTGCCAAGGAACACCTAACAGCCAAGCAATGGGACTAAATAACTTTCCTAAAATATACTCAAAACTAAATCCTGAAAACCTTCCATCTGTGGAACTTACAACGAATTCATTTAATCCTGTCCATGATCCAATCCCTTCTGTGAGAATGAAATTTAAGAGTGCTATTAATGCCGTAAAAACTAATAGCATAATTCCAACATTTACAGCAAGCTTGAAACCATCAGTTGCTCCAAGTGTAATAGCGTCCAATACATTTGAGCCAGACGATTCTTTGGGGACATCCAATTTCTGAGACTCAAGTGGAATTTCTTCTGGTTCTGGGTATAGGATTTTGGCAGCCACGATTGCGGCTGGTGCTGACATGATAGAAGCAGTCAATAAATGGCGGGCGAAAATCTGTTTCTGTACAGGGTCATCGCCTCCTAAAAATCCTATATAAGCGGCGAAAACACTTCCGGCAATAGTGGCAAATCCACCGACCATTAAGCACATAATTTCTGAACGGGTCATTCTTTCAAGGTAGGGCTTGATAACTAAAGGAGCTTCAGTTTGTCCAATAAGTACATTTGCTGCAGCTGCCAAGCTCTCCGCTCCAGTCATTTTCATCGTTTTGCTCATCACCCACGCA
The DNA here is from genome assembly GCA_942490835.1 of uncultured Saprospiraceae bacterium. Taxonomy (GTDB): domain Bacteria; phylum Bacteroidota; class Bacteroidia; order Chitinophagales; family Saprospiraceae; genus UBA6168. The sequence goes on from CALNYY010000040.1 coordinate 151,822, forward strand.
ATGGCTTTTGTGATCATTTGTAAAATCCCAAAATAATAAAGCATGGAAGATAGCGCAGAGAAGAAAACGATGGTGGGGAGTACTGTGAATACGAAGTTGTTCAGTGCAATATTTATTTCTGTGTCACCAAATGGTGCAAGCAGAAAATTGGTGCCAGCTGAAGTGAAGCCGAGCAGAACTACAAAGAAGTTCGCTATTTTGTCAAAAACCGCTGTTACAAAATCGACTTTTAGGACCAACAATCCGAAAACTAATTGGAGCAGTAAACCACCACCCACAAGTTTCCAGCTTATTGCTTTGCGATTATAGCTCAATGCATAAAGGATACCTATCATAACGGCCATACCAAGTATCCCACGTAATATATTTAGAACGAAGTCCATGTTTGTTCAAAGTTGGTTCAAGTTGATAAAAAATCAGCGGGTAAATGTAACAAAAAACTATTCGGAATTTTTGTGGCTGGAATTTCTCAAAGTATCCCTACCAATTTGTAAACGCTTTATTGAAGACCCTGTCTACCAGTTCATCAGTTATGTTTTCAATCAGGTTATCCTGAACATCAAGAAGGTTTTGGTCTGGCTCAAAAAAGTCATCAAATGAAAATTGCTGCTTCCAGTCTGCTTTTTCATTTTTATTATTGGTGAATTCTACATTTACAGCAATAGTCAGTTTGTTGAACCCAATCGTTTCCCCAGCTTTAGGTGCTTCCGCAGTAACTTGAAACTTGGTAATAGCGCCTGAAAATTCAATATCGGGTTCTGTGTCATTGTATTGTAGATTGGATTCACGTCGAATTTTATCCTTCAATTTTTCTGTGAAATCACGGGGTAGGGTAGGTACCGATCCAGGATCCTGGTTATCAAAGACTTCTACATAAAATGTCTTTACATCGGCTGGAATGCTGATGCCTTTAAAAGAATAGCCAAAGGAGGGATTGCAACTAAAAAATGCTGAATTTGCAAGAAGAAATACCAATATAAAGGAGCAAATTGATAATGAAGATTTCATTGTATTGCGTTTTTAAATACCAACGTGCAAACATAATACTGTTATCCTATTTTTACTTTTTATTAATTGGATTGGAATTGATCTTCCACTGACATGATCTATATATTCTATTTTGCTGCTATTTACCTCGTTTTGTATTGGGTCGTTCCGAAAGGTATGCCTCTTTATGAAGGAATGCGTTTTCCCATTTGGTCATTTAAGATGAAAATGTTTCCGAAAAAAGGACTTTTACCAGAAAAGCATTCTTTCGGAGACCACAAGAGGCAATACCTTATTCATTATCGACCTCAGATTGAAGAAACAGTTCAAGAGCATATTGTCATATATATTCATGGTGGTGGTTGGCAATTTGGTAATCCTGAGATGTTTCGCCCTAATGCGCAATTGCTGAATAAACTTGGTTACCATTCTTTTTTCTTTTCCCATCGCCGCATTCCAATGTACAATATCCGCCACATGAAGGAAGATGTAGCAATGGCCATGAATGAAGTTTCTCGAATCATGAAGAAGGAAGGAATTGGGAGTCACAGGATCATTTTAGGAGGTGTGTCTTCTGGAGCTAATTTAGCTGCATTGCTGTATTATGATCCTAAATTGTTATTGAAAACAGGAATATCAAAGGCATCTTTTTCTGGCTTATTCCTTTTGGCTCCCCCACTAAATCTTCATGATATGTGGCATTCACCTACTCTTAAATTACTGGCTGGAAGAAAAAATGGAGAACTTTTTAAAGAAGCAAGTCCAATTGATTTTATAGAAGAAAAAGAAAAAATTAAAACTTTGATCCTGCATCCCGATAAAGATGGATTGGTGCCATTTGAAAGTACTTCTATTTTCTACCAAAGAACCCAAGAAATGGGAATTGAAAACATTGAATTCCACGTATTGGAAAATATGACTCATATGGATGCCGCCAGCTGGTGTTTTGAGGGACATCCATCAAAAAAGATTGTTATGGAGTGGTTGGCAAATTTTGATTTGGTGCATAAAAAGGATGGTTCTAAGCTCAGTAGTTAATGTAAGATATTGTGCATCAGCTCTTTTAACAATGCGCCGTCTTCTTTCCCTACCGTATTGAAATTTACACCTTTCGCCATTTGGTCATACCTATTTAGTAGCGAAATAATATCCTCTGTTTTGTTTTTAGAGTAAAATCGAAGAGCTGACCTGTAATCTCTTAATGCATAAGAAGATCTGAGATTTAAAGCTTTTTGAACTTCCGTATCTGGCTTGCCCTTCAAGAAATGCAGCATATAAACCTTAGTGAAAAATGAACCCAAAGATGCAATCACCATTATAAATGGATTCTTTCTCGGGTTTGCGATAAAATTTTTCATGATGCGGGCAATCTTTTCCATGTTGTGGGTAGCCACCGCTTTCTGTAATTCGAAAATATTGTATTCTCGGCTAATTCCAATGAATTCTTCAATATGCTTTAAAGTGACTTCTGTGCCAGCGGGTACATGTAAAGACAGTTTTTCTAACTCATGGGAAATTAACGAAAGGTCTGTTCCAAGGTATTCAGCTATTAGTTCTGCCGCAGAAGGCGAAATTTTTAATTTGTGCTGTTTGAGTTCACTCATTACCCAATCCGGAACTTGATTGTCATATAATTTTGAGCTCTCAAAGAAGACGGATTTTGCCTTTAGTAATTTGGCAAATTTAGTGGTTTTTGTGAAGGTTTTATGCTTGAAACAAATCACCAAAATCGTTGTGGGTGTTGGATTTGAAATGTATTTGGCCAATTCAGATAAACTCTTCATGTCCTGTGCTTCCTTCACAATTACCACCTGATTTTGCGACATCATAGGATATCTCCGGGCATGATCTATCACGGTCAGATGATCAACGTCTCTACCGTAGAGTATGACTTGATTGAATGATTTTTCGCTTTCGGTTAGTGTATTATTTTCAATATAATCAGATACAAGGTCAATGAAATAAGGCTCTTTCCCGAACAGGAAATAAACAGGTTGAAATTTCTTTTGCCTAAGATCGGCAAGAATCTGATGGTGAGTCAATGCAGGTGAATTTTCAAGTGATGTTTATACAGAATGATGGACAACTTTCTTCTTCAAAACAATTCAATAATTGCCTTCAAAAAAAGGCTTGTATCCATCCAACGATTTATTTCTCACAATGTGTTCGTAGTTTGTTTTAGAAACAGCAAAGTAATCAACTGTCATTCCCATTTGCATGAAATCAGGCCGATTGGTTTTGAGTGCTTTATGAAATGCCATGGCCTTTGCTTTGTTGGAAAATGATTGGATATGGATAAGCGGCACTTCTTCCAATTGACCATCAATTTGGATTTGAGTGATCTTTAGCTTTGCTTGTGGATAATATTTCCAAATGTATTTAGTGATTTCACCTCGAATTTCAGGTAAATCGGCAGGTCGATTATTTAGAACAAATAAGAAATAATGTTCTTCGGATGCGTCAAGGCTATAGCCCCCTTTAGCTGTAAGTTGGTCATCTTGGGAGTATAAATTTCCATGAAATACAACAGTTAAAAAAAGAATGAATGGGATGATAAATTTTCGCATTGGGATGTGTATTTAATATTTAAAGCCCGAAAGCCCATCCAGAAAAATTAGGATAGGCTTCGAGTTTCTAACCAAAAAAATGTATCTTAAAGATGTAGATCATTTCAAAGGAGCTGCCTCAAAATTAACCAAAAAAATCTATTTTGGCTTTTCAAATTTCGGCAACAAAACATTCAAAGCTACTGTGTCTAATCAAAACATGCCCGACGTAGAGTTGATAGAGCTGCTTAAAAAAAACGATGAGCGGGCTATTTCACTTATTTTTAAAGAACACTATGGATTTTTGTGCCAATCCATTCAGCGAGTAGTCAACGATGAACATATTGCAGAAGATTTAGCGCAAGATGTGTTCCATGACTTATGGAAAAGAAGAGAAACACTTAACATTTCCATATCTATCAAAGCTTACCTCAGAAGAGCAGGAATCAATAAGACCTTGAATTATATCAGGGATAAAAAAATCAAATGGGATGATGAATCAAAACTTCCGGGAATCCCTTCAACATCTCCAAGCATTCTCCAAAACCTTGAAAAGAAGGATTTGAAAAAGATAATTGATGGTGCTATTGATTCCCTACCTGAACGATGCAGGCTTGTCTTTACGCTTAGTCGCTTCGAAGAAATGTCATATAGGGAAATATCTGAATCATTGAGCATTTCTGTCAAAACGGTAGAAAACCAGATGTCGAAAGCGCTGAAAGTGTTAAGATGGGTGGTAGAAGCTACCTTAAAGGAAAGCTGACCGACAATAATTGGAGGGCTTTTGGCTTTTAGTCAAGTAAATTACAAATGAGTTTCCATTTGTTTAAGATTTTAGCAAAATGAATAGGGGAGAGGATGAAAAATCGTGACTTATTATCAGAATAGAACCAAAAGAGACTAAAACGACAATAGAGTAATGAAGGGATATAATGATTGGAAAAATGCCCATTTTGAAGAAATGGATTTATCTACACTAAATAAGGTGTGGAACGCTACTTCTTCGTATAAAAGTGGGTACACACCAAATGTGGAGAAAGGCCATGCTCGATTTATGGCTGATTTAGATGGCAAAGGAAATAATAACGCCAAAATTTTTGGTTTAAAAAGTTCACGTACTTTAATGCGGATTGCCGCAGCAGTTGTCTTATTAGTGGTGGCTGGGGTCTTGTTCAATAGTTATTTTGGAAATGATGGAATGAACAGAGTTGCCACTAACACTCAAGAGAAAAAAGAACTTGCCTTACAGGATGGATCCGAAATTACCTTAAACGGATCGAGTAATCTACAATATCCAACTTCTTTTGCCGGTGAAGAAAGAAAGGTTATTCTGAATGGCGAAGGTTTCTTTAATATATCGGAAGATGCTTCTAAGCCTTTTATCGTAGAGACGGAAGTCGCAAATATCAGGGTATTAGGGACTTCATTCAATGTTCGATCCTACGAAGATGGAACTTTTGAAGTGTTTGTTGCATCTGGAAATGTTGCAGTTGATTTGACTGGAATTGACAAAACATTTGAATTAGCTCCTGGTGACCTATTGACTTATGATAAATCTTCTGGCTCATATTCATTTGAATCGGATGAAGAACAAAATACGTTGGCATGGAAGAGTGGTAGTTTGAAATTCAGTAAAAAACCAATGTCCGATATTTTCACTTCCTTGGAGAGGTTGTTTAATGTAGAAATCGAAGCTGAGAAAGCTGATTTGTTAAATTGCGTTTATACTTTTCATCCTAAAAAAGTTGCCTGGCAATCAATTGTAGATGATTTAGAAGCAGTTTGTGAAATCAAATTCAATAAAGTTAATAACAACAAATTCTTGGTGACGGGTTCTTGTTGTGAATAGGGTAGATACCTTCATTTATTTTGGAGGTACAAAAACGAAATCAAGTGTATACATTGCACTTGATTTCGTTTTTTTATATAGGATAGAACCAAACCATTTGCCCACATAATATGTCATATTGAATAGTTACCTTAGAGGCTGTTTTAAAACCTGAAGTGCTGACGAGAGGATAAGATTTTTGCATCAATTTTCTTTTGATTTGAGGAACATATCCATAGATACGTGACGAAAATCAAAGGGAAATTGGGGTGAAAAGATATTCTCGCAGACGTGCTTGAGATTTTAAAACAGCCTCTAAGCAATTCCTAACCAATTAGTTAATGAAAAAGATCTGGCTCTCCATATCGTTTTTGGCTGTTTTCTCTTGTTTGAGAAGCCAGTCATTGCTGGATCAGCCAATCAATATTGCAATTAAGCAAGCCTCGTTAGAAGAAGCGCTGCTCCTTTTAATTGACAGCGCAGATGTTTACCTCTCCTTTAGCAATAGTATTCTTCCTGAAGTTCAACCGATAAACTTTACTGCTAAAAATCTACCCCTAGACAAAGTCTTGGATCAATTATTAAAAGGTACAATCCTCGGTTATAGGGAATCTCCAAATTCCGTAATAATCTATACAAGATCTGGCAATGAATTAAATAGCTACACTATAAGCGGCTATGTACGAGATGAGGAAAGTGGCGAGAATGTAATTGGAGCAGTAGTATTTGATGCTGAAAAGAAGATAGGAACATATACTAACCGATTTGGATTTTTTAGTATGTCGGTTATTGAAGGTGAAATAAATCTCACTATTTCAAACCTTGGTTATGAGCCTAAGAATTTTTCATTTTTCCTGAATGAAGACAGACAATATGTTTTTGAATTAAACCCTTTTTGGTTTGAGCCGATATTAGTGAGTTCATTTAACGATTCAAAAGCAATAAATACAGGTGTTTTTGATTTCGACCTTAATATGGTTCGAGTTTCAAAGATGACCTCATTGGGTGGGGAAACAGATGTTATTAGAACTGTTACGACCTTGCCAGGCATCCAAACTGGAGCTGATGGGTTTGGAGGTTTATCGGTAAGAGGTGGCGGTATAGATCAGAATTTATTTCTTTTAGATGGAGTGCCTATCTATAATGCAATGCACGGTATTGGCTTATTTTCAATATATAATTCGAGCGCAATACGCAGTGCTAAAATCTTAAAAGGGTCGTTTCCAGCTCGATATGGAGGCCGGATATCATCAGTATGGGATATTCAGACAAAAGAAGGGAATAGAAAAAAATTTCTCGGAGAAGTAGATTTCGGGATTACGTCTGGGAAGCTTACCATGGAAGGTCCATTACATAAAAATAAAGGAGCGTTCTTTTTCTCTGGCAGAAGAGCTTTATTTGATTTTTATGCAGAGCCTATAAGTCGAAAATTAAGGGACAATGGCGGGTTCGTATCCTATCATTTTGACGATCTGAATGTTAAATTTAACTACGATATTGGAACAAAGGATAAAATATATTTAAGCTATTATTCAGGGAATGACAATTATGATGATCTACGTAGCTTACAGAAATCATTTGGAGATACCCTAGCTACATTGAGTGATAAAGAGAAAGTTGATTGGGGGAACAATATAGCGGCTTTTAGATGGAATCACCTGTATTCTAATGAGGTATTCGGAAATACCACTTTTACTTACAGTATATACGAGTATGGTTCTCAGGATTTTGTTGATCTGATTTTGCATAATACCAGTGACACGCTGGAACGCGATGTATTGCTACAACTTTATAGCTCCGTTATAACTGATTATGCGATAAAGTCAGATTTTGACGTGGTAGCTTATGACAAACATAAAGTCAGATTTGGAGGGAAAATAGCTTGGCACGAGTTCTCAGCCAAAATTGCTTCTTATGAGGAAGCCACAGAAGTTGATTACATTGTTGTCGACACAATAGGTGATTCCAGAAATCAACCATTAAAATCTACTGAAATTGCTGGGTATATAGAAGATGAAATTATCATCAACGATCATACTTTTCTCAATGTAGGGTTGAGGGTTTCTTCTTCTAAAGTATTAGATAATTGGTTTGTTCTTCCTGAGCCTAGGTTATTGTTAACTTACATGCCTGACAATAATTCTTCCTATAGTATTTCATTAAATAGAGTAACTCAATTTCTACACCTACTTAGCCCAAGTAGACTAGGCCTCCCAAAAGACTTATGGGTGACTGCCACTCAGAAAGCTCCTCCTCAAAAATCTTGGCAAACAGTTTTTAGTGCAAAGCATAAACTCTTTCATGGTTTCTTGATAAATCTTGATTTTTATTACAAAAAAATGGAGAACCTACCATTGTTCAGGGGGGCTTCATTGGATGGCATCAACACTATAGATTGGCAAGACAATATTGAATTAGGCAAGGGGGTATCATATGGGACAGAGCTGTTGTTACAAAGGGAGCATGAAAAATGGAGTGGATGGATGAGTTATACTTTGGGTTGGTCAGACAGAAAATTTTCAAATGAAATAAACAATGGAAACAGCTTTCCAATTAAATTAGACAGGAGGCATAATCTTAATATTCAACTTTCGTACAATCTGAACGAAAAATGGGATCTCGCTAGTGGATTTACTATAGCGTCAGGAAGTTTTTATAGCTTACCATCTCAGGAGTATAGTGTGATAACGGTAACTGGAGTTCCGACAGAAATTGAACCATTGATTGTGCCAGAGGGTATTAATGATCGAAAATTGCCTACCTATCATAGATTCGATTTTTCAGCGAATCATTATATCAATACACCCAAAACAAAGCACACTATTCGAATTGGAGTTACTAATGTCTATAATAGATTAAACCCTTTATTTCGAACGCTACGTGATAAGTTTGAAGATAATGGAAACCTCACCTTTGAATTCGTTGAATTGAGTTTGTTACCAATTTTCCCATCATTGAGATACATCGTTGAAATGAAGTGACAGTGTTGCAGTTGGAAATGCAATCTGTTTTGTCATCAATCTAAATTTAATCTAAATAAAATTGTCAAGCATAGTCGGTAGGCTTATCTTTGCCGCCTTACTTTAGATAATCAAAATGGACAACATTTCTGTCATATTAGCTGATTCACAATACCTTGTAAGGTTAGGGTTAAAACAGATTCTGCATGCTCAATCATCATTTCAAGTTATTTCAGAAGTTGTAAATGAACAACAATTGTTTAACGCCCTTCAAAGCAATGCGCCTGAGATGTTGGTGCTGGATTATAATCAGCCAGGTCATTTTAGCACCCAGACTGTTGAAAAGGTAAGATTTACCTATCCAAAGATAAAATTGATGGTAATCAGTAGTGACAACGATAAAAAGAATATTTACCAAATACTTGAAATGGGGGTAAATAGTTACATGTCGAAACAATGTGATGAAAAAGAGATCATTGATGCTGTTCATGCTACTTCAAAAAATGAGAAGTATTATTGTACCAATGTGCTAAACCACCTTTTAGAGAAGTCTTTCCCAACAGAGTGTGCTCCGACACCCTTGACTCCAAGGGAAATAGAAATTGTGAGGCTGGTAGCCAATGGATTGATTGCGAAGGAAATAGCTGCGGAATTAAACCTTAGTACGCATACCGTATATACCCACCGGAAAAACATCATGAAGAAACTCAAGATCGGTACCACTTCGGAATTGGTTTTATATGCAGTAAATGAAGGGCTGATTTAATCGTTCTGTGTTTGTTCAACTATTACAATATCATAACCCCATAGCCCCCTTGCAACTTTAAGGTTGATCATTTCGCCTCTTTTTGTTCCCCAATATTTACACGTTGATTGTTTGAATCTTTTTATCTCTCCGTTGTGAAAAACAAATAGATAACAACCAGTTGGTTTTACTTTCTCATCTTTTAAAAATCCATAAGCGCTTGAAGAAAAGGCCAACTCTTCGATATATTCAAATTGAGTGAGTTTGACTTCTCCAATTGCAAAAATTCGATTTGTTAAACTTGCGATCAGGGGTAAAAATAAAATTGGAATAAATAGGTTGATCGTCCAGGTTCTAATTTTATCTACCAATTCTGCATAGGGATTTAAAAGCCGTTTCCCTATAACCAAACCAATTAAAAGACCAATTAATATTGATTTCCAGACCATATTCCCTGCATCCAATGTGTTTGAAAGATGTGTAATTTCAAAAACATATATAGTCATTATTCCAATTATGGCAAGAACTGCAATCCACGCCAATAGCTTGTAATTTAATTTAGTCATACTGCGAAAATACAGAACCCTCATTGTTTAAAGTTGGGATGCTTGATAGATTTGCGGCAACAATTTTTTTTATGAACCTTCCAAATGCCTTCTTAGATACTATCGGGCCAATATTGAAAGATGAATTACCTGCTTTTTTGGATTCATACCAACAAAAAATACCCGTAAGTCTTCGACTCAACCTTTTTAAGGAAATTAAGGATTTTGACTATGCAGAAGTCGTCCCTTGGCATCCAGAAGGCCGTTACCTTTCAGAAAGACCCATATTTACTTTAGACCCATTATTTCATGCTGGCACTTACTATGTTCAAGAAGCATCTTCTATGTTTTTGTATCAGGCATTGACTCAATCTGTTGACTTATCGAAGCCTTTAAAAACATTGGACTTATGTGCTTCTCCTGGTGGAAAAAGTACATTAATTGCGTCAGCTATTAATGAGAATAGCTTGTTGGTTGCCAATGAAGTAATTCGATCAAGAGTATCTTCTTTAAAACAGAATTTGGAAAAGTGGGGCAATTCTAATGTCATAATTACGAACCACGATGCAGAAGACTTTCAACCTCTTAACAGTTTTTTTGACGTTGTATTGGTAGATGCTCCTTGTTCGGGAGAAGGGCTTTTCAGGAAAGATGAAAATGCAAGAAATGAGTGGTCGCAAGAGCATGTATTACATTGTTCTTCAAGACAAAAAAGGATATTAAGGTCAGCTAAAAATTTAGTATGTGGTAATGGTATATTGATTTATTCTACCTGCACTTTTAATTCTGCCGAAAATGATGAAAACATTAAATGGCTGTTAGAGACAGGTGAATTTGAACTAACTGAAATTGAGTTGAATAATGAATGGAATCTTGTAAAAACAGAATTTGGTTATCAATTTTTTCCTCATAAAGTTAAGGGAGAAGGGTTTTATTTGAGCATCCTTCGAAAAAAAGGAAATTTTGGAGAAAGGCAAGTGAAAATAAAGCCATTGAAAGAACTAACGCCCCTAACGAAACATGAAATTTCTGAAATTAGAAATTGGATCAATGACCCTGATTTATGCTCTTTTTTTTCAAAACCAAATGGTGAAATTGTGGCTGTTCCTATATCAATAGGAGAGTCAAGCAATGCTGTGGCTCAAAGCCTTAAACGAAGATCATATGGTATAAGAATTGGTGAATTGAAAAGAAATAATTTTGTGCCTTCTCATGCATTAGCCGTGAGTTCGATGATTAAAAATGAATTCCCTTCTGTTGAATTAACTAAAGACCAAGCATTGAAATTTTTGAAAAAAGAGAATATGGATGTTTCACCAGAATCGAAAGGGTGGCATTTGGCTAAATATAAAGGACACAACCTGGGGTGGATGAAAATATTGGAAAACCGAATCAACAACTATCTCCCTAATGAGTGGCGGATAAGAATGGAAATCATTAAATAAAAAATGGCTACCTGTATGGCAGCCATTAAAAAGTTTTAGTTTATAGAAAAAGCATGTTTCCTTTATAAGGAATAATTTTAAGCGAGTTTTGCCATATCCCTTACCAGTATCTTACCTCTATTGAAGTATATCAAATCAGATTTCCTCAACTCATTTAATACAAGCGTAACTGTCTGGCGGGATGTACAAGTAATATTAGCTATATCTTGATGCGTTAGGCTGTGCTTAAGCAACATTTCGAATCCAATCTGTCTTCCACTTCTTGCAACGGAGTCTTTAATAAATTCAATTATTCGAGTTCGAGCATCTTTAAAGATCAAAGATTCAAGTTTGTTTTCAGCACGGATTAATCGATTGCCGAATAGTGTCATCACTTTATCACACAATTTGAAATTGCTCCTCATCAATTTTTTCAAATCCTCAACTCTTAGAACAAAAACATGTACTTCCTCTCTCAAAGCCTGGGCAAGGTCCTGCCTACGAGATTCCCCGATAATTCCGAGTTCACCAAACATAGCCAAAGGCTGAATAATGCTTTTGATAACTTCTTTTCCCTCATCTGAGTGGGTAGCTATCTTGACCATGCCTTTAGCTAAAAAGTAAATGTGTTCTGAGGGCTCATCAGGTAAGAAAATATAGCTGAATTTTGGTTTCACTTTATATTCCGACATTTCTTCTAAACGCCTTTTCTCTTCCTCATTAAGACATTCAAAGAGTGGAAATTGTGAAATTGAAACTGTAGGCTTAGTCATAGTAGCATTCATTTCTTTCGGATTTTATTGTTGTAGTGAAAGCTTATATTGATGTTCTCGGATGTATAGACACTAAATTTGCCTACCACCCCTACAGAGGTTAGAAAATTTTGTAAAAAAGGATTATTCAATGATTTTCAAGTTTATATGATATATGGTGGGAATGAATTTTTTGGTGCAACAACCCTCTTAACGCATCGTTAACAGTCTTTGAACAGCCATTGACAAGCAAGCTCAATGGTTTGGCATAAATTTGCCTACCGAAAAGGAGATCGCACACTTGATGCAATTTCATTATCTTTGCGCCTCTTTTTTCTGTTCGCAACAAATTTTTTCTCATCAAAAATCAATTACAGATGTTGAAGCAAATCAAATTTGGAATTTTAGCTGTTTTGGCTGTCGCTCTTTTCGCTAGCTGTCAAAACGAAGGAGACAATGCAAGTGACGCTGCTGTAGATTCAGCTGCAGGTACCGCAACTGGTGCTGCTGCCATGACTCCACCACCACCAACTGCCCCAGGTGCCGTAACTCCAGTTAACAATGCTGCTACTCCTGCTCCACCAGTAGGTCCAACAACTTCAATAGTTTTCAATGAAACTGAATTCAATTTCGGTAAAGTGAAAGCTGGTGAAAAAGTACAGCACGTTTACAAATTCAAAAATACAGGAGACGAACCATTGGTAATCAGCAACGCTAAAGGAAGCTGTGGATGCACAGTTCCACAATGGCCAAAAGAACCAATCGGTGTAGGTGAAGAAGGAGAAATCCTTGTGGAATTTGATAGTAAAGGCAAAAGCGGTAACCAAACTAAAACGGTTACAATTACTGCCAATACAGATCCTCCACAATCTTTGATTCAGATCAAAGGTGAAGTTTTGGCTGACCCTAATGCAGCTAAAGCGACTCCTAATGTGAGTGCAACTCAATAATTCCGAATAAATTTAGGAACTGAAAGCCTGCATGATTGTATAATTGTGCAGGCTTTTTCTATTTGCCAATCTCACGAAGTTCTTAGCATTATAATATGAAGCGTTACCTGTCACTTATAAAATTCAGTCACACCATTTTTGCGATGCCTTTTGCTTTGCTTGGCTTTTTTCTTGCTACCCGGCAATCAGAAATTAATTTTAAATGGTGGCTTTTGTTGTTAGTAGTGCTATGTATGATTTTTGCTCGTAGTGCTGCCATGGCATTTAATCGTTATCTTGATAGAGATATAGATTTGAAAAATCCAAGAACTGCGATTCGGGAAATACCAGCAGGAATTATTTCTACAAAATCAGCCATATTTTTTGTTGCTATAAATTGTGCTTTGTTTATTGCTACTACTTGGTTCATCAACCCAATTTGTTTTTTTCTCTCGCCCATTGCATTGCTCGTTATACTAGGATATAGTTTTACTAAGCGTTTCACTGCTTTATGTCATTTAGTTCTTGGTTTGGGTTTGGCACTGGCCCCAATTGGTGCATACCTTGCTGCTGGGGGCGGATTTGATATAATTCCAATACTTTATGGATTGGCAGTACTTTTTTGGGTTTCTGGCTTTGATATTATTTATGCATTGCAAGATGAAGAATTTGACAAGTCAAATAATTTAAACTCAATTCCAGCTGCATTTGGAAAGAAAAAGGCACTGACAATTTCTTCAATTTTACATGTATTATGTGCCGTTTTCATACTTATAGCGGCCTATCAAATTGATCAAGAATTTCAAGAATTTGGGTGGATGAATTGGTTGGCGGCGGTTCTTTTTGTTGGGTTATTAATTTACCAACATGCTCTTGTAAAACCTGATAATCTTAGCAAAGTGAATTTGGCTTTTTTTACAACAAATGGTATTGCAAGTCTTCTATTCGGAGCCCTGCTGATACTTGATATTTATATTTAAACAGATAACCAATTTCACCAATTGTAATTTTAGTTACTGAGAACTATGGTAACTCTTCGTTTTTTTGATTTCTCAAATAAAATTTATTGAGAATGGACTACTTAAACGCCTTTTTATCCAGCTACACTGGTTATGCCAATTATCTATGGAGTGAAATTACCCATCCACATTGGGGCAATTATTTTTATTGGTTGATTGCCATTTCTGCCTTTTTCTTTTTCTTGGAAATAATTAACCCGTGGAGAAAATCACAACCAAAAATCAGGAAAGATTTCTGGTTGGATTTCTTTTACATGTTTTTCAATTTTTTTCTATTCTCACTTATTATCTACAATGCACTTTCAGATGTAGTAGTAAAATTTTTCAATGACAGTATTATCTCTTTAACTGGTTTTGACCTACAATCTTCAAATCCGCTCAACAGCTTTCCTTTTTGGGCTGTATTGTTAATAGGTTTTATTGTTCGTGATTTTATTCAGTGGTGGACACATCGCTTGTTGCACCGATCTGAGCGGTTATGGGAATTCCATAAGGTGCATCATTCCGTAGAACAGATGGGTTTTGCGGCGCACCTTAGATTTCATTGGATGGAGAATGTGGTTTATCGTACTATCGAATACATTCCACTGGCTTTATTGGGGCTTGGGTTGTACGATTTTTTTATTATCCATTTATTCACATTGTCCGTTGGGCATTACAATCATTCCAACATCTCAGTGCCTGGCTGGGTAACCGGAGGAGTGTTGGGCGGACTGATTGGGCTTGTGATTGCAATAGGAGGTTTTGAAGTAAATCTATTAACTAATCCGGGCATGTTAACTCAACTTGGAGTTGTTAGTAGTGGATTTTTGATAGGAGCTGTAATTCTTGGTCCAATTATGAAGTACCTTTTCAATAGCCCAGAAATGCATATTTGGCACCATGCGTATGAGATGCCAGAGGGCAGAAAATATGGGATCAATTTTGGATTGACATTGGCTATTTGGGACTATCTGTTCGGGACAGCAAAGATTCCTCATAATGGACGAGATATACGGCTTGGTTTTCCGGAAATTGAGCGTTTCCCCGATAAATTTATTGCGCAGTCTTTACATGGGTTTGGGAAGGAAAATAAATAGTTCGAGGCTACGATGAAGTGGCAATTAGTTTTTCAATTTCCAAAACATTTTTGTAATTCCTGCCTGCATCGAACATTACTTGTGGAAAAAACGGCTTGCTGGAAACTTCATATTGATACAAGCCATCAACCTCGTTTAATTTTTTGACTTGAACAATTTCACTCCATGAAATAGTTGAAAATTTTGTTCTCATTTTGATGGAATTATTCTCAGCAACTAGATTGATTTTCTTGATAAATAATTTCTTTTCAAGCAAATCAAATACTTCGTTCAAGGACGCATTGCTATCAATTATTTTGCTTTGTCTAACATTAATTGTGTTAGGGTCAATTCGGGTAACTCCTAATTTTTTTAAATAAAAAGTCTGCATTTTGGTAGAGAAAATGCCATTGAGTATTCCGAATAAAATTAAATAACTGAAGAATTTCCAAAGACTAAAAGTATCCCCAATTGCCCAATTGAACAGCATCATTAGAATGGCGAATGGCAGGCCAGAAGCCAAGCCAATTTTTAGGTAATATGAAAATGGAAGATGGGTTTCTTGGTTCACTAATGGTTGGTATTAAGTGTAGAAGTGCAAGTTTATAAAGTCAAAAATTACTGGCCTTTCACAAATTTAAAAATCTTTTGAGGCTTACCGCCATACCTGACAAACATAAAATAGGTGCCAGACGGAAACTCTTTTGTATCAATTTCGAAAGTGTCCATATCGGTTGAAAGCTCGTCAAAATATGCTAACTGCCCCAATGGATTAAAGAGCTCAATCGTGACGGGTACATCAAACCTGTCATAAACATCAATTTTGATAAGATCCGTAAATGGGTTTGGGTAGCTGTGCACCAATCGGTATTCTTTTTCCGGCTCTACAACAGGGATAGAATCCCTTTGGAATTCTACAATATTAGAAACCAGTTGCGTCCCATCACTATCATCCAATATTACCCGATAGGCATTTTTCCCGACAAGCATGCCATTATGTTTTCTAAAAAAGTGAATAAATATACCTGCTGTATCCATTGAATCTGCTTGACCTATAGCGGTGAAAGGTTCATTTTCCCAAGCCCATTCTACTGTATAATTGCGGTCAACAGTATCGCTTTCAGGATATAACCAATTCAAATGCGCTGTGGCAGTATCGATTTTTGCCCCGTCTAGCACTAATTCATATCCGCAATAATCAGGACTTTCAGTTATTTGAATAGTATCCAATACAACTGCAAGACAACCATCAACTTCAACTGCATAGGAAATTTCCCAGTCACCAATCATGTCCCAAATGAGATTACTTACTACTGGCGAGGATGAAATAGCCGGATTGCCATTTTCAAACGTCCAGGTATAAATTGCGTCAGCACCATAATCAGTACCTGATACCTCTACATTCGATGTTTGACAAACTACGCTTGGGGCTATAATTTCAATGGTAGGAATTTCATTAACTGTAACTTCAATTATATTGCTTTCAATGAATTGCGTGCAGCCATTCCTTCTAGCACGACGGACAAAAAAAGTGGTCGTATCAACGACTCCGAGGTCGAGTGATGGGAGGTTAGAATTGTCTATAACTAACCATGTCAGCGGATCAAAAACTTCAGACATTTCACTATACATCCATACATATTCCAAAGCTCCACTGCCTCCACTTGGTAGTTCATTATTCATCAATGGGGTAGGAGTATTGCCTTCTCCACATAAAATTTGATTGCAGCAGATATCACCAGCAGAAATTACATTGTCGCAATTTATTTCCACATAAAAACCTGCATCAATTTGATGGTTTTCATCTCCGGCATTGATCGAGAAAAAGTTTGTTTTGTTGGTCAATGGGTCGGCATCACTATCTATCTCAATATCTCCGCCTTGTCCTTTGGGACTTGGTACATAACCTATTGGAACCGAAAAAGTAAGTTGATATTCTCCTGGGGATACATCGAAGAAATAATTTCCTAAGGTGTTAGAAGCAGTATTAATATTTACTGGTAGCCCGTAAATATTAGTTCCACTCAATGAAATTTCAACTCCAACTAACCCTTCCTCTCCCGTATCCTGGATTCCATTCTCATTTGAATCCTCCCAAACGAAATCTCCAATCTGGGCTCCATCCAGTAGGAAAAAATTACAAGTTGAAACACAATCATTTGAATCGGTAACCGTAACTGTATAGTTTCCGGCAGGCAGGTTGTCAATAGATTGGGTTGTTTTACCATTGCTCCAATTGAAGGTATAGGGCCCAATACCATCAGTTATTGCTGCGTTAAGTGATCCATTGTTCCCGCCTGCTGATGTTACTGGCAATAGCATCTCGACACTACAAGAAACCGAGCTTATTAAATCAATTTCAGTTGAATCAACAGCACTACAATTATTTGCATCTGTGACGGTCAGAGAATAAGTATTAGGTCCTAAAATACTGATCGATGGGGTAGTAGCGCCATTGCTCCATTGGTAAAAGAATGGCATGGTGCCTCCTAAAATCTCCGAACTGGCTGAACCTAAATTGCCACAAATACCATCCATCCCCAAAACGTCAACTATCATTTCTGGCGGCGATGTAATTTCAACATTTAGTGTTTTTACACATTCAGAAAAATCAGAGACAGAGACGGTGTAATTGCCTACAGGTAAGTTTTGGATTGTGGAAGTAGTAGCGCCATTGCTCCAATTAAACGTGAAAGGTGGGATGCCACCCGTTGCATTAACACTAATGCTTCCAGTTGAATCTCCAAAACACTTTATATTTTGAAAACTACTATTTAAATTGAAATTTCCACCCTCAACAAATAAAAATGATCCTTCACCTGAACAACCTTCAGGAGTTGAAACGGTAACAGAATAATCTCCTGGAATTAAGTTATTAATAGTCTCAGTAGATTCTCCTGTTGACCAATTGTAAATATATGAGTTGGAATTGCCTCCTATACCTGTCGCTGTAGCTGCCCCAAATCCACCTAAACAAATAAATGAGTCTGCTTCAATGAATACGTTCAGCCCCGAACCCATTTCAATAATAGCGCTAGCTGTTTCAGTACAGTCATTACCGTCAGTAACAGTGACTTCATATACACCTGGGGATAATCCTGAAATGGAGTTTGTGGTTTGGCCAGTGGACCAGAGGTAGCTAAAAGGGGCACTACCACCAAATGTTACCACTGAGGCTGTCCCGTCTGTCGTCCCATTACAGGTAGTGTTGGTTGAAGGTACATCCAATGAAAATCCTGGGTATGAGTTGATAATAACTGAATTCGCCTTTGTACACCCATTTGAGTCTGTGATTGTAACCGTATAGGTTCCTGGTGGGATATTGTCTAATAGTTCGTCAGTATCGCCAGTGTTCCATAAAAATTGATAGGGGGATACGCCTCCTGACGGGAGAGCCATACTAAATCCATTATTACCGCAACTTCCAGCCGAAGAACTAAATTCGATCTCCAATTTTTGAGGTTGTGTTACAATAAACGTCTCTGTTTTTTCACAACCTTCAGCGTCAGTAACAGTAACCGTGAAGTTGCCTGCTTGAAGGTTTGTCAGAATAGTGGAATTGGATCCATTTGGCCATAAAATATTTAAGGGTGGAGTGCCTCCTTCAACATTGATATTGATTGATCCATTGGATTGTCCAAAACATGTTACATGAGTAACTGTTCCAGAAATCATAATAGGAGGATTTTCTATAACTGTAATAGTATCAGAGCCTTTGCAGTTCTCTGCACTAAAAATAGTAACTGAATAATCACCGGGCC
Source organism: uncultured Saprospiraceae bacterium (assembly GCA_942490835.1). Classification (GTDB taxonomy): domain Bacteria; phylum Bacteroidota; class Bacteroidia; order Chitinophagales; family Saprospiraceae; genus UBA6168. The sequence goes on from CALNYY010000040.1 coordinate 170,376, forward strand.
CTACTCCAGTTATAGACTGTTCCGTATTACCGTTACTCCATAGATAGGTATATGGCGCTGTGCCATGTGCCGTATTTGCAGTTAGTTGGCTATTAAATTCGTTGTGGCAAACAAGGTCTGATCCTGAAATATTTACGGTTAAATATATTGGTTCCAACAACGTATCAATGGTACTTGCTTCGCATCCTTCCGATGACGTTATGCTTACTTCATATGTACCTGTACCAATGTTGGTTAGGGTTTTTGTGGTATCACCGGTGCTCCATAAATATTTAAACGGGCCAGTTACACCACCCATTGGTAAAGCTGTTATTGTTCCATCATTTGCTCCACAAAAACTGGGCTCTGTACTGTCAATATTTATTTTAAAAGTGTCTGGGGCAATCAATTCAAAACTGTCAATGGTCATACAATTGAGAATATCCGTAACGGTAACGTAGTACATGCCTGCCCCAAGCGTATCAATATATTGGATACTATCACCCGTGCTCCAAACAAATAAATAGGGTTCTTCACCATTTTGAGCTGATACTTCCAAATAGCCATCCGTTGAATAATGGCAGGTTGGATGGATAATGCTGTCAAAATTTACATCAATAATATTAGGGATTTGAAGCGTTGCAGAATCAATCGAGCTACATCCTATAAAATCGGTTATGGTAACGAAATAGGTGTCAGCCGTCAGGTTGGATAGCGTTTGCGTAGTGTCACCATTGCTCCAATCATAGATATAAGGAATTACACCATTACTGGGGTTAGCAGTTATCTGCCCAGTGTTTATACCTGTGCAATTTGGGTGGATTATGTCTAATGAAACTGGAATATCGCCTGTGATAAAGTCAACTTCTTTATCACCAAATGCTGTGCATCCGTTTTCAGCTGTTACAGTCACAGAATAGATGCCCGGAGGAAGGTTCGATATTGAATCTGTTGTTTCTCCATTGCTCCACAAGTAGTCAAAAGGAGCAACTCCACCAAAAACATTTACTGCTGCATTGCCTCCTTCTCCAGTTCCACATATTGCAGGATTGGCATCGAGGCTAATAGACATTGGGTTGCCAATCGATTCACAAAGCTGAAATGCACATGAGTTGAGATCAGTTACAGTCAGACAATATTGGTCGGGCATTAAATCATAGATAGCTGAAGTCGATTCACCTGAACTCCATTCATATTCAAACGGTGGAATTCCACCGTTAACGACTGCTTGCATACTACCTGGGACTCCACAATCAGTTATAGCTATTTGGACTTGCAAAGGATCTGGCTCTGTTATAGTCCCCATAGCCGTTCCTGTTGAACCATTTGTATCAGTAACGGTCACAGTATATTCACCTGCTGGGATAAATGTTATTGGATTATTGTTTGAACCATTACTCCAATCGTATGTATATGGCCCCATCCCACCAATTGGAATTGCTAAAATGCTACCTGTTGAAAACCCACCGCAAGAAGGATGGGTGAGCTGTAAAGCAACATTTATCTGAGCAGGTGCCTGAAAACTGAAAAGAAAAATGGCTAGCGCCACTGTCCCTATCTGTTCACGGTATTCAAAAGTCATTTTTAATTGAGGTTTGGTATGATAGTGTAATCGGGAACCCTATAAGTCAGGGGATAACTAAAAGGGCATTTGATATGAGGCTTTCATTGATCAGTTCTGATTTAGGAAAACGAAGTTAACATTTTGTCTGAAAATGCATCAATTTCGCCGCTGAATTAATAGTATCAGGAACGGCATTCTCTGCTTTTTAAGTAAAAGCTGTTTTAAAGGATTCTAAAGTTTGGAAGAATTTGGACTTAAGGATTAAGAGGAGCTGGAAGAATGAAACTATCAAGAAAGAATTTATCCCCCCTTAATTGCTTTATATTTTTCGGCTCTTTTTCCAAAAACAAAGTTGAAACTAACCCCTAATTGGACTGAATGAAATCCTCCGTTCAGCTCTGCCAATTCTTCTGTTTCTTTGTAGCCCACAAAATAATAATGGTAGCCAAATTCAAGCATGACCATTTTTACCAAAGGTGCTGAAACACCTATGCCTCCAGTGAATCCAAGCGTTGAGTCATATTGCAGCGAAGCAAGGTCTCCAGGAACATTCGAAGTTCGATTAGTATCGAAAAATCCTGAACCTGCCATTAGGGTCACACCGAATCGCCTGGCGGGGTATTTCGAAATTTTAGACCTTAAAAACAAACCATAATAGGTTGTGTTGATAATATGTTCTCCTAATTCTGCCCCTGTGGTCGCTTCCTTTATAACCCAATTCGGGTCGGTTAAATGCTGGTTATATTCTACACCAATTTGAAGATGATCTGCTCCAACGGCAAATCTACCACCCATTAATGAGTGCCAATTATTGTTGTTTTGATAGGGAGCATGACCATAGTTGGTGAGATTACGACTGAGGAATCCTTCCAAATAAAGTTGTTGGGAAAATGGCTCGGACGAGCAGAAGAATATGAATATTGAAAACAGGGCTATCCTCATAATAAATGGAAGCTCCAAGAATGGTCGAATTGAAATAAATAAAGGTTAAGCTAACTTGCTTAACCTATAATCTTTTGATTTAAGCAATTGCTTGACTGCTTACATTAAATCCATTGCCTTTACAAGAAAGGTAAGGGAAAAAGGAAGAACCAGCCAAAACCATTGCGGCATCATGATAATCATCGCCACCATAATAGCAGTAGAGATAAAAAACAATATCCAGTTTAGCCCTGATGAAGATTTTTCTGCACTCATTTTTTAAATTTTAGGTCGCAAAATTAGCAACACCTTATCTTTTAAGCAAAACAAATTTCAACTTTACTATAAGGCATTTGTAATCGCACCTTATTTATTCCTTTTCTAAATCAATACCCTCATTGATTATAAGTGAATATTAGATGGTGTTGAGATTTGAATAAAATCAAATATGTTTCGGTAAATGGAAAGAGGAGTTGTTTTTATATATTGTATGTTTGCGAACCTTATTAGACCCTGTCTAAACTTATTTGTTCAGACAAGGCTGCCATAAATCCATCTTCGGTTTTGATAAAATATTATAACAGGGAAAAAGGAAAGCTAATTGAACTGACAGGGCCAGATGCATCCTGCTGGATCAATATTTCTCCACCATTCACTCCCGAAGAATTGGAAGAAGTAGCTCAGCATTATGATATACCGTTGGATTTCTTGACGGATCCTTTGGATATTGACGAACGCTCAAGGTATGAACGAGATGAAGACAATCGTCTGATAATTTTGAGTACGCCAATTCTTAATCCTTTTGAAGAAGATATTGATGCATTTTTTATAACGGCACCAATAGGTATTGTCATAACAGTAGATCATGTGATTACAATCTCTTCGCTTGACAACCCTGTATTGGAGTCGTTCCTTGAAAACAAAGTGAAGTATTTTGAACCAGAAGATCAACAATTATTTGTACTTCAAATATTGGAGCAAACTGTCTATCGATTTCTAAGTTGTCTGAAACAGCTTAATCAAAAGCGAAATCTGATTGAAAAAGAGCTGTATCACAGCAGTAGAAGTGGTGATTTAAAGCAATTGCTTAGTATAGAAAAAAGCTTGGTGTATTTTGCTTCATCTATTAGCGATAATGAACTGCTAAAGATGAAAATGAAACGGACTGACTTCCTGCATTTGGGAAAGGAAGAAGAGAAAACTGATTTGTTTGAAGATATTATTATTGATAATAGTCAAGCATTGCAGATGTCCAATATGTACACAAACATTTTGAACGGGACAATGGATGCCTATGGGTCAATAATTTCCAACAACTTAAACCTTACAATAAAAAGGCTGACAACGATTACCATAATTTTGATGGTACCCACTTTAGTTGCCTCCTTTATGGGGATGAACGTGGCTTTACCGCTGAACAACAATTCATTGTCCTCTTTTTTTGTCATCATAATAATTTCATTATTTGGTAGTTTGGGGCTTGCCTGGTATTTCCAGCGTAAAAACCTATTCTAAAAGAGAAAGAATTCAACTTTCCTGGAGCTTTCCAACAATATAATTGCAAGAGCTTAACTGTAATAATTATTGATTGTCAATTTGTTAGGTATTTCAAAATTATACTTGTCAATTATTTGCTTATACAAAGTTTAGTTTTCCACACATAGTTTTCCACAAATAAAAATTCTGTTGAAAAAAAACGAGCTACTGACAATCAACAACTTAGGTATTTTTTCCACATAATGTGGAAAACTCAAAGGTCTAAATCTTCAAACAGGCATTACTTTCGTGCTGATAAAATAAACATACTGTAATAAACAACAGCGATCCATATAACTGACGGACACGGGGGAAGAAAAAAATCCGTCATTTTGGTTTCAAGACCTTCCCAGAGTTATACAAACATTTTGACTTATAGATACTATGGAGTAAGATGCCCCTTCCTATCTCCTGTTCCCTGCCTTAATTATTAGTTGCAGGGAACAGATAAAGGAATCAAGCTTACTCGACAGCCGCATTTTGGTCGGGCTGTTTAAAAAGGCCATAATCCATCATGTAACACTATAAAAGAAACTGCGACCATGGAGACTTTAGTAATTCAGGAAAAAAAATCCCAGCCTACCCCAAAAAATAGAGAGAAAAAGAAAACTTACACCTATCAGGAGGCTCTCAAGGCATCTACCACTTATTTTGAAGGAGATGAATTGGCTGCTAATGTTTGGATCAATAAGTACGCACTTAAAGACTCTTCGGGCAATATTTATGAATTAACTCCTGATGATATGCACAGGAGGATTGCTTCCGAACTTGCCAGGATTGAGTCTAAATATCCAAACCCTATAAGTGAGCAAAAGATGTATGATTTGCTCAAAAGGTTTAAGTATATCATTCCTCAAGGTGGCCCGATGTCTGGCATTGGAAATAATTTGCAAGTGTCTTCGCTATCCAACTGTTTTGTAATAGGCAACAGCGCCGATTCTTATGGAGGTATAATCAGGACAGACGAGGAGCAAGTACAGTTGATGAAACGTAGAGGCGGGGTAGGTCACGACCTTTCTCATATCCGACCTAAAGGAAGTCCTGTTTTGAATAGTGCATTGTCATCAACAGGATTGGCGCCTTTCATGGAACGTTATTCCAACAGTACCAGAGAAGTGGCACAAGATGGCCGTAGAGGTGCATTGATGTTATCCGTTTCTATAAAGCATCCTGATGCGGAAGATTTCATCGATGCTAAAATGGAAGCTGGTAAAGTAACTGGTGCAAACGTTTCGGTCCGCATTGATGACGAGTTCATGCGTGCAGCGCTTACCGGTGACAAGTATGTACAACAATATCCTGTTGAATCTAAAAATCCATCTTATAAGACTAAAGTAGACGCTACCCAGATTTGGGACAAAATCATTTATAATGCATGGAAATCGGCTGAACCCGGTATTTTATTCTGGGATACAGTTATAAGGGAATCTGTTCCAGATTGTTATGCTGATTTGGGTTATAAAACTATCTCTACAAATCCTTGTGGAGAAATTCCACTTTGTCCTTATGATAGTTGCAGGTTATTAGCAGTCAATCTATATAGCTATGTAGAGCAGCCATTTACTAAAAAGGCTTCTTTCAATTTTGAAAAATTCGCAGAGCATGTCCAAACTGCTCAGCGCATGATGGATGATATCATTGATATGGAATTGGAGAAGATTGATAAAATTCTTGATAAAATTGAAAAGGATCCTGAGTCAGATGAAATCCGTCAAACGGAATTTCGGCTCTGGCAAAAAATCAGAAAGACTTGTGAGGAGGGACGTCGTACTGGGGTAGGTATTACTGCAGAAGGTGATATGCTAGCAGCATTGGGAATAAAGTATGGTAGTGATGAAGGAATTGAGTTCTCTACTAGGGTGCATAAAACACTGGCAATCAATGCCTACCGTTCTTCAGTAGATATGGCACGTGATCGTGGACCATTCAAGATTTACGACCCACGTCGTGAGATGAAGAATCCTTTTATCAATAGACTGAAAGAAGCGGATGCCAGCTTGTATGATGATATGGTCAAATATGGAAGGAGGAATATTGCCCTTTTGACGATAGCTCCAACTGGAACAACAAGCCTTATGGCTCAGACAACTTCAGGTATTGAACCAGCATTCTTGATCACCTATAAAAGACGAAGAAAAGTAAATCCAAATGACCAAGAGGTCAATGTCAGCTTTATAGATGAAATTGGTGACCACTGGGAGGAATACAATGTTTTTCATCACAAATTTGTGAACTGGTTGGAGGCGAATGGTCACAACATGGAAGAAGTTAAAACCATGACTTCAGAAGAACTCAACAAATTGGTTGAAGCATCGCCTTATCACGGTGCTACAGCGAATGATGTAGATTGGGTTCAGAAAGTAAAAATGCAGGGTTCCATCCAAAAATGGGTAGATCATAGCATTAGTGTTACGGTAAATATTCCCAATGATACTTCAGTTGATTTGGTGAAAGAAATATATAAAACTGCTTGGGAGTCAGGCTGTAAAGGCTGTACTATTTATCGTGATGGATCACGATCAGGTGTCTTGGTAGCCTCTGATGAAAAAGAGAAAAATCAGGAAGATAAACAAACAATTAATTCTGAGGAAAACACAGGCTTTATTACAACGCTTGCTCCCAAGCGCCCCAGAAAGTTAGAAGCAGAAATTATCCGCTTTCAAAATAACCATGAGAAATGGATGGCATTCATGGGCTTAATGGATGGACGACCTTATGAAATTTTTACAGGTAGGGCAGAGGACATTTTCATGTTACCGCCTTATGTTACATCAGGTTGGGTTATCAAGGATAAGGATGAAAATGGTAACAATCGTTATGACTTCCAATTCAAAGACAAGGAAGGTTATAAGATAACCATGGAAGGGCTTTCCAGGTCATTTGATAAAGAATATTGGAATTATGCCAAATTGATTTCAGGGACGCTCCGTCATGGTATGCCATTGAACTATGTAATAAACTTGGTGAGCGGCCTTAATGTGGAACAAGAACACATCAATACTTGGAAAAATGGTGTAGTGCGGGCTCTGAAGAAATTCGTTCCGGACGGGACAAAAGCCGTGAAAGAAGCATGTACATCTTGTGGCGATCCTGATGGATTGATATACAAAGAAGGATGTCTTACTTGTAAAAGTTGTGGCTACTCCAAATGTGGATAAAAGATATAAAAAGGCAGGGCATGTTTTTCGTGCCTTGCTTTCAACCTTACTACACAACGTTTTCTCATAGACTGTTTCGGGTGAGCTGTTGAGGATAGCAGCTTACCTTTTTTTGTGGAGGAGTCGATCTACTACTTTCCTTACTCCTGTTGTAGCGGGTTCAGTAATAACTTCTAAATTGCTGATTGATTTTAATTCATAATTCAAAGAAGGTTTCGGGTCAATGTAATAAATCGGAATCCTGTTTCGTGCATAGCTGACTAAACTTGCGGCTGGGTACACTTGCATAGATGTACCAATAATTAAAATAATATCTGCTGCTGCAACAAGATCCGTAGCAGGATCGAGCATAGGAACCATTTCCCCAAACCAGACTATATGTGGCCTTAACTGCGTTCCTCTTTCGCATTTGTCTCCTAAATTCAGGTCTTTTTCCCAATTGTAAACAAGGTGTTCATACACTGTACTTCTTGCTTTTGTCAATTCACCGTGCAGATGAAGAATGTTTGAAGTACCTGCTCTTTCATGTAAATTATCGACATTTTGGGTTATAACAGAAACATCAAATTTCTTCTCTAAATCAACCAATGCTAAATGCCCCTCATTTGGTTTTACTTCATTCAGCTGTTTTCGTCTTGCATTATAAAAATTCAAAACCAACTCAGGATTTTTCCTCCACCCCGCAGGTGATGCTACTTCCATTACGTCATGATTTTCCCAAAGCCCATTTGAATCTCTAAATGTGCTGATTCCGCTTTCAGCACTTATTCCTGCGCCAGTAAGCACAGCTATTTTTTGTATTTCATTCATTTTGTAAAATTAATAGAAAACGGAGTGAATCTGACTGAATTTAAAATACAAAAAAAGGGTCACCAAGCTATCTTGATGACCCTTTGGAGTAACTTTTTTGCACACTACACACTGGCGTATGTAACTTCTTTAACAGCTTTAATTATTTTCTCAGGATTTGGTAAATATTCTTCCACAAAGGTAGGAGCGTATGGAAGGGATGTATCAGCTGAATTAACTCTTGTTACTGGAGCATCAAGGTAATCAAAGGCATATTTCTGAATTTCATAAGCGATCTCGGCAGAAACGCCGAACATTGGCCATGATTCATCAACTACTACCATCCGATTTGTTTTCTTGACAGATTCAACGAGTGTCTTATAGTCAAGTGGACGTATGGTTCTCAAATCGATCACTTCAGCCGAAATGCCCATCTGTGCAAGTTCATCTGCAGCTTTCATGGCCTCCAAAATCATTTTATTGAATGAGACAATCGTTACATCAGTACCTTCCTTACAAATCTTAGCTTCACCGATTGGGATAAGATATTCACCTTCTGGAACTTCTCCCTTGTGTCCATACATTATTTCTGATTCCATTAAACAGACCGGATCGTTATCGCGAATGGCGGATTTTAACAACCCTTTGGTATCAGCAGGATCAACAGAAGAAATTACTTTTAGACCGGGACAGTTGCCGAGCCAGCTTTCAAAGGTTTGAGAATGTTGCTGGGCTAATTGGCCTGCAGCACCTGAAGGGCCTCTGAATACAATGGGACAAGAATAGTCTCCAGCTGACTGAGAAAGTGTTTTTGCAGCATTGTTGACTATCTGATCGAAAGCAAGAACTGCAAAATTCCAAGTCATAAATTCGATAATAGGTCGCAGTCCATTCATAGCTGCACCAACTCCAATTCCAGCAAAGCCTAGCTCTGCAATCGGTGTGTCTATTACTCTTTCGGGGCCAAATTCATCAAGCATGCCTTTACTGACCTTATATGCTCCATTATATTGGGCGACTTCCTCTCCCATAATGAATACACTTGAGTCTCTTCTCATTTCTTCGGACATCGCCTCCCGAATGGCTTCTCTTAATTGCAATACTTTAGTCATTTTAAAATTGAAATTTGAAAGAATAGCTAATTGAAAATCAACTTTTAAACAATGGTAACACTACCTTGTTTTAATTCAGCCGCAAACTTAATAACCATCTTTGCAAGTATCAAAAAAGAATTAACCTAATTCGGTATTAACGCTAAGGATTGGCTATTTCGGCTCTAAATGAGAAATGTGTACCTAACGTGACAGAAGTAATCAACAGATTAATTAACTCTTCTCTTTAAATTACCGAATAAAATGACGACCTTTGGTTGTGATACCCAATTATGTCTTAGCCAATTAGCACTATGCTGCGTAACTGTACATTTTACATACTTTCCATTACTATTTTGGTGTCTGTTGCATCCTGTGAAGTTCCTATAGAAATAGAGGGAGATTCTAAGCTAGTTGTTCAATCTTATTTTACCGAAGAACAGGACTTACGTGTCTTCGTAACTGAAACTAATTCTCGAACTTCTGGGGCATCTTCAATATTTGTTGAAAATGCAACGGTTACTTTATTTTTAGAAGAAGATTATTTGCAAGCATTGTGCTTTATTGCTGATGCAGACCCGCCTTATTATACGACTAAAAATTTTCAGCCAGAAATTGGAAAAGAATACTTGCTAGAAGTTGACGTCCCTGGATTTATGTCGGTCACTGCGTCCAACAGTATTCCTGAACCTGTTGACATAGTAGATATATTCTACAATAATTCTGTAACTCCTAACGGAGATTTAAGCGAAGTGAAATTTGATGTGGTTGTGACTATAGCAGACCCTAAACAAATTGAGAATTATTACCACATTCTATTTACCCAACAATTATATACAATTGAAACGAATCCAGATGGGACCAGTGATACCATCCTTTTGGATACAGATAATGAACTTGATTTAATAAGCGTGAGCAAATTTATTCAAGTTGATCAATATTATGGCCATCCCAGCTTTCTGCTGAATGATTCCGATTTTAATGGAAGCGTCGTCGAAATTCCTTTTAGAGGCACCTATTCATACGATCCACTAATTTACAAAAGAGGTGAATTTGCAATTGAACTTCGCACTATCTCCAGTGCATATTATGAGCACTTCCAAAATATATTACTTGAACCTGAAGATCCGCTCTCTGGAATAGGAGGAATAGGAAGCAATGTGTCAAATGGAGCTGGAGTATTTGCAGGCTACAGTTCAAAGAAAGGTTTTAAGCATCCTAATTGATACTTCAACACCACTACATTCATTCTCTCATATCTTACTAAGCATTATTCTCTTTACACAACTAAGGGTGGTATTTCCTGTCTTGTCATTTTAGAAGAGAAGAAGAACCTACTTCCCTCTTGTGATTAACCTTTCATGTAAATCCCTCAGAGAGACTTTTAGAATAGTATCCAAAGGATCGTTTTGGTTCAAAATAGGAATTCTTTCAAAAGGGTGTATAGAATGGATTAGAACTAGTTTGAAAAGCCTATAATATTGGGATTAAAAGTCGTTAAAGATCTGGAGAGGGGAAAGAAAAAGGGGTTTAAACTTTTAGTTTAAACCCCTTTTGAATAAATTTCGTGTATCGGTTTTTATCGATTGCCAGTGAGTCAAATAAAATTTAAAGTTGGTCTTTGTATATCATATTTAATCCGACTTGACAATTTTATATGCATTTGTTCTTGCAGTATTACTTGTGAAAATCATGTTTTGATCGTCTGGGAAGTTATTTTCAAATTGACAATCAGACATTTCTAGGTAACACTTTTCGTCTCCGTTCAGGCTGAATACTGCTCCACCTCTTAAATAAGCAGCATTTTCTTTAAAGAGGCAATTATTAAGAATCAAGTTACAAGTTCCTGATTCAGTAGCGTTGCAAATAGCTCCGCCGTAAGTGCCCATGTTTCTTTCAAACGTACAATCAGATAGGGTAGGGATACTTTTCCCATTCAATCTTCCATCATTGTAAATAGCTCCACCATCAAGGCCAGCTTCATTGTTCATAAAAATACAGTTCGCAAATGTTGGGCTACTTTCTCCATTTCTTCCGTTGTTATAAACAGCAGCTCCGTCTCTGCCAAAATTTCCAACAAATGAACAATTGTTGATTACTGGCTTACAAATACCAGTTGAACCGTTGATGTAAACAGCACCTCCACAACGAGAAGGATTAGCTTCTTCCAATTCTCCGTTTGCATTTCCAGCTGTAATTGTAAACCCATCTAATACAGTACTTTCAGATACCTTATCAAAAAATACTACAGTGTATGAGTTGTCAACTATTCCTTTGTTCCCTATTTCGCCGGATAGTATAGTTACGTTGTTTTTCGTGTTGCGTTGACTTAAATCAGTTTCTGTACCGTTGAACCCACCATATACCTGAATTCCTTCAGGAATATTAAAGCTAACATCTCTGTCGTCAGAAGATGTTGGAGTGTAAATGCCTTGAGCCACCCAAATTTGAGTGCCTTCTTCGGCTTGCTGTAATGCTTGGTTGAGATCACCCATGGCGTTAGACCATGAATCCCCTGTGCCGTTGGCACCCTGCATAACATAAATGTGGTTAGCTGTTGCTAGGTTACTGGAAATAACCATTAGCATTGCTAATAAGATAGTCGGTTTCAATGCTTGAAATTTAGTCGGTTAAGAGAATCAAGAGAAATGCCCAACTTGAAATAGGAAAAGTCATGGCATTTAAAAGCCATGGGTAAGAAACTCTAATGCAGAAATGCTATGAAGAGTATATAGATGATTCAGAGACGAATCATCTTAATGGAGAATTTGGTTATTTCGGAACTAAAAAATTATTTTTCGCAATGCAAATGTAACAAACAAAATCGTTCCAAAAAGAACGAATCTTGATTTTTTTAATTTTTTTCTTCAATTAATTTGATTTGACCAAGAAATTGTATGGAAAAGGAAGGGCTTTGCGCAATACAATTTTGCTCATGGATTCTGACTAAATCGTTGTATATCCACCTCACTATCAATTGGCTTCCCATATAAAATAAATTTAGCCATTTGGTCAGCAAAAAATGGCCCAAGCGAAGCTCCCTTCGTGCCTAATCCATTGAATATAAATAGGTTGTCGAGTTCTTGGTGTTTCCCTAATAATGGTCTTTTATCTGAAACCGTAGGGCGAATTCCAGCATTATGCTCCACAATCTCAAAAGGAACTTTTAAAAACTCCTTTAGAATTGCTATTAGATGATTTTTCATTTCATCACTTGGATACACATTCGAAAATGTAAAACTATTAGTAGAGCCTACCCAGAACAGATCTTCCTTGATTGGAACTAGATGCAATCGATTCTTAAGAATATTTTTAACGTTTAACTTTTTTATGCGAATCAGTAATGATTCTCCTTTGGTATGCGTGTGCGGCAGGTCGCCGAAGAAAGGATTTGAAGAAACTTTTGCTCCTTCACAGAAAACTATTTTTGAGTAATCTTGATTTTTATAGCTAATAGAAGTGGCTTTGGTGTTCAGAAGATTAAATTCAAATTCCTCTTCAATCAGCATATCAATTGAGGCCAAATACTCTCTGAAAGCATCAATCAGCAATGGCATGTCCAGTTTTGCAGCACCTGTAATTTCTCCCCAAGCGAATGCTTTATTGATGTGGCCAGAATAATTTCCCAGATCATATGCTTCTTTAAAATATGGGATGTTTTCTTCAAAGCTACTTCTCCTGTCCCATTCATTTTGCTCAAAAGTATTTTGTAAGGCTCTTAATATGCTTCGTTCTTGAAAAATTGAAATGTCAAGTATTTTCTCTAATTCCAAATAGGTCTGTTTTGCAAAAGGCAATAGTTCTTCAAACCTCCAACTTTTAACTAATCGTCTTCCAGTAATTGGATTGATAATTCCAGCAGCTATCTTGGAACTAGCTCCTGTCATCGGTTTGTCGATAACCTTGACTGGTTGGCCATTTTTCAATAGAAAATATGCAAGTAAGCTTCCTGCGATACCTTGCCCAACTATTAAAATTTTTTCAGAAGTATTTGAGAGGGGAGTCAAAGTGATTCAAGTATTTCTTTATTTTTTTTAGTGAGTTTTTGAACAACAAGGTCATAAGAGTGATCGGTCAATTCCATTAATAAAGCTGTATCAAGGCCAGTTTCAAAACTTACAGTGTTCCAATGCTTTTTATTCATATGCCAGCCAGCTTTAATGTGATCCGGGTGCTCCTCTCGCAATAATATTGCTCGTTCTGGATCACATTTAAGATTCACTCTAAATTCATCATCGTCGAGACCTGTGATTGCAAACACTTTTCCCATGACTTTGAATACAAGTGTCACTTCATCAAATGGGAAGGTTTCCTCAACCCCTTTTTTTGAGAGGCAATATTCCCTAAAGGATTCAATGTTCATCTTTATTGGATTTGGTTAAAAGGTCAGGTCGCCGGGCTTTGGTTCTTTTAATGGCTTGCTCATTTCGCCACTCTTCTATTTTGGGGAAATTCCCTGAAGTAAGAATATCGGGTACCTCCCAGCCATTATAGTTTGCAGGCCTTGTATAGACAGGCGGTGCAAGTAAATCGTCCTGGTATGAATCGAATAAAGCGGAAGTCTCGTCATTTAATACACCTGGAATCAGCCTACCAATCGAATCGACCAAAACTGCAGCAGCTAATTCTCCGCCTGACAATACGTAATCTCCAATAGAGATTTCCAAAGTGACATAATGTTCCCTGATACGCTCATCAATTCCCTTATAATGCCCACAAATCAAAAGCAGGTTTTGCTTCATGGATAATTTATTCGAATGTGATTGTTCAAGTCTATCTCCATCAGGTGTTAAAAATATGATTTCGTCATATTTTCGCTGACTTTTTAATTGATCAATGCAATTGGCTAAAGGCTCCACCATCATTACCATACCAGCTCCACCACCAAATTGATAATCATCCACTTGTCTATGTTTGCCTAAGCCAAACTCTCTTAAGTCGTGCACAGCTACCTCCAACAAACCTTTTTGCTGAGCCCTTTTCATAATTGAATGTTGAAAAGGACTTTCTAGCAAGCCTGGTTGAACGGATATTATATCAATTCGCATGAGATAAAATAGGATGAATGAAAAACACCAAAACCTCCTAATTCACTGAATTAGGAGGTTTTGGTGTTTAAAATACTTAAGAATTATTCGATACCGAGCAATTCTACTTCAAAAACTAATGTAGCATTTGCTCCAATCTTCCCGCCAGCGCCTCTGTCACCATAAGCTAAATCAGCAGGAATGAAAAGCTTCCACTTTGAACCAACGGGCATCAATTGTAATGCTTCTACCCATCCTTTGATAACACCTGTTACTGGAAAAGATGCAGGTGATCCTCTTTGTACAGAACTGTCGAATACATCACCATTGATCAGGGTGCCGTGATAATGAACACTTACTTTATCACTTGAAGTAGGAATTGGCCCTGTGCCTTCTAATATTACTTCATATTGTAAACCGCTTTTAAGGGTGATAACCCCCTCTCTTTCCGCATTCTTTTTCAAAAAGGCATCACCTTCTGCTTTATTCTTATTTCCAGCGGCAGCTTTTTCCCTGTTCATAAATTCACGTACAATCATATTTGCACTTTGTAGATCGAGTGACATTTCTCCGTCTGAAATAGCTGCTGAAATGGCGTTGCTTAAAACATCCACATTAATGTCCGTCAATCCTTGTTGTTTAATATTTTGCCCCCAAAGTACTCCAACTGCATAGCTCAGAGAATCCCTTGCGTCTTTTAATTCCTGAGCATTAACATTCGTAAGAAATAAAATTGAGAAAGCTAAAATCACTGCTTTTTTCATGTATATAGATTTTTTGTGAAAAATTGTTTGCAAAAATAGGAAATACATAGCTGGATTAAACGGAATAGGTAATCAATGTAGGTTAAGTTAAAACAGCCTAAAAGATTCCAAGAATTTCTCACCTTCCAGTGATGACTGGTCTTCATAAAAGGATATGGTTTGTACAGCATAGTATCGATTGCCTACAAGAAATGCTTTTGTTTTTATTGCAGCATTGCCATCCTGAAAGGAAATGCGCCAAAGTTTTCCGGGATGTTCATTGAGCAAAATATCAGCATCATAAAGGATTTCACCTTCCATGCTTTCAGCTGCAGCTTCCATAGTGGAAACAAGGAATTCTTCCGGAAAACCTATTGAATCAGCGAAAATGATGCCTTCTGGGTAATCACAATAACTGACCATGTAAATACGGCTTTCTTTTATGTCATCTTTATTTTGGTAAAAAAAAGTGTGGTATGCTATAGCTCCAAGATCCGTTTGAACCGAATCGATCTTTTCTTCCAAGGTGCCAGGGCATATTATTTTAAAACGTCCATTTAAATCTGTAAACTCTTGACAGTGAACATGATAAGAAGAGAATGAAAAAAATAATAATAGTAAGTATTTCATTGATTGGAATAGATGATTAGGAACGAGGGATTAATAAAGCACACAAGATTTACAAAGTAATTTTTGTTTCTAAGTGGTTTTAAAAATCAGTGCATAGCCAAGCTACGGACTTATTTTTAAAACCACTTAGAGGCAAAAAGGGCGAGTAAAGATGTGCGTGTTATTATTGCCTCGTTCCTTAATGGGAGAAGGAGCATTTATTATTGAAAATGGTTGTAAAATTTGCTCACGGATTTAGACTTCTTTAAGCCTAAAATTTCACAACCTTTTCTGTCAAAATCATCTTTCCAGAACTTTGGATCGAAATAAGAAAGATACCTGAAGGGTAGTCTGACAAATCAATCGTAATAGACTCATCTGTTACTACTTGAAAGTTTTGAGTATAAATACCAATACCGATTTGGTTGAATATCTTTAATTCAAAATCTATAGGGGAGGAAAAAGAAATATCAACTATAGATTTCCCACTCGTTGGATTTGGATACAATGAAAATTGGTCAAGATTAAAAGGTTCGAAACTGGAAACCGACAAATCAACCTGCACACCTCCAGTGAACTCACATCCATTTGCATCTGTGACGATATAAGCATACCAGCCAGGTGAAAGATTGCCGATCATCTGAGTGGTGTCAATGTCAATCCATTGATAATGATAGGGTGGGGTGCCTCCTAAACCTGTAACTGTAGCTGTGCCTGTTCCTATTCCAACATCAGAAGGAGTCGAACTTGCAATTGCAGTTAGAATTGGAGGATCTGGAACAACTATACTTGTGTCAAATCTACAGTTATAGGTACTGTCAAATACCGTAAGAAAATACTCATCGGCAGGTATCAAGTATAAATCCTCATTATTGCTGATGCCCCAGTCAAAATAATATGGAGGTGTTTCTCCAGATATTTCGATATTGATACTACCAGTTGATTCTCCGTTACATAGTGGTGGAAGAATTTCAAGATCACTTACTTGAAATGGGGCATTAGGGCCAAAAACATTTACGATTGTATCAAATGAGCATCCATTTGCATCCTCCATTTCTAAACTGTATTGACCAATTGGCAAGAAATACAAATCCTCATTGTGCGATCCATTGCTCCAACTATAAAAATATGGCATAGTGCCACCAACTGGAAAAATTTCTATGCTACCGTCTTCGTCTCCAAAACAGGTTGTGGGTCTCGAAATAATGCTATCAATTCCCAAATGAAATGCCGGCTCAAGAATTATTTTTGAGATCTGATCTTCGCATCCAGCATTATCCTTAATAAAGGCAGTATAGATACCAGCTTCTAAATTTGTAATATCATAATCATAAGAGATAGTATCACCAGATTCATTTAGCCACACGATGGAGTAGGGGGAGAAGCCGCCAGAAACTGCAAGATTAATTTCACCGTCCTGGCCTCCTTTACATTTTACATTTTCAGAAAATGGGATGTTGGAAAATATATTGTTTCCGCCAATAATATTATATGCTGGGCTTGCCGAAGTACATCCAAGGTTGTCAGTGATTGTCAACTGGTAATTGCCGGGAGGAAGATTACTGATGTTCAAAATAGAGTCATTTGTGATTCCAGTTTGTCCGCTATTCCAAATGTATTGCATAGGAAAACTCCCGCCGTCAACTTGAATGGAAAGACTACCATTCGTTTCACCAAAACATACTGTATCTGTAGATGGTAATTTTTGAAGAAAGATAGATTCAACATCCTCAGGGACTTTAATCGACATAAGCTCCTGAGTACATCCTGCTGCATCTGAAATGGTTACGGTATAATCACCTGTGGCAACATTTGATAAGCAACTTGAAATATATCCATTGCTCCAAATAAAATTATACGGTGCTGTGCCACCCGTCACTTCCACACACACGCTGTCCAAATTATTGCAGCCAGTTATGAATCGGTCTTCATCAGGAATTAAAGGTGGTGGCCAATTAATTTTATACGTTTCTTGCTCAGAGCATCCTTTCTCATCCAGCACAGTAAGTGTGAAAATGCCTTGTCCAAGTGCATTTAAGTGGGCAATTGAATCCCCAGATGACCAGCTATAATTCAGTTGGCCTGTACCTCCAGTGGCAGCAACTTCAATTATTCCAGTGGAATCTCCATGACAAGTCGGATTGTCTAAAGTAAGGAGTTCAATTTCAAGTGCAGGTGGATTGGCAAGTGGAATAGTGCCTGTACTCAGCTGACAGCCATTTGCATCGGTAATAGTTGCGAAATAATTTCCGCTAACCAAGCCGAATCTGCTAGAAGTAGTATCCTGAGAGTCCGACCATTGATAAGTGTGGGGCTGCATTCCTCCCGAGGCATTCAGGAAAATTTGTCCATTAGCATTGCCTGCGCATGCAGGGGAAATGGGTTCAATATTTACAGAAATTAATTGTGGGGCAAATATTTCCAAAGTAGTATCGACCTGACATTTATCTGCATCTGTTGCAGTTACAGAATAAAATCCTGGAGCCAGGCCGTCAATAGTAGTTCCAGATTCGTCGATGCTCCAATCAAAAGTGAATGGGCCATTTCCACCATTAAAAATAGACACAGAAATGCTCCCAATGTCTGGGCCTATACAGGGTGGCTGAATTATGCTGGCACTCAAACTCATCACTTCTGCACCGATCAATACGAATGGATTTGAAGCCAAGGTACAGCCGTTCATATCGGTAATTGTGACCTGATAAGTACCTTCTGGAAGTAATGTTTGATTCTGGGAGTTTGAGTTATTTGACCAGTTATAGGTGTATCCAGGTGTCCCACCGGACGGAGTAACATTAATGAAGCCATTTAATTGTCCTTTGCATAAAGGTGGTACAACGTTGTCGATATTAAGTTGAAGAGGAGTTGGTTGGCCAAGAAATATGTCCTCAATCAAAACGCATCCATTTGCATCTTCTATACTGATTTCATAGGTACCTGAAGCTAAATTGTTGATGGTTGTACCCATAGCACCTGTACCCCAATCTACGTCATACGGGCCTGTACCACCTTTTGGCTTCACGCTTATTTTACCATCGCTATTGCCGAAACAAGCAGGGAATATTAGAGCGGTAGTATCAAAGGATAGTAGCTCGGGTTCAGTCATATTTATTGCAGGGATTTCTAAAATACAGTTTCTGCTATCTGTTATTGTGACTGCAAATGTTCCAGCCGACACATTATTGATTCCCTGGGTTTGTTGGCCGGTTGACCAGTTAAATTGGTAAGGTGGGTTTCCTCCGAAAACATTTAAATAAATAGAACCATTGTTCATGCCCGAGCAAGAAGGTTGATTTATTGTAGCATTCATCGACATTTTTTGCGGTTCATTGACCTCAAAATCAATTATGTTTTCACAGGCTCCATCCGAGATTGTTACAGTATACGTCCCAGCAGAAAGGTTGCAATTCGTTTCACCCATAGTACCATTACTCCATGAAATTATAGGATTATTTCCATTAACATCAAGCAGTATGCAGCCGTCATCACCTCCATTACAATTGACAGGTGAAACAGTAGAGCTTGTCAAAACAGCACCTGGGCCATCAACGGTCATTATTGGAATAACAAATGGACATTGTTGGGGAGAACTATCTGTAATGGTGAATGAAAATGCTCCTTGAGAAAGGTTGTCTAAAAATAATTCATTTCCGATAAAATTTCCTCCTGGCCATATAAATTGAAAGGGTGGAGTGCCGTCAAGGGGAGTCAATTGAATAGACCCATCATCCCCATCACAAAAAGAAACAGGCGATACTATTCGCTGAACAGAACTAATATTTCGGATAGTAGTCGAAGTCAATGTATCTGCATCAGAACAGCCATTCGCCGCGTCTATTTGTAGGATATATACATCGGTTGAGCCAAGTACAGGATGATTTGAAACCCCTATGGATTGCGTTGAATCCCCTGTATTCCAACTATATATAAGTGGAGGAACACCATTGCCGTTATCTATTCCAATTAGGGTTTGCGATGAGTTTTGACAGACAGAATCCTGCCCTTCTATATGAGCAAATGGAGCAGGCTTAATGATAAAATCAACCGCAACTACATCTGTGCAGCCACCAATTGGAGTGGAAGCAATATAAAATGTCTCCCCAGTATTTGGATAGACTAACGAATCTATTTGATTAGTGACATTGGGTTGGGATTCATCGTGATAAGTTATAATGCCATTTGCGCCATTGTTATCAATAACATCGATTGTGCTCAGATCAAAAATATCTCCTTCACAAATGATTGGGCTATCAGTCGTATTAATATCTGCCTGCGGCAAAATGGTAATACTCACTTCAGCCCTTGGGCTGGAAAAGCAAGTATCGCTTAATATTTCTTCTGCGAAATAAGTATGCGTGATAGGGCTGCTTGTAAAATTTGTGGGAAAAGGGTTTGGTGTAAAATCCGGTCCTATATGCACCGTGTCCATCCCCGTTGGACTATTGTACCAAATTATTTGACCACCAAAATTTGGAGTGACCGAAAAAGGAATGACCACACCATTACAAATTATCGAGTCACTGCCAGTTGGTGGGTCAAATATGAATTCATCGATCATCCCATTGCAATTCAAATCAAAACCATCACATGGAAATTCCACCATGCCTGGATTGATGAAATCAGCTAAATCATCGCAATCTAGATTGTTTTCAACAAATCCTGGGGTTGAAACCAACGGAGAACATGTACTGAAAAAGACATCCTGCCCTCCATAACCATCTCCGTCTTTATCTTCATAATAAGTATAAGGTGGAATACCAATGTTCTGACTTCCATAAAAAGTAATATTGTCCAATGCAATATCACTTCTGTTGCCATTCCCGCCTACTCCTACAAATCTGAATTGAACTGTTTTTCCATCCAAAATATCTAAATCCAAAAACTTTGTTTTCCAAAAACTTCCCTGATCACCTTCAATCGAATAAAGAGTTATCCAGTTAAGGCCTCCATCCTCTGTGTATTCGAATCGGAGTTCCTCCACGTTGACACCATATAACAGATAGTCAAATGACATGTCGCATGAGTCTGCATCTGCATGTACCTCCATGCAGTTTGAAATGAGTATACCTTCATTTCCATTTCTGCACAAAGATTGACTTGACTCGATATAAATATATTTTCCACCGCCGGGTGAATCATCTGTTGGCCCGGTGCCAGCGGTGGTGACATTGGTTTTATCATTGACCAACCAGTCGAAATCATCAATCATAGAATTTGACCAAATACCATTGATTGGACAGCTAACACCACAAATGGCCGGACAAATAGTTTGGGCGTTGAAGTCCTCAAATTCTGTTATTGGAGGCGGGGCACAGGTAGTTGAAAAGCTTGTGCCACAAGAATTTATAGAAAATCCATTACTGCATTTTTCTCTCAAGAATATTTCGTAGTCACTCGCAGCGGTTAGGCCAGTAATTGTCACTGGGGGGCAGCTGTCAAGCAAGATGAATGAGGTTGGAGAACCGCTGAATCCAGACCCTGGTATAAACGAACCTGCGATTCCATACTCAAGGATTGTGCTGTCACATAAACTTCCTGAGGTCCACGAAAGCTGCACTGAATTGGAATTAACAGCCTCCACGATCACATTTTGCGGTTTCAGGCAAGTGGCCGTTTCAAAAACCAATTCTACAAATTCTAATGTACCGAAATGCTGTTTGCCGTCATCGCAAACCTGTAAGGTCCAAATTCCATTTGGTGCCGTGCCATCATTGAAAAGGCTAAATGGAGCTTCAGGTAAATAATTACCGATAAATGGAGCCTGTGCAGAGGTAATAGAAGTGGCATTACAAGCATCGGCCAGACTATTTGATATAAATGAAGTGTATTGATTGCAATCAAAGGGATTGCCATAATTATCTTGTCCACTTCCATTATCTGATGATAATTCAACTGCTACGTCATTTGGTGACAACAACGTTATATCAAGGTCGGCTGCCCATTCATGTTCGATGATGAGTCTTACTTCTTTTAAAAAGACATCTGTTCCAAGGGCAGTGCCAGGTGCATTTGTTACGTCTATTTGAAAAAAATGAGATGCATCACAACTAAAATCATTGATTGGTAAATGTAAATTACAGCCAGATGGGTTGCTCAGCATCGGCGGTTGCAGGCTAAGATTGTTACAGTTAGCTGCTGGAAAAGGGAATAATATTGCTGCACAGAGGAAACTAATCCAAAAGTGAAATCTCTGCATATTGGTTGTTCATGTCGGTTTTCAATTAGGAAATTGATCCTAGGTGTTTACTGGCGAACCAAATGTGTGGGGTGCTTTATTTTGTCAAGGTGAGGATTATAATTGTAGATGCGCAAATTTAGATAAAAATCCAACTTACAGTCCATTCCGAGATTGGTATTTCAGCATAGATTTATTTAAAAAGCATAAAACGTTGTTGACCAGTATATTGTGCTGCCAATTTCGAACACGTCCAGTGGCATTTAAAGGAAGTATGAACAAAATCAAAAGAGTAACATAATACTCAGTCCTTCCATCAATTCTTCTTGTTGTTTATTGAAAAGCGTTTGAAATTGCACTTTTGTTTATTCATTTTCTGAATTATTCTCATAAGTTTTCAACAAATAAGTCAAATTTTTAATAAACCAGCATCTATGGCCATTTTTGGCAAACCATTTGAATTTTCCTTTAATAAATTCCAAAATCACATCTCCAGGTCTTTTCTTTGCACTTAATTTTGTCGTTGGACTCAAGGAACAATATTATTTCCATGAACACAATTCATAGATATGGCCATCAGTTGGTTGCAGTTATTTGCTTTTGCATGATAGCTTTGGTCAGCTGTAAGGATGATGACGGAGCACAGACCGAGCCTGTAGATTTAGTAATGAATGAAGAGGCAGAAGTTGCACTACAATGGATGAAGCTTTTCATTAACATTGATAGGTATGTAGAAGATTTCAGGCCTGGGCCAGCTGCCCGATCCCTCGCATATATCAATTTGGCGGCCTATGAGGCTTCAATGAAAGGGATGCCTAACTATAAGTCGCTCCAACCGCTCTTCCCCGGACTCAATATTCCTACTTCACTAGATAAAGATTATCATTTCCCAACAGTTGTAAATGCTGTTTATGCTGACCTTTTCAAGCGCTTTATTCCGGCAAGCTATATTGTGCCGGAGCGTCAGTCTGAATTGCAGTTTGAAATTTTGGCTTTGGAAGAATCATTCAACAATCTTTTCAAGTCGATGACAGGAGCGGATATGTTCAATCGTTCTCAAGATTATGGAGAAGAAGTAGCGACAGCTGTTTGGCAGTGGTCCATAACTGATCCTTTTGGTCACAATGCATATGAAAATGCCTGGCCTGGGGGCTACACACCACCTACCGGGCCCGGAATCTGGCAGCCAACCGCACCAGAATTTCTTCCTGCTTATTTTCCTTATTGGGGCAAGGCTCGAACATTTTCTATCAATCAGACTGAAAAATTAGCTGCAGCACCATTGCCGTTTAGTGAAGCGAATACTTCACAGTTTTACGTCCAAGCACTTGAGGTTAGGAATACCGTTTCAACCATTGAATTTGATGATCAGTGGAAAGTAGAGTATTGGAACGATGAAAATGTAGGAGTCACTTTCAGCCCAATATCCCGCTGGATATCTATCACCAATCAAATTTTGGAAAACGATGACTGCCATTTGGAGACTGCGTTATATGCATACGCAAAAATCTCTGTGGCCTTGAATGACGCAAGTATTGCCGTTTGGCATTCTAAATATAACTATAATGTAGAGCGTCCTATCACTTATATCAATAGGGTACTTGAGAATTCGTGGACTACCTACCTTCCCAATACACCTAGCTCGCCTTCCTACCCATCTGGACATGCAGCTTATGGAGCTGCCGCTTCGGAAATACTCTCACATATTTTTGGCTATAGTTACCCAATGTCAGATAAAAGCCATGATTTGAGATCTGATTTTCTTGGAATGCCTCGCAGTTTTGATACCTTTTATCAAATGGCAGAAGAAAATGCCTATTCGAGGATTGCAGCAGGTGTGAATTTTAGAATGGATTCAGAGGAAGGGCTGAACCTAGGTTTCAAGATAGGAAGAAAGGTTAACGAAATGCCGTTTAAGTAGAATAAATCATGCAAGCAAATTTGTGATTCCTAAACTTTTCTTTCAATTCAAAAAGTTGGATTCCTTCTTCTGTTGTATTTGTGGAATACAGTAAATGCCCATCTCCTACCTCTGAATTTCTAATCTCTACCATTTTCTCTTTTCTCCTCTCATTCAATATGTCGCAAATTAGTTATTCACGCGAATGAATGCCTTTATCCTCTCTTATTGTAGGAAAAATGGTTTCATTTGCAAAGTGTAATTTTGGCAATAAAACCTTGCGAATTTGACATTTGGCCAAACGATCTTTTCCCAAAACTTTGAACTATGAAAAAAAATCACATTTATCCCTTATTATTCTTCCTGTCTTTCTCTACCTTTGTTTCGGCTCAACAGCCAGCCCACACCCACATATCAATTGATAGCCGGCTCTATGAAGTTTTTGAAACTGGCTACTTAAATGATTTGATTACCGAGAACCCTTTCCTTATCCAACGCTGGAATTTTTACCTTGACAACTCATGGTATATAACTGACTTGCCAAAAGAAAAAGCCAAGGCAACATACCCGGTTATCAGCATAGGTGACATTGATAATATTAATATTTTTCGGATTGAAAAAGAAAACGATATTAAACGAGACTGGAACCGGCAGGAAGTCTATCAATTAGAAGGCCAGGGCAAGGCACTCGTTATGGTTTCTGGTAAGGAATTTACAAAACGGCTTAACAAACACTTGAATCGATAATAGGACTTCGAAGTATTCCCAAAAAATAACACCACAATAGTTTATCGCCCATAGATCAGATATATTTAGCCTGATAAATAGATTGTATTGTTTCATCTTTCAATCTGATTCCGTGAACATTCAAAAAAAAAGTTAATGCTATTGAAGCAATAGCAGCATGAGAACAACCAATTATTCATGCATTGGAACTGGAGTTACGGCTCTTTGCAATGTTGAACTTTTTAACCAAAAATTCACTCAATTACATCGTTTGGATTATGAAAATAAGAGCTACTTTAACAATCCAAGTTCTTTTCCTTTTAGGCTTGCATTCTCTTTTTGGTCAGCAGACTGAATACGTCATGAGCAGCACGCTGACTCAGGTTAATAGTTGTTCAGGATTCTTTTTAGACAGTGGCGGTGGAAACGGCCCATATAGTGCCAATGAAAGTTTCACAACCACCATTTGCCCGCAAGGTACTGGCGGGACACATATTCAACTGGTTTTCAGTGGCCCAAAAATTTCAGGAGGTGATGAACTTTGTTTTTTCGATGGCCCTGATGTATTCTCGTCATCATTGGGATGTGCAAGCGATTTTGCGCCCGGAGGCGCATTCATTATTCAGGCGACTGCTCCAAATACTTCTGGTTGCTTGACGCTAACTTTCAATTCTAATGGTTCGGGTGAAGGTGAAGGTTGGAGTGCAGATATTAATTGTATTCCCGCCTGTCAAACTATCCTATCTAAAATAAGTAGCTCTGACCCAGTTGTTGAGCCAGTAGATACGGGTTGGATTGATATATGTCCTGGTGATCGGATATTTTTTACAGGTGAAGGAGAATACCCACAGGACGGAGCAGTATACAATCACTCTGATTTGACAAGTGACTTTAAGTGGGATTTTGGTGATGGAACAAACACACTTGGAACAAATGTGTCGCATGTATTTGATGAGCCGGGAGGATATATAGTTCAGCTCACAATCAAGGATCAATTTGGATGTGAAAATACAAATTTTGTCAATCAACGAATAAGAGTAGCTCCAAAACCACATTTTGAATTAGGTAGTTGGCCAGATCAAATTTGTGCTGGGGATACGGTTAATCTAAATGCAATGGTAGGCGGAATGGATAATGACCATACCGTATCGGTTATGCCTTCTGATGGTTCTTTTCAAACTGCAGGAATTCGTTCAGATTCATTGCCACTTCCTGACGGTAACGGTTCTTCCTACCTAACTACTATTTCCTTTTCCGACTTTTCGCCGGGACAAGTCCTCACTAATATAGATGACCTGATTGGGATTTTCGTCAATATGGAGCACTCATGGATGCGTGATTTGGAGATATCTATCTCTTGCCCAAATGGGCAATCTGTAATGCTGCATGATCATCCGGGGCAAACAGGTGGAGAGGTGTTTTTGGGAGTACCTTATGAAAATGATGAAGGCTTTTTTACTCCAATTCCTGGAACTGGATATGAATATGGTTGGCAAAGCAACCCAGATTACAATTATACTTGGATTGAATATGCTAACCAGTTTCTTCCCAACACTTTACCAAGTGGTACTTATAATTCTTACGAACCGCTTACTGATTTATTAGGGTGCCCTTTGAATGGTGATTGGACGATAGAAGTAACTGATCTATGGTCAATTGACAATGGATATATCTTTTCCTGGTCTATTGATTTTGATCAAGACTTGTACCCAGCATTGGAATCTTTTTCTCCAGCCATTACATCTTGGGAATGGGACAATCACCCATCCATCTATTTTTCGGAAAATGACTCTATTTCAGGATCTCCAACAAACGCAGGCGAAGTAGCATATATGTTTACCGTTGAGGACGAGTTTGGCTGCGGTTGGGACACCACCGTCAACATTCAAGTACTGCCGTTTACACATCCAGACTGTTACAATTGCAATAATCTCTTGCAATCTATTCCAGATACAGTCATTTGTTTAGGAGACTCTGTGGTTATAGATGTAGGAACACAACAAGCTGATGGAGTGGTGACATTTGAGTCATACGATAATTATGAAATCGGAGCTGGCAATCACCCTCCGGCGTTTCCTTACTTGTCCACAATTAATGTCAATTCTATAAATCCAGCAATAATCACGGATCCATTTATCGATATTGAATCGATATGTTTGGATTTGGAAACAGATTTTGATGCAGACATAAGATTGCATTTGATTGCTCCAAACGGTACTATACTGGAACTATCTACTAATAATGGCGGGAGTGGCGACGATTACACACAGACCTGTTTCACTCCAACTGCAGTTACGCCTATTGTTGCTGGAGCACCACCATTTACTGGTAATTTCCAACCGGAAGGAAATTGGGCTATTTTAAATAATGCTCCAATCAATGGTGCATGGCGATTACAGATCTCTGATCAATTTGGTATCAATGCCCTTGGAAACTTAAACTGGTGGAGTATTTCATTTAGCACGCATAACGATGTTACTTATGATTGGGATTCGAATCCCGATTTGGGATGTGAAGATTGCCCAAACCCGATCATTACACCTAGTGCAGATGGAACGTACAATGTATCCGCAACTGACTTATTCGGCTGTGTGGCAAATGAAACAATAAACGTAAATGTATTAAGCAGTTTTACGGCACCAGATGTTGCAACATCTCAACAACCAGGAGGTGAAGTTTTGATCACATGGAATGATAGCAGCCCAGGTCTCGATTATGAAATTAATATCAATGGAATGGGTTGGCAAACTCCCAATAATGGAGCGCTGGCTCACCTTGTCAGTGGTTTAAATATTGGTGATGTTATAAATGCAGAGGTGCGACCAATTGTGACAGGAGGGGCATGTGCTGTTGGGGTAGGTGAGGTCTCGTTTACTTATGTCATTTGTGATTTGGAAGCAGTAATTAATACGCCTGGTCCATTTGCAGTTACCTGTAACGGACTTTGTGATGAATCGTTGACGATTTCGGTTTTTAATGGAGTTTCACCTTTTGTATTTGATGTGACCAACTTGACAAACGGAAATAATTTTGTTTTGCCAAATGGTAATTTGATCGACCTGTGTCATGGTAGCTATCAGGTGATTGTATCTGATGATGATGCCTGCATGGATACTGTTGAATTCGTTGTAAATAATCAACTGCCAATTGTGGTGATAGCTGCTCAAGATAGCCCCGTTACTTGTTTTGGAGCAAGTGATGGCTGTGCATCGGCAAGTGCCATGGGAGGAGTTGGAACATTTAATTTCACTTGGAATGATCCAAATTCCTCTATCGGAACACCAGTTTGCGGGCTTCCTGCTGGGCCAATTATTGTTACTGCTACTGACCAAAACGGATGCCAGGGGTCAGGTGTTGTAAACGTTACCCAACCCAATGCTTTGACACTTGATATTACATCCCAAGATGTAAAATGTAAAGGTGGAAATGATGGTAGTGCAACAGCTTTGGTAGGCGGAGGGACAATGCCTTATTCGTATACATGGAGCGGAGGAAATACCCCGAATGACCCTACCACAAACATGCTTACCGCAAATAATTATACTCTATTGGTTGAAGATGTAAATGGATGTCAGATCAATGGGAATGTTACCATCTTGGAACCCATTGACGGATTGCAGTTAACTGTAGAAACAGTAAACGGTTGTAATGGCCTGGATGAAAATGCAGGGGCTGGTTACATTGTGATAGAGCGGTTTCCAACATTCAGCGGATGTGCCTCTCAGATTCGTCACCTCGTCGATGATGGTGAGTTCCCGCGAACCACGATCATCTCATAAGTGGACTTCAGGCGGTAGTTCGGGCCAAAAACGGCCCA
>CALNYY010000041.1:0-3498 GCA_942490835.1 uncultured Saprospiraceae bacterium
GACCTGATCTCTCCCGGGAGATCACGCCATTCACCTCCCCTACAAACTGATGGGCTTTGCCTTTGAAGATCAACGTGATTACCGTAATGAAACTGGCATTCCTATTGTCAACGCCAGATAGGTTAAGCAATAGCAGGTCCATGTTTTCCTCGCTGTCTTTAGCAGGCCCGGCGTACCTGGCAGATTTCACACCAGGCGCTCCGCCAAGCGCTTCTACCAATAAACCTGTATCATCGGCAAAACAATCTACTTTATGATGGTCGTAGATATATTGAGCCTTTTGCAAAGAATTTCCTTCCAGGGTCTTTTGCGTTTCTGGCAGCTCCTCATGATGGTCTAAATCAAAAAGGCTTATGATATCATAAGCCTTTCCTAATTTAGACCTTATTTCTATGTGTTTGTTTTTATTATTTGTTGCAAAACAAATTCTCATTGATATCCCATTTAGAGATTATTCACTTTTAACATATCAATACCGAATACAAGCACAGCATTGCTGGGAATTCCCTGCGGAGGAGTGTCACCATAAGCATAAATTGATGGTATAAATATCGTAGCGGAATCTTCCTCGTGCAACTGCGAAATACCCATTTCAAATCCAATGATTGTACTGCCATCCCCATAGGTAAAACTCCAAGGAGTATTATTTTCAACTGATGAGTCAAAAACAGTTCCATCAAGCAACTCCCCATGGTAATGCAAGGTCACCAGGGCCCCAACTTCGGGCGAAACAGAATTTCCTTGAGTATGTAAAACGTGACGAATCCCATATTCAGGTTCAATAATGGCTACCATGCTTGAGTCAACGATATACTTATCAATTTTGGCCAAGTCTTCATCCAGAATCGGGATATCCACAAATTTCACATTGTACTTAATGATACTATTTGGAGGGAGACCAAAGAAGGACTGATTCTGGAAACCATATGGTGAAGGCACATAGATCGTTGCCGAATCGCCTTCTGATATAAACAACAGGCCAATATTTAGTCCCCCGGTGAAGTGAGACGGATTGGTCCCCGGCACTACCCAATGTTAGTCGCACAGGATTTCCATCAAAAGTATTTACAAATTCAGCGCTACCATCCAGCGTTTGCCCCTGATATTGTGCGTAGATTTCGATGCCATTCAGCGTGCGATAGCCAGCTCCCTCGCTGTGAATTTGATAAAAAACACCCGTAGAAGAATCCAATACCGCATCGATATTATTGTTATCAAGATACTCCTGGATGGTCATTATATCTGCCTCAAGTACTGCAAATGCATCATACTGATCTCCATCGCTTTTCATGCAGCCTTGTAACAAATAAGCTCCTGCAAATAACACCATAGCGACTCCTAACCTACTTCTCAACCAATTCAATATCATAACTTTTATAACTATTTACTACCGTACATCAACAAGTTCTACCTCGAACTTTAAAATACTGTTTTCTTTGATCACCTCACTGCGAGCCCTGGCACCGTAAGCCAGCGGCGATGGTATATATAAAGTTCCTTTGCCACCTTTCTTCAATAATGCGATTCCTTCATCCCAACCAGCAATTACTTGCTGTTGTCCGATAGGAAATTCCAAAGGATCAGGAGGACTGTGATCGAATGAAGCGTCGAACTTTGTGCCATCCAGAAGTGTTCCCGTATAGTGCACGCTCACATTTTGTCCAGGTTCAGGGCGGTTGCCACTTCCTTCAACATCTATCACATAACGCAATCCTGATTCAGTTGATTGCGCTTCGATATTGTTTTTCTCTAAATATGTTTCAATTATTTCAATATCTTTTTCCATTTGGATTTCCTGCTGTTTTTTAGCTTCATCCTCCATTTCTTCCTCGGTCTTGATGTAGGCAACTCCCATGCAGAACATAATTTCACCCTCCGGATCCAGCGTTGGAGGAACAGGCTGCCTGAAAGACTCGCTAAACAATGTTTTGGTTGGAACCTTCACTAATATTGAATCACCTTCACGAAGCATTTGGAATGCTTTAAACAATGGACCTGAGTTGTCCCACTGCTGTGTATTACACTGAACCAGTGCTGGTTGAGCTGTAGAAGTTTCAAACAACAGCGAATCCTTTTCGTCAAAGTATTTCATATTGAATGCCACAATTTCTCCCTCAGCGGGCAATTCCCCGGCTCCTTTCGTTATGTACTTGAATTGAAATCCGTTTTCAGAAATTTCAAATTTATCAGATGTACAAGCACCTCCTAATCCTACAACCACTATGGCTATAACAATACTTACCAGTTTTAATTTCATGTTTTAATTTTCGATATGATATTTATTTAATTCCTTTTCGTATTTCCTAACAATCTGCTCAAACATCTCTACTGTCTTGTCGAGCGTCAGGTCAGATTTTCCTCCTGCTGCATTAGGATGACCTCCTCCTTCAAAATGCTCTTTGGCAAAATCATTTACCGAAAAATCACCTTTAGATCGAAGAGATATTCGGATCGTTTCCGGCCGTTCGATGATGACAGCAGAAAAAATGATTCCTTTGAGCGAAAGTGCGTAATTGACGAGACCTTCGGTATCGCCAGTTTTTGAGTTGAATTTTTTGAGGTCCTTACGGCTGATCCAAAAATAGGCAGTCCTCAAATTCTTCAGCACCTTCAATTTTTTACTGAGCGCATAGCCAGTAAATTTTAAGCGGTCCAGTGAATTGGTGTCATAGATGTATCTTCCCACTTTGGCGATATCTGCTCCAAGTTCGATAAGATCCGCTGTGACCATGTGCACATTTTTGGTGAGTATTTGGATGTTTGAACTGTTCTGTATCAGTCATGATCCCCGCATAGAGGCATTCTGCCATTCCCTGATCAATATATTTTCGGTCACCTAATTTCACGATCAGCTCGTAGACCAACTCCGCTGTGGCAGCGGCCTCCGTACTCCAAAACTCGAAATCCGCAAATCGCTCAGGCTCCAGGTGATGATCGATCAATACCTTGACAGCTTGCGACTTTTCAACTAATTGTCCAAGTTTATTGATTCTATACAGGCTATTGAAATCAAGGCAAAATATAAGGTCAGCAGTCGCCATGCGTTCTGCAGATTTTCCGTCGGAATCCATTTCATTATTGATCACATCCTCCTGACCTTCCATCCAATTGAGAAACTCTGGGTAATCCGATGGGGAGATCACATTCACGGAGTGCCCTTTCTTGATCAAATAGCCAGCAAGCCCAAGAGAAGACCCTAATGCATCTGCATCGGGTTTGTAATGTGTTGTTATGACTATCTTTTTTGGAGTTTCGAGCAACTCCGCAAATTCCTTCAGTTTATGCATATAAAAAGCCCTAAAGCGGGCTGTAAGAAAATAAGATGCAAAACTGCGAATAAAAAAAGTAAAAACAAAAATGGAATACTAACCCGGTTTCGATATCTATAAGAAGGAAATATTGGAACTAACTGTTTACCCTTCACTAATATTCACCTATTTTTGCGTCCTTTCAAACCAGAATATTATATCAAAATGGCAACAAACAGAACGTTTACCA
>CALNYY010000042.1:0-12538 GCA_942490835.1 uncultured Saprospiraceae bacterium
GCCAACGAACATATTCCCACTTGAAGTCGTCTTAAAACCAGCATTCCTCCCAAAAAATATTGCCTGAACCTGGATCTGCTTAAACGCACCTGCATTGCTGCCCAAAATAGTGTTGTGTATGCCTGTTGTATTAGCATAGCCCGCACCCACTCCGATGAAAGTATTTTCATTTTCCACGCCATCGCCAATGCCGTCGTCGTTTTTGCCTGCGTCATTTCCGATAAAAAGACTTCCGCCGGGAGCAGAGGCGTGGAGCGTTTTCCCGTCGTGGCTCATTACTTCTATGCCTGCTACATCGAAGCGGATGAAGTCCTCGTCCGGGCTTTCCTCTACCTGTATTTTGGTGTCACTGTCGGCATCTACTAACATAGCTGAAATGTTGTTCCAAGAGGCTCCATCATAATACCAAAAAGACTTGCTGGTTGTATCATATACTAGGAGTCCTTTGGCAGGTGTGCCGCCACCGATTGACATCCGTTCGGCACTGCTCATTCGTGGGATGAGTAAGCCTTTATCAGTTGATTTCAGGTCGAGGATCGCATCAGTATGCGGGGTGGATCCGTCACTGTTGATGCCCACATTGCCTTGTGCAAAAGATTGCATGGTTGCACAATGGATAACAATAAAAAATAGAATGGCAGTTTTTATTTTATGATTAGAATTGTAAAACAAGTCCATGATTGGTGTATTGTTAGTGGAATATGAATTGGTTATTTATCGAAGACAAAATTGCAAGAGTTGGTTTTCATATCCGATTAACGCTTTTTAAAAAGTATTAAAAAATATTAATTGGGAAATGCTGGGTAGTTTTTTTTGCTGTTTGATAACGTGTTTTCTGAATAGAAAAAAAGTGCCTAATCTTATTTAGTCATTGAGTCTTCACATTTAGCAGTCAGTCCGAAATTGTACTTAGCATTTAAATAAAAAATCGTGCTGCGTACAACTATATAAAAGCAAGCGAGGATTAACAACGTTTTGGAAAATGCAAACAGAGAAGTGATCAATGACAGGAAAAACATTTTTCTGGATAACTCAATAGCATCAAGATGATCCCTGTATTTTCTATGCAATTGGTGAGCAATAATAGAGCTGGAAGCCAGACGAGGTAATTGAAACTAACTATTTGGCTTTTTGAATTAAATGTAGACCAAACCATTAAAGAACATAGGAATAAGGCAATAACTATCCAAAAAAAGAAATCTGCTGTGAATTCAACTATTATATAAAGGGCCCGTCCTTTATCACCATAAGCACAAATTCTATCATAAATCTGATCGGGGGAAATAATAAAAAATGCCATCAATTCTGCCAATGCCATTCACGTAGAGTTTAATTTCTCGTTCTGCCTCCAGCATAATGAAAAATGCCAATTATCAAAAAATAACACCCCAAAACGAGTGTGTTTTTTAAGGTGGCTGTTTTTATTATATATAAAGTTGTTTTTTTCGATTCATGACCCTTTTTTCAACAAAATCAAAATTGGGTCTTCGACGGGGCTCAATCGATTAATCAGGTTTAAAAAAATGTTAAAAAATATTACCGCCGTTCCATTTGGATCGGAAATACGGCTTGTATGATTGTGGGTTGTCATCAGCTTATTCGCAATGGCATAGCAATCTAAAGCTTAGAAATGAAGCTATTGTAGCTTTTTAGATTTATTTTTGGCGCGGTATTCACCATAAAAATGGGGTCGCCACTTATCCTAAATAAAAAAATCCGATGTCACATATATTATTCGTTGATGATGAAATGCAGTTTAGTGCCATGGTCGCTGAATACTTGCAGGAAAAGGGCTTTGAGGTCACCCTGAAACACAGTGCCGCCGATGGGCTGGCGGCTTTCCGGTCAGCCCGGTTTGAACATTGCTGCATTTTCTTGATGTTAGGATGCCTCTTCAAGGATGGCTTCAGTCTGGCCGAAAGATGTCAGGGCAGCAGACGAAAATATTCCAATTATTTTTTTAACAGGGCAAACAGGAAAGGAAGATAGGGATAAAAGGGCTGACTATCGGTGCTGACGATTATGTAACGAAGCCTTTTAGCATGGAGGAGCTTTATTTTGCGTATCCGTGCCATATTAAAAAGAGTAAATGTTAAAGTTGAAAAAAGCACAAATGGAGTTTAGGGTAGGAGGTTATGAGTTTAATTCTAATTCCAGAGAGCTCAAATATGAAGGCGAAACGGTCAAGCTTTCCTCCATTGAAGCAAAACTCCTTCAATTGTTTTGTGAAAATAAGAACGACTTGGTGACACGTGATTTTGTGCTAACAGAAATTTGGCAAGACGATGACCACCTTAAAAGCCGAAGCCTCAATGTATATATCACAAAGTTGCGGAATTTTTTTAAAAAAAGATTCTAAAATAGAAATATTGAACGCACACGGTGAAGGTTACCGGATGATTGTAAAAGAATGAAGTAGTATAATTTATTCGTTTTTCAAGGCTAATTCTTTTGAATAACAATTCTTATTTTTTCTTCCAATTGAAATATTAAATCAGGGATTGAATCAATTGTATTTTCGCTTTCAGCCAATTGTTCTATCTCAAATGCTATCCCTGCCATTTCCTCCAAACCCAGAAAGCTGCATTGGCTTTTGATATTGTGTGCAGTAATAGAAACTTGTTCCAAATTGTTACTGCTTAAATCTTTTTTAATTTGTTTCAATTGTTCAGGTGCTTGGGACTTGAATATGTCTAAATATTGTTGCACTCTTTTTTCATCGTTTGCTAAAAGATGTTTTAATTTTTTTCGATCAATCAATGGTTGGATTTTCGTTAATGTTTGTATTTTTTTTAACAGCTCAATTTCATCAATTGGTTTGGTCACAAAATCGTTCATGCCGACCTCCGTGCATTTTTGCAATTGTTCGGGGAGTGCATTTGCCGTGACAGCCAGAATAGGTGTTTTCTTTAAATTATTATTGTCAGAACTTCGGATTATTTTGGTAGTTTCATAACCATCCAATACTGGCATTTTGACATCCATGATAATGATGTCAAACAACTGCTCACCTAATTTTTCCAATGCAATTTTTCCATTTTCTGCAATTTCGATTTCAACCTTAGCAATGTGCTTTTCCAAAATTTCGACTATGACCAATTGGTTGAAATGGTTGTCTTCTACTACTAATATTTTCAATGCAGGAAAAATAAATTGATTTCTTGCTAATTCTTTGGAATCCTTTTTTGAAATGGTTTTTCCGAAATTTAATTCAAACCAAAGCACTGTGCCTTTGCCTAATTCACTTTCAATAAAAAGCTGCCCGCCTTGCCGTTCAACCAATTGGCGGGCAATGCTCAGTCCCAACCCAGTCCCTTCCACCTCATAGGTCTTTTCATTGTCGGCCTGATTAAAACTTTCAAAAATAAAATCAAGTTGTTCTTTTGCAATACCAATACCTGTGTCACCAATCTCAAATTTTAGTTTTATAATTTGTTCTGATTCCTGTGTTTTTTCCACTGTGAGCCAAACTTTTCCCCGGTCTGTAAATTTAAGTGCATTACCCAAAAGATTGGTCAAAATTTGAGTTAAGCGGAGCGGGTCACCTGTTAGTTCTTGAGGGATATCAGGGTCTATTTTTAGATTTAGGGTCAATTTATTTTCTTCCGTTTTATGCTTAAAAATATCATTTAATTGATCTATTGTATCTGATAATTTAATGGGTTTATGTGCGAAAGTAAATTTTCCTGACTCTAATTTAGTGTGATCCAAAAGGTCATTAATAATAGTCAATAAATTATTGGAAGTATGTTTTATAGCGCCGATAAATTTAGATTGTTTATCATTTAATTCGGTGTCCAATGCAAGCTTGCTCAATCCGATTATAGCATTCATGGGCGTGCGTATTTCATGGCTGACATCGGCGAGGAAACGGGTTTTGTATTCGGCTGATTGCTCTGCAATTTCCTTTTGCCTTTTTAAGGCAAGTTGATGCTGCCTGTTTCTAAAAAGTGCATAGCCGATGGAAAGTAATATTAAAAAAATTCACGACTCGAACCAGAGTGTTTGCCAGAATGCGGGGGTAATGGTGAGTTGAATATTCAAACCTTTTTCGTTCCAAACGCCGTCGCTGTTGGAGGCTATTGCCTGAAAGACATAAGAGCCAGGATTTAGGTTGGTATAGCTCATTTTGTGTTCATTTCCTAAATCCCTCCACTGTTTATCAAAACCATTTAATTTGCATTTATAATTATTAGCTTCTGGGTTGATATAATGTAAACCGGAAAATGCAAATGATATGTCGTTTTCGTTGTATGATAAAATAATGTCAGTTGTGCTTTCATAAGGTTGGTTCAGTAAATAAGATTCATTTTTCACTTTAAAATCTGTTAAAACGACATTTGGTACTTTTTGATTTTTGTATATTTTATCCGGGTGAAAGGTATATATGCCATTAATGCTACCTAATAAAATACTCCCATCAGCAGCTACGTGCTTTGACTTTGTTTGAAATTGAAGTATTTCTTTTGATGTCAAGTAATTTTCAAAGGTATTTTTAGATTGGTCGAAGCGGGCAAAAAAGCGATTACCACTAACCCATATCCGTTCTTTTTTATCAATCAATACAGATTGTAATTCATTTTCTAATAATCCTTCTTTTTTACCATATATCTCAAATTCTTTTGTGTGGATATTAAAGTTGGTCAAGCCGTATAAACTTGCATATCCATATATTCTCATCTTTTCCAATGGCAATATCTTTAATGTCACCTTCTAAAACTGCTTTATTGGCTGGGTCGGGGAGAAATAATTCAAATTTATTACTGTTTTTATCGAACCGGCCTAAACTGTTGGAATAGGTATAATACAACCAAATTTCATCCTCTCCATATTGCTCAAAAATAGTAAACCTGTCAGAAGAAATTTCGGGGAGATCGTCCATTGGCCTATACCAATGTTTTTCTAATGTTTTCCAATTCAATCGGCAAAGGCCCACTGTTGTACCTATCCAAAAAACATGGGGATCTTTTGCATCTATGGCCATTTTAAAAATGCCTACCTTAGAGAGAGTGTCGCCAAACGGCATTTTCCGGAAAACGGGATCGCCCTTTTTTTGGCGGTAAATGCCATCTCCACTGATCGAAAACCATATCCCCCCCAGATAATCTTCTAAAAACCAATCCCAGCCAATACCTTGAGTATTTTTAGATAGTTCTTCAATTTTTTTCCCATGCGTTTTTCCTTTTTCAATGCTATAAATCCCTTCAGGTGTTTTGGTCCAAATGGTACCCCTGCTGTCACGCATTACGCGGGTGACATAATTAGAATTATTGCCATCGTCCCCTTTATTAAAAAATAATTCAAAGCCGGAATTATCCAACCTTATTTTACTAATACCGCTTTCATCAACCCATATATTTTGAAACTGGTCTTCTAAAATGCAGGTGACCACATTATTATTAAGGCTTTTTGTTTGGTTCTCTTGGTAAACAAAGTGATTGTATCGGTTTTCTTTCGGATCAAAAACAACCAGGCCATTATTGTTGAGAGCCAACCAGAGATTGCCTTTTTGATCCGGTGTGATAAAATTTATTTGGATGTTATTTAGTTCGGCAGGCAAGAAATCCTTTTTTAATTCGTAAGTTTCTTGATTCCAATTGATGAGACCAGTCTTTGTTGCCAACCAAAATGAGCCATCTTCTGCTTCGCATATCCCTGTTATTATTTGGTTGTTTTCACTCTGGGGATTGGGATCGGGGAGTATGTGTTGGAAGGTAAAATCACCGGGATTTAATTTTAATAAACCATTATTCGTACCTGCCCAAACTTGTCCCTTGGAATCCTCGAAATAGCTTCTCACAAAATGTTGGCCTTCTGGATTATCTACCTGATGGGTGGCGATAAAAGTTTTAGCAGATTTGTCGAACCGATACATGTTCATTTTAGAGGTAGCAGCCACCCACAGATTCCCCCTGCTGTCCTCAAATACTTTCCGGATGAGGTTATTTATTTTGGAGGTTGTTTCATTTCTTGGAGCCGGTAAAAACCGTTGGGATTTGCCCGTTCTGCGGTCCAAAAGATTAAGGCCATTATTTGTCCCAATCCAAATCCAGCCATCCTGGTCTTCTACCACCATGTTAATATTCGGATTCGATAAGGTCGTACTGTCCTTTACATCGTGTCTGTATGCTTTAAATTCATAACCGTCGTATCGGAAAATACCCTCCCTTGTCCCGAACCATAAAAAGCCATAATGATCTTCAAAAATATCTTTGATATACACATTGGGCAGACCATATTTTGCACTCACCCTGTCGAAACTAAGATTGTCAAATTGTGCTGCCAAAAAACAGGATTGACTGATTAAAAAGCAGAGGAATAGAAAGATTTTTTTCTGGGCCATTTAAACGATTTTCATCCAAAGGTACGATAGATAGGGGCGATAATCCCGCAGCCGCCATTTATTTTGCAGGTAAATTAGCAGGTGTCATATAGAGAAATTCATTAGGAGAAAATTTGCCTTTACCGTTTAATGCTGCTCCATAGAAAACCGCACACCCACTGTCCAAAACCGGACACTTTTTTTATAAAACAAAAAATGAGTGTCTCGTAAAATATTGAAGAACAGTAGTTTGTCAGCATGGCACGTGCGTTGAAACTTTATCACTAAACACCATCATCATGTTCAAGAATCATATCAAAACGGCGTGGCGCAGCCTCCTTAGACACAAATTGCAAACAGGCATCAACATCGTTGGGCTGGCCATTGGCATTGCCGGATGCCTCTCTGTTTTCCTGTTGGCGGACTTCGAACTCAGCCACAACAAGGAGGTCTTAGATGCTGACCGCATTTATCGGGTCTATACCAGTTTTAATGGCCAATTTTCGGGGGTCAATGCTGGCGTGCCGACAGGTGTGGAAGAGGTAGCTGCCACTTCTGTGCAAGGCACTGATGTGCAATGTTTTTTGCATAATTATTCCGCAGAAGTGGATGTGCCCGGTGAGTTTAGTAGCGCTGCACTAAAAACTTTTAAGCGGCAAGATGACATCGTGGTGACGGGGCCAGAGTTTTTTGATCTCATCCAAAATTTTGAATGGGTTGTGGGCGCTCCCCGCCAGTCATTGGGCGCACCAAATCAGGTGGTTTTGACAGAAAGCAAAGCCAAACAATACTTTGGATTTAAAGATGTACAGGAGGCGATGGGTCGCCAATTGATTTACAAAGATTCCCTATACTTAACAGTGTCAGGGATTTTGCACGACCCTTCTTTCCGCTCCGATTTTATGTTCAATGATTTCATTTCTGCTCAGACGATCAAAGGTAGTTTTCTGAAAGATGAAATCCCGATAGACGAGTGGGGGAGTGTGCGGAGCGCTGATCAGTTTTTCATAAAAACAACTGAAGGGGTGACAAAGGAGGCCATGGCCGGATTACTATCGCCGCTGAAAGAACGCAACAGAAAGGAAAGCGGGGACGATGCGGAAGACAATACCGAATTCATGCTGCAACCCCTATCCGATTTGCACTTCAATCAAGAGTTGGGCATATTCGATTCAAGTCCGACACCTGCCCATAAGGCTACCCTGTTGGGCCTGATGTTGGTGGCTGGTTTGCTGCTGCTCATTGCTGCCATCAATTTCATCAACCTGTCCACGGTGCAGGCCGCTCAACGCTCTAAGGAAACGGGCGTGCGGAAGGTCATCGGTGCTTCCCGCCGCCAACTGACGGGGCAGTTTTTGATCGAAACCGCATTGCTGACTCTGCTGACCATCCCAGTAGCGATGGCGCTCTCCGAATTGGCCATGCGCTATTTTTCAGAATTTTTGCCCAAAGGACTTGGCGTGGATTTTTGGTCGGCCAAAGTGATCTTGTTTTTGTTGGGGGCTGTTGTGTTGGTCACTTTTTTGGCGGGGTTGTACCCCTCCTTTGTCATGTCTTCTTTCCAACCAGCATTTGCCATAAAAAACCAGCGGGGCGGGGCATTGGGGAAAAATTCGGCGGGGCTGAGGAAGAGCTTGATCGTGTTCCAATTTGTGCTGGCGCAGGCGTTCATCATCGGTGCGGTGATGATCGGACGGCAGATGAATTTTGTGCTGCACAAAGACCTCGGCTTCAATCAGGACGAAGTCGTTTATTTTTACAACTGGAGCCAGGGCACTTCCAAAAGGGATATTTTCAGGATCGCCTCGCGGCAAATACCTGAGGTGAAAGCGACGGCACTGCAAAACAAACCACCTATTGAACGGGGCTACCAAACTTCCATTCTTGAGTTTGAATTGAATGGGGAGAAGGTTGAATCTGAAGTGCATTTCCGCTTTGTGGACACCGCTTTTGTTCGCCTTTACAATTTGGAATTGTTGGCTGGCCGCAATCTTTTGCCATCGGATACCATCTCCGAATTTATTGTAAATGAAACACTTGCGAGGGATATGGGCTATGAAAACCCCATCGATGCGGTCGGTAACACCATAGATTATGGCAAGCGGAAAGTGCCGATAGCTGGGGTGGTCAAGGACTTTCATGTGCGCTCATTTCACCACGCCATTCCGCCTACCGTTATCACCGCCAATAGTAAAAGTGCATGGTCGGTCGCTGCCAAAATCTCATCGGAAGCTGCTTTCCCAGAAGTGATGGAAAAGATCAAGCAGGTTTGGACGGAAGTGTACGGCGATGCCGAACTCCATTATTTTGTGCTAAACGAGTCCATTTCAAAACTCTACGAATCGGAATCCCGCACTGCCAAACTTATCAATACTGCCACGGGGCTGGCCATTTTGGTCTCCTGCCTCGGCCTGTTCGGGTTGGCATTTTACACCGTCACCCAACGCTCCAAGGAGATCAGTATCCGCAAGGTTTTGGGAGCTACCGTCGCTCAGGTGGTTGGACTGCTTTCCAAAGATATGGTGCAGCTCGTCATTATCGCATTGGTGATCGCTTCGCCGCTGGCCTATTATTTTATGAATAAATGGCTGCAAAGCTTTGCCTATTCCATCGGCATCCAATGGTGGGTATTCGTGATGGCTGGATTGGTAGCCGTGGGCGTTGCCTTTCTGACGGTGAGCTTCCAGAGTGTGAAAGCTGCCTTGGCGAACCCGGTGGAGTCGCTGCGAAGCGAATAAGATAGTGGTTTTCAGTGTTCAGCTTCGTAGTCGTATAAACCGTAAAACCGTTTAACCATGTTTCAAAATTATCTGAAAATCACCCTTCGCAATATGGCCCGGTACAAGGGCTATACTTTCCTCAACGTGGCTGGCCTGACGGTCGGTCTAGCAGTTTGTTTCCTGCTTTTCCTATGGGTAAAAGATGAACTCAGTTATGACCGTTTCCATGCCAATGCCGACCGGATTTACCGCTCGCAGTGGAAAGCCCGCTTCGGTGACAATGAGTGGGAAATACCAAGTGCCAGTGCCGTTGGCTGGGTTGATGAAAAGTGAATTCCCTGAGGTGGAATGGGCGACGCAAGCGTATGAGGGCGGTTTTACCTTAAAAAAAGGAGAGGAATATGTGCGGGAGCAGAATGTGCTGTTCGTCGATGAGGATTTCTTCAAAGTCTTTTCGGTCGAAGCGGTGGCGGGCCATCCATCTGCTGCGCTGGAAAATCCCAACACTTTGCTATTGACGGAAGAAGCCGCCGAGCGCTATTTTGGTGCTGACCCAAATGTGGTCGGTCGGACAATACAGCAGAACGATGGGAAGGATTGGCGAGTCGGGGGGGTAGTAAAAAAATGGCCAGAGCAATCGCATTTGCAGTTTGATTTTTTGGCTTCGCTAAAAAATGTGTTATATCGAAAGGCAAAAAGACCACTGGGGGTTTATGAGTTGCCTTACCTATTTTACCTTAAAAGAAGGCGGCGATGCAACGGCACTAAATAAGAAGCTGAGGCTTGGGTAGAAAAGAACCAAATGCAAGATGAGTTTTGGAAACAGGGTACACTTCACGAGTTTCCCTTTCGAACCCATTGCTCAAATCCACCTGAAACCCAACCTGTCGTACATCTGGGTTTTCGGCATCATCGCTATATTTATCTTGGTGGTAGCAGCCATCAATTTCATCAATTTGGCGACCGCCCGCTCGCTCACAAGGGCACGTGAGGTGGGTGTGCGAAAGGTGCTCGGTTCGGCACGGGGGCAGTTAGTGCGGCAGTTTTTCAGCGAGGCATTTGTTTATGTATCGGTATCGGTCGTCTTGGCAGTGCTGTTGGCGGAACTGACACTCCCATTTTTCAACCAATTGGCAGATAAACATCTGAATACTCAATTTTTGCAAACACCATTTGTGTGGTTGTTGCTGGCTGGGTTGTTACTGGTGACGACTTTGCTTACTGGGGCATTCCCAGCCGCAGTTTTGTCCACCTTCGACCCGGCAAAAGTACTGAAAGGGGATGTGGTATTGTCGGGCGGAAAAAGTAAGATGAGGCAAGGCTTGGTGGTGGTACAATTTTGCGTTTCCACAGCGCTTATTATCGGCACGCTGGTGGTGAAAAACCAGATGGGTTATTTGCAATCCTACAACCTCGGTTTTGACAAAGAACAGGTGCTCGTTGTAAGACGGGCCACGGCGCTCGGCAATAATTATGACCCGTTCATAGAGCGGTTGAAAGCCATGCCGGTTGTGGAGCGGGTGTCCGTTTCACAATACCTTCCGGGTGATGGTTTTGACAGTACCATCTTCTTGCCGGCTGTCCGCCAATTACAAAGAGAGACTTCGCTGAGTTATACGTTATCGATCCTGATTTTGTGGATGCGCTGAAACTGAAAATTGTCGTGGCGAACATCGACTCAGCTACATGACCGATAGTACCGCCGTGCTCATCAACCAAACTGCCGCCAAACGCCTCGGCTGGGACAATCCGGTGGCAAAAAAACTCTCGTGGGGCGCAGTCCTGGCGGCGAGGTGGTCGGTGTAGTGGAGGACTTCACCCTTTTCCTCCACGAAGCAATCGAACCGTTGGTGATGCGTATGGCACAATGGAAAGTATCCAATATTGTGGTGCGTCTTCAATCTGGAAAAGTAAACGACCAACTTGCCAGCATCCAATCGGCTTGGGATGAACTTGCCCCACAAGCTCCGATGGAATACTTACTTCCTACGACCAGTATTCTCAAAAACAATATGAAAAAAGAACAAGCGTATGTCGGAGGTGTTCCTGTTGTTTGCGGGACTTTCCATTTTCATTGCCTGTCTTGGCCTGTTCGGTTTGGCGGCCTTCATGGCAGCGATGCGGACGAAGGGAAATCGGCATACGAAAAGTGCTGGTGCGACAATGACAGGACTTGTCATTACTATCCAAAGACTTTTGAAGTT
Organism: uncultured Saprospiraceae bacterium; assembly: GCA_942490835.1. GTDB lineage: Bacteria > Bacteroidota > Bacteroidia > Chitinophagales > Saprospiraceae > UBA6168. The sequence goes on from CALNYY010000042.1 coordinate 11,247, forward strand.
AGTGATCCTGTCATTGGTCATCGCCTCGCCGCTGGCTTATTATTTTATGGAAAAATGGCTGCAGGATTTTGCTTACCGAATCGACATCCAATGGACTGTATTTGCCTTGGCAGGCTGCGGCAGTCGGGGTAGCTTTTTTGACGGTGGGATTTCAGAGTGCAAAAGCAGCATTGGCGAACCCGGTGGAGTCACTGAAGAATGAGTAAATGAAAGATTTTGATTGAGTCTTCAATCATTCAGTTTATTGGTTTTTACAGCAGCATTTTACCAAATATTTGTTAGCATTGTCGGTCATTGCATTTGTTCGATGTACAGAGTCATTGTGGTGGTTGACGGTAATTGAAAAAATAGCATTATAAATACAATATTCCATTGTATTAAAAAATAAACAGAAAAGTTAACAATGAAAAGTATAACGATTGAATCCATTGAAAAAATTTGATATATGAAGGGAGAATAGATGCCGCTTATCGATTACATGATAATCTGCCGTTAAAGAATTTTTAGGAAGCAATGAAGAATTACTAAAAAATGTAATTCTTTTGAAAAGTAGATTTTCGGCAGTTGATGATAAAAATAATAAAGGCATAATTAAATTTGAAGACTATAATATAGAAAGTTCAAAAATTATATTAAGTGTGATTGAATATAAGAATCAATTAGAAACTGAAATTGTAAAAAAAGCAAATGAATTAAAAAATAGTGATGTTGAATTAGAGTTGTTAATATACACAAATGCTTATGCCAAACACAATTAAAGATATGGAAATGGTTGAAAAGACTCTTCACGCTAAAATAAAGAGAAGATACTCTTAAAAATTGTATTCGTACTTTTGGATTTGAAAATATAAGTCTTGAATATAAGATAGAATCAATAGAGATTATCGAAATAGGTGAAGAGTTTGCAACCGCTAATGTTGTGCAAATTACAAATCGATAAAACCCAATCATTTTTTAGAAATAATAATAAAACAAAAAGCAAGTCATACTTTTCTAAAAGAGTATGGGAAATGGAAATTTTATAATTCAATTATTCAGGAAGTAAAATAGTATATAGAGTTGAAAAGACAACATTCCATGCATGTGTTTCAAACCTCCAATAGCCAAGTTGAGAAGACACAGGTTTGCAAATCTCACAAATTATATTTCATAAAATATTGCCTGCCATTTATTTGTGTAATCTGTGAAAATCTGTGCCCCAAACTCAGCTACGGAGTATTGATAGAAATACCGCTAATAATTCTTTCAATGGTAACGTCTCTCATTCGGTTGCCACTGCGTGAGTGCTTCCA
>CALNYY010000043.1:0-10595 GCA_942490835.1 uncultured Saprospiraceae bacterium
TTTTCATCCAATCGGAATCGTTCGGAAGGTATTTTTGACACCTCTTTCGATATGTATGAGGTACAGCAAAATAATGGAGCTTGGGATACCCCTATCCCACTTGGGCTAGTTATTAATTCACCAAAAGAAGAATTACCCGAATCTTTCAATGAGGATGGCAGCAATTTGTATTTCTTCCGCGGCGAAACACTATTTAGTGGTGATATTTTAGTGGATACTTTCTCAGAAAACATCTCAGAAAAGAACTTCTTGTTCGACGAGCTGAACAGCCCGATGAAAGCCTGGGAAGGTGATTGTGACCTACAATTTTTCAACACCACCACTCTACTGTTTGCCAGTCGTCGGGCAGGCGGTTATGGAGGCCTTGATATTTACATTACCCATTTGACAGAAAACGGATGGACAAATCCAGAAAATCTCGGTCCATCAATTAATTCTGCCTACGATGATAGATCGCCACATCTTGCTCCAGATGGACGCACTTTATATTTTAGCACGAACGACGCCCGCAGAAGCATAGGTGGTTTAGATATTTTGAAGGCTTACTTTTTGGATAGAGCAGGAACGTGGACACCGCCAGAAAACTTAGGCATTCCTATAAATTCAGCAAGCGACGATACTCATTTTACTTTACTGAAAGATGGCTGGTCAGCTGTATTCTCCTCTAATAGAAAGTCAGGAGCAGGAGGTTTTGACATTTATAATGCCAGGTTCATTAATAGTTTGGGTGTTCAGTTTTATTCGTCTGATCCAGCGGTTTTTTCCTTGGTTAAAAATGGTGCTAGCAACAGCATCCAGCCAACCCTCACTTCTGATGGAAACCCATTGTTTTTTGATGCGAGCCCGATATTGTTTGAAAATCCGTTTATGCCGCTGCCGGAGGTAATTTTGTTACGCTTAGAAAGCATTGCACAATGGCTCCGAGCCTACCCAGCCTTGCAAATTATTTTTGTTGCGCACACAGATAAAGATGATCAGGGAGAATTCCCAACCCGGCCTGTCCTGCAACAAGTCAAGGAATTTTTAAAGGACACAGAAACGCCTCTACATCAAATTCGATTCATTCATGCTGGCACTAATTATCCAATGGCAAGTGGTTCGGACCGACGGGTCGAAATATACATAGCCAACCCACAGGTACTACCTTTTGTTGTGCAAAAAAATGTCGTGGGCAGGCGCTCCTTCCAAGCAAAATTTTTCAACACTGTCATGAACAGTCAGGTGTTTCAGGTATTGATTCCTGTAAACGAAACCAAGGAATTATCAGCGTTGCTGGATTTATTCCCAGATGGAATGTTGATGGAATACCCTACATCTCCCCCATCCTTTTTTTCTACAGGCATTTACCTAACGTGGGATGCAGCAGCAGAAGCCGAGAAGGAAGCAGCACAATTGGGCTTCGAAGGAAAAGCTGTCCCCTTTATATATGGATGGGAATTTAACAAGGAAAATGCTGAACCATACTTGTACGAATTCCCTGAGTTAAAAGGTTTTCTTGAAAAAAGATAAAAGCAAGAAATGCAAAATGCTTGTCATCCCTGTTTAACTTTTTTGTCAAAAATCCTCCAAACCCGATCTTGTCGTTTGCATTGGCATAAAAAGCCTTGTAGTTTTACCCTTCACCTCTTTGGTTCGTGTCTATTAATTTCTTGTCGGCGATTGTTGGAAAATATTCAATGTGGCATTCTCACTACTTTCATTCCTATGGAAGGCTGGGATTCCATGCTAATTAACCGATTGCTTTATGTGGATAAGAAAATATTAGAGACCCAACCAGTGCGAAGCTGCTGTTAATCTCCATTTATTTTTATCCAAAAACTCTCTGAACGTGATGAAAAAAATATTACGCCCAATTCTCCTGTCAATTATTTGCTGGTCTTTCTGGACGATTAATTCCAATGCACAAGTTACAGCAACGATCCTTGGCCCAACCGAGCTATGTATCGGGGAGTGTGCCACTTATGAAGCTGTATTAAATGATTCAACAATATTCATTGAAATAGCAACTTGGTCATCCAATGGCGGAACGATAGTATCAAGTGGCAATGTAGTTACTATTTGTGCTGACGATCCAAACGGTCTGATTTTGATGGTATCTGGATTAGCTTTTGGCAGTAACGGCCAAACCTATGATTTCTTTGCTGAAATGTTCGTCGAAACAACTACTGCAGCTAATCCCATCGTTGTTTCCACATCAGCCGCTTGCCCGGATAGTTTAGCGGTATGTGACCGCATTTGTGCATTCAATAGCGCTACCTACGAAGCGACCAATATTCCACCAGGTATAGATGTAGAGTGGGTGGTTCAGGGCGCTGAAAACTTTACACCTAACGGTAATGAAGTGACTGTAGATTGGGGTGCTCCTGGACAAGGCCAAGTCACGGCCATTGTCGGTGGTAGTGCATCCTCAGAATTGCTGCAGATATTCTGTGGGCAAAGTGCCGCTGGATTTGGGCCTGCGGATCAACCGATCGGAGACGGATTCGTGCAAATCCATGGTGGTACCGCTCCTTATTCCATTGTAGTTACTGGCCCTGGGGGATTTATTGTTTCGACATCGACCTCTGATATTTTTTCATCTTTTGACGATTTAGAATCCGGAACATACCTAATTGAAGTAGTAAGCAGTGACGGCCAAGCGCAGGATTGTAGCTTTATCATCATTGACGACCCTCAAAGTTGTTGGCTTTCTGTTTATCCAAAAGAGCTTCAGCAACCTACTTTTTGCGATTCTTGCAACAGTGTTGTAGAACTGGAAGTATTCGGTGGTTTTCAACCTACCTACTCCTTTATATGGAGCAATGGCAGCACTACGATTAATCAATACTTTCTATGTCCTGGAGACTATTCGGTCACTGTTACAGACGGTACCAACTGCGTCGGTGTCATGGACTTCACCATTTACTGCCCACAGGATGCTTGTCAGGGTGAAAGTTCAATCTGTGTGGAAATTCTGGAAGAGCCTGTAGCTGCTATCGGTTCTGTGCCGCCTGCGGCAAATGGCACTATTGAAATCTGCCAAGGGCAAACCATCTATTTTGAAAATGATAGCGAAAATGCCTCATCCTATATATGGGACTTTGGCGACCTGAATACATCCACTCAATTTGAACCTAGTCATACCTATGCCACCCCTGGCAATTATACTGTCTCTTTAATTGCCAGAAATGAATGCTATTGCAATGACACAATTTTTATAGATGTGAATGTTTTGGCTGCAGAAGTACCCGAAATAACGTGCATAGGCACCGTTTGCGAAGGCACTTCCGTCACTTACGCCACTACTGCAAGCTGTGGCACTTACGACTGGAACATAACTGGAGGAGGAATTATCCTAGACGGTGGCGGTACGACCGATAACTTTATCACAGTCGAATGGACAACTGGCCCTGAAGGGCAAGTATCATTGAATGTGAGCGGTTGTGCTGGGAGTGTATGCAATTTACCAAACGTGATCCCCATTCCAATCATTTCTGAAAATGTGCAAATACAAGGCAGGGACAGAGTTTGCGAAGGCAGTACCGAGGAATATTATATACAAGACTATCAAGGCACAGAGATCAATTGGTCCGTACTTGGCTCCGGCAATATCGTCGGTGGGCAAGGTACGGAGAGAATTACCATTAATTGGTACGGTCAAGCCAACATGAGCAATCCTCAAAGAGTCATTGTTGAATTCAATAATTGCTATCTCGACTGTGGTGGGCGAGATACGCTGGAAGTGGACATCGTTCCTTCTTTTTATATAAAAGGGCCTATCGAAGTTTGTGAAAAAACCGATGCGTCGTTCCGTAGTTACAATTCCATCACAGACCTTCCGATGAATAGTAACTGGGAAGTCATAAACGCTGCCGGTACCGTTATCTGGACGGATGGCCCAGGGCCAAGTACAAGCATCACCTGGAACTTTCCTCCGGGAGATTATACCATACATGCGCAGGCTGCTAACCCAAATAACTTTTGTAATGAAGATTATGATCTATTTATAGAATTGGTGGTTGCCCCTCCTGCTCCATCCACGATTGATGGAATTGATGAAATTTGTCCAGGCCAGACTTATAGCTATGTTGCAACCGGATTACCATTGCACGATTTTGAATGGGCTTTTACTGGCGGTTCGCCTATTACTTTTAATGGAAACCCTGCAAATACTACTTGGAATGCATCAGGTCCCTACCAAGTGTCAGTGATTCAAAGGGCTACAACTGGTGCAGCATGTGCTTCTGATCCCCTTACGCTTCCTGTCACTGAAATTCCTTCTTACCAAGTTGCTGGAAATGACAAGGTTTGCATGGAAGAAAACGGTATGTACACAGCTCCTGTATTTGAAAACGTAGCATACGTTTGGGAAATATCTCCTGCTGATAGAGGAACTGTGATTTCTGGCCAAGGCACTCCAAATGTTGAAGTACTATGGCACAGTGCAGGCCCTGCAACAGTTAGTCTGGGCATTTGTGCTGCCACAGAAACATTCAATGTTGATGTACTGCCATTACCCGATCCTCAAGTGGTTCATCCAAATGAACTTTGCAAAGGTTCAACCGGGCCAGTATCCACTACTATAGCTTATGCATCTTATGAATGGATTGATGATGGAGGCACCATCGTGTCTACCTTACCGAACCCTGATCTTTCTGCTGGCTATTATGAGCTGAATGTGATAGATAATGATGGCTGCACAGGCAGCACTTCATTTGATATTGTTGAACTGCCAGAACCAGCTGTCACACTTACAGTTCCTCTTTATGTTGGTATTTGCCATGGAGGACCAGCCGTGACTATCACGGCATCTACTACAGAGGATGGATACGACTTTGAATGGTTTGCAAATGGGTTTTCCATCGGCAACAATTCACCTTATTACTCTACCGATTCGCCCGGTACTTTTTCTGTAGAAATTACCGATCAAAATGGCTGCACAAATACTTCAAACACACTTATTATTGAGGATTGTGAAACAGCAGGCGGCATTTGCAATAATGGTGTTTGCACAGCAGGTGTTTGCACCAATCCTGGTGGCTGCAATCAGGGTGGAAATATCTCTTTTGAAATTCAAACAAGCGCCGATTGCCTGACCCATAATTACATCAACACCAGCACCAACGACATCGCAAACAGCTGGGGCTGGAACTTTGGTGACCCTGGCAGTGGTGGCGATAATTTTTCCAATCTCGAAAATCCCTCGCATACATTTACCAGTGTGGGTTACTATGCCATCCTATTTGCTGGAGCAGTGCCTGATTTGGATAACCCCGGATCATCCTGCCCTGATGGAGAATTGCAACAGGATACCATTTTGGCGATAGCCGATTTTGATTTTGAATCAGCTTGCCCCGGATCACCTGTTCAGTTTACGGATATTTCTGAGAAATTACCATTTGCCACTATTACTGGGTATTTATGGGATTTCGATGATCCAGCAAGTGGCGTGCTCAACACTTCGACCGATCAACATCCTGATCATATTTATGCAATGGCGGGTACTTATAATGTCACGTTAACCATTACTGAAGCCAGTGGCTGTGCGGTAACGGTTTCTAAAAATGTAACCGTCTTTGATCCACCCACAGTTGATTTTATTGTGCCGGACCAAACCTGTGAAAAAACGGCCTTGCCATTCAGTGCCAATGCTTCTGCCGATGCCTTGGATGTTGTTTGGGATTTTGGCGACCCTGCAAGTGGAGATGCAAATTCTTCGACAAAATTTGATACTTATCACGCATTTGATGCACCGGGCATGTATACGGTCTCTGTTACAGTCAGCAATCTTTTTGGGTGCTCTACTACTTTCTCTGATGTCGTAACGGTTGAACCCAATACGCTCGGTGGAAGCATTGCTTTCTCTCAGCCTTCACCTATTTGCGAAGGCGATAATGTCACGCTTACTGCCCCTGCTGGAGGCATAGATTATGTTTGGAACACCACTGACCAGGTTGACAATATCACTGTTTCAAATTCAGGTGTATATGATGTTACACTGACCGATGCAGAGGGCTGTACTTATTCACCTGCCGATGCAGTCGTAGATGTATTTGGTGAGCCAAATGGCATCATCAAATCAGTGGAGTACAACGAATTTGGTCAACCCATTGCTTATTATGAAAATAACCATACGGTATGTGAAGGCGAGGATGTATACCTGGTAATTCAGGGAAGTATAGATTACACGTATGTATGGTCAACCAATGATGGTGGCGATGAAATCGCCTTTACAGAAGACCGTGGCAATCTGCTCGCTGTCGGGACGCATGATTTCACTGTAACCGTAACCGACCACAATGGATGCACCAGCGAAGAAGGGCCTTTTACCGTCACAGTGAACCCAAAACCAGATGTGCAGATTACTTCCATCCCCTCTGGTTATTTATGCGAAAACACTACCGCTACTCTTTTGGTCGATACACCTGACCCATTGAATACCTATAGCTGGAATACGGGAGAATCAGGCACTTCTATAAGTGTGATTGCTGGTGGAACTTATTTTGCGCAAGCAACTAATCAATTTGGGTGCAAAAGCCGAAGCAATGAGATTGTCGTGAACAATGCCCCTGACATTGATAACATACCTGTAGGTTGTCATGTGCGCTGCGATCCAGATACTATGTGCTTGCCTCCGATGCCGCTCGTAGCTTCCTTCCAATGGTATTTAAATAATACGCCAATGGCCGCACCCAACGGCACATTGGAAGAACCTGTATTTGACCAAAGCGGTGAGTACTATGTGGAAATGATCGACATCTATGGTTGCAAATCTGTATCAGATGTGCTCAACCTTGATCTTGTTCCTGGCTTCGGTGATATTTTGGGAAATGTATATTTTGACGTAAACGAAAATGGCATTATTGATGGGCCCGATACTTTGGTAAGTGGCATTGACATCATCCTCAACAATGGCACTGTGAACCTCGATACCACGACCAGCGGTTCCGGCGCATATCTATTCAACGGTGTCATAGCAAATGGCTACACCGTGGTTTTGGACACAGCCAACCTCCCCGCCAACTGGCAGGCCTATTATGTCAATGGCAGCGTGGATATTATTGGCTGTGACGTGGAAGAGCAGTTCGATTGGTTGCTCACAGATGCTTGTTTGCCAGAAACTTTCAACGAAGCATTCACTGCCTGCGAGGGCGACGGTGTCATCTATGATGGTGTGTTTGTGCCAGCGGGCCAAACAGACACCATCGTGTACACCTCTGTATTTGGATGCGATTCCAGCATTATTATTACAGTAGCTCCAATTCCACTCGATACGACACAAATTCAATTGGGAGCATGTACGGGTAACACAGTTGATTATAATGGAACTGTGCTCGATCCTGGCGACCAGCAAGACTTCACATTCATAGGTGGAAATGGCTGTGATTCGACAGTACAGATTGCTGTTGCCGAATGGTTTCCAAGCTCTGAAAACTTGCCTCTTATGGCTTGTGAAAATTCATTCATAGACTATAATGGTACGCAGCTGTTCCCGGGCGACCAACAGGATTTTATTTTTGCTACAGTCAATGGATGTGATTCAACTGTCTCCGTTTCTGTTCAACCAGCCCCTGTGGACTCGACTACGGTCGCTTTGCAAGTTTGCCAGGGTGAGTCGGTGGACTATGATGGTCAGCAATTGTTTGAGGGCGATCAGGTTGTTTTGATAAAAACCAATCAATTTGGCTGCGATTCTATCATTGAAGTGAGTGTTTCAAAATTTCCAGAAGTCACCTTTGATGTGTTGGCTGGGGAAATATGCTGGAACGGCACGGACGGAGAGATCGAAGTGCAAAATATCCAAGGCGTTACAGCACCCTATTTTGTTTCGTTGGATGGTCAAAATTTCCAGCCAGACTTATTGTTCGATCAATTGCAGCCTGGAGGCTATACCGTGTATTTACAGGATGATAACGATTGCCAATTTGAAGAAACCACCTCCATCCCGGTCATTCCTCCGATCGTTGTTGAGGCTACCGATCGCACCATGCAGTGTGGTGATTTGGTCGAAATTGCTCCGATTGTTGTGAGCAACCTGCCAGTCACTTGGCAGTGGAGCGACGGCTCGGCTGAGCCGACTTTGTTGGTGACTTCGCCCGGCAATTACACCTTCAATGTTACCAATGACTGCGAATCAGTAGAGCGAAATGTCCTTATCAGTTTAGAAGAAGAAGGGCTTGGTGGTAGGATTTACATGCCCAACTCATTTTCACCAAATAACGACGGTACGAACGACTGTTACCAAGGCTACGTCGCACCGGATTTGGAAGTGGAATATTATGTTCTGAAAATATTTGACCGCTGGGGCGACATGATGTTTGAGACCTACAGTATCGATGGCTGCTGGGACGGCACTTTCAGGGGCAAACACATGCAGCCCGCTGTCTATTCCTGGTTTATGGAACTCCACATCCGCAATTGCGATGGCAATCTGTTGCAGATTTTTGAGGAGGGAGGGATTCATTTGTTGCGATAGGATGCAGCCTGGAGACTGCATCCAGCGAGTTTAGATGATTGAGGAGGTTGAGAGGGTTGAGTTCTCAACCCTCTCAACCATTCCTCTGCGTTGAATTTATTTTTTTCCACCTGCCTTTTTGCTTTTAAAACTTCCCTGATTAATTTAGCCAATCAAAGTCCAACTCGTGCGCTTTTCAAAAGATTTGGACTCACCTATAATTTTTTACCATATGACAAAGCTGGCCCAAGAAATTAAAAATTTAACCTGTTGTTTTACAGCAGGTTAGGGTTTGTTTATTTGGTAAGTGCATGGATGTAGGCATTACGGGTATATCAACGATTTCGTTGATATACCGTAGTTCGACACAAGCAGAAAAAAAGAAAATCGTACTTTCAAAAAACGAGCTGACAAAAAAAGAAAAGTAATTAATGAAATCAACTGGTAAAAAGTTACTCCTAATATTTGATTTAGATGAAACACTAATTCATGCAACAAAAAAGACTCTAATAGAAGAAATAGATTTTAAGATTGGTGAATTTAATATTTATAAAAGACCAAATGTCGATGATTTTTTAAAGAAATGCTTTCAAAATTACACAGTTGCAATTTGGTCATCAGCAGACGATGAATACGTAAAAGAAACGGTGAAACAATTAATTCCTGAATATCATAATTTGGAATTTATTTGGACAAGATTAAACTGTTCCGTAAAAGTTGTAAAAAAACCTTTACTTGAGGGATTTGATTATGGTGGATTTTATAAAGAACACCAATGGATAAAACCTTTAAGAAGAATAAAGCAAAAAGGAATAGGATTAAAGTCAATGCTAATTATAGACAATTCACCTTACAAAGTTGTTGAGAGTAAAGAAAATGCCTTAATTATCAAATCATTTGAAGGTGATAAATCAGACAGAGAATTAAATAAGCTTTATGAATTTTTCTCAAATTTTGACGATGTGAAAGATGTAAGAAAAGTGAATAAAGGCAATTGGAAAATAGAATAAAAAGAAGCCTGTGTCGAACAATGCATCAGCGTTCAGCGGCGGCAAAAGCCGCCACCGCCGCCGATGCGGGGACGTTATGAGGCATATGAAAAAAATAACCAAAATAGCAATCCTGACCCTGCTACCAATCATTTTGATGGCACAGCAAGAACGTGGATACCATATTTTCAAGGATAATAAGTTATATGTCGAGAAATTTAATCTGCCAGGATTTGGGAGCTATTTGCAAAGAGCAACTTATTTGAACGGCCAAATAAAATATGAGACAAATGTGGATGGCGGAAAAATAAAATCACCTGTCAGCTACTTAAATGAGAATGGTGACACGGTTGCTGTTATAGATTATAAAAGATTAAAATACAACTTGAAAGATGAACAATATCTAAATAACTTCCGCTTTATAGATACCGCCCTTCAAATAGCAAAAGCACACCTATATTCAAAAATTGATTCGATTTTCATATCTGATTATTTATACCTTGACACAAAAGTGTCCCATCAATTTGCAACTTATAAGCAGAAAAAGGCAAACTTTAAAAGTGCCTGTCTTTCGTGGTTATATGAACCAGTAAATTATGATATCGAAGCCTGTAAAATCTACTTTTTTCATAACAGAACAGGTAAGATTCAGAGACACCAACCGATAGTTATCAGAATAGATACCACTTTAAAAGTATTGCAAACCAATATTCAAAGAGGTGAAAAAATCAAGATAAACATTACTTATGCGATGGCTGATTCTATAAGGGCAGAATACAGGATGAGCGATAGAATTGATATAGAAAGAAAAAGGGGAACAAAAATTTACGGACCTACTTTCAAATATGTAAAGAGAAGACCTGTCTGGGAAATTGAAGCTCGAAATGGAAAGCTATTGTTCGATAATCTGGATTATATGAATGAAGATTTAAAAGCAATACGGGTGATTTCGATAGATGCGGTGACTGGAGAAATAAAAGAGTTTGTTCGAGATATTCATCCACCTGATTGTTATTAAATAAAAAAGAAAAAAAGGAATACTCCTCATAACACTGCGCCAGCGTCCATGCTCGCAAAAGCTCGCACGGCGCCGGCGCTAACCGTTCTCGCCAACCAAGAAAAATGAAAAACAACTGATACCGAATGTTCTGGAATAGAAAACCAAAGTGTCC
>CALNYY010000044.1:0-3830 GCA_942490835.1 uncultured Saprospiraceae bacterium
AAATATGTACAACTAAACCGGTCCGCCCCTTGTAAACCAATCGACATTTTGCCATCGGGCGAAATAGGTGCAATTTTGCTTCTCCCATACGGTGTATAGCCAATAGGATAGAGTGTGAAACCAATTTTTTGAACTGTGCAGCGGACAACCAAAACCATACCAGGGCCGGTTTTTCGATCACGATAATGGTCAATGACAATACGACAATCTCCACTCTCCATATATTTGCAGGGGCCTTCAAGTGGGTATCTCGGGAACTATTTGGCCCTCGTCGTTTGGATAGTATGGTACGGATAGAAAAAAGCGATTCTTGCCGATTATAATAGTTCCTCAAAATTCATTAACAGTACTTGCTGAGACCTTTGGATCAGCTTGTACGAACACCTAAAATGTGAACATGACTCAAATATACTAAGAATTCAAGATGATCGTTGTGAAGATTTGAATTTACTCAAGGAAAAATGGTTGGATTGGTTAAACCAGAACGAACCAGAAACGTTATTTTTAAGTTGATACGATACTTGAAACCGGAACTGTTAGATCAGGCATTGGGCGGGCACCGTAACACGCTTTTGTATCCGCTCAACAAAGGTTAGAGGATCTCATTGAAATGATAAAAAAGCTCAATACGGAGGTAAAAGTCTACGGAAACCATGGTAGAGAACCACAAACAAGAAAAAAGGTTTCGAGGTAAAATGCCTGGAACAAAATATCCAGGACATTTTCTTTGTGTATTTCCTTGGAGGGTCATTGCCAACTCACTCCCCCATTTCCTCCATCCAGTTTATTGTTTTGGGCCATTCAAGAATCTGCTGTCTCCATTCGTTAATGATCCCCTTTTTCCATACCTTTGCCCCGATTATCGCCCCAAGAATGGCAGCAGTTGTGTCTGTGTCCCCTCCTGCACTTATTATTTCCTTTAATCCACCAGAAAAATCATTCTCATATCGGAACCAAGTTTGAATAACGCATGGAACGGTATGGTATACGTAACCAGAAATCCCATTTTTTGAACCAATAGTCTCTGCAAAATCCTGGACATTTTGGTTTACAGATGCTGAATTTGCAGCTTGTCTCATAAGGCTGATAAATTCATTGCTGTCGTATTCTTTTAAAGCTTGGGTTAGATTATCAAGATATTCCTGTATTAATATTTGCTCATGTGAGGCACTCATATAAGCAGCGATTGATATTGAAAGCGCACCGTAAAAGGCTTTGGGATCAGTATGCGTTATGCGAGTTGCCCGAAGAACCCAATCCTTTAAATTTTCGAGATCTTCCCCAAAACAAACGCCAAAGATAGCACTGCGCATGGCAGGTCCGTTACCTGCTGAAAAAACGCCGCTGTGAGTTGCTGGAAATCCGATCCAGAGTTTTATTATTGAACGAAGAGTTGCCAACCCAACACCAGCGGGCAAACTGACCAACCACCATCTAAATGATTTTGCCAGATAGCGTTCAAATTGATCTTTATTTAGACCTGACGTAATCAGCGCTTTGCTTACAAAAAGCGTATGTTCGGTGTCATCAGATACCAGTCCACGATTAAAAAAAAGACGGTGCCTATCTGGATTCCCCAGAAGTTTTTCCCTCTTCGTGAGCTAAGCCCTTCATACGGCAGGCCCAGCGCATCACCAACGGCAGTACCAATAATGCATCCAATAATCGCTTGTTTTTGATTCATTCCGGCTTCTTTGGTCTCTGACATTTTTATTGATCACACACATCTCTGTAATTTTTGTTAAATTGATTATTCTCTCCGTTGTTTTTCAATGAGGATACCATGACAGATCAAAACAATCCGTAAAATGACTCTTGTCCCAAATGCGGCAAATACGAACTTAAAAGTATATCCAAAGAATCAGGTCCGCCCAAATCTATCCAATCTTCAATTGAACTTCTGTCACAATATCTTTCGACCGAGAAGGTTCGCATATTGTTATCTTGTAGAATAAACCTCATGGTTGGAAAATATGCTGCTGCTTGATCAAACATCTCATCAATCATTGATTCGCTTTTATTTTGATGAAAAGGAAATTTGTCAAATATCTCACTAAAATTATCTATGTTTTGATAGGATTCAAATAAGGTTATAATTTCCCCCTTAATATCTACAAGATAGCGATAAGGTGCTTTGATTTCTTTTATGTGTTTATAAACAAGATGTTTTTCAAGATCTGTTATAATTTGTGGCTGTTTTTTACGTAGAAACTCTTGCGCATTCGCTGGATGTTCATAAACTTCGAAACCATCAGGAAACTCATCAACTAAATTACCTTGATTTTCATCGAGAAATAATACCTGGTTTTTCCTGTTTTGGTCTTACCGTGGTGTAAATAATACTTCTTTTTTTGTCTGTTCTCATAAGTTATCGGCATTTTGTCTTCCCAATCATGAAAGGATTAAATCCTTGATCCAATAAATTTTCCAAAGACAAAAACAAGGGCTCGGGGAATTTGTTCCAGAAGAACCATTTCCATGCGTCACATTTATCAGGCTCTTTTAATTCTGGTTCTCCTGGTTCAGATTCACAGACAACATACAATGTCACGTAGTGTTTATTATTTTCTTTGAACATGTCATTGGTAAAAGCGGCCTGCTCAATATTTTTAATTGAAAGGCCCGTTTCCTCAAAGACCTCTCTTCTTGCGCAACCTTCAATTGACTCATTGAATTCCAGATGTCCTCCGGGAAAAGCCCAGGCTCCAGATCCGTGTGCGCCCTTTCTCTTCCCCAACAGTACTTTCTCATTTCGCACAACGATAACTGCAACACCAACGAATGGCCTGTCTTTCATTTTAAAATTCCTTCATTTTAAAATTCCTTGAAAATCCTCGCCAAAGGGTGACCGGGAGCAACGATTTCCAAATCGTTATAATATCCGTAGGCAGTAAGAGATGCCTCATACTCTGCTTTTAAAAGTCTCTCCTGCACCCTATCCAAGAGCATTTGAGCTTGATCCGGATCTGCCTTTTCTTCGCCAAGATGAGTGAATGAGTGGAGTAGGATTTTAGTGACCTCCCATTTTCGGGCAAGCCACTTGGCATTTTTTACAAGTTTGGTTTCTGACGAACTACCCTGATCAACATCTTTGGGTTCAACATGCACAAAAGCAACGACAACTTCTTTTTTCTCATCCGATTTTGAGACTGGAACTTGATCAAGGGTTTTGATTGTAGGTGTCCAGGCGAATTTATCACAATACAAAAATAGAACTCTCATATCATATACACCCTTTGACTGTTCAAATGTCGTTTAATGAAACAACTATCAAATATTCACTGATGCTACTCGAATATGCATTTTGCTATCAACTTCTTCAATCCTGGCATCAACTATTTGGATATCGACATCAGGATACAGTTTGATCTTTTGTTTGATGAGCAACCTGAAATCATCCTCCACACCTTGATAAATCTTTTTGTCCTGACTTGGATTCATTATCCAGAAAATTTTTCATATATGACTTGATTGATCGGATTCTATCTCGTTTATCCAAGCACGCAATATTCCAAGCACGCACATTCCAAGCACTGACCGCAGTGTATTAATATAGTGTTGCATTTCTTGAATATCGTCACCCAAAGAGATATAGTCCCCTGCAAAGTCACTTATCATCTCGGAAATTTTTTTCTTTTTTGGGTTTCCATTGGAGCCTCCAATATCAATCCAACTCTTTTTTGTAACATTTGAGACCAGCAGATCATCCCCATCAGCATCTAATCAATTTCTGACAATGCGGACAATTCATTTTCAGCCTTTTCACTGTCCCTTTCATCAAAAATTCATGACAATACGGGCAAAAATATGATTTCAAGTTGGAATTGCTC
>CALNYY010000045.1:0-3541 GCA_942490835.1 uncultured Saprospiraceae bacterium
AACGTATAGTAAAAATGACGGAATCCATTCATGGATTTTTAACACCACTAAATCAAACCTGTTCGGATTTGAAAGAAATGAAAACCTGTCGTTAGAAATCAGAGATTGGGAAAAACATAAACACTTTGTAAACAAGTATGGATTAATGTTTATGTACCCAGAGGACTATCTTTCTATTTATATACTGATCTCACTACTTAAAAATTTTAGAATCCTGTTCCACCCAGATGAACAAGAAAAGGATTCAACAATTGACAAGCTCAATCTTGGATTCTTAGAAGCCCGCTGGTTATATGACGAAGAGATTCATTACGATAGCGAGAACAATTATTCAATTGTATCCCAGAATTTTCACACAAATGTATTCCAAGAAAATAGCAATAACAGGGGACTAATGCAGGCCATATATAACCTTGTTGTTAAATCAAATCCCAAATCAAGAATATATGAATTGAGCAATTCATTTCAGGTTCATCAGGCTGTGATTTGTGGAGGGAACGGAGATGTTTACAAATGTCCTAACTACATTGGAGTCAATACACAAGATGAAATTGATAAAATAATTGAAATTTTATCCAGCAACAAGAAACCTAATTTGAATAAAATATTGGACGCTTGTCAGTTTTTCATTCTTGATTATAAAGGAGAAGACTTAGGGTATGCAAGACAATTAAAAATATATTCCAAAAAAGACATTTCAACAAGAATTAATGAAATGTGCGTCAGGTTCAGTCAATTTCAGCAAGAATTAAAACTATTAAATCAGAACTGTGCGAGCCTAAAAGGCTATGAAATGGAATTAGGCAAAATAGAAATAAAATACGGATGCTAATAACCGCTGCCCCGCCAACCCAGCTGGCGCCTTTTGCCAAACAAAGTCTTTCAACCAATATTTATTAATCAAAAAATGAAAATTTACGACCTCACTTTATTGACCATATTTATTCTATTTTCTAACGGACAGGTGTCTGAACTCCATTCTCAGACAACTCATTTTGACAATAAGTCAATTTCTTATACCGACAATTCATTTGGCGGAAATTTCTTCATTGGGAATGGTATTTACAACGGAAATATTTCAGGGTATTTTTCAAATCCTTTTTATGTGGGGATAAATCTGGATTATTATAAAAACGGAATTGTTTTTCAATTTGAGGATCAAATCGGATTTGGAAAAACGAAAAACGACATCGAATATACCCCACAAGAAATATGGAATAAAGGCAATTTCGTATTGTCCGGAATGATCAGCTTAAGTCTCGGCTATTGCCTAATTGATAATGACAACATAATGATAGTTCCAATATCTGGCATAGGCTTTAATAAATTGTCTGTCAATATTGATGAACTATATGATTTTAAAAACGAGTTCAAACCGATAATTCCTCATATTAAATTTGGATGCTACTTAGATTTTAGAACTTGGCGCTTTTTTAAAAACAATCAGAGCTTTAACGATAATGACGGCTCGTATGCTTGCCCACGATTGTCTTTTGGATACACTAAATCGATTAGCAACACCGATTACCCCGAGTACTATGGCGGTAACCAATTTTATATAACCTTAGGTTTTGGAGGATTAGGGAAAATATGATAGCACCCGGTGAAGGTCTTCTCCTTTCTGGCTTCCCTTTGAAAACTTTCTTTTGAGGTGATAGACCTACAGTTTCTTGGAATCCATGAAATAAAAGCCTGCCCTTTTGAGCGCCCAATCAAGAATAGAAGTCAAATGTCTACTCAAGGGTTTTTGAAGGCCAATCCATTTCAATGGTTTGTCTTTCAAGAGGAAAGCCTTCATGCCCTTGCAAATAAATTTGCACACTATCAGAGTAAAGTATTATTGTTTGTGGCTTAGAATAAATCAAAATATCAACATTATATAAACCACTAAAAAAAAATTGTTTAGTATCTTCAATTAAGAGGCTGATTTAAAACCTATATAATCAAAAATAAAAACGCAATGATTAAAAAATAAAAAAAGAGGTATCCAAATATTAGTTTTGAAATTCCTGCAAACCCGCTGGTGCCGGACTCCAGAAAGCAACCACAGCCCCGCTCGCCCCTGACGAAATAAATTACGTAGCCCCAGATCTGTCCCAGAAAATCAACTTTCAGAAGCCTCCGCTCATTATTGGTTATATAATTGGAAGAAATGTTTTTGAGGTAGAAAACCGCCTCGGGCACAGAGTTAAAATGCAAGGGGGAGTGAGGTTTCAGTCTGGAGACTGAAACCAGCGAAGTGGTTAGATTTATAACTTTCGAACTGCCTGTGGCAATGCCACCAACTATTTTTCCACATTCCCACTATCCACCTCAACTTACCTCCAATCCTTACTACCAAATTTTCTATCTTCGCCCACATTCCCTATTCGAATAGCATGAGCAAACCTCTTTTTAAAATAAAGGAGCATCATAAATACGGGTTCATGGATGGGATGGGCGAAACCATCATCGAACCTCAGTATGTAGAAGCCGAAGACTTTTACAATGGCTTCTCTCGTGTCCGATTCATGGACAAGCTCGTGCCGCTCGATGAACATGGGCGCTTACTCATCCGCCAATTCTACAAGCATATTGGCCTTTTTGAAGAGCACTTGGCCAAAGTCCAATTAGTAAATAAGTGGGGTTTTATAGACGAACGTGGGCGAATTGCCATACCTGTGCAGTATAATGAAGCAGGCTATTTTTCTGAAGGCCTCGCTCCTGTGGCCAATGGTGCATTTGGATTTATCAACCAGGAAGGCGAATATGTGATTGAGCCCCAATTTGATGGCGCAGGTGAATTCAGTAATGGCTTGGCGCCAGTCATGTCAGGCGAAGTGTTTGGGTATATTGATACAAAGGGGGAGTTTGTAGTGCCACCATTGTTCGACAATTGTTTGCCTTTTCAAGAAAACGTGGCCGTTGTCGTTCGACAAGGAAAATGGGGACTGATAGATCGGAAAGGAAAAATGTTATTGAATCCTGAATTTGATTTCTTGGAAGATTATACCACGGGTGCTTTTTTTGAAGGAATGACCATTGCTGTAAAAGATGACAAATATGGTTTTGTCAATGTAAAAGGGGAAGTGGCCATTGAGCCTCAATTTGATTTTGCGGGTGACTTCAGCGGAGATTTGGCACTGGTAGAAATTGCTGGAAAATTCGGCTATTCCGACAAAAAAGGCAATTTGTTGATCGAGCCACAATTTGACGATGCAGGTGTTTTCTCAGAAGGGTATGCCCAAGTAAAAAAAGGTGACTTATGGGGCTTTATTGATAAAGATGGAGATACCCATATAAAACCTCTTTTCGATGAAGTGTTGCCATTTCGAGATGGCCTTGCCTGGGTTAATTTTCAAGGCCAATGGGCTTATATCAATGCACAGGGTAATGTGATATGGAAGGAAAAATAAATCTACTCCCAGCCTTGATTGCTGCTTTTTTGTTCAGTCTCACCTCTTTTGCGCAGCAAAACATCATCGACGATATAGAGGCACTTATTAAAGCCGGCAAAATTGCCCAGGCTGAAAATCTGACTAATCGATATTTAGTGGACGAC
>CALNYY010000046.1:0-15023 GCA_942490835.1 uncultured Saprospiraceae bacterium
TCTTCTGAAAAATTTACAAGCCAGATCATTGAATCAATCAAAAACAATGCTGTCAATGATTTTGTTAATTTCTACCAAATGGTTGATGTTCTGATTGTTGACGACATCCAGTTTTTGGCCAATAAACAAAAGACACAGGAAATATTCTTTCATATTTTTAATCAGCTTCATCAAAATGGTAAGCAAATCATTTTGACATCTGACCGTCCTCCAAAAGATTTGGATGGCATGGAAGAACGATTGATTTCGAGATTCAAATGGGGGCTTTCAGCTGATCTTCAAGTCCCTGAATTTGAAACTAGAGTAGCGATATTAGAATCGAAGATGAACAAAGAAGGATTTGATATTCCTTCTGATGTGGTTGAATTTATTTGTTATAATATCCAAAACAATATCCGGGAATTGGAAGGCGTATTGGTTTCGCTCATTGCTCAGTCCTCTTTAAACAGAAGAGAAATAGATGTTGACTTAGCTAAAGAAGTAACCCGCAATTTTGTAACACAAATCAATAAAGAAATCACGTTGGATTTCATTAAAAATCTGGTTGCAGACCATTTTAGCGTCCCAGTTGAAAAGTTAGGAGGTAAAACTCGGAAAAGACAATTTGTGATAGCGAGACAGCTTTCTATGTATTTAGCTAAGCACCTAACTGACAAGTCGTTAAAAGCAATTGGTGAAATGTTTGGAGGAAGAGATCATAGTACTGTAATCTATTCGATAAAAACGGTTCAGGATCTGATGGAAACGGATCTTGTATTTAAGGATACCGTATCTGAATTAGAGAAGAAGATTAGATTGAGCTTAAACGAAAAATAAGTTAAGATAATCGGCAAGCGTGGCAGACTAAAAAATTGAAATTATCTCCATTTAATTTTTGGAAATTTAAAACTTCCCAATACATTTGCCGCCGCTTTGAAAGAAAAGTGGTTATTGATAGGAGACGTGGGTGAGTGGCTGAAACCACCGGTTTGCTAAACCGACAGTCTGGGAAACTGGGCTCGGGGGTTCGAATCCCCCCGTCTCCGCAAAAAAAGGATGGTTTTGAAACAACTTTGAACCATTGTCGTTTTATTCCATTCTCTCCTTTGAAACAAGGAGTAAATACCTTAACAAAACCAAAAAATTTCGGGGTGTAGCGCAGTCCGGTTAGCGCACCTGCTTTGGGAGCAGGGGGCCGCAGGTTCGAATCCTGCCACCCCGACTTGATTATCAAGGAGTTACGATGTATTTCGTGACTCCTTTTTTATTTGCGGTGTAAACTATGGTGCAAGTAAACGAATGGCTTTATTGATGAAAGAAAAGACTCACCTAATATTATTGGCATTCTTGGATTTCAATTATTAACGGAATCTGAAATCCAAAAGAATGGAATAAATTCTTAGAACTCTAAAAGAAGTATACCTGTTCCTGGCAATTTCAAATCGAGGAAAGGAAAACCCAACCTTCAGGAGTTTTCTTAAATTTGATTCCCTTTACACATATCCTTTACTTCCTGGTTGAAGATTTGGCTGAGATTAGGTGGTGAGAAGGGTGTAAGATTATACCCCAGTATTGTTTTCCATTTTATACCACTAATACAAAACCTATTCACTGAGCAGGGGCACAGTTTCGAATCATCTCACCTCGTTGGATATTGATGGGGGATGTCTTGCAAAGTATCTGGCAGGGTAAGGTTATTTATGTTCCTTTGATATGACTAACAGATTGTTATTTTTTCAAAATAAAATTGATGATTTGAGTTCATATTGGAAGTGATTGTTTTTTTTACAATCTTCTCTGTCGTTTCCGACATGAGCTACACCGACGTAAATTGCTGACGAAAAGCAGAACCGAAATACTACTTTTTCCAATGTACGTATTGTTCCGGCCCCCTAAATAACCAGACAAGATTACAGATAAAAAACTGCAATTTTCGTCATGAATAGAAGAAATTGGAGCAAGGAAGAGAAACTTGCTATACTCAAAGAAGCGGAACAACATGGGGTGAAAGTGACCATTCGTAAGCATGGGATCTACCCCTTGACCTACTACAACTGGCGTAAAAAATTCCGGTTGGAAGGTGAAGCCGGGTTTGCCGATCAGGCCCGTCAACGTAAGGGTCGACAGTACATCCTCCAACTGAAAGATGAAGTATTTCTACTCAACCAACTTTTTACAACCACTCTGAAAGGTTTCTAAATATGCGAAATAAATCAATTTGGAACGTCATGAGCTATCAATTTCTGAATAGGCCAGTTGGTGAAGAAAAAATAGTTTCAAGAATCTTGAGGCGTATTGTCAAATATATCTTCGCTATTAAATTTACTCTGTATCACCTGCTGCTTATTCTGATTTTGATCACCAATGCAACCAGAGATGTACAAGCTCAATATGACATTGGGAGTATAGATGCACCTTTCCTACGGCCTATTCCCTACCAGGAATCTGACGTTCTGACCCTGCTTGACTCCATTAAATTCAAATTGGCACAACCATATGGAGATACGGTAAAAACCTATGTGGAACAAAGCATTGCCCAATTTTGCGGACAAGATTACGACTGCCTGATCAACCTGCATCATCGTTTGAGGGATTTCTCAATTGATAATAACCATTATTTGATTGCGTTGACCCTGGGAAAGGCTTCTGTCCAACTGGCCTTGCAAAATGATGACCCATACAATGTTGGATTGGCTTACATTGACTTGAGTTTTTACTACGAAGACCTGGGCCGGATCGATTCGATGATCGCATCGCTCGAAAAGTCATTACCTCACTTTGAGAAAAGTGGCGGCTGCTTCCGGATTTTTAAAACAAAGACAGAACTACTGGAAAGAAAGTATGGCAATAAGCCTAATGAGGTAGTCCCTTTGATGGAAAAAAACCTGAAAGAGGCGAAAAGAAAAGGATGCAAAGAAGCAGGGCTTCTGCATATCTTGAAACGATTAGTGGAATATACGGCAAGAGGTAGTATGTGGGATATGAACAAAAAGTACCTGGAAGAACTGGAACAGAGCATCGACACGACCAGTGATGTTTTCGAACACCGACATGCAGCGATCTATACCCACTTAGGCCGGGCTAAAATATACCTAAGAGAGACACCACAACAGATAGAAAAAGCCAATGAACATCTTCTCCATGCACTGGAAATCTGTTATGATATTCCCTATCCACTTTTCGGCGTAGAAATATTGTATAGGCTGGCAAGACTCGAATGGAACCGTCAAAATCCAGATAAAGCGTTTGTTTATTTGGAAGAGGCCATTTCTATGGGCAAAGAAAACAAGGTTTACCATTATCTCAGCATCGCTTATAGAATCAAGGCTGAATTCCTGGAAAAGCAAGTACGTTTTCAGGAAGCATTGGAAGCAACCAGAAACGATCACCGCTACAGAAAAGAACATCGGGAAATGTTGGTAGGCTTGGATCTAAGGGATTATTACATGGAAATCGAAAAAGAGCAAATGGCAACCGAGCAGAAAAACAAAGCCCTTCAATTACAATTGAAAGATTCCCAATTGAGGAACTCGGTTTACATCATTGTATCTGTCCTTATACTTTCTTTGGCCCTGCTTTATGGCTTCTTCAAACTGCGGAATCAGAAATCAGCACTTGCCAAACAATATACCTTGATCCAGCAACAAGCAGAACAGTTGAAGCAACTGGACAAGGCCAAATCTCGCTTCTTTGCCAACGTAAGTCACGAACTTCGGACTCCTATCTCCTTGATCCTTGGCCCTATCGATACGATTTCAAATAGAAATCAACTGAAGGAGGAAGACCAACAACTGCTGAAGCTGGCAAGGCAGGGAGGAAAGAACCTCGAAATCTTGGTCAATGAAATCCTCGACCTCGTCAAAATGGAGTCGGGCAAACTGGAGTTGAAAAAAACAGATGTCCATCTCGCACCTTTTTTCAAACATTATTTTGCCCAGTTCGAATCCATGGGCTATCATAAAGGAATATCATACAGTTATGAAATCCTGTTGCCCGAAAACCACACCGCCCTTTTAGATCAGGAAAAATGCCGCCAAATCATTTTCAACCTGTTGTCAAACGCTTTTAAATTTACCTCGACCAATGAACAAGTCAAAGCTTCAGTGCAATTGAAAGGCAACCAACTGCAATTCTCGGTTAGCGACACTGGTAAAGGCATTCACTCCACCGACCTCCCAAATGTTTTCGATCGTTATTTTCAAACCAATCAGCCTGATGCACCTGCCTCCGGCGGCACCGGCATCGGCCTGGCACTTTGTAATGAATATGCAAAGTTGTTTGGTGGAAAAATTTCAGTGGACAGTAAACTGGGAGAAGGCTCAGTTTTTACAGTTCAGTTTCCAGTAGAATTAGAGGGCAACGATTCATTGACAGTAGATATGCATGACCAATTGGTTATTGGTTTTGAAGATTTGCAAGAACAGCCAGATCAATTTCGCCTTGCAACTACTTCTCCCAAAACCCCAATGAACACCTCTAAACCTAAGCTACTGGTGGTGGAGGACAACGTTGAGCTACAGACTTACCTGCAATTGATCCTCAAACAACATTATGTGGTAAGCGTTGCCGAAAATGGCAAGGCAGCTTTGGACTATCTTGATAAAAACGACCACCCTGACCTCATCATCAGCGACCTCATGATGCCAGTTATGGATGGCTATCAGTTACTGGAAAACTTAAAAGGAAATGAAACCACACAGCAAATCCCAGCTATTATGCTGACAGCAAGGGCCGGAAAAGATGATCGCCTTAAAGCACTTCGAATTGGCGTAGATGATTATTTAACTAAGCCCTTTCAGGAAGAAGAATTACTGGTGCGCATCGCCAACTTGTTGAAAAACTATGCTCAACGACAAGCGGCACCGAAAACGGAAAACGGAAATACCTCAGACGCTCCGACCACGGTTACTGTCTCACAGCCTGACCGGGAATGGCTGGAAACCTTCGAGGTGTATGTGCAAAAGAATATTGCCAATGATGCACTGACCATCCCTTTCCTTTCCAGCGAGTTTGCCATGAGCGAATCCACCCTCCGCCGCCAGGTAACCCGGCTGACAGGACTTACCCCTAAACTCTACCTGCAAGAAGTTCGACTAAATACTGCCCGCCAATTATTGGAAAACCAGGCTTTCCGCACTGTGGCCAAAGTGGCAGAAAAAGCGGGATACTCCAATTACAGAACTTTCACCCGCAATTACAAAGAACGTTTTGGGAAATCTCCGAGGGAGTATTTAAATGGCTGATTGTCAGATTTTTAAATATGGTTTTGACGAAAAACGACACTTTTCCGCAGCTTATTTTGACGGAAAACGGCACAATTTTGACGGTTTTTCTCCACCCTTTTTTTTCATCTTTGTCTTAATTCACAAGAACGTTAGTATAAAAATCCACTTTATTCTATAGCCGATTCAACCAACGATCAGTTACCTATCAAGTGAACTGTTTTTCACAACAAAGGAATTAAAAATAAAATGACGCAAGGCGAGTCAGTCACCTTTGGTGGAGTTCGCCCTGTGCCCTCTTTGAAACACAGGACGTCAACCTGTTTAATAGAAAGACACACAGCGTCAATTCATTTTCAAATGAAAAAACACTTTTCAGGTGACCAAATAAAAACAAGCATGGAAGACTTAATCATCTTTTCACATTTTACACCACAAAATTTTAAAGCTCAAATGAACTCAATCAAATTTCTACCAATACCAATTAGCATAGACCCTATAAAGATACTATACCGCATCAGCCTGATAGTGGCGATTTGCCTTTCGTTCAACTCTTTATTACAAGGACAGCCTGTCAGTCAGGATTTTTCCGACGAAGGTACTCATACCTGGACATGCCCGGCTGGTTACACCGCCAATATAACAGTGAAAGCCTGGGCAGGTGGCGGTGGCGGTGGAGATGGTAATCCACCCAACATAGCCAAGGGCGGTGGCGGTGGCGGTGGTTACGCTGCCAGTACTTTTACTGTCAATCCTGGCACTTATAATATACAAGTTGGACCTGGTGGTGCTTTCGGCAATGATGGGTTTCCATCCCATTTTCAACTTGCTCCAACAACGTTTGTAAGTGCCAGTGGAGGAGGTGGCGGTAGCTCATTTGATGGTGGCGATGGTGGGGTTGGCATAGTTGGAGATGTTAAACATACAGGTGGAGCAGGAGCGGATGCTAGCGGAAATAATGGTGGCGGTGGAGGTGGTTCCGCCACAGAAACTGGTAACGGATCGCCTGGGTCGGGTACCTCGGGAGGATCAGGGGAAGGAATGGGTGGAAATGGAGGTGGTAATGGGCAAGCGGGTAGTCATGGTAGCGCCCCTGGTGGTGGTGGTGGTGGAAAAGGGCGTAATGGTGCAAATTCAGGTATAGGTGGTGATGGATTTGTCAGTGTCATAGTTAACTCCAGTTCACCATTACCAGTAGAATTAGTCTACTTTAAAGGAGAAGCTACTTTGAATACGGTCAACCTTCAATGGGAAACGGCTACCGAAATCGATAATTCCCATTTTGATGTGGAGTGGAGTACCGACGGGAGGGTTTTCCAAAAAATAGGACAGGTCACAGGTGCGGGAACGACTACTGTAACACAGCACTATGGCCACCTCCATAAAACACCGGTCAATGGCAATAATTATTACCGATTAAAACAAGTGGATTTTTACGGGAAATTTGAATACAGTAAAATCATAAACATCAGATACCGAACTTCCGAAATTGAATATTCCATTTACCCAAATCCGATTTCTGATTTTATAATAATTGAAAATATAGAGGAAGAGGAACTGGTTCAAATTTTTAGTGCAAACGGGATATTGGTAACAACATTTCAATCTCAAAAAAATAGCGCCAAATACCCAGTGGGCGATTTTCCAAAAGGGATTTATTTTGTTCAAATAAGGGATACGGTCAAACGGATAATCATCCAGTAATTTTTCAAAACCAAAGGAAAATACATTTCATTTTCGTGAAGCGGAGCTTTTGGTTTTCAACGGTTTCGCTTTCTTTAATGATGAAATGAAAAATTGAATTCCAATTATGCTAATTCTAATAATTCCAAGAGGATTTGGAAGTAATCCATAAATCGTGATATGTTTACCGATTCCGAAATGGTTTGGGAAAAAATAAATCATTTCTCCATCGGCGTATCCACAAAACCAGTGGTTTGTAGAAAATCAAATTCCCAAACCACTTCGTTTTGAGTATAACTCCTAAATTTGATTTGCTTCAGAAATGAGCATATCCTATTGGATTTAAATAGCTGTGGTAATTTCTTGTGATTAAAAATCTTTGGAAAAAGATAAAATACTACCAAACTACTTTGATCAACTAATAGCCAAAATATTGAATTGGCCTTCTTAAGTAAAGGATATAAGATTCAAAACCGCTGGATAATATGTTCTGCCGATACTCAAACCTTTGTTATGGCCTTTCAAAAACAGCAATCGTTCCTCGTGATCAATATGAGAAAGGAGATTGATATTTACTGCATTGTTTCGGTGAATACGAATTATGGAATCAGGTGCTGTTTCCAGAAAATTGGTCAGCGTTTGAGATATTTGAATGTTGCCTGTTTCACTTGTTACCACAATAAATTACATGTCTTCCTTCCTTTTTTGAAAAGCAATAGCTTTGATCCCTCCGCAAATGAACTTTAAATGTAGGGAGTTAGCAAAGGCGTAATATGCCTTATTTTCTTTGCTATCTACTACTTTTGTTAAGTTGATTGTATGCAACCATTAAGACGAAACGCACAAAATGCGGTTCAACATTTTCTATGCTCATTTTGTAAAAATGAATTTTTATTAAGTTTGCATCCAAGACATTTCGAACAAAATAATCAGAATTTATAAATTTATTGCTTGTGAGAACCCTTTTATTATTCTTTCTTTCGTTGCTCGTTTCAACAACAAAAGGACAATTAACTATGGATAATTTTGATAGTTATCCTATAGGTTCGTTTGACCCACAATGGGTGCCAGGGGAATGGGTCGGTTGGTTTGGAAACCCATCTAATGTTGATATTTCTAATGTTCAGGCTTATAGTTCTCCGAACTCAATGGAAGTGAGTGCTTCAGATGATATAGTAGCTTTGTTGGGAGTGTTGGATCAAGACGTTTATGAAATTTCATTTCAACAATACGTTCCCGCCAGTATGGGAACACATTACAATTTTCAGCATAATTATACAAACTCCTCAGGCGATTGGGCATGTGAAATTTATTTCACAACAAGCAATACCGCCTATATCCGAACAGATGGTGTGGACCATTCTTTTACGCCTATTCACGATCAATGGGTTGAAAATAAAATGGTTTTTGATTTTGATAACGATGAAGCAAAATTTTATTATGATGGGACATTAACTCACACTTGGGTTATATCTACAAATGCTTCTGGAGGTAGCGGTTTAAATCAGATTAATGCGATTGATTTCTACGGAAATTGTACCAGTTGTTCATCACCAGCGTATTACGATGATGTAAATGTCATACAATGTGTTGCGCCTGCAGTTTCTTTTACAGCTTCAACTGTGACAATTGGTGACGCCACAACATTCACCGATGCTTCTAGTAATGTTGACCCAAGTGCAACTTATTCATGGGATTTTGACAATGATGGAACCGAAGATGCTTCAACAGTTGGCAATGTTTCCTATACCTATACTGAACCGGGTACTTATACCCCGGAATTAAAAATTACTAACACTAGTACTTGTGTGGATAGTACAACTATCACTGCTGTGGTAAATTATGCCACAGATTCATGGGAACCTTTAGGCCCAGACGATTTTGGTGGCGGACCTGGCTTTTCTTTAAGTAACGTCAATTATACAGCAATAGCTATAGATGGCAACAATATACCATTTGTCACTTATCTCAATGGGACAGCTATAGGTAATACATCGATGTATGCCGCAAAATTTGAAAACGGAAGTTGGCAAACGCTGCAAGGAGTAGCCTTTTCGGCGGGTCACGCTGATTTTTCATCCATAGCCATTGACGGAAACAATGTGCCTTACATCGCCTACCGGGATTATGCGAATAGTGCCAAAGCTACAGTGCATAAATATGATGGAAGCTGGGCGGTTGTGGGTAGTGCAGGATTTTCAGCAAGTACAGCCAATTATACTGAAATAGCAATTGATGGCAACGATACCCCATTTATTGTCTATCAGGATGCGAGTACCAGTTTTAAAGCAACGGTTAAGGAATTTGACGGGAGCAGTTGGGTGAATGTAGGTAGCGGAAGTGCTTCCGGAAGTACTGCTCAATATACCGATATTGCCATTAATGGAAATGATGTGCCCTTTATCGTTTTTAAAGATGGCGGGGTCGGCAATAAAGCAACGGTCAATAAATTTGACGGGAGCAACTGGGTAACCGTGGGTTCAGCAGGGTTTTCAACAGGTGCAGTTGAATACACTACAATAGCAATTGATGAAAACAATGTGCCCTATGTGGCTTACCAAGACATTGGAAATGGTTCAGGAGTTACCGTGAAAAAATGGGATGGCAGCAATTGGGTAACCGTTGGGAATACTTCATTTTCAGCGGGCACTGCTACTCATCCTTCGATCGTCATTCACAGCAATAATGTACCTTTTGTTGTTTACCGGGATGGCGCAGATGGTAATAAGGCGACCGTCCAGCAATTTGACGTCAACAATTGGATAACCGTCGGTAGTGCAGGGTTTTCGGCAGATGGGGTCACCTTTCCGTCATTGGCGATCGATGATGATGGAACATTGATCGTTACCTATGGCAGCCCAGATGCTTTTGCAAAGTATTACTCCCCTTCGGATGTTTGTGAGCTGCCCACTGCTAATTTCTCTGCAGATGTAGTTACCTTTGGAAGTGCAACAACCTTTACCGATGCTTCTACTAATATAGATCCTAGTGCAACGTATTCATGGGATTTTGACAATGATGGAACAGAGGATGATACGACGGTTGGTAATACTACCTTTACCTTTCCTTCGCCCGGCACTTATATAACAAAATTGACTATAATAAATCCTGTCGGCTGCGTGAGCACCAGCATTATTTCCGTTACCGTAAATTGTGATTATCCTACTGTTTCATTTACATCTTCCTCGTCTGCATTTGGAACTCCAACTGAATTTACAGATGCTTCAACAGCGGACATAGGTGCCACCTATTCATGGGATTTTGATGATGATGGCAATGAAGATGATACAACTATGGGCAATACCTCCCATTCCTACCCAGCGCCTGGAAGTTATACTGCAAGATTAACCATTACTAATCTTTCGGGCTGTGCAAGTAATTCAACAATCAGTGTCAATGTCAATTGTGATGATGGTATTATATGCACAGATGATTCTTTCGTCAGTGGCATCGGCTGCGTTAATACACCTAGCACAAGTCTAAACGGACAGTCTTGTGGTAGCGGCGGAACATGTAACGATGGAGCATGTGAATTTCCAATCGACCCCGAAGGGATTTACTGGACAGATAGTGGACGAAGGCAGATTAAGAAATCGGATGATACCGGCACATCAAAAGATATCGTACACGCTGGTTTGGAAAGCCCAATTGATATTGCATTGAATTTTATCAATGGTAAAATGATTTGGTCAGAAGAAGTAACTGGAGTGATTCAAAGAGCAAATCGAAACGGGTCTGATATAGAAGAAATTATATCGTCCCCAAGTCCACAAGGTATTGTAATTGATGATGTCAATAGTAAGATTTATTGGGCTGATAAAGCAGATGATAACATTCAACGTGCAGACTTAGATGGTTCAAATATTGAAACAGTTATTGGCTCTGGCATTAATAATCCTTATGATGTTGCTTTGGATATTACAAATGGTAAAATCTACTGGTCGGAACGAGGTGGTTCAGGTGTTGCTAAAATCCAAAGGGCGAATAGTAGCGATGGTTCCAATGTAGAAGAATTGTTAAATAATGTTGATGATGGCATTGACTATGTATATAGTTTGGTGCTTGATGTTGCAAATAATATAATGTACTGGGTTGATGGCGGAACAGATAAAATTCAATGTGCTAATCTAGATGGTAGCAATGTGACAGATTTAGTAACATCTGGACTTATACAACCTTACGGTTTAGCATTGGATACTTATGGCGATAAACTTTACTGGACTGATGCAGGTACAAACGAGATAAAAAGAATTGACTTAAATACTTTGGTAATAGACCTGTTAATTAATTCAGGTTTAGTATCTACAAGAGGGATCGTTTTGGACATTGGTAACAACCACATGTACTGGGTTGATGCAAGTACGGATAAGGTTCAAAGGGCCGATTTCACTGGAGCAAATGTAACAGATTTGCATATTGCGAATGTCAAGGTTCCGAATGGATTGGCTTTGGATTTAACAAATAATAAGCTCTACTGGACGGATAATAACAAATCATCAATTCAGCGCTCGGATTTAGATGGTGATAATGTTGAATTATTAATCAGTGGTGGATTTAACATTCCGAGAGAAATAGAATTGGACTTAGCTAACGGTGATATGTATTGGACAGATGAAGGCGCAGCTAAAATCCAAAGTTCGAACTTAGATGGAACTGGTATAATGGATATTTTAGATGGAGGTGATGGATTGATAAACCCAACAGGCCTTGCTTTAGATGTTCCAAATGGAAAATTGTATTGGGCAGATAGAAATACCCGCACCATCAACAAAGCAAACCTGGATGGCACAAGTATTCAAGAATTGTTAAATAATCCAAATGATGGGCTGATTTTACCGGAAGGAATTGCTTTGGATTTGAGTAATAATAAAATGTACTGGGCTGACAGAGGCGCAGCTAAAATCCAACGGTCAGACATCAATGGAAATAATCTGGAAACGATAGTAGATGGAAGTGATGGTTTAATTTTCCCTTGGCGAGTGGTTTTGGATTTGGTAAACAATAAAATATACTGGACAGACTTTGGAACATCAAAAATTCAGCGCTCGGATTTAGATGGTTCAAACATTGAAGACGTGGTTGCTTCAGGTCTTGGAAATATAGGTGATATCGCTTTAAACATACAAGCTCTGCTTCCGATTTCTTTAATGAACTTCACTGCCAATGCTCAAAATCAAACTACGCTTCTTCATTGGCAAACTGCCTCCGAGCAAAATAACAAAGGTTTCCACGTCGAAAGAAGCACTTATGGAAGAGAGTGGAACACCTTAGGTTTCGTAGCAGGTAATGGGACTACCTTCGACGTTTCTAACTACACTTATGCAGATGAAGCACCAAAAAATGGCATAAACTACTATCGTCTAAAACAAGAAGATCATAATGGCAGAATTGAATATTCCGTTGTACGGACAGTATATTTTGGCAAGGATGAGGAAAGTGTAGTTGTTTATCCTAATCCATTCCAAGACTATATAGTCATTAAAAATGGACAAGGAAAAGCAACAATTTTTAATATAATAGGGGAACCAATAAAACAGTTAATAATTAGTTCTGCAAAATCTACTATCAACACAGCAGACCTTGTGAGTGGTAGTTATCTGGTGATTGAACAAGAGAATGGTAAGCGATCAAGTTTTAAAATAGTGAACTAAAAATCCTTTTCTCGAATGTGACAATGAATTAAGTTTAGACCTTGACGCAATCGCCAATCAAAACATATAAGTGTCGGCAATAAAAGGACATTCTTGTGCTGATTACCAAAATTTAACAAGCACTTTTCAAATTTTAAACAGCGAATCAAGGCTGTAGGAATTTTTCGTATTGTTTACATTTATACATTTGAAAAGCCCGCTTGGATTTTTAAGCACTGATGCTCAGAATGGATTGAACCAAGGCTTAAAAATCTCTCGTTCTCCAAGAACTTTTCAATCCTGCTTCACTTATGGCTGGTAGTCATAAGTACAGCTTCTTTTGCTTAGCCATCCTGCTTTTCAGTTCATCTGCCTCCATCTTGAGCTATTTCTTGGGTTCATCGATCTATATACTTTGTGCTATGCTCTCTGCTCTCCAATTCATCATTTTCATTTTCCAGACCCTAATCAGCACACCATGCATCATTGTGATGCCTGTACTGTTTGCAGAATTACAGGAGTTATCTACGTCTACCAGTTAGGAGAAGACTTGTTGGATGTGCCTTTGATGAGAAACCATGCATGGCTGCCTTCAGGGCGCTGGCTACCTATTATATCATCATTCCATTCATAGATGATACCCTGGAAGGCATTTATGTAGCTGTCATAGACTGACATAAGATATGTATAAAGCATGATTACATAATTTTATTGGAACGATCAAATTAATAGGAGGATGAAAATTGGCAAAAGCCAGATATAATTTGCGGCAGATATTCCTATATCTTGATCAAATATTGTATCAGCAAATGAATATCTTTACACTTCATATTTATGAAATATTTCAACCAACTTTCATACAAGGCACCAAATACAATATTTAATAAGCCGTAAATTTTTAAATATAAGGGTAAATAGAAATGCTTATTAAAATATTAGGCAAAAGTAGTGCATTGGCTGCAGCAAGACTGATTCTGAGCATTCTTTTACCAATGTATTACCTGATTTGAATGATAGATTAGATTTTGATCTTGTTTCAAACTAGACAGAAAATCTTTACCACTGATAATCATTTTCATGTAATCATTTTTCAGTATACCTCTAAGGGTCATGCAGCATTCAGCATTTCATCGAACATACCACTTTATTCACATAGAAAGACTATACATCAAAATGACTGAAATTCATTACAATAATTCAGGATGAATGGAGAAATCAGGAAAAACTAGCCAAAATCCTTGAAATCAGACCCGGACACACTCTTTTATAAAACCTGTCTAATCAGCAATTGCAGAGACTCAATGGATGCAGTTGAAATTGACGATAAGGATCCAGGTCATATTCATTGCTGATAAATTCAGAAGATGGCTAAGGATTCTGCAACTTAAAAATATGTAGATTAATTCTGAATGGAGGGACTGTAGATCGATTCGCGTGCGTGTTTACAAGAAATAATGAACCTAGTATTTAGGGGAGTATATCACGAGTTCATATCTAATGAAGTTGGAATATCATTTTTGAAATGAGAAAGGATCTTGTTGTTGTTGACGTGTTGTCTTCGTTTGAAACAAGACACTGACAACGAAGTGATTCGGTTGTTCAATATCGTGATATAATCAACCAGAACAACATTTTTGGAGGCAGCCTGGTCTTCTTTATAGCGGAACGGAATTGCGTTTTTGATTTTTTAGCAAGAACTAGGAGCAATGCAAAGGCGGTTAGGATCATTTTACTTTCGACCGAATGAATAACGGCGTTTAAGACCTCGGACGTCACGATCAGTTGAATGAACCAATTGAAGTTTTGGTGTTGTTAGTTCTTGCCGCTTTTCAGAGTTCGAAGTCTTTCCACCACATGGCGCCATCCCGTTCCGTCGACTTGCCTTTAAAGCTGGTTAGTGGCGTTGGTTGGTTGGCGGTCACGATCCGGTAACGGTCGTTTTCTTCCTTTTGGACCACCATTTTCAACGGCAACTCTTGGCTGGCAACATGGTGTTGGCGCCGGGGTGGTGGCGCTGTTCAGGTCGGCACGTTTGGCTCCACCGTGGATTTTCGGCGGCTGGGTGTACCCCGGCAAGGTGCCGTCTTCACGTCGCGGTCAATTCCCTGCTTACCGGTTATTCTTGGCTCCTCGAGGATCGGGCCGTTGAACGGTATCCTCCTATTGTTTTGGCCAATCAGGTGCCTTGTCACGTAAACCAGAAGGTCGTTGAGATGTAGTACCGTCGACGATGTACTTGGACGGCGACCACCAGGTAGTTTTCGGCTTGTGCTTCTGGCGCCGGGAAGGTTACTCTCCTCGTATTGGGTCCCGTTGACTTGGCCCCCGGTTAGTTGGTAATTTCGTTTTGTCTTTATTGGTTGTCTAGGTTTGCCATTTCGTTGCTAGGTCGGTCGTTTCACGGCGATCGGCGCTCATCTTGAGTTTGGCCGGACAGGCGTTTTGCAGGCGGAATTTCGGCGGCCTTGGTATGGAGATCGCCGTAGTGCTCCCCGGCTGACTTGGCTGG
>CALNYY010000047.1:0-23833 GCA_942490835.1 uncultured Saprospiraceae bacterium
CATTGTTTATTTTCCGGTCGTAATCATTCATCAAACTGATCAGGGATAGGCGGGATTGTTTGGCTCTTTTTTCCTTTCTCGTCTCTCCAGCCGTTTTGTCATCGGCCTCTTCAGCAGTTTCCCCATTTCGCTCTTCTTCGCAGCCGCTCACCTTTTATAAACGCCTCTGGATCGTGTATTTTTTCCCTCCCGGTCGTGGTCTCGTTCTGAAAACTTTGCCAGTGTTCTCTGACGTCTCTCCGTGTCTCGAACTCGTAACCCACTGTTCCGGCTCAGTTGTTCGAATTTTGTCACCCATTGTAACTGCAAATCTTCTGTATGGCTTTTCTTATCTCGTGCAGCCCCATCTTTCTCCGGTTTTTGGGGCGCTCGTAACTTTCCGTGGATTACGCCTACGTCACGGTTTTTGCCAATGTCTCTTGCGCATCATTTCATTAAATCGGCCGCCGGGTTCTATATCCAGGTCTCGGAACATGTCGATCGCTTGGATCAAGTTTCCTGTGGCTCTTGAATGCATCCGTAAAGTGATTTTAAGCTCGATTAGGCTTACCCAATGCTTGCAGACACTTTGTCCCGTCTTGCCTACCCTTTTGTTCCTTCGTCTTGGCATTTTAAAAAATTTCTCCTGCTTTTTTGTCTCGGCTTTTCAATCTCAGTTTAGTTTGTTGTCTCGTCGATGACAGCAGTTTGTTACTTTCCACGCTTGCACAAGCTCTCGGTGCTTGGCCGCATCCCGTGCTCCGTCATAAATATCTTCTTTTTTCTCTGCCCAATAATTGAACTCGGCATGCGACAATATCTCGTCTTCTGACTTTGTATCCCGCGCAACATCGATGCTCGGGCCAAGTTTGTCGCAAAAGAACATCTCGTATCTATTACAATATCAGGGTTGCCGCCAAATTGCAGCACCAATTTCCTGCTGCTCAGCCAAGTATCGCTGGACCAGAAGAACAGTAACGTGGTATTGACCCTGTCTACCGTTAATCCGCCTCTGTCTCATAAGGATACGGTCTTGACTCTTCATTAGGCTTACCATCTCGGGCCATTGCTCACTCCTTGTCCCGTCACACTTGGCAGGGCGTTGCCGCACATCCTACAGGTAGCGGTCTTGCTCCATTTTCAACCGCTGCGCAGGGCCTAGATTGTCCCCTTGTTCTTGAGACTATAATTAGGCCGCGCCAGATCAGGTGCTCCGCCAACTCCCCAGCCATCTGGTATGGCTACCCTGTTCTTATACATTTTTCCTCTAAGCCGTCTCAATCAAAACACTATCAGAGTTGCTGATTGGGGGCCTGAATGGTGGCGTGGTCAACGTCAACGAAAATCATATAGCTGATGACTGTCCATGTATTCAAAATTTTTGCCGTCCTCAACGTCTCAACAACGTCTCGTTGATCTCTGCCTCGTCCCGGAGTTTAGCCATATTTTGCGGGGGGGTTTTGGGGTTTGGCGTCTGTCTGCAATCATTTCTGGATCCTGCGTCACTTTGAACTCATTGTGGGTCTCATTAACTTTTCAATTACATCTCAATAAATAACCTTGTTTTCAGACAATTTCGGTAATGGTCTATGCGTCTCCGCATTACAGGAATCAGATCAAAAACGGTTTCGCGATCATCACCGGAGACAATCGCCTCCATCTTGTCGAATACGATGGACGACAACTTTTGTCTTGTCCTCCCAACCGTGATGTTTCCTAGTATTCGTTCACGCAGCCCCATCGTCATTCATCTCGACAACAGATCCGTCTGATACTCCAATCCGGTTCTTGCATTTCTCAACCTTTGTAGCATTCGGCCATAACAATGTAACTTCTTCTGGCTTGTATGTGGTAAATCCTCGTCTTGGGACCAACCGACATACCAGGAACCTCGGTATTTCTGTCATATTTATATTCTGACATGGAAGTTGGGCACCTGTCAATAATCAGCATCTTCTACCGTCCAAAAAAAAGTAGCCGGCACTCACACGGTCACGAAATACATTTATAGGATCGACACGTGCTGTCTTGCTGAAACGATCTCGGTCTCCAAATGCCTGTAGCCGTTAGCTCGGCCCAAACATTGTCCTTGCTGCTTGTCTTGTATGTGTATTCCGTTCCCGACAGTCTCGCTGTCCCTGACATTCCAGCCCTCTTGTTGTCCCATCTCGCTTCACCACCCGAGCGATTATGGAAAATCCATTGAACTATCTCACCCATGCATATCAAAACCACAACCGGAATACCTCGATCAAAAAGCAGACACGTGGCTTCCCCATTATCTCGCTGATAACGTCAGGCTCCTTATTTGGGTCTATCTACGTTTATTTAAAAAATGGTCCGTCTCCTTGTCCATTTCCCGACATCATGCTCTGCGTCTTGGAGAGCTCTTAACATTCCCCAATCTTGCTTGAGTTCCAAATACACGGCCATTCTTATAAACACTCCGCCATTATCACAAGTCCTACAGTATGTGCAAAAGTATCAACGATGTGCGCCAAATTTAATTTTACCAAATGATGTACTCCCTATCGGCTTCTCTCTCACTTTATAATGCCACCAAAAGCTCGCAAATCTCGTAGCATCCGCCCTGTTTCAAGAATCTGCTCCGATATACCCGGCTACTGTAAATGATATTAGCCTGTCCCCTCAAGATCTGGAAAGCTCTACGGCGGTTTGCCTTTCGCTGTGCCGGGTCTCGCTCTCGTTTCGCCTCTGATGCCAGTTACTGACGTGAGCAGTGAGTACATGTTCCGCTGTTTGTATAACGTGCTCCCCATATGCCGCCGCATTACCAACAATGGCATCCGCATCATTCCACGTATGCTGTCAAAATGCAAATGATGTTCCCATACAGCGGGTCTCGCTTTAAATACATCTCAAGCAATACAAGACCACATATTGTCGAGTACGGCAAGATCATTTTGCAAATCGTCTGTATCACTCCGATCCGAGTGTCCGTATCCGGTTCGGGTCTAACACGACGGTATACCGACTCTCGCTACTAAAGGGCACCCTCTGCCATGTCACCGAAGACACCCTCAACGAATCTCATGGTAATGACCAGCAAGTATTCTATGTATGTGTCCGGTAAATTTGTTTTAATAGTAGCGGTCAGACAACATTGATGCAAAGTCCGATTTATCCATTACTGTTCCATTCCTCTGATCTCCACGCCTTTTTTAAAGCTGACATGTCCAATGTGCTTGTGACGTGTGATTGCACCGGCGTTATTCCAAACGCAGCATGCTCTCGCTCTTGCCGGACTTATACATACCTGCAAGTTGCAAGCGCCATACCTTGCGGTATAGCTGATTCTGGGAACACTATTTAAGGAACATTGTGGTGCATTCCCGACCAAGAATCTTCTGTCTCTTTCTTTATCATCAAGTCTCACCAAAATCCAAACCTTCAGAAACTGTCTGGAACTCAACCAACGGATTTCCATTTAGACTGTATCGTATCTCAGGGCAACAAAATTTTTGGGCCGCACGGATAACGATACTTTCACAGCGTCAAACCGGTCTCAGAATTGGGTGCGTCTTGAATTGGCGCGCTGCCATTGCCCTTTATTGCTATAGCCCTGCATAAAACTTTTCTTTTATGCAGGGCTATAGCAATAAGGGCAATGGCAGCGCCTGGTTCAAGACACGCAATTCTAAGGTTTCGGTTTAACGCTGTGAAAGTATCCGTTATCCATGATACCTGGCCAAAAATGATGAAACTTTGTTACCCTGGAATACAATACAATCTAAACAAATCCGATTGGTTCGTTGAGTTCCCGAACGGTTCTGAGGTTTGGTTTGGTGGACTTGATGATAAAGAAAGAACAGAAAAGATTCTTGGTCAGGAATACGCCACAATATTCCTTAATGAGTGTTCCCAAATCAGCTATACTGCAAGAAACATGGCGCTTACACGGCTTGCACAGGTATGTACCTATAAGTCCGGCAAAACTGAGCGTATGCTGCGTTTAAAGATGCTTTATGATTGCAATCCACCGTCACAAGCACATTGGACATATCAGCTTTTTAAAAAAGGCGTGGATCCGGAAACTAAACAGCCAATAGATAAATCAGACTTTGCATCAATAACCGTCAACCCTTTACACAACAAAACAAATTTACCAGACACATACATAAACACGCTTGAGTCATTACCGGCAAGGTTAAAGCTAAGATTCCTTGAGGGTGTCTTCGGTGACATAACAGAGGGTGCCCTTTGGACGCTTGAGGGTATCGAAACATACCGTAAATTGACGAACCTTCCAGATATGCAACGCATTGTTGTGGCTGTCGATCCATCCGGATCAGGTGATACAGACAATTTGCAAAATGATGCTATAGGTATAACAGTATGTGGTCTTGGTGTAGATGGTATAGGTTATTTGCTTGAAGATGTAACAGTAAAAGCAGGGCCAGCAACATGGGGCAATGTTGCGACAACAGCATACGATAGATGGAATGCGGATCTCATTGTTGGTGAAAAGAATTTCGGCGGCGCAATGGTCGAACACGTTATACAAACAGCAAGACGTAACACTCCTTATAAATCAGTAACAGCATCCAGAGGCAAGGTAGTAAGAGCAGAACCCGTATCAGCTTTAGCAGAAAAAGGCAAAATACGCCATGCGGGCAACTTTCCAGATCTTGAGGACGAGCTAATATCATTTACAACAGCCGGGTATATCGGAGCAGATTCTCCCAACAGGGCAGATGCTTACGTATGGGGATTTACTGAGCTTTTTGGTGGCATTATAAAGGGTAAAGAGAAGAAAAGAAAGCCGATAGGGAGTACGTCATTATGGTAAAAATTAGGGTTAACACATCGTTAATACTTTACCCCTATGCAATAGAGACTTTTAACAATAATATCAGGTGTTTATAAAAATGGCCGATAACGCAGATTTCAAGCAAAATTGGGAAATGTTAGAAGCTTCTCAAAACGCAGAGCATGATAACCGGGAAATGGTTAGAGAGGCAGACCATTTTTTAAATAAGCGTGATGGGCAATGGGAGCCTGACGTTATCAGCAGAATGTCAGGAAAGCCACGATATACTTTTGATCAGTGTAACCCGGTTGTGGACGATATCATGGGTGAAATGGATTCAATGGATTTTTCCATATCCGTTAAGCCTTCAGGTGGTGAAGCAGACAAAGAGACAGCAAAAAACAGGGCTGGAATAATCAGGAACCTTGAGAACTTGTCAGGAGCAAGATACACATACAAACAAGCAGCAAGGACAATGACAGGCCAGGGGCTTGGCGGCTGGAGAGTAGTACAGGCATACAGAGATTCAAGATCGTTTCAGCAAGACCTTTTAATCGATCCTATAAATAACTTTCGTGACCGTGTGTGGTTTAGTGCCGGCGCAGAAAAAAGGACGATGGAAGATGCTGATTATTGTTGGGTGCTAACTTCCATGTCAAAATATAAATATGACAAAAAATTCCCGAAAGGTTCTGGTATGTCGGTTGGTCAAGACGTACAAGACGAAGTTTATACATACAAGCCAGAGAACGTTGTTATAGGCGAATGCTACAAAAAGGTTGAGAAATCACAAGAGCTCGGATTGTTATCGAACGGATCTGTTGTCGAGATAGATGACGATTTTGATAAGATACGTGACGAGCTATTTGCAAAAAACATCACGGTTGAGAGAACAAAGACAAAAAAGGTTATTATCGTCCATCATCAGTTATTCGATGGAGGCGATTGGCTCGGTGATGATACAGAAACCGTTTTTGATCTGATTCCTGTAATACCGATTTACGCAAATTTCCAAGTATCTGAAAACAAGGTTATTTATTGGGGTGTAATTGAAAAGTTAATGGACCCACAACGAGTCCTAAATTACGCAGAATCCAGAAAGATTGCAGACGGAGCCTTAAAACCAAGACCTAAAATATGGCTAACCAGGGACCAGGCAGAATCAGCAGACGTTATTGAGACGTTGAGAACAGCAAACACGAACATGGACAGTCATCAGCTATATGATTTCGTTGACGGTCAACCGCCACCATTCAGGCCGATTGACAGCCAGCCTGATAGTGTTTTGATTGAAACGGCACAGAGCGCAGAAAGATATATAAACAGGGTAGCCATACCAGACGCTAACAGGGGAGTTGGATTACAGGCACAATCTGGCGCAGCATTAAATAGTCTCCAAAACAAGGGAGACAATACAAATTTCAAATATTTTACAGCGGTTGAAATAGGTATAGCTCATACCTGTAGAATAATAAATAACGCCCTACCAAGAGTGTATGACACAAGACAAGAATTGAACTTAATGGCCCAGGATGGATCAGTAAGCACAATAACAATTAAAGACCGTATCCTTGATGAAGACACAGGCGAGATTGTAGAGATTAACGATTTGAACAAGGGTCAATACCACGTT
Source organism: uncultured Saprospiraceae bacterium (assembly GCA_942490835.1). Classification (GTDB taxonomy): domain Bacteria; phylum Bacteroidota; class Bacteroidia; order Chitinophagales; family Saprospiraceae; genus UBA6168. Next base: position 6,384 of record CALNYY010000047.1, read on the forward strand.
ACCTGTTCTTCTGGTCCAGCATTTCACAACAGGCAGCAGGAAACAGTTGCTGCAATCAATGAACTGGCAGCGATTAACCCTGATATTATGGCAATGGGTACAGATGTTCTTTTAAACAATATCAACAGCCCGGGCATCGATGTACTTGCAGATAGAATCAGAAGACAGATGGTAATGAACGGAATCATACCGGAAGACCAGTTAACAGATGAAGAAAAAGAAATGTTGCAGGCCCAAGCACAACAGGCGCAAGGACAGCAGCCAAGCGCAATGGATCAGGCTTTAATTGCAGAAGCGCAGGCCAGAACCGGAGAAGTTGAAGCAAAAACATATGACACTTTGTCAAGGATCGATGAAAGAGACAACAAATTTAAACTTGAATTGGCAAAGCTTGAACAAAAGCAGGAAGAAAACCTTTTAAAATACCAGAACGAAGAAACAAAGAATAGGCAGAACGAGACAAAAGTAATACTGCAAGCATTGGAAAGCCAAGCTAATCAGCTTAAAATCCTTGCAGACACATTCAAAATTTTAAGGGAAGGTCAAGGGCTTGATGTTATGACCGGACCTGAGATTATAGAGGCAACAATTAACCAGGCCGATTTAATCAATGATGCACAAGAGAACATTGGCCAAAGCCGTGACGTGGGCGTATCCACGGAAAGTTACGAGCGCTAAAGCTCGGAAAGGGATGAAATGACACACGAACAAGAAAGCCATACAAGTGAAGATTTGCAGTTAGCAATGGGCAACAAACCGGCAAACGATGAGCCGAACGATGGGTTTGAGTTCGAACCTGGAGAATCGGAAAACACTGGCCAAGACCAGGAAACAGACTCCCAACCGGAGGAAAAACTTTTTGATCAAGAGGCAGCAAACAAGGCGTTTATAAAAAACAAGCAACGGCTGCGAGAAGAGCAGAAACAAAAGGAAGCTGCTTTGAAAGAGGCCGATGAGCTTAAAAAACGGCTGGAAGAGTTTGAGAAAGAAAAAGAGCCAACAATACCGCCTATCCCTGATCAGTTTGATGATGATTACGACCAGAAAATAGCTGAAAGGGACGAAGCGATACGGAAGGCTGTAGCTTTCCAGCAGAAACAAACTTTTTTGCAAGAGCAGAAGAACAACGAAATTAAAAAGATCCAGGAGCAAAGAGAAAGCCACACGAAAAAAGTTCTTAATTCTTACCGTGAGCGTGTAAAAGAAATAGGGTTTACGGAAGAAGAACAGATCAAGAACGAAAATGTTATTGCGGCTTATATCCAGGATCAGTCCATTGCTGAATTCATTTTATCCAGCGACAATGGTCCATTAGTTGTCAAATCACTTGCTGAAAACCCTGTTGAATTAGAACGAATATCTCAAATGTCTCCAATGCAGGCTGCGGTATACATTACAAACGTTGTGTCACCAAACGCCTCAAAATTGAAGCCTCAAACAACTAAAACACCGCCTCCGGCTGATATCCAATATGGAAGTGGATACAAAAAAGAAGATCCACTGATTGCCGGTGCGCACTTTGAATAAAGGAAAAACCAATGGCTAATAGCTTTGACAGTAATGTGTCAACTAAACTTATGCGACAGTTTCTTGCCAGCTTTGAATCTCAAAGAGTCTTGACAAAAACAGTCAATACACAAATGTTTTCCGGTAAATTTGACCCGACAGCCGGAACCACAATCGACATCAAAAGACCGCATCAGTACAAAAGTATCCGGTCCTCTGATGGTAATCTTGTAACAGCAAGCGCTTCCGCTGCGCCCATGATCTCAGGAAAGGCGACAGCAACGGTGCAAAACTATATCACCGTGTGGCTGGAATGGAAAAACGTCGACGAGGCATTGAAACTCGATCAGCTAAAAGAAATCACAGACCCGGCGGCCGAGGAAATGGTTGTAGCTCTTGAAGATTCTTTTGGTGATTACATGATAGCAAACTCAGGACTCACGTATGGTAATCCTGGTACCGCTATCGATGCCTGGTCAGATATTGCCGGTCAGAACTCGTTTATGAAATCCCTTGGTGTTCCTGCCGGGCCAAAATACTCAGCCATGAACCCGTTTGTTGTCCAGAATCTTGCGGCAGCCCAAACAGGTTTGAGCGCAGATCCTTCGAGACTGGTACAAACAGCCTGGGAAGAAGCGCAGATCCCTGGTATGTTTGGTGGATTGAAAGCAATTTCTTCAAATGCTTTGAGTACCTATACCGCTGGAACAAATGCAGACAGAACCGGATCTCTTGCAGCAACTCCAACAGCGACCTACCTGTCAGTTAAAGATACCATGAATCAAACGCTTTCACTTGCAGACCTTGGAACATCTGGCGGTACAATTACAGCCGGTGAAACCCTGGAATTTACAGGAACCGGAGCCAATGCAAGATCCCATGTACAGCTTAAAAACGGGAACACTGTTTTTGGTGCAGACGGTGCAGCTAAAAAGTTCAGATGCACAGTCACAGCCGATGCAACAGTATCAACAGCAGGAACAGCAACTGTTGTTGTGGCCGGTCCTGCAATCTTTGAAACTGGTGGCGCATACAACACTATTTCAAGTGCCTTGACTTCCGGTGATGTTGTAACCATTAAAGAAACTGCAAGCGCTGAATATCAGCCTTCATTGTTCTATCACAAAGACGCTTTCAGCGTTACCACGGTAAAACTTCCTAAACTGTACTCAACTGATACAGTTGCATGGACAAGGGACGGGATGACTATGCGTGTGTCGAAATACTCAAGCGGATCTGAGAACTTGCAGAGAGTGAGGTTTGACATGCTGCCTGCCTTTGCTACGTTGAACCCATTCTTTGCCGGGCGAGGGTTCGGACTTTAGTATTTAACTTTTAAGGAGCCGGGGAGCGATTCCCCGGCAATAACCATGGATGAAAAGATAGACACATTTGTAAGAATATTATTAGCAGACGAGAAACAAATGCTTTTCGCTTTTGGATTTGATACATACAAACAGGCAAAGCGCAAGTGTGGATATAAAAGCAAAAAAGAAATGATGGACCACATGAGGGGCAAAGCATATTTCGATATATTCGGCGGTATGTCATTAATAAAAGTTTTAGATAATTATTATGGGTGTTACTTATGCGAAGAAAGTGCTTTACAATAAACGGAAACATTGAAGATATAAAAAACATTGAAGAGCTTGAAGAATCAGGGATATCAGTACATTGGAACGGTAATAATCTCAAGGTGTTTTATCCTGTAGATATGGATCAGCCCGATATTTTTAAAGAGGATTTAAATCCTATTAAGTTTTCAAAGTCCGGAGATGAGGGTTGTGGTATTCCTGGGTCAATAGAATGGCACGAAACTTGTATTAATCAGCTTTTCACAGCTAAAGAAGTTGCAGAATATGTAAAAAAAGTAACAAAAAAGAAGATAAAACAAAGCAGAATTGATTTCACAAAAAAAAGAGCGATTAAAGCAATTGGAGATTACGTGAATGGCAACAGCTAAAGAAATAATTGTAGATGCTCTTGAAGATATTTTAGTTCAGCAGGAAGAAGCACCTATCGAAGCAGACGAAGCAAGGGCCGCAATAAGATATCTAAACGACATGATGGCAATGTTCTCAGCTAAAGGTATAAATCTTGGATATACTGTTGTTTCGAACCTTTCTGACACGATAACAGTCCCGGACGGAGCGATCGCAGGAATAAAAGCGAACCTTTCCATTGCGTTAGATCCAAAGTTCGGAGGTAAAAACGTATCACAGAGCTTAATTCAAAGGGCCAGGGCAGGATACAGAGCGATCCAGGCCATTTCTATTCGCCCAGGCTCAATGGACTTTCCTTCCACGCTTCCGAGAGGGGCTGGAAACGCACAACCAGGTTTTTTATCAGATCCATTCTATTCAAATGCAAACGAACAAGTTTTATCTGAGGGCAATGGAACAATATCCCTGGAGGATGACACAGAATGAGTACAAAAAAGAGTGACTTTACGGCAAAGACAACGGCGAACGACACTGATACTTTTGATTTTGTACAGAATGGTCAAAACTTTAAAATTGCAAAGTCTGACCTGGTCACGCTTTTTGGTACGACTGGCAGTTTAGAGCAGCTTGGTGAAGTTACCGGAGTCCCTGTTTTAAGCAAATCCGGTACTGTAAACAGAGTCAGAAATTTAATAAACGGTTCTGGTGTTTCTGTGACATTATCACCATTGAGCGGTGCAAAGATATCACATAATTTCGATGTTGATAAAACTGGTGTTGCAATTATGAAAAATGACACCGACTTAATACCTACATTACGGAGTATTATTGCCGGCCCTGGTATCAGCGTAGCAGCACAAAATGGATTTATTCAGATAGCTGCGTCAGCAACACCAACAAGCACGAAAACAGTAATCGTTAATGAAATTTCTGATTTTCCGACAGCAGTTTTAGGAGTAATAACTTTAGAAGACGACACTCAATATTTTGTGACAAATGACGTTTCAACATCAAACAGGTTTGTTATGGGGTCAGAAACTGTTTTGAGCGGGTCTGATGGTACTCTGATAACATTAGAGTACACAGGGACTGGAACCATGATAACATCAGTAAACAATTCGAATAAAATAAGAGACATTATTTTAACTTGTAACAGCGGTTCATTTTTAGATGTATCATGCGCAACAGGTACAAATGTTTTTCAAGTTGTTTCATGCCGGATAAATTGTGATGAAGTAGGAACCATCGATAATATGTATGTTGTCAATTTTCAGAACATCATATGGACAGTATTAACAGATGGGGTGACATTTACTAATAACAATTCTATAATTTCATATTTCCAAAATATCGGAACAATATCGGCTGGCACATTTATTGACTTAGGAACATCGACCTTTGACGGGTTTTCTTTTTCTAACTCTTTCGGAGTTCTTTCGTTAGGTTCAACTTTTTTATCTGGCCTTGCATCATCAGGAAACATTAACTCAGGAGGGCTTGCAACAGTAATTAATACAAGGGCACTTGGCGCAGGGACTCCACTATCAGGAATAACAACAAGCGATTCGTTATGGGAATTTATATCCAACTCTGGTATTTCAAACAGCCGTGATACATTGTTAGCGACAAGGGCAACCGGAAATGTTGTAATCAGTGCAGCAAATACCCCAGTAATTATAGGGGCAACATGGACAATAGTAGATCAGAGCAGATTTTTAGGAACTTCAGGTGGTAGATTCACCTACACCGGGACTGGTGGATTCATATCATTTCATGCAACTATTTCAGCGTCTATTGTGACTGCAACAGATGATTGCACGTTCTATTTTTATAAAAATGGTGTACAAATAGCCGGGTCAAGTATAACGCGAACACTTACAGCAGGAACAAACGCAAATTTATCTCTTTTATGGGGGGCAGAATTGCAAACATCTGATTATATAGAAGTTTTTGTCGAAAATAATGATACAGCTGTAGACGTAACGATAGATAAAGCGATTGTGAGATTTGACTAATGCCACAACTTCCAATAACAAATGGTTTTTACATATCTGATTCTTTGCCTATTTCGCATCAAGAATGCACTAATTGGTATGTAAATATTGTACAAACTCAAGGACTAAGCCAAGAGACTCTTTTTGGAACTCCAGGTATTAACCAATTATTAACAACTGGATCTGTTTTAAATGCGAACCGTGGAGCATGGATTAAAAACGGCATCCCGTATTTTGTAAATGGTGAAGTTTTATACAGTATAACAAGATCAACAGTATCCGGAGAAGAGACGTTCACAGCTAACGCTTTAGGATCTATCCCTGGTACTTCAAGGTTATCAATGGCTGATAACGGAACTCAGCTTATGGTACTAATCCCTGGCGGTGGTGGCTATATCTATAACGAGGACGCAGGAACACCTTTTGCACAAATCACAGACTCAGACTTTATTGCAAACGGAGCGCCACAATATGTCAGGTTTATTGACGGATATTTTGCAGTAACCACGGACACCAAAAAATGGATTGTTTCAAATTTAAATGACGGTTTATCATGGAGCGCATTAGATTTCGGTACGGCCGAGTCAGATCCGGATACAATTGTTGCTCCTGTTGTAATAAACAATCAAATTTTCATAATTGGATCAGAAACAACAGAAGGGTTCCAGAATATTGGTGGATCAGGATTCCCCTTCCAAAGAAACAACATATTTCTTGATAAAGGCTGTAATGCTCCATTTTCCTTGATTAAAACAAATGGACAATTTTTTATGATAGGGTCTGGAAAGAATGAAAGCCCATCAATTTGGGCATTTAACGGCAATAATTATAATAAAATATCCACAACAGCAATAGATTCTATTCTTCATAAATATTCTGATGCACAGATAAGATCAGCTTTTTCATGGTCATATGCTCAAAGGGGTGCCTTTTTTGTGGGTTTCACATTGCCAGATAGGTCTTTTGTGTATGACATGGCAACAGAACGATGGCACGAAAGAAAATCAGTGGTATCAGAAGAAACAATACCTTGGCGTGTGTCATCGATGGTTAACGCATACGGTAGGATCCTTGTTGGTGATTCCCTTGACGGAAGAATAGGAGAATTGAGAACAGATGTTTACACTGAATATGATGAAAATATAATCAGGGTGATTTCTACTCAGCCATTCCAAAATGAAGGCGATGAAATAAATGTTCCTATTTTAGAATTGACCATGGAGGCAGGCGTAGGTAATGAATCAGTACCAGATCCTGTCATAACAATGGCAACCTCTAAAAATGGGAAAACTTTTACCTATGAAAGGATAAGGCATATAGGCAGGGTTGGAGACTATAAACGGCGTGTATTCTGGCGTAGGAACGGCAGATATCCAAAGTTTGTTGTAATGAGATTTAGATTGTCAGACGCTGTCAAACCTGTAATAATAAAACTGGAGTATAAATGATAGCACAACCAGACCCGTCAAATTCAATTGTGAACAATAATGGAATAATGACAGATCAATTCCGGATATTCACCTATTTGCTATCGAGGCTTGATCTTTTTTCAGGCACAGGAAGCCCTGAGGGTGTAGTAGAAGCGCAACCAAAACAAATTTATATGGATACAACAGGGACAGCAGGAGCGATTTTGTATATAAAAAGAGATGCGAGTGTGGCAGGAGACAAGTCAAAGGGATGGATACTTGTATGAGTGATATAGTCAAAAAAGAAATAACAGCTATTGATATTATCAATCTAAAAAATGAAATGCTTAAGCACGAGCAAGTTGACTGCCCTATTGAACATGAGTTTGCAGACGGTGTCTATTCAAGAAAAATGTATGTTCCTGCCGGATCTTTCGTTATCGGTAAAATGCACAGATTTAATACATATAATATACTGTTAAAAGGTGACGTGTCAGTATACGCCGGCGAGAATATGCCAGTAACAAGAATAAAGGCACCATACACTTTTGTATCAGATCCATTGGTGCAGAAAATGGCGTATTTCCATGAAGACTCAATCTGGATAAATATTCATCCAACTGAAGAAACAGACTTGGAAAAGATAGAAGAAAAATTTATAGTTCCTGAATCAGAGATTTATCTTATGAACGGAAAAGAATATAAGAAAATTGAGGTCGAAAATGGAAATTGAAGAATTTAGAAACCTGACAAAAGAAATCATTAGATCAGAAAAAGACGGTTTTTGGTCAGACTGGACAGATGAGCAAAAGCACCAGTATGAATATGGCACATGGAAAGATTTTTCTAAAAGCAGGGGTTACAGTGAATCAGAAATATCAAACTTTCAATTGTGGGTGGACGAGATACAAAAACAAGCAAAGTTAGGTGTCAATATTTTGGCATCAGTAACAGATTTGACGTATAAAGCACTAATTGATAGCATGGAAAAAGATAAGCGTGGCGAATTGTATTTATCGGCACATTTGCCAAAGACATATAGAGGAAGGAGAGCGATATGAGTTGGGCAGCAGTAGGAGTTGCAGGGGCATCAGTAATTAGTGGGACATCATCATATTTTGGCGGTAAAAAAGCAGAAAAAGGCCAAGAAAGAGCAGCCCAAGCATCTGCACAAGCTGCCAACCGTGGTATAGCTTTGCTTGGTGAACAATTTAATCCAGCGTTACAGGCTTTAGAACAAGGGTATCAAGGTGGTATCGAGCAAATCGGTCAAATGGGTCCAGCACAGCAAAGAGAAGCCGCATTGTCTGGCGCATTAGGGCCAGAAGCGCAGCAAGAAGCAATGAACGAGTTTATAGAATCACCCGGCCAGCAATTTTTACGGAGTGAGCAGGAAAGGGCGCTTTTAAGAAACTCGGCGGCAATAGGTGGACTTGGTGGTGGTAATATCAGATCAGCATTGCAAGAGCAGGCATTTGGCCGGGCGGCAACGAATATGCAACAGCGACTATCAAATATCAGTGGTGTAGCTGGGAGAGAACAGCAAACAAGTTCTAATCTTGCAAATCTGATGGTCGGGCAGGGCAGCGCAGTATCTGGATTGAGGTCAAATTATGGCGCAAATATGGCAAACATAGCAACAGGTCAAGGTACTCAACAAGCTCAATTTGCTCAAAATATAGGTAATACACAGGCTTCCGGTGCTATGGGTATAGGATCTGCGATAAATCAAGGTATAGGCGGTTTATCACAGCTTTATGGAGCATATACACAAAGACCATTGACACAAAATCCAGCTTTAAGAAGATAAGGATTATATTATGGCAAGCATATTAGATATGATAGCAAGGCCGCAAGATCCAAACATTGCAGGTAGATTCCAGCAGGGACAACAATCAGCCTTGCAGAATCAGCTTTTACAACAACAGATTCAAGGAATGCAACGTCAAGGGATTGACGCACAGAACCAGGCAATGCAGCAGCAACAGGCACTTGCACAAAGGCAAGGATTGTTACAGTCTGTTGGGACACCAGAATACAAAAGCAATCTTGAACGATTAGCTGTATCACAACCTGAGGCGGCAAAAAATATAAGCCAAATATTCTCAGGAATTTCAAAAGAAAATCAGATACAAGGATTATCGGCAATATCTCTTGCACAAAATACGCCTATAGAAGAACAAAACATCAGACTTGAGGCTGCTAAACAATATTTTCAAGGAAGGCCAGAGTTTCAAAATGCTATATCTGATATACAAAATGCGACACCAGAGCAACGAGTACAAATGTATCAAGGGATAGACGCTTTGGGGCAGCAGCTTGGAGTTTTAGAACCACGGCAGCAGCAAACAGGTGAAAAGTTTATAAAAACTGTTGGAAACCTTGCTATTATGCAGGGCGTAGATGGTAAAATAAAAACAGTTGAAGTTCCTGGGCTTGATACTGTGAAAGATGAAGACAAAGAAAAGGCATTAAATGTTGGTAGCACAGTAGCTTTGAAGGGTGGTAAAATTGGGCGTGTGGTTACAGATCCAAAAACCGGAAGTACAAGAATAGAGGTTGCATCAGTACCGGAAGGTGCAGAAGTGGAGACGCAAGAACAAATATCACAAAGAAAAATAGATGAGACAGAAAAAAAAGAAGCAGCAAGGCTTTTATCAAAAGAGAGGGCAACAATAAAAAATGATATATTAACGTCTGGTAGAAATGCTGACCGTGATATTATACGCCTAAAACGTATAAAAACCGCACTTGAGTTTTTTGAGACTGGAAAAATAGCACAGGCAAAAAAAATATTGGGGCCATATATACCTGGCATCGATCCATCAGACGAGCAAGCCATGGAGGCATTATTGCAAAGTGCTGTTTTCCCTGTTTTAGCAAACTTTAAGGGGCCAACAACAGATTTCGAGTTTGAAAAAGCGAACGAAACCATAGCAAGGCTTGGGAATACACCGAGAGCGAATGCTTTAATTGTTGACTCTATGATCCAATTTATGAATGATAAAAAAGATGAAAGAAACCAGTTTAAAAAGTTCGTAAAAGGTGGTGGTAAACCGGAAAACTTTTCTTTTTCGCCCACATCAACACCAACGGTAACAACACAGCAAGAATTTGATGCGCTTCCATCTGGATCTATTTATATAGAAGATGGTCAAACAATGAGGAAACCATAATGGCAAGTAGATTTGGTGGCATACCAGTAGACCAAGTGTCTTCAAAGTTCGGCGGTGTTCCTGTTGACTCTCCTATATCAACAAAGAGTCAAAGGAGCGTATCAGATCAGACTTTTAAAGGGGTTTCTGGTGGTAAAAAAGTAGAACCATTGTCTTTTATGGAAACGCTGACTGGTAGAGATAGGACAACTCCAGAAACAGAGGCAACACCAGAAATATCAAAGCTTGGAACAGGTAACTTCCAAAGGGACTTAAAAATATCTCTTGGCGTATTGGCTACATCTGACCCAAAATCTCAAATCGATATTATTAAAAAAGCTGCTCCTGACGCAAAAATAAACACAGATAATCTAGGTAATACTTTTATTGATTTTGGTGGTGGGAATAAATTTATTTTAAATAAGCCTGGCTTATCTGAAATTGATATAATTAGAACTGTAGGACAGATAATACAATTTATTCCTGCTGGTAAACTCGTATCATCTATAAAAACAACTCTGCCAAGAATTTTTGCAGGGGCTGGCGTGGCTGGAGCGACAGAATTAGGGTTGCAAACAACAGCAAAAAGCCTTGGCGCTGAGGACCCATTCTCTTTGCAAAGTATAGGAGAAGCATCTTTACTTGGTGGGGCATCTGAGGTTGTAGCGCCTGCAATACAAGCGATGAAATTGGCGAAACAAAGAAAAGCTGTTGGAACATCAATACCGTCTGATATAGTTGAGCCGTCCGTAAAAGGCGCAGTTGAAGCACAAGAGGGTTTATTAAAAGCGACAGGAGTTGAAGTACCTTTGTTCCCTGGTCAAAAAACACAATTACCTACAGTATTAGAAAAACAAGCCTTCGCTGCACAATTGCCAGAAGGGACAAGAAAGGCAACAATCGGATTACAAAAACAAAATCAATCAGCCGCTGACGCTGTGAATAATTTTTTGCAAGAATTGGCTCCGCCAGAATCAATAATAACAGGCCCCAAAAGATTCAGGACAGCAGCGCAAAGATATATCGATTCAATAGAAAATATAAGGAAAGAAAAAGTGTCTCCAATATATACAGAATCGTTCAAAAACAAAAATAAGATCCCGATAGGAACCGTTATGGATCTCATTGATACTAAAATATCAGAGTTTCCACAGGGTGGACAGGTAAATAAAACAATGAAACGGATAGCTACGTTTTTAAAGGGAGACGCAACAATAAAAAAACTCCACAACGCAAAGTTAGAAATAGATCAGTTGATTGATAGATTTGGTGATAATTCTTTGGGAAAAACAACTAAAAAAGAAACAATTGAGATCAAGAATGCTTTACTTGAGGCCATGGATAAAGCTAACCCATTATATAAAAGTGCAAGAGACGCATTTATTGAAAGCTCTCCAGATGTTATAAAGGCGAATGAATCAATAGTTGGTAAAATAGCAACAATACCAGAAAATAGGATAAAGACAATTTCAAAGCAAATTTTCGATCCAGCAGAAACAAACCCTGATATCATAAAGAATGCTAAAAAGGCTATTGAAACACAAGATCCTGAAGCATGGGACCAGCTTTTAAGGGCTGAGATAGAAAGAAGAATGGGAAGTATGAAGGCGAATATATCTGAGCTACAATTGACAACAGAAAATATACCAGGCCAATTGCACAGAGCAATATTTGGAAATCAGCAGCAAAGGAAAGTCCTTTTTAACGCTGTAGACGGTGAAGTAAAAAAGAATATGCAATATTTAGAGACTGTATTAAAACGAGCCAGCCTTGGTCGTGTTACAGGATCACAAACTGCAATAAGAGAAGAAATTAAAAAAGAGTTGCGTGGTTCTTCAGGAGTAATTAGAGACTTTTTTAAATCTCCCATAGATACTTTAGTTTCTGCGGGAGAAGATTCTATGTTTGATAGAAATGTTAGGGTGATGGCTGACCTTGTTTTCAATCCGGAATGGAAACCAAAACTGAAGCAGCTTAGAAAGATAAAAACGAGCAATCCTGCATCAGCCAGGGCAATGTCTCAGCTTATAAAAGAAGTTGAGGAATCACTAAGGGACTAAAAATAAAATAATGGAGAGAATATGCCAAGAGTAATATCAGCATTCAAGCAATTTTTAGATGGTAACGGCGATCCGTTGGTATCAGGATGGCTAAAGTTTCTTGTTTCCGGGACAACAAGCACAGACAAAGATACATATGCAGATGTTGACGAAACAATAGCCAATTCTAACCCTGTTCAACTTGATGCAGAAGGGAGATGCCCTAACATTTTTGGAACAGGCACATATAGGGTCATATCATATACAAACGATCCTGTTTTAGGCTCTCCTGATGTACAGATACAACAATTTGATCCAGTTGGCGCATCATTAACAACAGGTGAGTTTTCCAATTGGGATTCAACCGCTACATACAATATCCCACAGATTGTCACGGGTGATGATCTAAATTTTTACAGGTCTTTAACAAACCTAAACACAGACAATGATCCTATACTCGATGCTGAAAATTGGGAACGTATAGAGTTTGAGCAGATTTACAATGAGAACAAAACTTATTCAGAGTTTGAACGGTGCATAGACTCTGCCGGTATAAGTTATATTTCATTACAAGGCAGCAATCTTGCAAACACTCCTGCTTCATCACCATTATATTGGGGTTTAAAAATAGGATCTGCATTAAACTCAAACGGAAATCAGATACAACAATCAAGGGGCGCTGATTTACCGGCAGCAGCAGCTCTGCCATTAACGTTAGATGGTAACTATTTTGACATAACAGGTAGCTGCCGGCACCGCTATAACATCGATAACAACTTCAGGTAGAATTGGAACATCAATAAAAGCAAGGGCTGCAAGTTCAGGTATTGTTTTAACACATAGCGCATCTGATTTAATTTTGCCAAATGCCGGTGACAATATTACAACAGAAATCGGAGACACTTTAGACCTTACAGAATATGCATCAGGAGATTGGATCTGCACGAACTACCAAAGGGCAGCAGATAAGCAGTTTGTTCCATCCGGTGTTATTCAAGTTGTTTATTCAAACTTTTCGGCAGTTGCAACAGGTTCAACAGTTTTCCCGCAGGACGATACTATTCCGCAAATAACAGAAGGTAATGGTTTCATGTCTTTAGATATTACGCCAACAAGCGCAACAAATAGGCTAAAAATAGAGGCTATTTTCTTTGGCGCAGATAGTGGTGGTGTTGCCATTAACGGTCGCATTATTTCAAGACTCAACTGCGAACGCAATATCAGCAACAGATAGTAAAATAGATGCGAATGTCCCAGTAACTATACCAATATCATATGACATTGTTGCAGGCACAACGAGCCCAATAACATTTATCAATCAGAGCAGCAGGGCCAGGTGGTGTAACAACTTTTAACGGAGCAAGCGCAACCAGAAGGTATGGCGGCGTGGCTGGATCGAGCATGATAATAACAGAATATGTACCATAAGGAGCATAATGAATATAAACGAACATTTGAATTGCATATTAAAAATAAATCCGGAAGCCAAAGTAGTTGTAAGAAAAAACAATAATGGCACACACACGGTAATTTATGATCCTTCACACACAGGCCAAAAGCCGACATTAACAGATTGTGAAAGCGTCTTGCCTGATGTTATAGAAGAAAAAACAAGGGAAGAAGAAAAGAAAGAAATTATAAAAAGCCTTGAATCTGCTTTAATATGGCAATACAGAATGATAGAGGCTATTTTCGAGCTTGGGAAATCAAAAGGCTTGTGGAATGCCTCAGATATAACAGACACAGAGTTAAAACAAAAATACGCAGAATGGAGAACTAAGCTTTCCAGGCTGCGTGAGATTTGATTTGGTATCATAACTTATTACACTTTGTAAAAATGAATAGACCCACTCATACATTCACCCCCATAATAATGTTCTGGGGTATTGTTATATTTTGGTCGGGGTCCGGTCAAGTTTTTCCTTTATCCCATACTCTGAGTGTTATATTTTTTCATATCTTTGTCCTCTCTTAAAACCGGATCGACTGACCGGCTGTTTATATTTTTTGGAAATAAATCTTGGTGCTTTTGATTTGTATTCTAATTTCAATGGTGCTGGTGGATAATGGTTTGGCACTTTCCATGGTTCTGCAATTTCTGCAATTTCTGCTTTTGCAACGTATGTGTACCAATCGTGATATATTGCTGTATCGGAATAATATTCATTACCGCCAGAAGTTGCTGTATCAGAACATCCGGTTGAAATAACCCATGTATCCGATTTGTATCCAGAGCTAATATAAGCTATCACTCACCATCCTTTGCAATTTTCAACAATGCCAACCGTAATTGATCAAGCGCAATGTTTAGATTTCTTGGTTCATGCTCCAGGTCCGTGGCAAGTGTCCCTGCGTCGTGATTTAGCAGTGTTTGGTACAGTATTTTTGCCTGTGTGGGTGTGATTTTTCTCATAAGACCTCTCTTATTACACTTTGTTATTGGTTAATCAGTTACTTTGATAGCAAAAATTGACAACAAAGAAGTAGCCAAAAAAGTCATTGTTAATTTGTGTATAACTACTGGTATGTCATCCATCCAAATTATGGTAAAACCAAGTATAAGACTTCCCACTACAGAAATAAAAAACACAATGACAATAAATAATTCCCAAACGTCTTTCATGGAATCTCCTTCTTACTTTTTAAAAAGTGTTATTTAAAAGCACGTCTCTTGTTAACGATCTGATATTTGCATTGTGGGCATTCAGCAGTAAAAGTGTATTCATCTGATTTCAAGTCTAAAAATATATTCACATCTTCACGCTCGAAATCAATCCAACCTGAAGGTTCACAATTACTGCAATGTAATGTTATCCAATTAACTTCCATGGTCCATATTCCTTTTTGAAAGTTGCTATTCTTTCACACCAAATCTTTTCTTCAATTCTTCATACCTGGCCATGTCCCTTTTTTCCTGCTCCATAATATATTTCTTCCTGATGTCTTCTTTCTTTTTGTCATAATCATATTGGGTTATTATACCTAATGATAGTAAATCATCATCTTCCAGATCTCCAGTCTCTCCAAGTTCAAGAGAGTGAGACTCTCCATAACAATGTATATCAATATAACAATATGTATCGTCAGTAAAAATGAGCCCGAATTTTTCATCATAATCAAGCAGTGTAGCTTTTTTTATTATCTTACCTTTTAATTCTTCTATATTATTAATAGCTTTCATATTCTCTTATTCCTTTTTGTTCTATGGTTTCTTGTATTCTTTGTGCGCTTTTGCCGAAGAGACATATACGTCATGGGTTTTAAGTTTTGGGAAGAAAAACACGGCTATATCGCTAATGGCTTTTATAATTTTTAGAAATCTAAACATTGCAATATCTGCCTTGTTTATCATTTTGTATCCACACTCAGGGCATGGTTTATTAAGCCAATCCTTAAAGTTTTGGTCCTGTTTATTCCACCCGCATTTGTCGCAAATTATTGTTATTTTCATATTAGCTCTTATTCCATTAGATAAGTTGATTATTCATCGCCTTCATACTCTTTCATTATTCCAAATATATTTTCCAAAGCGTCTTGGTTTCTTACGTCTCCAATGCAAACAAAATCAATTTCACAGTTACATTTTGGGCAATACCTTTCGATAACGTCCTGGTTGACCCGGAACGCTAATGTTTCAGTTTTACAACACTCCATCAACAATCTTGTTGAAATCATAATCCACACTCCTATTCCTAAGTTGATATTGAATTAAAGCCGGGCATTGATTGAAATGGTAATCATTCGGCATCAAGTGCGTTTGTTTCAGGTTCCGGCAGTCCCTGGTCAGTTTCTTTTTTTTGAGAGGAGGGAAACCGACAAAAAGCATATCTTTTTTTAAGCTCGTTTATTTTTGTATAGTCTTTTTCGTGTATTGTTTTTGCGTGTTTTAAATTCCCGTGGTTAGAATGGCACCAATTGCAACAAGCTGCAAAATTATCATCATCATCTTTACCACCTTGAGATTTGAAAATACGGTGGTGTAAATGTAATGGCGTTTGATACATCACAAAATATATACCGCAATACTGGCACTGATAGTTTTGATCAGCAAATATTTTATGGGCTTTTTTTGCTTTTGGTGTCATTTTTTTTATTCCGGTTTATTATAAAACATTATTTTTATGTTATAAGTAGGTTGATAATGATGAATCTATCAAATCTACCAACCATGATTCCCAAAACTTCCGATTTACTTTCGACGGTAATTTTGTGTTAGCAGACATCAATTCGATATCGTCCATTAAGGATTCAAGTTTTGGGGCAATCTCTTTCAGGTAATCCAGTTCACCCTTTTTTACTTTGGTCAGGTATTCTGCTTGTTTGAGGGGGAATTGAATATCATCTGTTTCAAACAATTCCTTTATCTGATATGCATACCTCATAGCATGAGAAACAGCTTTCCAATCTATCCCTTGGTTCTTTTCTGCTAACAAAGCCCTATGCCCATATGAATCAACAAATTTTTTCAGCAAGGCTCTACAATAAGATACGTTGGCGGTTTTTTGCATTTTTTTACCACAAACTTGATAAAATTCTTCTTCTTGGTCGCCGTGAGCCTTCGCTTTTAAAAAATGGATATGCCCACCCAGTGGCAATTTATCCCAAATCTCACCCATTTTTGTGAAGCTTGGCTTATTCAATATTTCTTCTAAAACAATTTTATCAAGGAAGTTATACACTTTCCTTGCATCTGAAATTCTACTTCCTTTTATTCCATACTTAGCCGCTTGTTTCCGGCAATACCCGACAAACCCCTTAAGGTTATTGGTGTAGAATTTTGATCTGTTGGATCGGATAAAATCCCATGTATCACCACCGATAATTACATTCTCTTTATTGCAATGAAGCATATCAATGGCTATGGTTTCACCCTTAAAGGCCAACTCAAGAAAATAATGGATGGAATACAGTTCAATATCAACATCCTCTTTGGTATTTTTTGAATGCCCCCCTCCGCTATTATACTGGAAAGACTTTGGTACTTTGTTTAAAAATATTTCCCTCTTAGTCGGAAGGTAAATACCTTTGTAATCTTCGTCACTGTTTGGGGTGTTGGTCCCATAAAGGTGAGACCCAAACTTCATTACAACAACTGTATTCATCCCACTGATTATTTTTTTCAAGTCTTTATGCATTTTTCTCCTTAACGACTGATAATAAAAATTATGTCAACGTATATTTATCTCAGCTTTAGCAATAGACAAAAGAGTCCTATAAGCCTCAATATTAGAATGAAGCCGTTTTATGTTCTCTTTGGATGCCTTCAAAATACCTTCTGATATCTTAAAAACAAGCCTTATATCTGATGTAAACCCGTTTGCCAATGTAGGGATTACAGTCACTTTTGTATCGTCTGCTAAAAGCTTTAAATAAGCTTTTGCCTTTGCTCCCCAGTAAAAGACAT
>CALNYY010000048.1:0-10716 GCA_942490835.1 uncultured Saprospiraceae bacterium
AGTACGTCCCTGGCGGGAGATTATTGATAGTTTGAGTCGTTTCGCTATTTGACCATGAATAGGTAAAAGGAGGAGTCCCGCCTGTAGGTTCAGCCATTGCTGTACCATCCTCAGCACCAGGCCCTGTTTCGTTGGTTGCCGATGCATTTGCCAACAAAATATCCGGTTCTGTTATAGTAGTAGAGGCCGTTGCGGTACATAGATCGTCATCAGTAACGGTTACAGTATATGTGCCAGCGACGACATTCATAATATTCTGAATGGTATCCCCATTGCTCCACGAATAACTGTACGCCCCATTGCCGCCAGTAACATTTGCCATAGCGCTCCCCGTAGCATTTCCATTGCAGTCAACATTTATTGAATTAATAGACACTGAAAGCGCTGGAGTTTGAGAAACCACTGCCTGGTCAGTAGCAGTGCAGCCATTTCCATCATCAGTTACTGTCAATGTATATGTGCCCGCTGCGTCTACGGTAGGCATAGTAGTCGTTTCACCAGAAACAATATTTCCATCAGAGGTTGTCCACAAATAAGTAATGTCAGCTCCGGCTGAAGAACCTGAACCGTCCAATAAGACGGAAGTATTATTACAATTCAAATTCATGTCAGGGCCTGCGTCAGCCACAGGTAGGACTGAGTCATCGAGTACATTCACATCATCTTCGGCAGTACAGCCATTGGTAAAATCTGTTACTGTTAAAGTATAGGTTCCTGCTGCATCGACAATCGGATTAATAGAATTTGCTCCACTTAAAATATTCCCATCTGACGTTGTCCATTGATAGGTAATTGTTCCTCCTGTGGAGGATCCGGAACCATCAAGTGTGACCGTTGGGCTGACACAAGTAATAACCATAGGAGGGCCTGCATCCGCAATTGGTGGGACTACATTAATATTAATTACAGTGGAGGCTGTTCCGGTACATCCATTGGCATCTGTTGCCGTTACCGTATAGTTGCCGGGCGCTACAAAAGAAGCAGTTGACCCCATCATACCATTTGACCACTGGTAAGAAAAGCCGGGTGTTCCGCCAGTCGCATCTGCTGTTGCAGAACCAACCATATTAATACAATCAATATGAACTACATTGCTGATGGACACAGAAACAGGTGAGAATGGTTCTGAAATAGTTATCATACCTGTTCCGGGAGTTCCAGTTGCATTAGTTGCAGTTACAGTGTATGTGCCGGCAGCTAGATTAAAGATTGTTGAGCCTGTCATACCATTCGACCAAGAATAAGTATAAGGCCCGCCGCCACCGCCCGAAGCGATTGCTGTGGCTGTACCGTCACTTCCGCCGAAGCAGCTCACATCCGTTCCTGTCACGTCCACAATTATTTGGCCACCGCCGCCATTGAAAGCACCTGTCGAGGTAGAAGTCACGGTGGCATCTCCACTTGTACTTCCATTTCCATTGGCTAAAAGTGCAGCTGCATACATCGTTATATCCCCCATACCACTACTCGGCGATGTCCAATCAACGGTGTAAACGAGGTCGTCATTCCCACCAAAATTCATAGCAGGATTATGTTCGAAAAAAGTTCGGCCGCCAGAAGAAGAAGTGGTTGAGCTTGGCCCTGGATTCGACAAGGTTCCAATATCGTTATTGCTATCATCTAAAACTACCATTTGAAATCCTCCGAGCATAGGAACACCATTGGTGCGTGAAACGGTGACTGTGATCGGATACAACGTGCTCGGCTCAATAGTAGCTGGCAGTCCGGCAACTGTAACACTCCCTGTCCCTGTCCCTCCAGAATGACAACCACCAGTAGCTGATGCACATGTGGTAAATGAAGGAGGAGCACCAGTACGGTCATTAGGTGGATTGCTGCTAAATGAAAGGAATAAATATCCGGCAAGAACTGCCCAAAAAAGTGAATATGCGCGAGTAAGCTTTTTCTTCATGGTAGGTGTATTTTAGTAAATGGTGTCTCCAAAGTTCTGTATTTGACAGGAGCATTTGGTAAACGTCTTTGTCAAGTGTCGCTAATTTGCAATAATTAATTGTACATACATTCAAATTTAGCAACACATTTTTTTCAAATCTGGCTTTTGAATAAAAATGCTACCTTGTCCGCCCATAATTTCATTGCTCTGTTCTGATTAATTTTTATTGTGATTCTGGACAAATTTATTGACACATGAAACAAACCATTTTTTTTCTTTTCTGCTTTTTGGCCTTGTCTGCTTGTCAACAAAAGGACTCTTCAAATGTGACGCTCAATGAATACAAGATTGTTCCGAGACCCGCTAATTTGATAGCTAAAAGTGGTCATTTTCAAATCAATAAAGAAACGAAAGTGATATTAGAATCAAGTGACGAAAGTCTTAAAGTAGCAGCAGATTATCTGGCTATTATACTTGGGCAAATGGTGGGAACTGAACTGAAAGCAGAAGATGGAAACACCACAAAAGATGCTATCATATTCAAGCTTGATCCTTCCCTTTCCAATGAAGCATACAAGCTGATAGTAAATCCATACGAGATAAATATTTCTGCTGCATCTGGCGCAGGTGCATTTTATGCTGTACAGACCTTGCAGCAATTAATGCCTTTGGAGGCCGCTTCCTCTTTCGAAATTCCAAGTATAGAAATTTCCGATACCCCTCGATACAGTTACCGTGGATTGCACCTGGATGTGGGCCGGCATTTTTTCCCAGTAGATTTTATTAAAAAATTCATCGATTTGATGGCCATGCACAAGTTCAACCGTTTTCATTGGCATCTCACAGAGGATCAAGGTTGGCGCTTGGAAATAAAAAAATATCCAAAACTGCAAGAGATAGCCGCTTGTCGAAAAGAGACCTTGATTGGCCACTATAACGACCAACCACACAAATTTGATGGCAAGGAATATTGTGGCTACTACACCCATGAAGAGGCAAGGGAAATTGTGCAATACGCTGCCGATCGTTTTATCACTGTGATTCCAGAAATAGAAATGCCGGGGCATGCACAAGCCGCGATTGCAGCATATCCGGAATTGGGCTGCACTAATCAACAAATAGAAACAGCTACGAAATGGGGGGTCTTTGAAAATGTCTATTGTCCAAATGAAGCAACATTTGATTTTTTGGAAAATGTACTGCTGGAAGTGATGGATATATTTCCCTCTGAATACATCCACATCGGAGGTGACGAGTGCCCCAAAACACAATGGGAGAATAGTAAATTCTGCCAAGATTTAATCCAAGAGAAAGGACTAAAGGATGAACATGGACTCCAAAGTTATTTTATTGGAAGAATGGAAAAATTCCTGAATGGACATGGTCGTTCAATCATTGGATGGGATGAAATTTTGGAAGGAGGTCTGGCTCCGAATGCTACTGTAATGAGTTGGCGGGGCACAAAAGGAGGTATTGAAGCTGCCAAACAACGACACGATGTCATCATGACCCCCACCTCTCATTGTTATCTGGATTATTACCAATCTGATTCTCCAAAAGAACCCCTCGCCATTGGCGGCTATCTCCCATTGGAGACAGTTTTCAGTTATGAACCAACTCCTACCGAACTTACCCCAGAAGAAGCCAAACATATCCTTGGAGTACAAGGAAATATCTGGACAGAATATATGAAAACGCCCGAACAGGTTGAATACATGGCGTTTCCACGTGCATGTGCCATTGCTGAAATCGGCTGGTCACCAAAAGAAGGTAAAGATTATAATGATTTTGTTGATCGATTGGCAACTCAAGTAAAGCGTTTGAAAAAAGAAGGCGTCAATGTCGCCAACAAAATTTATGATGTAAAAACAAGCGTTTTAGCAGGCGATGGAAATGGAGTGCGGGTAGGGCTGCTGCCAAAAATGGACGATATCGACATTCGATATACCTTGAATGGAACTGTCCCTTCAGATGAAAGTCCTGTTTATTCCGACGCTGTAAAAATTGATGAAAACACTGTGCTCAGGGCAGTTGCTTTTGATAAAAATGAAGCTGTTGGCAGCGGCACACAGCTCGTATTCAACTTGCACAAAGCTGCTGGTAAAAAAATCAACCTCGTACACGAACCTGCAGAAAAGTATAAGGGAAATGGCCACGGCTCTCTTATAAATGGTGTTGCTGGGAGCAATGGAAGGTATGGCGGCGCAGAGTGGCTCGGGTTCGAGGGTAAACCTCTTGATGCAATAATTGACTTGGGAGAAGTGATGGATATTTCAAAATTCTCTACCCGCTTTTACAATGGAAAAGGTCAATGGATTTATCCACCAAAATTCATCACCGTCGGCACTTCAGAGGATGGCAATTCTTACAGCGAAATGGAAGGGATACAAGTGCCTGATGGAGACGGGAAAACCATAGATATGGAAGTTGAATTGGGAAATAGAAAAGCCCGTTTCTTGAAAATTCATATCGAAAATTTTGGAATTATTCCAAGTGGAGCGCAAGGTTCGGGCCATGAAGCCTGGCTTTTTGTAGATGAGCTAGTGGTGGAGTAGAGATCATATGAAAAGATTTGATAAATTTTGTCCAGATTCATACTGAAAACTGATAATCCTTTGTGAAACTTAGTATCTTCTTTGAGGCCCTTCGTGGAACAGCTTTAATCATGAATACTTTACCCCAAAGTTTCACAAAGAAAGAGCAAAGAGGCACTAAGAAGAAATATCATTTTTTTAGGCGAAATCGTAGAAAATTTATCAACTCTTAAGTCTAAGCAAAACGAATAAAAAAACTTTAAACCTATATGCTACTCAGCTCATTTGATTGGTCGATCATAATCGGCTTTTTCATCCTTACCATTGTTATTGGTGTAATAGCCTCCCGGAAAGCAGGAGAAAGCTATTCTGATTTTTTCCTTTCTGGCCGGAACATGCCCTGGTGGTTGCTGGGGTTTTCTATGGTAGCCACGACCTTTTCCGCAGATACTCCCAACCTCGTCACAGACATTGTTCGCAAAAATGGCATATCAGGCAATTGGCAATGGTGGGCATTCTTGCTCACTGGAATGCTTACTGTTTTTGTATACGCAAAACTCTGGCGGAGGAGTGGCGTAAAGACGGATCTGGAGTTTTATGAATTGCGGTACAGCGGAAAGGCAGCAGCCTTCTTGAGGGGGTTCAGAGCTATTTATTTAGGCGTCTTTTTCAATGTAATCATAATGGCTACAGTAGCTCTGGCAGCGATCAAGATTGGCGGCGTTATGCTAGGGTTAAGCCCAATTCAGACTATCCTAATCGCCTCTATTGTTACTGTTATATATTCCTCTTTGGGCGGACTGACAGGCATCATCTGGACTGATTTTTTTCAATTCATCATCGCCATGGTTGGTGTAGTTGGAGCAGCATATGTGATTTTGAACCTACCAGAAATAGGTGGATTATCAGCAATGTTGGAACACCCGAATGTATCTGGTAAGCTGAATGTAATTCCAGATTTTAACGATATGGATGCCTTGTTGCCTTTTTTCATTTTGCCTTTGGCCGTACAGTGGTGGAGCGTCTGGTATCCAGGTGCGGAACCAGGCGGTGGCGGCTATATCGCACAGCGGATGCTCTCCGCCAAAAATGAAAATCATGCCATCGGCGCTACCCTGTTTTTCAATTTCGCACACTATGCCTTGCGTCCCTGGCCATGGATTTTGGTGGCACTGGCATCGCTTATAATTTTTCCTGATCATGCCTCTTTGAAAGAGGCTTTCCCACATATTCCAAATAACGTAATCAATGATGATTTGGCCTATCCAGCTATGATGACATTCTTGCCTAAAGGTCTACTGGGGCTGGTTTTAGCGTCCTTGATTGCTGCATTCATGTCTACTATTTCTACCCAACTGAACTGGGGCTCATCCTATGTTGTAAACGATTTTTATAAAAGGTTCATCAAGCCAGAGGCCAGCGATAAAGAGCTGGTCAATATTGGTCGTTTGTCAACCGTTTTGTTGATGGTGCTGGCTGGCATTGTTGCACTGGAATTGGAAAGTGCGCTTGGGGCATTCAATGTGATTTTGCAAATCGGAGCGGGAACAGGCCTCATTTTTATCTTACGTTGGTTCTGGTGGCGTATCAATGCGTGGAGCGAGGTAGCCGCAATGATTGTTTCCTTTATTGTTGCATTGTATTTTGAATTTGTGATGCCTGAAGTAGCGGCACATATCAAACTCCTTTCGGGTATAGGAATCACTACAGTAGCATGGGTCGTTGTAACATTTTTAACCCAACCTACATCTCAAGCTACGCTCCTAAGTTTTTACAAACTTATAAAACCGCACCCATCTGGCTGGCAATCTGTGATTCAACCTGCCGTCAAAAACGGAGAATTAAAAGAAGCGGATATAGTTCCTGGCAAATTGCCGCTCGAACTGGTCTGTATGGTGGCTGGTTGTTTTTTAGTATATGGTGTGTTATTCGGGATTGGGTTCTTACTGTATGGCCAAATGGACAAAGCCGCTATTGGATTGGTCGTTGCTGTTATAACAGGGTACATTTTACTGAAATCGTGGAATCAAGTAAAAGGAAATGATTAGTCTTGTTCACAAATAACAAATTGGTATTTGAAAAAATCTTTTCCATTTTGAAAAACCAATTTTTTAAGCCCATAACTGGGGCTATGAACTGAAAAAATTAATTCTTCAAAAAGAAAAATCTAATTCCCATATCCTCAATTCTTATTTATGAACAAGACTATTAATGAATCATTTTACCTATACCCATACTGAGCATCCTGGGTTCTTAATATCAACGGACCCGTCCAAGCTGGATTTGGATTTTGTTCACCAATTCCTTTCGGAGGAGTCGTATTGGGCCGAAGGTGCTGACATGGAAGAAGTAGAAGACGCTATAGAGGGTACGTTGTGCTATGGCATTTATGAAAACAACAAGCAAGTAGGCTTCGCAAATATTACTACCGATTTCTCCAGTTTTGGATACATCTCTGACGTACTCATAAAAGAAAGTTATCGAGGGAAAGGTCTTTCGCTGTGGTTAATGGAATGCATACTGGCACATCCAGACTTGAAGGTTTTACCAGAGTTGTTATTAATGACTGATGACGCCCATGGGCTATATGAGCGATTTGGATTCAAGCGGGTGCCGGGCAGCAAAGACCAGATGATTCGGGTCAATCCTTGATCGCTTTTTGAAAAAAGGCCTCTATTTCTTCGTGTGACATTTCCTTGACCGGCCTAACTATTCTAAATCCTACAAATGGCGAATCAGGGTTCCACCATTTGCTTTTTGGTATTTGGGGATCACGAGCTTGCCAGCTTGGACTGGATTTATGCCTCGCCCTGCAACTGCAATCTTCAGCATCACTATCATAAGACCCTCCTTTTACTGTTCTTGAATGACGGCGCTCAGGTTCCACCCATGGATTTTTTGCCCCATCTTTTAAGTTTTGGAAATAATCCTCCTGGTATTGATCCAACGTCCACTCTGTCACATTGCCAAGCATATCGTACAGGCCAATATCGTTAGGTTGTTTATGGCCAACTTCATGATATTTTTCAAATCCATTTTCATAAAACCATGCATAATCTGATAAATCAGTATTAGTGGATGGATAGTCAGACATTTGGCCAGATAGGCAAGCATACTCCCACTCCGCTTCTGTTGGCAAACGAAAGAATTTTCCAGTTTTTTCATACAACCATTTGCAATAGCGCAGTGCAGCTTGTTGGGTCATACTCACAGCTGGGAAGCCAGCCTTCCCCATGCCATAGGTATAGTCAATATATTGTGGTGTGGGTCTCGATACCGCATCAGCAGAAAAGCTAATCACCGAATTTTCTGACTCATCCGTATCATACTCTTTTTGGTAAAAAATGATGAATTCGTCATATTTCACTTCATAGACGCCAATCCAAAAACTATCCAGGTAAATTTTACGAACGGGTATTTCGTCCGTTTGGTCTTGCGAAGTGTCAACCATGGAAAAAGTGCCGCCGGGCAGGAGCACCATATCGAATGAAACCTCCGATCCGGGGATGTGCTCGGTGAGTTGTTGGCCAGCAATGTTGAGTGTAAGAATGAGTAGGGTAAGAAGTGTAAAAAATTTCCTTGTCATAAAATTTGGGTCAGTGATTTGAAGACCAACCAGCCAGCAGCACCAAAGATGGTCGGTACGGCCACTAATTTAAGAAAGGAATCTCGTTTAGCAGTTGAATCCTCTGTCTGTTCTGTAGTTTCGTTGGCAGGATCTTCTGCCTCAATTGTCAAAGTACTATTGCCATTGCCCTCCATTTCTTCCATCATTTCCTCGTAGTCTTTACGATTTCGCATAGATGCAAGTTCTTCTGGAGTAAGCCGACCATGCAGCCAGCGGCTCAGAAAATCCATATCGTTGCAATTGGATTGCATGCAGTACTTGTTAAGCGTTTGTGTAGTCATCATAATTGGATTTTTTTACCATCGGAAACAGCTTTTACACATCCTTTATATGTGCTGAGTTGTGAAATTGTGCAGGCAACTATCATTTTTTTTTTATCCCTGCACTTTCTCAAGCATTTCAGCCATCTTTTCCCAAACCAGATTTAGCGCCTTAATTGGGCGAATCATTACCTTAAACTCTGTAATCTTGCCTTCGGGATTCCAGGTCAGAATATCTACTCCGTTGACTGTGATGTCACCAATCTGTGTCTCAAATTCCAAACAAGCCTGATTTGCTGCGATAATTTCTTTTTTATAATGGAAATTTCCTTTTCCCAGCACATGCATTGCTCCGATCAGATACATGCTTGTCAGGGCTTTTCCATGCTGCGGAGACCAAACAACAGGAGAGTGGAAAACGACATCATCCGCTAAAAGTTTTTCAAAAATGCCTGTATCCCCTGTTTTGATAAATTCGTGCCAAGTGTGGAGCGGGTTCATTTGCGTATGTTTTTGCCAAAAATAAAAAAATGGTACAAGGAAGGAGCTTCTTTGTACCATTTACTTAAAATATTGGCTGGGTTCTTTACTTTTCAGCTTTGAGGTCGGCCATATCTTCCAGCCCCATTTCTTTGACGGTGCTTTTAAGTTTGTCCATTCCACAATTATTGCAACTAGCGGTGACTACATAACGGTTGTCTGCAATGACCGATATCTCACAGGAATTATTCCTGTTCCTACATTTCTCAAAACATTTATAGCCATCCAAAGTGGAAGTTCTTTCGTAGCCATTTTCATCTTCTTTATCTATCGTAGCAGCAGACCATGCAGCCATGCCCATTAATCCCATAGCAAATCCACCCGTATCAACAATTTTCACCTCGATGGTATTTCCGTCGTCATCCTTGTACTTAGCCTCGGAGGTCGAAATTTTCATGCCGAGTGCACCAGCCGTTTCTCCAGACTTGCTGACCCGCTCCATTCCGTCCAGTTTCTCTGGGGTCATTTTCTGAAGCTCCCGAAAATTGACTGGTTCTTTTTGCTGCATGCCAGCATCTTTCATGCTTTTCTGCACTTGATCCATGGCCTCTTGCAAATTGGCAGGTTCACTGTTATCAGAGGAGTTGTCGCTTTCACCCTCATTTTTATTGCCATCTTGCGAAACATTTTCTGAATCTTCGGATTGATTTTCGCTGTCACCGCCTCCACAAGATGACAAGGAAAAAGCAAACAAGAAAGCACTGAGGAATAATAAATTTTTCATCGAAATTTGGATTGGTGAATAAAAGAAAGAATGCCAAATTTAGCTAACAAACCTCAGAGATCAATATCGAATGTTCCATTATTTAACTGCGTAGATATTTCTACACCATTCATGTCAAACATTACTCCTTTAAATTCGAATGTACCTTTCACCTTGTTGTTATTAAAAGTACTGAATGTGATACTCCCATTGCCTAATGCCCCTAATGCTACAAACTGCACTGTACCAGCGAAGTCAGGCTTGTATTGCCCTTGGAAAATGCCGTTATCGGTTGGAATAGGCGTTCCAGTTGTGATATTTCCAAAAATTGTCAACGCAATATAAGAGCCATCATCATGGTAAGCTTGGATGATATGCGTCCCTTGTGATTCTGCATACACAGCTCCACTTACTTCATCCTTGCTTTCCCAATTTTGACCATCCACTGTGGCTGTGACTTTGCCGCTGCCGGCATCAGCCCCGATCACACCATCATCGTCGCCACAAGAGGTTAGAAGAAAAACACAAGGAAAAATAGTTAGCATAAAAATTTGTAGTTGTTTCATTTTTAAAATTTTAGTTTTTATCAAATAGTTTACCTATCCCAACATCTCCATTCAGAAGTGTGAGAGGGGTGAAATAGTTATAAATGTGAGGAAACGTGCGAGTCTATATTTTCTGAACAAGTTCTACTCGCCTGTTCAATTTACGGCCCGTATCATCCCGGTTATGTGACTTGGGTGAAAGTGGACCGACACCTTTCCCTTCCAGTCGTGCTCTTGAAATACCATAGTCGTTTACCAGTGCCTCGACTACGGCCTGTGCTCTTCGTTCCGACAGACTGAGGTTATACACAAGTGTGCCTTTCATGTCGGTGTGACCAACAATGTAAAGGTTTACGTCTGCTTGTTTTTTCAAGTATTCGGCAACAGCATCGAGGTCCGGTTTTGATGTTGGTTTGATGTCGGCTTTGTCAAAATCGAAATAGATTCCATAGAGCGCCACCGCACCGAAAGTTTCGATTTGTTTGGCGATGTAATCTGGATCAACACTTATCTGTCCATCCTCCAAAGCAGCAGCTTCAACGATGTCTACCTGCACGACCATATTCTTCGAACTTTGCTTGTAGATAGCTACCACTATATGAACATCGCCAG
>CALNYY010000049.1:0-34134 GCA_942490835.1 uncultured Saprospiraceae bacterium
CTACATCAGCCTGAGTGACGGTATAAGTACCGACGAGCACACAGGTAGCAGCAGGCGCCAGTGTTACACAGCCCTGGCTGTTAGGCGTCAGCATCGGATCAGAGACGGTCACATTATTCAGTGTGGTGTTACCAGTATTGGTAACGGTGACAGTGAATGTTAGGATATCGCCAATAGTTACAGAACCAGAGCCATCACCATCTGCATTTGCAGTGAGTGCTTTGACAGTGGACAGTGCTGGATTTTGTGGTACAGGCGTAGTCACCATATCATCATCCGGTGGTGTTTCATCAGAATCACCGGTAGCGGTATTGACCACCTGTCCTGCATCTACATCTACCTGGAGAACGGTATAAGTACCGGAGAGTACACAGGTAGCCCCGGGAGCAAGTGTTGCACAGACTATATTATTAGGTGTCAGTTTAGGATCGGTAACGGTAACGTTATTGAGGGTGGTATTCCCGGTATTGGTTACAGTTACGGTATAAGAAAGAACATCTCCAAGTGTGATGGTACCCGAACCATCATTATCGGCATAACTGTCAAAAGTTTTGACAGTATTGATAGCGGGGTTTTGCGGGACAGGCACAGAGACCATGTCCTGATCCGGTCCTGTTTCATCAGAATCACCAGTAGCGGTATTATCAATTTGCCCGGCATCTACATCGGCCTGTGTGACGACATAAGTACCGACGAGTACGCAAGTACCACCCACCGGAACAGAAAGACAGGTGTTGTTGATTGGTGTTAGTTTAGGGTCATCGACAGTAACATTGTTCAGGGTGATATCCCCGGTATTGGTAACGGTGACAGTATAAGTGAGCACATCATTAAGGGAGACGGTACCAGAGCCATCATTATCCGCATTTGCAGTAAATGCTTTAACCGTATTGAGTGCCGGGTTTTGCGGCACAGGTGTATTGACAGTATCATCATCCGGTGGTGTTTCATCAGAATCACCGGTACCTGTATTTGCAATATTGCCAGCATCTACATCGGCCTGGGTAACTACATAGAACCCGGATAGGGTACAGGTAGCGCCGGGCGCAACAGAAGCACAGAGGCTATTGTTAGGTGTTAGTTTAGGATCATTGACGGTAACATTGGTCAGCGTAGCATTACCGTTATTAGTAACGGTGACGGTATAGTTAAGGATGTCGCCGAGAGAAACGGTGCCAGAACCATCACCATCCGTATTGAGGGTGAGTGCTTTGGTGGTGATAAGAGAATAGACCTGCGGTACAGGCGTATTTACGGTATCATCATCCGGTGGTGTTTCATCAGAATCCCCGGTAGCAGTATTGACAATATTACCAGCATCTACATCTGCCTGCGTAACGGTATAAGTACCGACGAGTACACAGGTGCCGCCCACCGGAACAGTGACACAGCTTTGAGTAGTAGGTGTCAGTTTAGGGTCGTTGACCACTACATTATTAAGTGTAATGTCCCCGGTATTGGTAACAGTAACAGTATAAGTGAGGATATCTCCCAGGCTTACAGTACCCGATCCATCACCATCCGCATTACCTGTTAAAGCTTTGCTTGTCATTAATGCCGGGTTCTGTGGAACCGGCGTTGTTACGGAATCATCATCCGGTGGTGTTTCATTAGAATCACCGATGGCCGTATTAATGATTTGTCCATTATCTACATCTGTCTGGGTAACAGTATAAACTCCGACCAGTGTACAGGTAGCACCAGGTGCCACAGAGGCACAGACCGCATTATTAGGGGTCAGTTTAGGATCAGAGATGGTAACATTGGTCAGTGTAGTGTTACCGGTATTGGTGACAACAATGGTATAAGTGAGGTCATCATTTAGAGAAATGGTACCCGATCCATCATTATCCGCATTAGAAGTAAAAGACTTAACCGTCATCAGAGCCGGGTTCATCGGCATAGGCGTAACGACGGTATCGTCATCTGGCCCAGTTTCATTGGAATCACCTGTAGCAGTATTGGTAAAAGTGCCCAGATCGACATCGACTTGCGTAACCACATAAGTACCAACAAGTACACAGGTGCCACCCACCGGTACAGAAGCACAGGTGTTGTTGGTAGGCGTCAGTAGCGGATCATCGACGGTAACATTGGTCAGGGTAATATTACCGGTATTGGTAACAGTGATCATGAAAGTGAGGATATCACCAGCGGTGATATCACCAGAGGCGTCCACATCATTGGTATTGGTGAGGACTTTATCGGTATTGAGTGCCGGGTTTTGTGGTACAGGTGTAGAAATCATATCATCATCTGGACCTGTTTCATTGGAATCACCCGTTCCCGTATTATCAATTTGTCCCGCATCGACATCGGCCTGAGTGACCACATAAATACCAGAGAGTACACAAGTAGCACCAGGTGCAACAGAAGCACAGCCGGCACTGTTCGGGATCAATTTAGGATCATTGACAGTAACATTAGTGAGTGTGGTGTTGCCAGTATTGGTAACGGTGACGGTATAGTTAAGGATATCACCGAGGGAAACAGTACCGGAGCCATCCCCATCTGCATTGAGGGTGAGTGCTTTGGTAGTGTTGAGTGAATAGACCTGTGGTACAGGCGTAGTTACGGTATCATCATCCGGCGGTGTTTCATTGGAATCACCGGTTGCGGTATTAACGATTTGTCCGGCATCTACATCAGCCTGAGTGACGGTATAAGTACCGACGAGCACACAGGTAGCAGCAGGCGCCAGTGTTACACAGCCCTGGCTGTTAGGCGTCAGCATCGGATCAGAGACGGTCACATTATTCAGTGTGGTGTTACCAGTATTGGTAACGGTGACAGTGAATGTTAGGATATCGCCAATAGTTACAGAACCAGAACCATCACCATCTGCATTTGCAGTGAGTGCTTTGACAGTGGACACGCTGGAGCAGGAGGGATATGTTGCGTAGGGGGGGGGGCGGGGGGTATATAGGGGCGGGTTTGTGGACCTCGGTATGGCGGGGGAGGTATTGCGTGTATTTAAAACAGCATATATTTATTTTGCGATTGTATTACAGATAGACCACTGGTATTGGTTAATATTTCATTATTTGGAGAAGGAGCTGGCCCTGAACCTGGGTGAACATCAGCAACAGTTACGTTATTAATACTTACATTTCCTGTATTAGTAACAACATAGGTATATGTCACTAAATTACCTACAACTAAGCCTGTTAATACATCACCAGTTTTAGTAATTGTCATTGCAGGTGCCGGAGTAGGTGTAATAGTCTCCGTATCAGTTGGAGGCGTAAGTGTACCACTAGTAGGCGTACCATTAGCCGTTGCAGTATTTGTAATAGCAACGCCTGCATCAAGATCAGCTTGAGTAACAGTATATGTACCAGTCATTGTAATAAAATCGCCAGGAGCCAATACATCTATATTTCCATCATTTGCGATTGTATTACTAGATAGACCACTGGTATTGGTTAATATTTCATTATTTGGAGAAGGAGCTGGCCCCGAACCTGGGTGAACATCAGCTACAGTTACATTATTGATGCTAACATTCCCAGTGTTAGTAACTATATAAGTGTATGTAATCACATC
Organism: uncultured Saprospiraceae bacterium; assembly: GCA_942490835.1. Classification (GTDB taxonomy): domain Bacteria; phylum Bacteroidota; class Bacteroidia; order Chitinophagales; family Saprospiraceae; genus UBA6168. Next base: position 3,547 of record CALNYY010000049.1, read on the forward strand.
TCCTATAACCAGACCAGTCGTTTTATTAGCAGTTTTAGCAATGGTCATCGCAGGTGACGAAGTAGGCGTAATAGTTTCAGTGTCAGTAGGTGGAGTTAAAGTGCCACTAGTAGGTGTACCATTTGCAGTTGCAGTATTTGTGATTGCAACACCAGCATCAAGATCAGCTTGAGTAACCGTATATGTTCCAGTATAACTTACAAAGTCTCCTGGCGCTAATATGTTGATGTTTCCATCATTTGGGATTGCATTATTTGACAATCCACTATTATTTGTAAGTACCTCTGAACCAGGAGTTGGATCTGGTCCTGAGCCAGGGTGCACATCAGCAACAGTTACATTGTTGATACTAACGTTACCAGTATTTGAAACGATATATGTATAGGTAATTACATCACCAAGCACCAAGCCAGTGGTTTTATCAGCTGTTTTGACAATGGTCATTGCTGGTGCCGGAGTAGGTGTAATTGTTTCAGTATCCGTGGGTGGAATTAGAGTGCCACTGGTTGGAGTACCATTAGCAGTAGCAGTATTTGTTATTGCAACTCCAGCATCAAGATCGGCTTGTGTTACAATATAAGTTCCTGTCATAGTAACAAAGTCACCTGGTGCTAATTTATTTATTATACCATCATTACCAACAATATTGGTTGATAGACCACTTGTATTTGTTAAGACTTCTGAACCTGGTATTGGATCGGGCCCAGAACCTGGGTGAACATCTGAGATGTTTACATTATTGATACTAACATTACCTGTATTTGTAACAACATAAGTGTAAGTGATTACATCACCAAGTACTAATCCAGTTGTTTTATTTGCCGTTTTAGTAATGGTCATTGCAGGAGCTGGAGTAGGTGTAATGGTTTCCGTATCAGTAGGTGGGGTTAATGTCCCGCTAGTTGGAGTCCCATTAGCAGTTGCAGTATTTGTTATTGCAACTCCAGCATCAAGATCAAACTGTGTAACAGTATAAGTTCCAGTCATTGTAACGACATCACCCGGAGCAAGTTTATTGATATTGCCATCATTAGCCGTTGTATTAACAGATAAACCACTTGTATTTGTTAGGATTTCCGTACCAGGTATTGGATCTGGGCCTGAGCCAGGATGAACATCAGCTACAGACACATTATTAATGCTAACATTACCTGTATTCGTAACAACATAAGTATAAGTTATTACATCACCGAGCACCAGTCCTGTTGTTTTATTAGCAGTTTTGGTAATGGTCATTGCCGGAGCCGGAGTAGGTGTAATAGTTTCCGTATCAGTTGGTGGCGTTAATGTACCACTAGTCGGTGTACCATTAGCAGTTGCGGTATTAGTAATAGCAACACCTGCATCTAAATCATTCTGTGTTACTGTATAGGTTCCTGTCAATGTTATCACATCTCCTGGAGCTAATACATCAACATTTCCATCATTAGCAACAGTGTTACTTGAGAGACCACTTGTATTAGTGAGCACTTCATTGTCAGGAACAGGATCAGGTCCTGAGCCAGGATGGACATCTCCAACAGTTACATTATTGATGCTAACATTACCTGTATTGGTAACTACGTATGTATAGGTGATTACATCACCGAGCACCAAACCAGTTGTTTTACTGGCTGTTTTTGTAATACCCAATGTCGGATTCGGAGTAGGGGTAATTGTTTCTGTGTCGGTTGGTGGTGTTAATGTACCATCTGTTGGCGTACCATTAGCAGTTGCAGTATTTGTTATTGCAACTCCTGCATTAAGATCAGCTTGAGTTACTGTATACGTTCCAGTCAATGTAATCACATCTCCAGGTGCTAAGAGATCGACATTTCCATCATTTGGAACAGTATTGCTTGATAAACCACTTGTATTAGTAAGCACTTCAGTTCCAGGCACTGGATCAGGACCTGAGCCAGGATGTACATCAGCAACTGATACGTTATTAATATCAACGTTTCCGGTATTAGTTACCACGTATGTATAAGTTATTACATCACCGAGTACCAAACCAGTTGTTTTGTTGGCGGTTTTTGAGATAGTAAGGATAGGCAAGAAAACCTCAGCAGTAGCTTCATCATCTTCAGTTGGTGTATCACTATCTGGAGTTGCATCTGGTGTAGAATCCGGATCAAACTGGTCAGAGGCTGCTATCTCAGCATGATTTAAATGAGTCACTCCTGAACCTGGTGCTAAAACAGTTGCATCAAAAGTCAAAACGACTGACCCTGCAACTGGAACAGTTATTCCAGTCCAGGTTATTATGTTTCCAGCAAGAACTCCAACACCTGTTCCTGGGTCACTAATATTTATAACTGAACCATAGCCGTTTGGAACAACATCCCCTACAGAAACACCTGTAGCTATTGAAGGTCCTGCATTATTTACAGTTATAGTAAAAGTAACTGGATTTCCAACACCAGGGGAGGTATTACTGACTACTTTTAGAAGTGATAAATCAGCCCCAACAACATTGATTGTATATGTTGCCAAGGGAGATGAAAATCCACAGTCATCCTCTGCTAAATAATCGAGAACAATACTTCCAGCAAAAGTGCTGATAGGGTCAAATTCCAATTTGCCAATATCTGCTGCAGCTATTGGATCGCCTGCTATTATTGGAGTTAAAGGTGGGTTGTTTAAATACAAAACACCTTGAGTTACTGGGTCAGGAATAGTTTGAAATATATATTCAACTATGGATCCATCATCAGAAGCAGAAGTTGCTGGAATTGGAGTTGACCCTGCAGTAGAAGGTATATCTGGTGTAGAAATATTATTTGCAACTGGTGCCGTACTTACGTTAATTGTATAGGTAGCAGTATTTGAAACAGCTCCATTATTATCTGTAGCAGTATAACTAAAAGTATAAGTTCCAGGACTGGCAACTGTAAATGTTAAAGTTGTATGATCTGGAGGTGTAATGACTCCTGTCATACTCAATGCTCCTCCACTTAATCCAAAGATATTATAAGAGGCAATTGTCCCGTCTACGTCAGTGCCAATAAGAGGATCAATTATTTGAGCCCCACCACCTGCAAGAATACATATTGGATGAGTAATGTCCACTGCAACAGGAGGCGTATTTATTATTGGTATTGTATAAGTTGCCGGTGTTGCATCAACAGCTCCATCATCATCTTTTGCAGAATAAGTGAATGTTACGTTTCCAATAAATGAACCACTTGGAGCAAATATTAAATTGCCTATATCTGCTATAGCTATATTTTGTCCTATAACCACTGGAGTAGGAGGGTTAGGTCCAACTCCATCAGCATCAAAGAGCAAAACTCCTTCTGATGCTGGAGGGATAGAATTAATTTCAAAACAAACCACTGATCCATCTGGATCATCACCTTGCAGGATACTACCAGAAGGAACACTCAAAGGAGTATTTCCTGCCGAACTTGAAATTGGGTCATTTGTACGATCATCGGTTGTTGGAGGACAGTTCGTAATTACGATGCTATAAGTGGCTGTATTACTTTCTAATGGGGCTGCATTATCATCGGTGGCTGAATAAGTAAAAGTAACAGTCCCTTTAAAAGCAGGATTCGGGTCAAATTGCAATGTTGGCATTTCAGTTGATGCATCAAGATTCGTATTAATTGCATTAATGGGTACAAATGCACCTGCACCTCCAACCTGATAATATAAAGTACCTGAGTTGGGAAGCGTTTTAATGGTATAGAAATCTATAGCATCCGCAACATCAGGGTCAGTTGCATTTAATGCTGTAATAGAAGCCTGAGCTGCACAACTCTGCATAGATGGAGCTGTGACATCAAAAGCCTGAGGTGGGTTGTTGGCATCTGTTGCTCCGAAATCATTGAAGCAATCACTATCTCCCACAGAAGCAATATTTACAAAATGTTGTGTTGGAGTCCCGACTGGAGTTGGTACAAATGGTAGAACACTTGGAGCGTCCAATAGAACAACGTAATCACCAGTGGCAGGTGTACCAGGAACAGAATATTCGATGGTAAGTTTTGCTGGGTCATTATCAGAATTTTCAAATGCTTCAACCCTCCAATCATCACTATTACCATTTGTATTTGTGGTGTTCATCACAAATAAAATATAATTGTTTGGTGCCCATCCAGGTTTATTTATGATATCCTGTACTAATGATGTAATGTTCACATTGGAAGTACTGACAACATTTCCTGCAACAATTGGAGCTGGCGTCACCCAATTGACCGAACTACTTAAGAATGTTGGATGTAAGTCTTCAAGCCCTGAAACATTATAAGGAGCGTTTAGCAAGTCAGGAATTGTCGGAGCATCATCTTCATCGAGAACATAGATATCAATCGTACTTGCATTAGTTTCAGAGGTAGTAGGGTTTAATTCTATAGTTACATCCGTAATGGTTGCACCTTGTGGAATAGTTGGTACTTGAAAACGTAAACCAAACCAAGGGTCATTATCATCTTGCACCCTGAAAGTTGCATCACCTGCGTGTTGTAACAAATTACCAGGGTGAGCCCCTATGTCATCATCATCGGCTGCAATTGAGGTCATCACAGTGGCTGTAGTAGTAGGAGTATTATTTAAACTAAACACATATCCACCATTACTATTGGTATTTGCTGGAGAATTAGCTAGTTCAATATCAGTTCCTGGCTCATAGACACCTATCACTCCATTGTCTTGATACAATCTCACCTGCGCTCCTGTCCCATATCCATAGTCCGCTCCATCAATGACACCTTGAACTGAACCAATTCCATCATAAAATACAGTCCCAAAAATTTGAGTATTTGCATTAGTAGGACAGGCAGTATTTATTGTTACTACATTGTTACAACATTGACCATCAGCATCACAATACTGATAGGTGTACATGTCAGTCAATGCATTGTTGAAATTTGGAGTATATGTGGCATTTCCAGATGCATCCAATGCAACAGTTCCAAGAGTTGGATTAGATATAATTGAGAACCCTGATGCTAAAATAGCGGCATCTGGATCTGTGACTAATGTTGTCAGGTCAGTCACCAAAGTTGCATTTGGCGGGTTTGTTTCAGTTATGCTATTACAAACTGGAGGTTGTGGTGAAGGTGGAGTAACGACGACATTGTTATCTACTCTTGAGGTATTACCACAGGCATCTGTTAAAATTAATGAAATAATAACGTCAGTATTTACAGCTACAGTTGGAGGAGTATAGGTAACTGAAGCCGGAGTATTCGCTGCAACACCTGTTACAGGATTAGGTGCGCTGAAGGTTCCAACATTAGGTGTTGCTATCCATTCAAATCCAAATGGACTTGCATTTCCCGTTGCTTCTGCTACAAGATTGACAGAAGTTCCTGATGCTATAGATGCAGGCGCCGGAGTTGTATATGTAATAGTTGACCCTCTTTCTAATGCAGAGATCAAAGAGTAATTGAAAAAGGATCTTTGAATAGCAACATTTTGCGTAACCGAACCTTTTGTAAAAGAGTGACCACCTGAGTACATGGCCCAACCGTTTCCTGTTGTAAAGTTTTCACTTCCAGGTGTATTGTTAGCATTAGAACCACCTTCTCCGGGGACATTCCCCCATGCTTCCCCCCATGCAAGTTTAACTGCCTCACCTGGAGAATTTCCAGGAACATCAACTTGTGTTTGATCTTCTGTTCCAATAGTGAATCCTGGTCTCCATTCAGCTCCGATGTCTGGCAAATAAATTTGCTCACTACCATTTTCGGTAGCACCATCAAATACATCCATAAATTGCATAAATGGGTGGGTTGCATAATCATAAACATATGCTGGGGAACCATCATCATGGCTCTTGAAATGCAATACATCTGGATCGGGATCGATAGTTCCTGCTCCAACTTCCTGAGAAAGGAAATTCATTCTTTGAGTCATTCCAGGGTTTTCCAATTCTTCAATAACACTAACTGCGTGACAGGCACCCCAAAACCATCCTCGACAAGTTTCTTCTCCGTTCACGGTACCAAGCGCTTTATCTTTCATCCATGAATATAACCTTGAGTGAGTTCCCCAAGTTGGGTCAGCATGTGGCATGACATACATATAATCACAACAATCTAATGCTGAAGGAATTTTTTCTGAATAAGCAGAATTTGGAATTCCTGCATTTGAGAATGCTGGTTTTGCCAGATCACCTTTTTCAAAATCCAAAACCCATGTTGGGGCAGATGTCAATGTGTAATCTACATCCTCAGTGAAAGTGGAAACTGTAGTAGCACCAACAACACCTTGGCCTTGCCAGCTTGCAATAGCCGCATTCACTGTCGCTGATCTATATTCTGCAGGAATGATAAATGCCCCTCCCTTATAATCTATACCATTATGACTAAAGTCAATGCCGTCCTTGGCCTTTGCATCTGCAATTACCCAATAGACAGGTACATTGTAGTTTTTGAGCATGTCATATATCAAACCATAGGGCTTCAAACCATTGGCATAGGTTTGAGGAGTTACACCCATATTTATGATAAATGAACCTGATGAAATAGAAACCAATGCAGATGGAGGATTTGCAAAAGGCGAATTTTCCAAAACCACATTCTTAATAGTACTGTTACCATATCCAGTAAGTTGTGGAAGTCCTATTCCTAAACTTAATGAAGCAATAAGCAATAATTTCCAAAAAGATTTTTTAGTGGAATTCTCTAAATTATTAATTCTAATTAGAGAGGATTTTTGGTTAGTAAAGTTTAGCATAAAATTTGGGTTTGATAGATTCGTTTTTTTCATGGTATAATTATTGGACTGTAAGTTTCTATATCAAATGAGGTATACTTTCTTTGACTTCAACTTTAATCTTACCTATTGCATACCTACTTTTATTCTCTATTTCTTGTCGTATTTTATGCTTCATATAAGGCAATAAAAAGTAGCTTTATCATGAGAGCAATACTCTCAGATAAACACTTTTATACTTCATAAAAGGCAATAAAAAATGACCTTATCGTGAGAGCAATACTCTCAGATAAGCATTAATAATACATGGCCATTCAAGGCAATGTATTTGTGTTTTCCAGCAAAATTTTAAGAATAAGTAATTAAAATACTCCCTTAATAATTGAGTATAATAGGGTACCTATTCAGGTGTCCACGTTACGTTCTTATTGATTAACAATAAGGTTGAAATGCCAAAAATTAGCTATGGCATTTACTCCAAAAATTTAAATCGGTTTGAAAATCGGTATAAGGGAGGGAAACGGTTAGTTATTAAAACAGTATAAATATTTCCGTATATATAATAATAAGAATCACAGCAACTAATTGCTTATTCTATAACTTGCGATTTCATGGCTTAAAATTCAATAATCAACTTTAATAACAATTGAATTAAGCTATAACTTGTATTAACCAGAAATGTAAAAAAGTGTAACTATTACGGTGTAGGTAGGATACATCGAGTTACAAAGATAATTGAAAAAAAAATAAAAGTATAATACATTTTGCAAATTACTAATATGTAAAATTCACAAAATCAAGATTTATTTTTTTTTCTTTCAAAAACTGTTGATCTCCAATTGCTTAAATGTTTATAATAATTTCTATAATTGAAATAAAAAATTGGACATTTCGCAATTAATCAGATGCTTTTGTAAGTTTATATACAGATATGAAAATTTCTAATTCATACAAACTAATAAGAATTTGCTAAAAGCATACTCATTATTACGTGGTTAATTTTCCTCTGTTACATATAGTTATTAAATATAAGTTCTACGAAACAACAATTAAGTATTGACTTAAACTATTGCTTCTTAAGTTATTGGAAATCACTCTTTATTGAAATTATATAAATGATATATGATATAAAAATTTTTTAAAATAAATAAAATATCATTCTCAACTTCTACAAGTTTTGGTAATATTTCAATTTTTGTATTGTTAGATTACCTTAAGAATTAGACTTTCCTATCAAATTTTGTCACTTCTATCACAACAAAAATTTAGTTTAAATAACAGGTTACAGTGATGGACTGTTCTATATCAAGTTAAAATGAATTCGAAGCTATATCGTTAGTTTATGGTTTTTTTTGAATTATCATTTAATTTTTAGTTGGCTTGGAATTTAGGTAAAATGTCTTTAGAATTACTTTCTGTGAACTTAAGCCAACCAGATCTTAATATTGAGTATTTGGAAGTCGAGTTATAATATTAGAATTTCCACCTTTATTTGGAAGATCATCCCAACTTAGCTCAGTATCATCTATCTGGCCTTCACGACCTTTCCTGCCAATCGTCGAACTATTCCATACTCGTTCTGTTATCCGGCTGATGGCACTCAGGAAATACACAATTCCATACATCTTATGGAGCATCAGGTGGATTCCCTTAATACGAATTGCCATAGGGGTAACATTCCAGTATTGCTTCTTCAAAGCCTCTCTTTAGTTCCTTTTTACGTTGCCTCAAATGCACTGATTCGAAACAGCATGCACTGATTCGAAACAGCATGCGCTGTTTCGGAGTGTGGTAGGAATTCCGGTAAAAAAAACATAAATTTGTTTCACCGACACCAGCCTATATTGATTATTTTCAGGCTCTCCTATATTCAAGCATAACCCACACCTGATTCACAAAAACTTCACTACGTAATTCATACCAAATGATGGTTAAACATTTATTCTTCTTTTCTTTTCTTTTTTTAGTTTCAATTCCTGATCAACTTTTTGCACAAGGCAGTAAGGCTAAAATTAGTGCAGTTGGCACAGGCCAAACAACAGGCCATATTGCTGACCTCACCATAACCAACGATAGCGATGAGCCATTGACTGTAGATTTGGACATGATTTACATCCCATCCGATGGGAAGCACCAAGGGTATATTGTGATAGGAGGAGGGACAATAACAGTTCCGCCAAATAGCACAGTTACAGTTCCTCTAAATGGATATTGTGCAGATATACATCTTCCTCCAGTACCTAAAGGTGAAGCAATGGTGCCCTTTGGTGATTGGATAACTCCCGCAAATGCCGGCCCTTCCCCAGAACCTGGTTTTGTTCCCGGAGAAGGCTCACCTTTTGAACCCGTCAATACAGATCAGGGTACAACATACACAGTCACTTATCCAGGAACTGATGAGCCATTTCCTTATACAATAGATTTCAATGCACATCCATCGGAAGCAGCGCCTATCATTTTTGATGCAATCGAGCATATCACTAAAACTGTTGAGGATATGTACGAAAATGGAACTGTTCCACCCACTCCTTTTACTAATAATCCAGTTAAAGAAAAAGAAGCCCTAATTCAGCAGACTTTTTGGGTGTACACTTCTTCGCTGAAACCTAATGATGATGGACCCAATTATACTGTGGATGATTTTAGCGACAGGACAGTAGAGCAATTTGAAAACACGACTGGAGTAGATTTTGAATCGGTTCCTGAAGCAGTGCAGGAGCAAGTGAATCAAGGTGTTTTGGATTTTTGGAGCAGCTTTGAAGCTGTGGGAATTGAAGCTAAAGTCATCAAGAAAAATGCCCCTGAAAGTACTCCTCCAACAATAGAAGTTATTTGTCCTAAACCGGGAGATTATGTTTCCTTAGAAGGCTTTGAAATAAGCTGGGAAGTACAAGATGCTAATGGTAATACACTGGAGCATTCGCAACCTTATACCATTGATATTCAGCCATATTTGCAAAAGGATAATTCAGGATTAAATGTGGAAGGTGTAATAGATAATGAATTCGATGTAAATGGTTTGACAGAGGGTAATTGCTATAACATTTCCATTACTTCAAATTTCAATGGATTAAATATCGGCAATATTCCATTTGCTATTTGCTTGGATAATATTACGCTTGATAGCCTCATCAAGTTGGTAAATGAGATGGGGGAAAAAGTGAATGATGCCAGCGCTGAACTGGAAGGGAATAGTTTAGTAAAAGAAGCAAGGCTCATTCAAATGATAACGGAATTGCTTTCAACTCCTGATAAGCTTTGGGACGTCCTAAACAAATGGTTGAATACGGAAATTGAAAAACTGAAAGCTGATCTTACCTCGATCGATGATATTGGAGAGGTAATCGAAACAGTTGAACTGATCGAGAAGCTGTTGGATAACCTTATAAAAATTGACCCAAAGAATGCAGACGCTTATAAAAGGATAAAGAAAAAGTGCGAAGACTTGAGGAAACATTGGTTGGAACCAGGCAAAGACGCTCAGGAAAAGTTTAACCAGCTGTATGATGAATTGACGGCGATGCTAACAGATTTTAAAGGTTACCTTGGAGATAAAGCTGAAGATTATTTACGAGAAAAAATCGAAAGGACTTTGCGCAATATGCTAATTGCGAAGTTTGGAGAGAAAGCCGCTGGTGCTATGATCTCTGCAGCAATTGACATGGCAAGCTTTATTGATGCTTTAATAAAGAAAGGGAATTTGGATGAAGCTAAGGTGATGTATCACCTGATGTTCTTTGAAATGATGAAGCGAACTTATGAAATTCCAAAATGGAAAATTGATGGTAACTACAACGATAAAGCAGACCCACCACGAATAGTTTGGTCAGATTGTGATGAGGTAAACGGTAAAAAAGTGACCATGCGGGCTTATGTTGTATGTTGGGAGCAAAAAGAAGGAAGCGAAACGCCTGGGGAAGGGAAGTTTTCAGAAGGCAAGCCCATAAGGTTTAAACAGGGTGAGGCGAGCCCTTATGAGATTGAAAAAGAAAACTTTTCCACTGACTGCGAAGGCGAATGTGCTTTTAAATACAAGTTAGACATGGACGATATTGCGAGGGTAGCAGGCAATTGTCCTAAAGCCTATATATACATCGAAGCAAAGGTGGGAGATAAAACTTACCCACGTGTTTATGTGGGCACCTATAAGCCATAACTCAGACCTATGAAAAAGATATACCTCCTTTCTTTCATTATATTATTCTTGGCTTCTAACGACTTGCAGGCTCAGGATAATCCGATTACTCGCAATGATGCTACCCGTATCCTTTTGAACGAGATCATTATGCCAGCTACTCTAAATCAGACACTTACGGCTTATTTGGTGAAGCAACCATTGCAGCCCGGTGACAAGATTACCTCCTTCATGGGGGCGCCCAGGAAATCCATAACTGCACCTACTTGGTTTGCTTGGCTAAACGATAACCCTGAAGGGTTCTTCGAGCATACCACCAGATTTGTTTTTATAGATGAAAAATCGGGTGCTATTGAAATTGTAAATAGCGAATGGTGGCCTGTATTGAACAATGAATCCCTTTTCATGAGTGATGAAGAAATGAAAGATATGGAATTGATAATTTATTCAGATGTACATAGGAAGTAAAGGAATTTAAGCAAATGTGTTCGGAGCTATAGGAAGTGCTTTAATTGTTTTGACTAAAATTTATTCCGATGAAAACACTACTACTCGCCATTTTCATTTCCCTGATTGGCCTTAATTCTGATGCCAAAGTATTCGGCATTTTTGTCGATGGTAGTTATTCGCCTGGTCGAGAAAGTACCATAGACCGCATGATAGATGGTCGTTTAGAAGAAGCCAGCAATCAAATGCAACGGCTTTTTCCCGATAGCGAGCGACAATCAGTCGATTCTAAAGAAGACCTTTTGGCTGCTTTGCGGGGCATCCAATGTAGGTGTGGAGATGAAATTAACTTGACGATGATGGGCCATGGCACCTCAAACAACTTTGTATTTTCCAAAGCTTCTGGACGTAATAGAACTATTTCCGCTGATGATTTGAGAGATGCCTTAGGTGCGGCCGCTGTTGAATGCTGTTGTAAAATTAACGTGGTCGTCTTTGCTTGCCACAGTGGTTCATTAATGGATGAACTTTTTGAAGAAGAACATGTCAATTCTGTTTATGTAAGTAGCCTTGATGGCCAATGCAGCCATTCATCGGGTTTTTTTGAAAATGAAACAACTTATGTGGATGAAGGAGATTGGATGAAAGGCTTCAATCACGATCTTGCATTGGTGAGAAGTGCTTCGAGCATGGCTGATGCTTTTGAACAAGCTGCGGAGACAGCAAGAGAGAATACACCTATAGATTTTGTAAGAGTAGAAACACCAGTAGGCTGGCGGCGTGGAGACCATGAAGTGGTTGCCCATATCAAATCTGCACCAAGAAGGCACAGAGGCCGATGGAGGGCGGAAGTTACTTACCATAAACCTCATTGGATGCGAGGTAAAACAGAATACATCTATTTTGCAGGAGAACCGCCTGAACGTTACCGACGATGCAATTGGATACGGGATACAGCAAGTTTTAATGCTCCCAGTGACGATGTTACTTTTACAGGCCCAACTGCCAAAACTGACGCCCCATCAGAAAGAATCGTGGCGCATGTATTGGCTGGAAACAGGAGCTATTTGACAATTCATACAGTATCACCAAAATGGCAATTTTGCAAGCAACAAAAGCTTCGATATGACAATAGGGATCAAATTAATAGAAACCTCGCCCGCTGCAATTGGATAGACCAAACAGTGAGTGTGACCGATCCGGGCAGTGAAACCCATACGGATGCACCTATCAATCCTGCTACACCAACTTTTCGCATGCGTTTTCATGTAGAAAGTTATGATGAAAGAAGTGGTGAACTTCGAGGAAGGCCACAGAATGTTGATGGAACAGATAATTCTCATTGGTTGGATAGTTATCGTAGAATTCAAATCCCACCGGGAGAAAGGGCAAGAATGCGTGGTATCCGAAGATGCAATAATATTTTTCTGGATGTGACAATGTCCGATCAAGGAGACCAACCGCCTACTGGGAGTAACATCAGGCGAGTCCATCGAGACCAGGTAAATGGCTATTCTTATGACATAGCTCTGAATCAACCTTTCCAGCCTTCCAAAACCATTGTAAATACTGTAGTCCCAGAGGCAACTTTTACCAATGTTGGTGAAACTACTATGGACTTCAATGTTGAGGTAGCAATAGGAAAACAGACCGATCAGGACTGGCTGGATAGTTGGCTCGCTGGCAGATATGTACCATCAGGTATTCTATGGACTAACCAGCAAGAAGTAAAGAAGGTTGAAGCTGCACAGTCCGTTGATGTAAAATTCAATCATTACCGATATGTGCCGGAAACCGATTATATTATGGCATTTGCGGTGCGCTCAGAGCAAGATGAAGTAAGCAGAAATGATACTGCCAGAATTGATTTTAGGTTTAACCAAAGAGTGCCATCTGGTGTCCAAGAAGGGCTTGTTTACACAGCCAAAGGAACAGGAAGGACAACTGGACATGTGATTACCCTGTCCATTTATAATCCGTTGGACACAGCAGTGGTACTTGAAATTGGGCCATACATAGTCCCGGGTCATAATGGTCACCAAGGGTATGTAATACCAGGAATTTATACTGTTATTGTTCCCTCGGGCGAATCGGCAACTACACTTTTATATGGCTTTTGTATAAATCTGGGAAAACCTCCATTGGCTGATCAAACTGATGCGCCTGGTATCCAAAGCTGGATAAGTACGGACAACATGTCGCCTATTGTTTTGGCGGGAGAATCTCCACCCGCTACTTCTTCTGCTTTTCAACCAACTCAAAGGAAAAAAGTAGAAAACACTCTCATTCCTACCGTTCCAGGCACAAGCGACGAGTTTCCTTGGACTATAGATATTAGCGAATTTCCAAACGATGTTGCACCCTTTATTTTCAATGCGACTGAAGCTATTTCCACTTCTTATGAAGAACTGTATGACTTAGATCAAATAACCACTCCGTTTGAATCTGATCTATTTAAGGAAAAAGATGCTGTGGTGCAGCACACGCTCTGGGAGTACACAGAAGCACTGGAGGGTGGGAACTATTTGTTCGAAGATTTCAAAAAAAATGCAGTCAAAGAGGCTGAATCTGTTCTGGGTCAACCTTTATTCCAATCGCCTATTACTGTTCAAAAGGATGTCAATAATGGAGTAACCTCCTTCTGGGATTCCTTTGAGGCAGTGGGCGTACATGCCAAAGTATTGAAGAAAGGATAGGCTGGGTTGGGATTTTTAAATATAAAAATTGGAAGTAATGAGCACATATCTACATATCATTTCAAAAAAATTGGGCTTGTACATTTTAATGGTGGCAGTGCTTCTATTTCCAATAATTACTAACTGCCAAACAACTTCTGTTTGGGCAAATATGGAATTGACAGGCGACCATTTTAAAATAATCGGAACGCCAACTGTTCCAGAGCAAGAAACTGGCAAAAAAGTGCCTTTATGGATTCCTATAACTACTGGAGGAGTTATTGGCGGGGCTATTACATGGATAATTCTAACTAAAGATGATGCATCTCCAACAGCCAATGACGATGAGGTTACTGTTCCATGTGGCGAGACTACTGCTACTGTGAACGTATTGGGTAACGACACTGGAGAAAGCTTAACAATTACGAATGTCGGCACTCCATTTGGCGTTACAGCAACTATCAGTGGCGGGAATTTGATCATTACTGGAATTGGTTCAGAAGGGTTTCCAATCTCTTATACCATTGAAAATGCCAATGGCAAAACTGCAACTGCGATAGTCCATATACGCGTAATTGATAATGAACCACCGATGGTCACTTGTCCGCCAGAAATTAGTGTTTCATGTTCAACAGATTATTTGCCTCAATTGACTGGTTTTGCAGAAGCAGTTGATGCTTGCGATCAAGTGAATACTTCAGTAGGGTATTCTGACGATACAAGTGGTTTAACAGGATGTAATAATACTGGTACTATAATCAGAACTTGGACAGCTTTTGACTTTACAGGAAACTCAAGTAGTTGTACCCAAACGATAACAGTTTCCCCAGACGAGACCCCACCAACTATAGAATGCCCTTCAGCGATTACGATACAATGCGGGGCTGATACAAATCCAGTAAATACTGGATCTCCTACAAATGCAGACGACTGTCCTGCCGCTCCAACAATTGACTTTTCTGATGATTTAACGGGTTTGACGGGCTGCAACGGAACAGGTACTCTGATCCGTACATTCACAGCGACAGATGCTTGTGGTAACCAGCAAAATTGTACACAAGAAATTACTTTAGAAGACACTGCTGCTCCTAATATTTCATGTCCAGACAACATAACGGTTTCTTGTGAAAATGAGACTGACCCTTCTTCTACGGGAACTCCAACTACCGACGATGCGTGTGGCACAGATCTCACAACAGTTTTTGAAGATGATTTATCAGGTTTGACTGGATGTAGCGGTACTGGGGATTTGGTGAGGACTTGGACTGCCACAGATGATTGCAGTAATGAACAAACCTGTACTCAAACCATAACAGTTGTTGACGAAACCGCTCCTCAAATAGATTGCCCTGCAGCAACGGTTTCACCTTGTACCAGCCCGCATGATCCAGCAATAACTGGTCAGCCAACTTATGCTGATAATTGCTCAAGTTCAATTGAAATTATTTTTGAAGATGATAATAGCAATATAGTAAATTGTACAGGTGACCTTATACGAACTTGGACTGCAACAGATGAATGTGGCAATTCTGCAAGCTGTGATCAATCCATCACTATAACAGATGATGCCCCACCTACTATTTCTTGTCCCAATATGGTTACTGTTGAATGCGGTGATAGCATCGACCCAAATGAGACGGGCACAGCGACTGCCGACTATAGTTGTGGAAGTCCTACTTCTGGAACGATTGACTTTTCGGATGATAATACTGGCCTGACTGGATGTAATGGAACAGGTACTATTTCTCGTACTTGGACAGCAACAGATTCGTGCGGGTTGCAAAGCAACTGTACTCAAACTATTACAATAGAGGACACAACTGCTCCAGTAATTACCTGTCCGGCAAACACTACGGTAGCATGCGATGAAAGTACAAATCCCTCACAAACAGGAACTGCCACTGGTTCGGACGAATGCGGGGGCTCGGTCGAAATTCAATTTAGCGATGATAACTCAGGGCTAAATGGTTGCAATGGAACAGGTGAATTGATTCGTACCTGGACGGCAACTGATGACTGCGGAAATCCTTCAAATTGCAACCAACAAATTTCTGTCATTGATATTTCGCCCCCGACAATAATTTGTCCTCCCAATACGACTGCTGTTTGTTTGGAACCCAATGATCCTAGCATCACAGGTCAGCCAACTTCTGTTGATAATTGCTCAACCAATCCAACCAACGTATACGTGGATGATATGAGTGGAGTAGTTAATTGTGAAGGAGATATGATGAGGACTTGGACAGCAATTGATGATTGTGGGAATTCAAGTGAATGCATTCAAATCATCACTATCATTCCACCTGATTGCACTTTCACAACAACTTTTGATATTCAAGATGCCGATTGTGGCGTATCTAATGGAATCGCATTTGCAAATGTGTCCCCTCCTTCTGGCAACTACATTTATGAGTGGTCAAATGGAGCAACTGGGCCTATTCTTTCCGATGTTCCAACTGATAATTATTCCGTAACAATTACCGATGTTTCTCTAAGTTGTTTTCTTGTTTTTGATGTATTCATCGGAGAATTACCTGCATCTTATGTTTCGGGATTGGAAGTGATTCCTGCTGACTGCCCAAGTGGAGGAGATATATTTTTTACTGTCGCTACACCTGGGAGCGGGCCTATCGAGGTCAATGTTCAAGGACCATTGGGGAATTTTGTGATTTCAAATGTTCCCAATGGTGCAGAGGTTCATTTGATGGATTTTGTAAATGTTGTTCCTGGAGTTTATGATATTCAGGTTGTAGACGTCTCGGCTGGCCCTGATTGCATTGAACAGTTTTCGGTACAGGTTGATCAAGTGCCACCATATCAGCTTCAAGTTGTTCAAGTCAACCCTCCATCCTCTCCATCCAATAATGACGGTAGTATAGTAATGCAAGTTGATGATCCGAACCACCCACCGCCTTATACTATATTTCTAAATGGCAATCCTATTGGCAATACGCCTGATGTGATTATCATTATCCAAAATTTACCAGAAGGGGTTTATGAGATACAAGTTACAGATGCAAATGGGTGTCCTTCTGAAGTGATAGTAGTCGAGCTGTTTGCTATGTCAAAACCAACATTGATATTACCTACTCAAAGCAAATTGACATTGCTTCCTAATTTAACAACGAAGGGCACCGTTGAGCATCCTACGGCAACCGAATGGACCGCTGTTGATTATATACCACATTCTTGGCAAGCAGCAGGCAGTTTATGGCCTTTGAAAAATGGACTGGAAATGCAATTGGGAATTGGTAGATCACAAGGGGTGGGGAAATTCACACATCCTGCATTTTCGGATCAGATTTCTGTTTCAGTCAGCAATTTATCCTTTACTCAGGCAATTCAAAAACCAATAGAGATTGAGACTGGTACCCTAAGATTTGGAGCTATATTTTCTCAAAATTATTTTAAAATGAATGCTCAAAACCCACTGCCAAATGCCAAGTTCTCCAACCCTTGGCAATTTAACTTTGGTTTGCAATCATCTTTTGAATTTAAGCTAAATGATTTGCTCAATTTTCAGTTGCCGTTGGGCTGGCAGATAGGAGGGAATGGAAAGACTGATTTTTGGATGATGCCGACTATAGTATTGAAAGTATAATAACAAGATAAAAGTAAAACAACAGATAATGGAATAATGATGAACCGAACTGTTTTTCATTAGCTGTTCTCAAAGGCTTAACTTTTTGATTTTGTTATCATCTGCAAAAGCGGTAAAAGCAAGCAATACAAATAATGCCTCTATAAATTTTCAGCTCTTTTGTGCCTGCTTAATTAAGGGGCCTACCGCTAGGTAGACCCCTTATTATTTTACTATTATACCCATTTATTTCGCAACAATCAATCGCTTCGAGATCCGCTCTCCATGAGCGGTTTGGATAGAAATGAGGTAGATACCGTTTTGGAAAGTGTTGCCGATTAGGTCGAGTTGGACGGCGTGTTGTTGTTCTTCCAGATGCTGTGTCCAGACAGTGCGACCAAATTGATTAAAAACCTTCAAAGTGGCAGTCTCTTCCATGCCGTGCAGGTGGATATTCACCTCACCCTTGGCTGGGTTGGGAAAGAGTTCAAGTTCCACGCCCTCAGTTTGAGCAGTCTGGATGCCGTTGTTCGGATTGGTCATCATGTTTTGGCCACCGCAAGAGGTGCATGGTCCGAGGTAGTCGCCGTGGTTCAGATGCGCCTGGACTGAGTTCTTGTTCACACAATTGGTTTGCGGGTTATTGCTACCGTGGCAGATGTAAACCTTGTTGTTGCCACATTTCCACGATCCGGGCAGGTCTTCGTACCCCGTGTAGGTGTAGTTGTCAACAAATGGTTCGGAATCGCAGGCGTCTTCAATACCGTCGTTGTCATCGTCCTCGTCGCAGAAATCAGGTGTGCCATCGCCATCGTTATCGGCATTGTCGTCGCCTCCTGCACAGATGTCATTGGCATCACATACGCCATCATTATCAGCATCCTGGAAAGTATGTGTGACAACGCCATTGACACACTCATCAAGGGTACATGCATCACCGTCGTCAACGGTGACCTGTGAGCAGGAGCAACCGTCTGCATTGACGCCTTCTCCTGAAGGGGTATCTGCACAAATGTCGTCAGCGTCATCTACACCGTCGCCGTCTGCGTCGGAATTTTCCGAATACTCAGCTTCAGTACAAGTGCCGGCTCGGGTACAAGGAGAGAAATCAGAGAGAAAATTCGATGGCCAAACCATTGTCTGGGTACTACAAAATCGGTTACTGTAATCATTGATGGCATAGGAACCTGCACTTGCATCATAATAGGTGAGGTAAGTTTGATTTAGATAAACTGGATAATTATTGAAACCGCCAAGTTTTATCACATCTCCATTTGCCAGTTGATAGGAATACTCATAATTGATGAATCCAAATTTCTGCTCACAAGAAACCGCATCCAAAGTGTAACTTCCGTCCACTACTCCGCAGCCAGAAATACTGATTGTTATTGTAGATGGAATGGGGCATAACTGTGCCGAGCTCTTAAAACTCATCGCCATAAATAACAAGGCGATAGACATAAATTTCCAATTTTTCATTTTCATTTCTTTATTGATCATTAAGTGCCTACTCTTTACAGGATTTTCGGCTTCCTCCTTTTTCGATTTTTAGCTTAAATCAGGGCGTAATTAAAATGTTAGACATGGCTTGGCCAGTGTGCCTTTGGGCACATTGTTTCCTTAACTACCTTATATCGGATTGGGCTAAAAGACAGACCAGCTATTCACTTTAAACTAAAATAAAAGAATACTGGCCTGCACATTTGCATCTGCAATTATTGTGTTAATAATTGGGAATGACAGCCTTATGGGATCGGGAGCAATATTGATAGGCATGATTAGTTTCATTTTATTTTTAGTTAAAGTGATCAGTGAATTATCAATTAAAAATTTTAGAAATCGCTTTTTTTAGATAATAAAAAGCAGAAGTGTGTTTTGTAATAAGACGGAACGATTGATAACTCTTTTTGAAAAAACGATGGGTCAAAGATGGAGCGACGCCATGGATTAATTTCTTCATTCTTGCAGCATTTTTAGTCAAAATGGATTTCCATGTAGCATTATTCATCAAATAGGTAGCATTTTTAATCAGGGCCGGAGAATTGGGTATTAGAAATTGCTACAAAGGTGCTCCTTCTGGAGAAATTAGGAATTGGAGGGATAAATTTTATATGTTCAAAAACTCTGAAGGGGATTTGCCATACCGCTTTTTAAAGGTTCTGGAAAAAGACCGTGCATCGGCGTAGCCCACCTCGTTCGCCACTCTTGAAATTGAATTATAGGTGCGGGTTTCCAAGAGTTGTCTTCCTTGCTCTAGGCGTATTTCCTGCAAGTATTTTGCTGGTGTCAATCCTGTAAGTCTTTTGAGTTGGCGCAGCAGCGAAGAACCACTCATGGCAAAATGCTCTGAAAGGCTGGGCACGCTGAGTTGAATATCAGCAATATTTTGGTCCACATATGCTTCGAACCCTTCCAGCCACAGACGGTCTTCTTCGGAAGTTGTAGGCAATTCATTTGTTTCATGGTCTTCTGCCACAACCATATTTCTGGTTGCCTGGTTTTTCAGCAGATTTTCGATTCTTACCATCAACTCTTCATCATCAAATGGCTTTAGGATATAATCGTCTACCCCAATTCGGAGGGCTTTTAGTTTATCCTTAATATCTGCACGTGCAGTCAACATGACCACAGGCAAATGGCTGAACATGCTATCTGATTTTAGTTTATCCAACAGCTGGAATCCATCCATGATTGGCATCATTAAATCTGATATAATTAGAGAAGGTGGGGGAACATCATTATCAGCACTTGAAGGATCAATATGGTCTTGTAGTAGTTCGAGCGCTTCTTTGCCGTTTTCTGCTGTCAAAACGTGGTATTGAATGCCGAGGATAGTACTTAGGTAATCACGTAAGCTGTGGTTGTCTTCCACCACGAGGATAGTTGACAGATGGCTAAGCGGGTCAGCATTTTTGTTTGTCTCTACAACTAAAGGGGCATTAACAGTTTGTTCATTTGCCAGATTTTTCGATTCTTCCAATCCAGTTGGCACCTCAACGGAGGACGTTCCCATCACTTCTTTTCTCGGGATTTCCACAAAGAAGGTACTCCCTTCACCCAGCGTACTTTCTGCCTTTATACTACCTCTCATCAAATGGGCCAGTTCCTGGCAGAGCGCCAGTCCTATGCCCGTTCCACCTTCGGCTGGT
Source organism: uncultured Saprospiraceae bacterium (assembly GCA_942490835.1). GTDB lineage: Bacteria > Bacteroidota > Bacteroidia > Chitinophagales > Saprospiraceae > UBA6168. The sequence goes on from CALNYY010000049.1 coordinate 24,178, forward strand.
GCATTTTTTTCTTCCGTTTGGTAAAAACGGTTAAATATTTTAGGTAAATCATTTTGAGAAATGCCACGACCAGTGTCTTTCACCACAAGCAAAAGTGCATTGCCTTTGTCTTCCACTGTGACGCTAACCTTGCCACCTTTTGGAGTGAATTTGATAGCATTTGACAGGAGATTGTTCAGCATGGTTTCTACTTTTTCACGATCAATTTCCAGCCGCAGATTCTTTTCAGCTTTGTAGTTAAAAATTAAATCGGTACCCGACCGTTCGGCAAACGACTCGAAATTAGACACAATACGTTGCACCAGAGGGAATATAGGTTCAGTACTTTCTCTCAACTTTAATTTCCCATGCTCCAACTTCGATAGGTCGAGGATGGAAGCTACCAATTTGAGCAAGTCTTCACTGCTCTGTTGTGCTTTTTTGAGAATGGTAAAATTGCGGTTATCCAAAGTGCCCGATTTCAGAACAGTTTTTAATGGGCCAAAAATCAAAGCGAGAGGGGTACGCAGCTCGTGGCTTACGTTGGCAAAGAAGCGAGACTTAGCAGCGTCGAGGGATTTGAGTTGTTCAGTCTGTTGCTGAATGAGATTGTATTGCTCTGCAATTTTCTTTTTGCCTTGCCGCTGAATGTAAAGTCCAATTAGTGTCAGTGCCACCAGCAAAAAGGCAAAAACAATGGCAAAGACAGAAGTCCGTAACTGGTCGCTTTTTACCTGAAGCTCCAATTCTTTGTTTTTCGCTTCCGTTTCCAGCTTTTCTTTTTCTAGAAGGAGCAAATAAGCTTGCATGTTGAATCCGGCGCCCCGTTCGTCGAATTTTTGCTGGTAATGTTTTTCTAGTTTTGTGTATTCGAAGGCATCCTTGAAATTGTTTTCTGCTTCGGCTATTTGTGCAAGGAGTTCAAATGTGGTCTGTAGCAGGTCATCCACTTCAATTTTTTCTCCTAAGACCCTTGCTTTGTTAAGGTAAGATTTTGCAGCTGCCTTGTTACCTTGTTCTAGTTCAATGCCAGCCAAAATGTTCATCATATGTGTCTGCATCCATGGGCCGGGCTCGGCTTCGGCCAAGGCCAATGATTTTTTGTAATAAAATATTGCTGTATCCAATTGCCCTCTTGCCTTTGCCAAATTGGCAAATCCCAGATTCGTGTTGATTAGGAAGGGGTATTCGTCTCGCTGGATGGGGTTGGATATTTTCCTCCTGCGCAGCACCGTGAGGTAAGCTTCTACATCGTCATACCGCTTAACTTTAAGTAGATAATTAATGGAACGAAGGCGGATTTCCTCCTCTTTTAAGGTATCCTTCATAGCAATGGCATCTTGCAGCAGCACCTCCATACTGTCCAGTAGTTCCGATGGATTTTGATAGTCAGTCGATGCCCCTAATCTGTCCATTTTGATATTGAGCACTTTATGCTGGTCACCAAGTTTTTGGAAAAGTAGGAGTGCTTTGTCGAGGTACAAGATGGCCGATCTTTTGTTCCCAAAAGCAGCGTGGTGTGAACTCAGACTCAGGTAAGCGTTACCTTCTTTTTCGATTTGACCTGCCTCTTTCGAGATTTTGGCGATTTCATCTAACACGTAAATAATCGCAGGAAGGTTAAAATCGGTACGCAATTTTTTCAATAAGCGATCGTAGAGGTAAATGCTGCAATCGTAATTACTGCCATGACATTGATCGCGCACCAGCTGAAGAATAAAATGGTAGGTAGTATCTCCGCCTGGCTTTTCAAAATGGATTTTGATAAAGGAATAGAGGGAGTCGGCAACAGCATCCGAGGATGGGACATCTCCACCTGCCACAGGCTGCGCCATAGGTTTCACAACAATGCCGCATGTAATCAGGAAAAGGAAAATCGACAGCCTGAGAGGCTGCATAATAACTTCGTTCCAAGCAAATCTGAATCTCATTTATTTCACTACTACCTAACTAACTGTATGGAGGGAAACTAAAATTAAAGGAGGCAATATAGATCAAATAAATATACTTTTCAAAATGTACAATTAGTTATGCAAATATAGAAAAAGAGAAAAGGAAGGGAATCGACTACAAAAAGGTTGGTTCTTTGACAAATCCATTGGTAAGTCGTTGAAACGACTGGAGTGCAGGTCTTTCTTATGTGGCTGTCTCAAAAAGGAGCTTTAAGAAAAAATTTACCAAATAAATTCTCGCAGAGGCGCAAAGCTCGCAGAGATTATTTAGTTTCCTTAGCGTACTCTGCGTCTCTGCGAGAGATTATTCTGACTCGATAATGAACATTTGCCTTTTGAGACAGCCTCGATAACCAAGGAGTTATAAAATTAACCGTTTTAACGGTTTTCAATCTCCACAGGATTTGTCAAAGAACCAAAAGGTTAAAACAAGGCAGACCGGCTACTCACTTTAAATAATTGATGGTACCGGCCTGCACTTCTTTTTGAATTCTTTTATTGTTTTATTATTTTTTCACGCAATACTTCCTGACCAACAATCACCTCCAACCAATAAACACCAGCAGGTAAATTGCTCATGTCGATCTGGCCTTTAGCTGAATCAATAGTCTCCATGACCAAAAGCTGTCCATTGAGAGCAAATAAACTGGCCGTTGCATGCTCGTCATGGTTCTGGTTGAAATGTATATTGAGCATACCTTTTTCTATAGGATTGGGATAGACAGTGAAACTTGACAGATCTCCAGGGGTTGACAAATCAACACTCACCACTTCTGAATACTCAAATTTCCCATCAAAATCCATTTGCTTGAGGCGGTAGTAGTTGATGCCTGGTAGTGGTCTTTCATCAGTAAATGAATAAGCTTGTTCTTCAAGTACAGTTCCATGCCCTGCCACAAATCCTAATGATTCCCAGTTGGATTTATCAGTTGATTTCCGTTCGATATAAAAACCTTCGTTGTTAATTTCTGAGGCCGTATTCCAATTTAATTGAACAGCATTTTGAATTCTATCGGCTGTGAAATCAACCAATTCTACAGGTAAGACAGTAAATGTCAATGTCACTTCTCCAGTACTAGGGCTATTATAAGCAATAGCCCATTCAGGAGAGGGAAAAACTGTAGAAGCAAATGTTCCAGAAAGCGCATTTGCATCTATAATTTTTAGGGCATCGCCATTTGAAGGAACATAAGATCCACCTATCGTTAATGTTAGTGTTCCTCCCAAAGTTGCTGTTCCTGTTCCAGTGATTTGGTCATAACCCGTACAAGCCGTTGTCCCCTCAGCTTCAATAATAACATCCCCGAGGTTGGTTAATGCATCGATTGCTAAACATCCAGGACTAGTACCTGGTCTTATGTCACCCGAAGCTTCATTGGTTAATCTAGTAATTGTGCCTTTCCCGTTAATTGTACCTGTACTTATATTGGTCAATGTTTGTCCACCGCTACCATTCACAGTCATTGTTTGGCCAGAATTTACAGTAACCGTACCTCCATTATTAATCTGACCCCCAACATTAAATGAATTACCTTGATGAACAACTGCACCTGAACTTCCAATATTCATGGTACTTCCATTATTCATATGAGTAGGGGCATTTATATTGAAGGTGCCATCTATTACTATTAGTTCGCCAGTTGCAAATCTTATATCACCACCGCCGATTGTATTATGATTAAAAACACCTCCACTAGATATTTCAAATGCACCTCCAATTACGAAATCTATATCCGCCCAACTATCAAAATCACTTGCTCCTATTGTTAATTGTCCACCATTATTGATATCTACATCGCTAGCATTATTAAATCGTCCATCTCCGTTCACTATCAAAGTTCCATCAATGTCGAATTCATTAGCTGTTGCTAAAATGAAATCTCCGCCCCCACTATTGATAGTCATGGTCATACCAGAGTTAATCTTTAAAGTTCCAGAAGTGTTTGTGGAGAAACTATTAGTTAAATCAACATTTGCATTTACGGTGCAATTCCCCCCATTAATTATTGTAGGACCAGCTGGTACGGTAGTGCCGGGATAGGCTGGAGACCATCGTGCTACATCTGTCCAATTGCCTGTCCCTGAAAAAGTATAGGTTGAAGCAGCATAAACCAGAGAGACCTCACCGGTGTTGGGATGGTTATATTGAACAGTCCAGTTGGCAGGCACATTCTCCGTGTCAAAAGTACCTGAGATGCTGTTTGCATCGATAAAAGTGATTACGTCGCCGTGGGTAGGAGTATAGCTCCCGCCGACAGAGGCATTCAAGGTACCACTAATAGTAACTGTACTTCCCGTGCCCGTCGCCGTATAACGATCAAAATCCGTACAAGGTGTTGTTCCATTGACTTCTAAGGTAAATATCCCTGAAGTAACCATGCCTGCAATGCCCGAAACACCGTTAGTAGCAGTAATGCAGCCTGGAGAAGCTCCAGGCGTGAAGTTCCCGGATGAATTAAATTTTTGATGATTACCTCGGGCAAATGTAATGGCACCCTCACCTTTAAAAATGTTGCTATTCGTCAAACCAACATTTGCACCAGCGTTGAATATGTCTTGTTCTATAGTCCCATTGTTCAGATTGATGGTTCCACTATTAGCAACACTACCTTCGTACTCCAAATTCGGACTATTCCCGCCATTCAGGTTTAGCACACCTGTACCGGTAATAGTCATAGTTCCAGTATTATTAATTCGCATGTAACCTTCAATGTCGAGTATTCCACTGAGTTCAAAGTAGGATCCAGCGTGGTAAAATTCAGCCCCATTGTTAATGGTCATCGTAACACCATTTGAAATTGTGAAGGAGTTGCTGTTGTTAAGTCTTCCATCATCCATAGTGTAATTGATATTTAAAGTGCACTCTGCATTGATGTTAATTATATCAGCACTATTTGTAAGCGGGTTTGGAGGAAGAATACCTCCGCTCCAATTTGAAGATACGCTCCAGTCACCTGCCACATTAAAAGTATAAGTGACTGCGGAAGCTGTCAATCCACTAAAAATTAGAAAGCATATTAATGGTACGAATGTCGAAGCTTTTAGCCTGAAATGATTTCTGATTTGGTTAGAAATGAGCGATAATTGTGAGGATAAAATTGGGTTCATCATATTGAGTTTAAAGTGAAGAATGTATTTATAAATTCGAAAAACTGGGTCGAGCAGGAATTCACTTTAAACAAAATGAATCTGCCCGTCCCTATTTTTTGGTCTTTATATTTTCAAATTAGCAGTTTGAATTCAATGCGAATTCGTTGCTGTGTTATTCGATGAAAAATATAAAATCGGCTACTTCGGATGATTAGGTCAAGTCAGTTTTGGGGTTGATATGGCAGAAATAAATGTGGATTTCGGTTACGTTGATTGGAATGTAAAACCACGATAGGCGCAAATATGGCAATAATTAATGGGTTTATTCCGTCAATCTTGTAGCATTTTCCGTCAATTTTAATAAGGTTGATTTTTTATTATTTCTAATGTTAACTCATTGTTATTTGAAAATCAACTATTTAAATATTCAGATGGTAATTTCCCAAATTTAATCTTAAAACTGCGTGAAAAAGAGCGGGGATCGGAATAACCTACCTTTTCTGCAACCTTGGAAACGGAATTGATTGAGCCAGATTCCAATAATCGATGGGCATGATTGAGCCTTAATTCTTTGATGTATATTCCTGGTGTCTGTCCAGTTAGGCGTTTTAATTGGCGGAGCAAGGTTGATTCACTCATCACAAAATTTTTGGCAAGATCAGGTACATTCAAAAGATCACTTGATAGATTCTCTAAAACAAAAGCCTCGAAATTTTTTAGCCATTCAGCATCTTCGGCTAAAGTTTCAAAACCTGCCTCTTGCAACCTCCATTTATTAGATGTGTAAAATGGCGTCTTTTGTTGATCACCCTTTTTAATTTGTTGAATTTCTAATTCTTTTTTCTGTTTTTTCTGGTGATAAAAAGCCATGGTAAGCCCAGTGAGAACAACTACTCCAATGCCGATAATAATTATGGCAATTCCTATTTGGATGTCTTTTTCTTTAATGGATAATACATGGCGATCTTTCTCAGCCGCCAAGCGTTCTACTTTTTTATTAGCTGCATGTGTTTCCAAATTGAAACCTGCACTACGGCCCATAAATGTATCTTCATGATAAGCCTGCTTTTTTGTGAAATTTAGGGCATTAGCAAAATTCCCTTCAGCTTCTGCAAATTTGGCTTTTATGCCATATATATTAGCAAGATGATCGTGTAATTCTAAATAAGTGGCTTTCTTTTCTGCCAGATTAATGAATTGCTCAGCGTTAACAGTATTACCTTGTTCCCATTCTATTTTGGCCAATGAGCACATTGTTCTGATTTCCATCCAGGGACTTGGTTCATCCTCGCAAACTGTAAGAGCCTTTTGGAAATGTTGAACTGCTGATGGTAATTTTCCTTTTGCAAGTGCTATGTCACCTCTCCCTAATGCAGCAAAAAGTAAGTATTTGTATTCACTCTTCTTTACTGGGTCAGAAATAGGCATTTGTTCAAGGACATCCACTTGCTTCTCGGCAAAATCAAAGTCGCCTTTTGCCAATGCAATCTGAATCAAATATATAAGTATCCGGCCTTGATTTATGGTATCATTTATAGCAATCGCTTGATTTAACAGGGCATTCAATCCAGCAATTGTTTCATCAGGGCTATTGAATGAAGAGCTTTTGTTTAGCCTGTTGGTCTGAATTCGGATTAATGCGGATTGATTTCCAGCTGCCTTGTAAAGGCGTTCTGCGTTCTCATCTTGTATTGCTGCTTGCTTATTTTGACCTAAAGCATCATAAAAGCGGCTCATATTCAACCTGGCATCCGCTTCAGCATTTAAGTCGTTCATGCGCTGTCCGATGGCCACCATCTCCTCACAAACTGCAATCGCGGTGGTAAGGTCAAATTTGATCTCCAGCTTTTGCTGAATTAAATCGAGATTTTTGTAACGACAATCATAGTCTTGTTTACAGTTTTCCCGCACTAATAATCGGATTTGGTGCAGAATTGAATCCGTTGGGAGACTTTCCATACATGATTCGATCAATGACCAAATTGCATTACTTTCAGAATTACTCGTTGAATTGGCTTTCTGGCCATTTGCACTTCCAATTCCATAAATGAGTAAATGGAATAGAATAAATATTAATTTTTTTGAAGTCAAAAATTAAGAGGTTGGTTTTACAAATATTCAAAGTGCAACTCTATATGTAGATTGGTCGAAATGGACTTACTGGGTAGATATTGCAAATAAACGAATATTCCATTGATTGTCAATAGGCTAGTGACCTAAATAAAAAACCTAAGTCTTTGTAAAACAATCATTCATTTTATTCGATTTAGTATAAAGATGTGTTTTTGCGAATACATTTGCATCTTAATAGAGTTGGCAGTTAATATGCCAACTTTAAATTCAAAACCTCGCTCCTTGTTATTATGAAAACCGTAAAAAAAATTTCCATTATAGTTGGTGTGCTGCTTATCCTGATAATTGGTTTGCTGGCTGCCGCCCCTTATTTTTTCAAAGATGAAATAGTTGAAGGTGTTAAGAAAGCTGTCAATGAAAACCTCACTGCCACAGTCGATTTCGGAGATGTGGACATTTCCCTGCTCAGGGATTTCCCTAATGTCAGCGTCAAATTGCTGGATTATTCAGTGATCGGGCAAAACGAGTTCGAAGGAGTAAAATTGATCGCTGGCAAATCATTTGGCCTTTCTGTTGATTTTTGGTCGGCCTGGGATTTTGGAGAAGTGCCGCTTGAAATCCATTCTGTTAACCTTGAAGCTCCACAGATGAATGTCATTGTTCTTGGAAACGGCAATACCAATTACGATATAACCAAACCAACCGAAGACGCAGACACAGAGTCCGACCCATTCCAAATCCAATTAAAATCCTATTCTATTTCTGATGGGAATATCATTTATGATGATAGACTTTGGGGGACATATGTTCAGCTTACTGGCCTGAATCACAGTGGAAAAGGAGATTTTACACAGGATATATTTGATTTGGATACCAAGACCAATATTGAAGAGCTAACCTATTCCTCTGGAGGCATTTCTTATTTGAAAAAAGCTAAACTGGACTATGAAGCTGGGTTTAATATTGACATGGTGAATTCAAAATATACCCTGCGAAAAAATGAATTGAGCATCAATGACTTGCAATTGAATTTGGATGGATGGATGGCATTGACAGAAGCTGGTGATATTGATATGGATATGACATTCAATTCTCCACAATCGGATTTCAAATCTTTGCTTTCCATGATTCCAAATGCCTATATAGCAGGATATGAGAATGTGAAAGCTGGAGGTAAATTTCAATTGGCTGGCTTTGTGAAAGGTATTTACAGTGCTGCTCCTGAAAGTTATCCGAGCTTTAAAATTAACTTTAATATCGCAGACGGTGACCTGAAATATCCCGACTTACCGATGGGCATTACTGGTATTAACACAAACTTAGAAGTCAATAGTCCGACCAGTAAACTTGACAATATGTTGGTCAATATTTCGGAGTTTGCACTGAAAGTGGGAAACAATCCAATTGAAGGATATTTGAAATTGAAAACACCTATGTCCGATCCTGATGTAGATACAAAAATCAAAGGCATACTTGATCTGGGTGATTTTGTTAGAGCTTATCCTATGGAAGGTGTAAGTACAATGAATGGTCTAGTGAATATGGACATCGCAGCCAAAACCAAAATGTCCACCATTGATCGTGGGGATTATGCAAACGTGAACATGGACGGGCAAGCTTCAATAGAAAACTTGAATTATGTGGCAGATGGTATGCCTGCCATCCGGATCGATGCCATGCGAATGTTTTTTACGCCTAAAAATATACAGGTATCGAATTTTGACATGCGCCTTGGTAAAAGTGACTTGAAAGGTAACGGCAAAATTGACAACATTCTCGCCTACTTCTCTCCAGATGCTACCATGAGCGGTGATTTTAAATTACAATCAAATTATTTTAATGCAGATGAGTGGATGGTGGAAGAAGAGTCAGGTGTAAGTGGTCAAGTGTCAGGCGGGGCTACCCAAACTGGGGAAGAAGAAATATTCAACCGTTTTGACTTTACAGTGGATGGGGAAGTCGGAAAAATGGATTATGATATATACCAACTGACTGATTTAAAAGTGAATGGGAATTTCACACCTAATGCATTGACTGCAAATAATTTAAGTGGAAAGATTGGTGACAGTGATTTTGCAGCTTCAGGAGTATTGAGTAATGTGTGGAATTATATATTCAAAAATGAGACGCTCGGAGGAAATCTGAAAATGACGTCTCGGTTTATGAACCTCAACCAGTTTATGACAGAAGAGGAGGCGGTAACCGAAGCTACTGAGCCTTTCTTAGTGCCACCAGGCATGGACATAAATATGTCTGCCAAAATGGACAAGGTGATTTATGATAATATGGAGTTGAGCAATGTGAATGGAGGCTTGAAAATTGCCAATGAGGCAGTTGTATTTGAAGATGTCACTGCCAATACTTTGGGAGGGCAAATGGCTATAAAAGGAGGCTACGATACCAAGGATCACGAAAAGCCAAAGTTTGACCTAGGTCTTCAGTTGGCAAATATGGATTTTCAGAAAGCTTTTATGACGTTTAATACTTTCGAAGCGATTGCGCCTATTGGCAAATATATCCAGGGCAATTTCAACACAAGCTTCAATATGAGCAGTTTTCTTGGAAAAGACTTGATGCCTGATCTTGCCACACTTACTTCTGATGGTTTCATGCAAACTATTAATGGAAAAATTTCTGGATTTGCACCCTTACAAAATGTCGCCAATAAACTCAATGTAGAAGCTTTTAAAAATTTTGATATTAAAAACACCAAAAATTGGTTTACGGTTAAAGATGGTGCGCTGGCTTTAGAAGAATTTGATCACCAGTATCAGGATATTGCTATGAAAATCGGGGGGACGCACCAAATCAATGGAGAGGCAATGAGTTATTATATCAACGCTAAAATTCCCCGTGATAAAAT
>CALNYY010000050.1:0-8330 GCA_942490835.1 uncultured Saprospiraceae bacterium
TTTTGAATGTGCAAATTAAAACATTTTTCCGTTAATAGCTGAAACCAATGTAATGTACCGTAGTATTAACGAAGTTGTTAAAAGTAAACCAGAAAGCCATCAGCGCAGAAACTCCCTGACATCAATTGAAAATATTCAAAGAGAAATCGGTTTAAGACCTCTCTGCCTTTGAGCTATGTTATAAACATTAAGAAACTGGAAAAAATCCATATCTGCCAATATTCACATTTTTTTGAGAAATGGATGTACCTCATAGAGTCATGCAAGTCTTCGTCTGGCTCTTGGTTATCAAGTACGATTATTTGTTTACCGTCATAGAAAATCACAAAGATCTCTGTAAAACGCATAAATGAGGTTATTTGCCAAGACGACCTCATCATCACCAACTTCCCGATCTTCATCCTGCTTTTTGTAAGTAGTTAGAGGGGAATCCAATCTTACAAACCCTGGATGTCGTCCTTCTTCACATAAGTATTCCATCAGACCAAGCAAAGTCGCTGAAAAGCAAATAGCCCTATATCCCTTGCCGAAATGGCTCCTTGGTTTGTCATTAACTTGAATATCTCTTGCATCTATATCGAAGGCAATTTTATTTCCATTTGGAAAATCCCACCTTTCTAATATCTTACCAATTTTCTTGCTCAATTGTGCGTCTTCTATTAAATAATCATCGATCTCATAAGTATCACTTATTTCATCATATTCGGTCTTCAGTCTACCTATTTCTCTATAGATTTCTTGCCGCTTTGTCTCCATTTCACGCTCTTTTCTAAATTCAGATTTAGCCCTATCCAAATCATCGAGTATTTTTCTATTTTCTCTAACCTTACCGCCAATACTTCCCCCAACTCTTCATCAAAATAGGATATTTTTTGCATTAGTGATGTAAATTCATTTTTACTATTTCCAAGAGATTTCGTTACATCATCTTGCGTCGAGCGCAAATCTTCTATATGGGCATCTATTTTTAAAATTTCTGACGAATTAGCTTGTTGAATAACATCGATATCAATTTCAGCATCTTGTTCAATATCAGTTCCACAAAGTGGGCAGCTGACAATTCTATGCTGCTCCATATACGTGGCTGCCTCAGTATTTGCTTCCAAGCGCTCTCTGTCAGAAACATATTTTCTCTCAAGCATCTCAAAACGCCCGAGAAGTACTGTATCATCTGTTACCATCCCTGAAACTAAATCTGCTTGCGCTTTTAATCGATTTCTCTCTTCCAACAGAGCATTATTTGATTGAATTAAGTCATTTAACTCTTTTTCTGCTTGATCATAGGCTTTTTCTAACTTTTCAAGATCACTGTCTAAACTATCCAAAGATGTTTTAGAATCATCATCTGAAGGGAAGAATTTTTTTAGAAATTCTTCCAGATTGGTCAGTTTTTTCTTTATAGACTCTTTTGATGACTTGTTTTTCTTTACGCCCTTAATATCGGCATCATCATTTCCTGTTAATAACGTTTTTATAAAAGATCGCTCTAAAGTTTTTTCATTATTTTGGCCCTTACCAAATGGAGAATTTTCTGTGATGATCCTTTCCTCATCAACCAACAATATTCTTTCAAGAGTCCTTAGCGTCAGAGAAGCATGGGTCATCCCCCTAACCCCTTAGCCAAAACTTTATTGTTTAAATCAATTTTACTTAGAAAAAATTCGGATAAATTGGGTTTACCTTTATGATTGGGTTTTAAAACAGTGACAGTATTATCTTTGTCAATTTCAGTACAGACAACTTCTGCTCTCTCTTTTAACTCTCTCGACAGAATGAAACTTCCCCCGTCTTCAGTTTCAAAGGTAACCTCCAAATGAGTGTATCCTTTGGCTTCATCAATTTGTTTAGGGGGAGTTTCGGTTCCAAAAATAAATTGAAAACATTTAGTAATATAAGATTTACCAGTGTCTGATGCGCCAGCGATTACATTTAGCCCTGTATCAAGCTCTATTGAAGCCGATTCTTTCTTAGCACCTTTTACTTCTAATTTCTTAATAATCATGCCAAATTCTTTGCCAATTCAGTTATTTTAGTTTTAACTATTTTATATTTATTGTCAGACCCAAAATAAGCGAGTTTCAGAAAAAAAATCACTTATGAGCAATTGCCTTGTTGAGCTATAATTTTCAGTTCAAAAAACCATCCTGAGGGCACACGAATTCTCCGGATTTTCGATTTATGCAAATTTTGTTTTATCCTTGTCTTTCATGTTCCTTTCATCAGTTACAGGCTCTGGACTCGCCATTGCAACCCGTTTGCAATAACTGTCCGGATTGCAGAGGTCATGTAAACCTGAATGCTCTTATAAAATCGACATGGTTGAGCATGCTTTTTAGCCGATAGTTGTATCCGATGATTCGATATGTTATGGCCCTGCCGGATTTCAAGATCAAACAGGGGATTTTGATAAATGTCTGGACAAAGCGTTTAAACTCCATGCGAATAATGGAAAGGCCCAGGGCACGATAAGGCATCAGCATTCCATACCAGGCTTTCAGATCCCAGGCCAGGGAGGCGACAACCATGTAAGCCCAGTTTGAATTCAGACAGTCACAAGGATTTTCCATTGCCTTTACACCGTTTTTCAACTGTTCAATGTCATTTTCATGGTCAGCACGTTTTCGGTAGAACTCCACCAGTTGTCTGGTTGTTTTATGCCAGTCATTGGTGATGTAAAAAAAATATCGGATATCATCAAACAGCAGGCGTTCTCCCTTGAACTCGTTTATTTTTTTTCGCAGGACGATCATCCTGTATGATTTCTGGCATTTGCCCGGTTTATACTCAAACTCAGATATATGTTCACATGCGGTTTGCAGATTTTTAAACTTCCTTTTTATCACTACTTGGGCTTTGACATTTTCAGGGCGTTTGCGGGCTCTGGTTTTAATGCTGCAGGGTTGTTTTTCAAGCAGCTGCCAAGCTGATTCCGGGATGGTGTCGGCCAGTTTTTTCAAATTTTTCCGGGCATCCATGCCAAAGATAAAGGAACAGCGTTGATCCCACTTGTCAAAATTTTCACTGAGGCTGAAGTCAGTGTCCCCTCGAACGGCTATTTTTTTGAAGGTCCCTTTCACCAGATCAAGGGCCTTATCTACCCAATGGGCAGACCCCAGGTGAGAGGGTGAATTACCTGAGCGGTTGATGATGTAAAGGGGTTCCCTTGTCTTCTCCAGGGAAACAACCAAAGGAGCATAACCCCATTTTCCGTTGTAAGAGATGTCCATACCCTGTTTGCATTCACCGGATGTTTCACTGATGGTGCCGTCAATATTGATGATGGCTTCTTTTTTAAAATTATGTGGCTGTTTTTCCCATATCCTCTTGCGGATGGTATTTTTTACATCCATCAAGGAGATGATATCTTCCTGGGAAAAACGGCGCAAAAAGTCTCCTGCCGTTGTCGGATCAGGAATCATCTTTGCATCCAGGGCATTAAGCCAGGCATTGTCATTTCTTAACAGTTCGATGTCCTGTAGGCAGGTGCCGCCGGCAAGGATGTTATAGGCCATATTGGTGACATGATCTGATTCATGATAGGGCAAATGGCGTTTGAGCAGTTCAAGTTCCTTATCAATTTCTTTCAAGAGTCCGGTCTTTCTGGCCAGCATATGAATCAGACCAATACCGCCATGGGAAATCCCCTGAAGACGGCCGTCAACTTCATATTGGATATTGGATGCCTTGAACATGGGAACTGTCTGATCGGTCCAGTTTCTTTTTTTGAGTTTTTTACTGATTTTGTGCTTGCGTTTTGCCAATTTTTTAGTAATATTCTTATTCACTCGAAACGTCCTTCATGGTTGGCAATATATTTATTGTCAGTTAGCCAGTTAAGCCGTACCCAAGATTTTTTGAAGTACGTGGATTGAAGACAAGAAACAAAATCAAGCGTATCTTTATTCCTTTTATAATAGTGTCCGGTTTCCTCCACTATCAGCTCAATCAGCCCCCTTTTAAGCAAAAAACTAATAGCTCCCGGCATAAATTCACGACGATGGGCAATCTCTGCAACATGGTTAGGCAAAGCCGGATGCAGATTAGATGGTCCACCGAATTCCTCTGAATACAAAAGTGCATAATCACACATCACAAGTTCATCCAAACTTACTTTTGAATCTAACGCACTTAAAATCAAAGCAACCCTTGTTCCGATTTCTATAGGGCTATTGAAACTTGAGTAACCTACTTTCATTTGCCATCCCCTTTTATCCAGCGTATCCGCTTTAAATTAACCAACTGATGGCACATACCTTTCTTATCCTGAACTTTGATGTATGGATTTAACGGGTGGGAATTATAATTTATTTTTATAGCATCGGAATTTGTAGCCAAATATCTATCATAGCCATTTTTATAACTGCCCCGGACAGTTGGGGAGACGGCCTCATAGCATTCATCAACGAGATCTTTGTAGCAGTTGTTAGGTAGCCAATCACGAGAAAACTTCTCTAAATCTTCTGCTGCATAAAAGTTTTTCCTGGCACTTTTATATTCTTCTTTGTAGTCGCTTCCTGTACCCAAATCATCTGCAATAATTTCTTCTTCACCTTCTGCATCAGCAAAAGCCTTAAGAAGTTCAGAAATGTATACAATCTCTTTAGATTTAATTCCATTCGGAGGAGCTGGAAGAATAGGCCTTTTTTTGACACTGACACCAAACCTCTGCGCATGATAAACAGTACCAGCATGAAGTTCAATAATTTTTATAGGCGGAAGGTGATCAAAAATTGAGAAATCTGCATCATCGATAAATTCTCTCAATTCCCCATCTAACAACACATCATCACTTCTTTTGCTCGTGATTTTTTTTCGGCAATCTTTATCCCACCTTGATATCAATGCTGCTTTCAGCTTTTCCGGGTCATTAATATATTTGAGAAAATCAACTGAAACTCCTTGAGGAGCAACAAAATAATAACACTGAGGCATCGTATACTCGCCCTTCTGAGCATAATAAAAAAGCTTACCGATCTCCAATAATCCCAAAGAAAGATTTAATGGGCTTTGATAGTGTTTGCATTGATAACTTTCCCAAGTTTCTAGGTCTCCGTGGTTATATGCAATAACATCACGCCCCATATCACCGCCACCACCACACCGAACAACACGTGCGTACTGTTTTTTCCAATATGAAACAAGCTCTAAGGTTACATCTTCCCAGCTACCAGCATCAAATGTCTTCAACCTATCTAATGGAGCTATTGGGGCTCCAGTAGTAACATCTAGTGCAGTAAGCATATGTTCACTTGAATTAGGAACTTCAACTTCAACTTCTTTCATTTGATTTGTTCCACCACCCACTAATTCAACTCAGTAAAATTAGTATTGCCAATCTTGATGAGTTAAAGGTTCGCTTTTAAGAATGTCTCGACTTTTTGACCGTGACAAAATTCTGTCAGTGAATCGTTTGAAATCATCGTTATGATAAAGTCCATGCAACTATTTCAAAATTAAGCCTTATACGACTATCACCTGTATTGCAACCATAAATGCGCTTTATTAGCAGCCCTATCACAGTGTGACACAGGACATACAAGGACAGTTCCTTTGTCGTCACTCACTGGCGAAACAGTGGTTGTGGTTGAGCGGCAAAACACTCACGGCACCCAATCGGGTACGGGTGATCAATGGGGATAATTGAAATACCACCCTTGTCCATGGAGTTCTTAGGGGCAGTTCGACGGTTCCCTTAAGTTGTAATCAAACGGCCAGACGTTTGAGGTGCATTGATGGCCTGAAAGATCAAACTGAGAAAATTATAGGAGTTGACTTCTGGCTATTGTCTGGTCTTTTCAGGTATCAAAAAATTCCCCAGACTATCTGTTAGTCAAGTTTAATTACTTCAACTCCCCTGCCGATACAATACCTATGGAAAATTATGTCATCAAAAATTGCAATATATGTCATCAGCCGCTTCGGATCCCTGCAGATATTGGGGGAATGCTCATGCGTTGCCCGAGTTGTGGGTATGAATTCCATACCGATTTTAAACTCGGTGCGATAGTTCGGGAAGGTGAAGATGGTAAAAAACCTGCTCAGAAAACTCCAACCAAAAGGCCCCCGTCTACTTTTAAGATTATAGTGTAATCTCTTCAGCCGAAAGTGGGGAGAGCCTAATTGCCCCTGTCTTATTCTCGTCGATTCTTTTGCCAACAATTGACAATCAAAAAAGATAATTCCTCGGCTTCACAGGCCCCCTCCTGATCTGGTCTGTCGGTTGAAAAAAATGATAATGCTCTGTAAAATATTTGATTAAGGCCTCTTCCAAGGCAAAAAGATAATATTTTTTTTAAAAGGAGATCATCATGAAAACATCAAATGCAATCGACACATTTCTTGATTACCAGCAAATGAATTCAAAAAAAACACCATACGAAATTACAAATATTTTTTAACAAAGTTCAAAAAAGAATATGGTACTTTCGAAATATCAAAGATCACATCTGAAGATATCATGATTTTTTTGATAAAAGTTACTGACGGTCAAAAGCAATCAACCAAAAAACTAAAATATTCTTTGCTCAGGTCATTTTTTAATTTTATCAAAGATTCAGTTGATTCAGCCTTAACAAATCCATGTGACACACCCATATTGAGAAAGACATTCAAAACGGCCAAAGGACAACCATGGACAATCCTTGATAGGGATATTGTCGATGAAATTATTTTCAAAACAGCTAATTCCAGAAATCGGTTGATGTTGGAATTAATGGCAAGGGGAGGCATGAGAATTGGAGAGGTCCTGAAATTAAAAGTCAAGAATGTACATGGCCGAAAACTTGTTTTATCAGATCCGAAAAGCGGAAATCAGACCGAGATTGTTTATATCCCTAAAAAAGTGGCTGATCGTCTACGAGAATATATTTTTTCGATAAAAACAGAAGATGGCAACAGCGTATTTCCTTTTGGATATACCAGAGCTCGTGAGATTGTTCAAAATGCTGGAAAAATGATAAATGTGAATTTGAACCCCCACGATCTTAGGCGACATGCTGCCACTTACGCAAGCAGATCAGGGGTTCCTATTGAAATCGTTTCAAAAATAATTCTCAGACATGCTAATCTATCAACCACCCAAAGATATCTTGGAAAGGTCAGTGATACGGAAGCAATTCATTGGATTGATAATCTTTACAGATAAAATTACAGGGGATTGGCAAAAGCCGTTTTGCACTGACGTATTTTTTAGATAGAATATTGTGCTGAACCAGCTTTACAAGGCGATTGGTAAGGATATTCCGTGCAACACCGATTCTCTTCTGGAAATCAGAAAATGTTTCAATTCCTAAAAATGCGTCTCGTATGATTAGTATCGACCATTGATCACCAACGATATCCAGAGTCCTTGCAATAGAACAGCTATAGCCATCAAGACTTTTACGAGTCATTTGAAACACTCCTTTGTATGCAAACCTTCTGTGCTCTATTTCCACTACTTATCCTTTTAATAGTCCCATAACAAAACTATCA
The DNA here is from genome assembly GCA_942490835.1 of uncultured Saprospiraceae bacterium. Lineage (GTDB taxonomy): Bacteria > Bacteroidota > Bacteroidia > Chitinophagales > Saprospiraceae > UBA6168. The sequence continues at coordinate 7,474 of CALNYY010000050.1, forward strand.
TATAACATATAAATAGGCAATTTGTAATTTATTGGTTGCGTAACGAAACCAAAAATAGTATTTATATTTAAAAAAAAAGATTAGCGAGAACATTTTTAACCATTTCTTATTTAAACAAAAACTAACATTAGGGAGAAGAAATTATGTCCATTGAAAAAATGTCAGGTCTTGAAATAACGAAGGCAATGGTGGCTGGCAAAATTCCAACCGCTTCCATAGCAAAAACGATTCCAATGAATGGGGTTCTGGCAGAAGAAGGGAAAGTTCAGTTCGAAGCAATGGCTGATGATCGACACCTAAACCCGCTTGGGGGCGTTCATGGTGGATTTTCTGCCACAGTAATGGATTCAGTGACTGGTTGCGCTGTCCATACTATGTTAGAAGCTGGTGTTGGATATGGCACAGTAGACTTAAAAGTCAAAATGCTTAAGGCAGTTCCAAAAAACGTTCAACTAATTGCCGAAGGGAAGGTTGTTCATCTTTCTAAGTCCATAGGCGTATCTGAAGGATCACTGAAAGATCGTGATGGAACCCTTTATGCCCATGCTACAGCAACTTGTATGATACTTCGCAACTAGATCACGTATAACCCAGCGTTTAATTCGGACGCAAAATGGTTCCGGTCGCTAAAGCCTCCTCATCCCTTTTGCACAGCTTAACTCAGCCGTTAGAATGTGAACTTTGTCTATCATTATGGGGTTTCAAAATTCTATTGAAATTCCATAATTTCATTTTCAAGTAGTCGCTTTTTGTACTTATTAAAGTTGTGCTTGCATGCCCATGAATCTTGATTCTTCAAATGTTCAACAATTCAAACGGTATCATTAAGTTTTTCAAGAAGTAATTTTTTGGGGTGC
>CALNYY010000051.1:0-80921 GCA_942490835.1 uncultured Saprospiraceae bacterium
TGCCTTGCCTGCAAGTTATTTGGTTTCCCCGTTGGTGTTTATAGCCTCGGTATATCTATGTTTTAAAACCTGGAAAAAACACCGAGCAATCACTTTTGGTTTTGGGTTTTATTTCATCAATATTGTGCTTGTTTCGCAACTATTTTTATTCGGTTCAGCAATAATTGCTGACAGGTACACATATATTCCTTATATCGGATTGTTTTTTATTATAGGCTGGTTGATTGATAAAAAATTAAAAATTAAAACATCTTCTGCTTATACTTTCATTCTTGTTATAAGCTTGGTATTCACGTTTTTAAGCTTCAAGCAAGCGGGTACATGGAAGAATACCGCATCACTTTGGGATGCTACTATCAGCAACCACCCTTCTGCAAAAGCCTACAAAAGCAGGGCTCAATTATTTCAACAAAATGGTGAATTTGATAAAGCAATTGAATATTATAATAAATCAACTGCAATAAATATAAATGACGAAGGCACTTACCACAATCTTGGTGTTATTTATTTTAATCTGGGAAAGGATAGCTTGGCATTAGTAAATTTCAATGCAGCGTTGAGGTTAAAACCAAATTATGAAGCCGCACTAAATAGCCGTGGAGCATTATATGCAAGGGGAGGCAAAAATGAACTAGCTCGTGCTGATTTTGACAGAGTTGGACAACTGAATCCAAATTTTGAAAAAGCAAATAAAAATAAAGCGGGCGTTTATTTTCAGGAAAATAATTTTGACCTTGCGATTGAGGAATACAAAAAATATTTAAGCATAAATAATAACGATGCGGAAGCCTATTTTTTCTTGGGTGCATCTTATTTAAATAAAGGATCCAATCAAGAGGCAATCCAAGCATTTGAGCAAGTCATTAAAATCAATCCAAGATATTTAGGAGCATACACCAACCTTGCTACTGCCTATGACAAATTAAATCAACAGGCAAAAGCCGTGGAATATTTAGAAGACGCTTTTAAAATGGATTCTACTAACGAAAACAATTTAAAGGCTTTAAGCCAGGCCTATTTAAACATGGGAGATACGGCAAAAGCTTACTCCTTTTTTGAAATGGCCACCCGATTAAACGGAAATTAATACACTGTCCCATTTAATAAAGTAAATTGAGCAGTTGGTTTCCAATTGCTCAATTTACTTTATTGTCACTTCTTGGCCCGTATCTTAGTCGTCTCTTGAATCCAGCACGGCACAAAATAACTTTGACCTTCAGATAGCCCCCGTTGGAAAATCTCTCCCAAATCGGGCATATATTGCTCATACTGGCCGATCAACTTATTCGCTTCTCTGGCTGCACTACCATCCACAGCTTTTGCTTTGTTCCACATATCGATAGCAGGCCAAACGACGCGCTGACTGTCCCAGCCTCGTCCGGGGCCACATAAGGGGCCACTGGAAGCATACAATGTACCGATCAATAAATAAGGCTCGCCCCAGCCAGAACGGAGGCTTGCCGCTTCTCTGGCATATTGACGTGCCTTAGAGTAACTTTTTAGGTGAGCATAATAAATTTTGGCAATAAAGAGCTTGTATGTTGCTTTATCCTTATTACTCCCCATCTTCGTTATAAGATCCTCAAGGCATGCGACTGCTTCTTTGTATTGTCCCTCCCGGAGCAGGTCATTGCAGGTAGGTTCCGTTTCTACTTTACAATGCTCGACATAAGCAGCGTTGATTGCCTGAAGTTCAGTTGCTGCTGCATCACAACCACCAAATCTTAGGCGGCTGTATACGGTGTTGATGGTCTCGCAATCGGTTGGATCTGCTTCAAAAACAGGATAATATTTTGAAAGGTAATAATCGCAAGGATAGAATCCTTTTATAGACTCAAGCGCTTCTAATCGTGCAGGTGCATATTCTTTAATGATATTCCAGTTGTCACAATCGTTATTCTCTTTACACTCGGCCAGCCCTTTTTCGATTGCAGCCATTATCATTTGCTGGTATTTCTTGGCTTCTTCAATGGGTATTTTTTCATCCAGGGTCAAATCAACAAGTAATGCAGTCAAAGGATTGAGGATAAAAAACCTTGGCTCACCTTTGTCCAATTCAATAGATTCCTTAATTAGCTCGTACTGCTCCATCTTGGTTTTCAACTCTGGGTATTTGAAAAAATAATCAAAAGCTATTAACCCTTGTGCATATCCACCATCAGGATAACATTCCGCCATTTTATCATAGAGTGCAAAAATTTTATCCAGGTATTCTTGTCTTTTTGTGGTGTCTTGCTCCATAAAATGCTCATAAAAGCGCACCCCATCTGTGAAGACATTTGCACGTTTGCCATCAGCCGCAGGAGCATCCTTAAATACTTTTTGCCAATAACCATAGGCTATATCCCATTCGTTGGTTTTCATAAAATCGCGGTAGAGTACAAAATTTTCCAGTGCCAAATCTGGATTGGGGGCCTGCTCAAAAGTTGCACAAGGGTTGTCAACCGACTCAGGGCGTGGGGTTGGCTTGGTTTCAGTAACGGTCTCTGGCGTTTTAGGAGTACAGGCGAATAGACCGACCAAAAGAATGAAAATAATATTGCGGTATAGCATAGCTTGATTTTTAGATAGAAAGTATTTGAAAACTATTCTTTTTAATAGATGCAATCAACACAAAAATTTGTTCAAAACAAAGGACAAAAAAACAAAAAAGCCCAGTTCCGGCCAATCGGAACTGGGCTTTTATATGTATTAGGTTTGCAATAAAAAATGCAAGACCCAATTTGAATTCAATAAATTAAAATCTTACAGTGACAGTTTCTCCGATCCAGCAAGGTACAGAAACCGAATCACCTTCTTTTACTTTACGCATGAAAGCATCTTCTTGCTTTGGCTTATGCGCTGAGTAACTACCGATTTTTGTGTTTGCCTCGCTTGCTACGTCAGAATCAATTGATTTTGCATAAGCATACTTATCAATAGCCGCGAGAATTGCCAATTGAGCATCAAATGCATCACTGCCACAAGATCTACTGGCTTTTGCATACATATCCCCAATAAGCATGTATGGACGTCCCCAGTCACTTTTTAGTGAAGCAGCTTTGCGGGCGTGCGTACGGGCTTCCCCATATTTGCCGAGTTGGCGAAATTCAACAGATGCCATGTAAAAATAATAATTGGCCAATTTTTCACTGTCCTTTGCTCCGGCTTCTTCCTGACGGATACCTTCTTCAAATTTTTTCAACGCTTCCTGATATTTTTCTTCTTTAAAAAGAGCAACACCATGTTCTCCAGGATTTTCTTTATAATATTCTGCCAACTTTTCTGCATTGATTGCCGAAACTACAGTTTCGTACTGGACTTTTACCTCAGCCATAAATGGGTCAGATTCGTCGCAACCTTGAGCTGTCAGTTTATTGTAGATGTACTTTAACATCTCAATGTCATTTGGGTCTTTTCGATAATCTGGCTCTAATTTGTTTTTGAAATATTCACAATCGAAGATTTCACCTTCAATAGCTGCGTAGCTACCATTCATAGCACCTTTAGCCTGTTCAAAGTACGCAGCCATTTCGTCTCCTTTTGCGATGTTCTTATCTGCGATTTCATTCATCTTTAGATAAATGTCTCTGGCCTGAGCTGCTTCCATTGCACCATTTTGGTAATTATAAACAGCTATTGAGCCATAAGGAACTAGCACCGCATAGCTTGTATTGTCTCCGCCAGCCGCAACAGCTTCTTCACAAGCCTTCAAGTTGTCAGCATAAGGTGCCCGGAGGTTATAGAACATATCATATACTTTCAGACCAGCAGTCAGGGCCTTTTCTTTTGGGTAGCATTCCATATGTTCGTCGTATAATCTAAGAATGGTGGCTGCATATTCTTTCTTCATTGCATCATCAGTGGCATTTTTAAATTTATCCATATAAATGGTTCTGCCATCAACATAATGAGAAGAACGTTGGCCATCAGCAGCAGGAGATCCTTCGTAGGCTGTTTTCCAATGCTCAAACGCTTTGTCGTATTCCTGGGTTTTGATGAATTGCCTGTACAATACGTGAGCTTCTTCTAAGGCATCTTTATTGGGTTTGTTCAACCAGGTATCACACTGGTTAAAAGCTGGTGCTGTCCACATCCCTATTGCCAGGACAACTAAAGTCAACTTCAATAGCTTTTTCATAATTCTAAATGTGTTTTTCTTAAGCGGTTGCCAACAAACGTTTGCGGGTGTCATTTGCTACCAGCCGTACCTAACCAAATTTACGTTTATAAAACCAAGTACCGTCATTAAGAGTAAAGCCCAATGACATTTTCATAAAGCTTTCATCAATGCCGTTATCCGTATTATACTTACCTAATTCGAATCCTAAATTAACAAAGGAAGTCTGGCCACGGGGCAGAATTACAGGTAATCCCAGCCCTAAGGTAAAAGCATATTGTTTAAGATCTTCCAACCTTGGATCATCTTTATAATAAAAACCAGCGCGATAGCGAATGCGCTTTAAATAATTGTTATAGGATGAAGCATTTGGGGAATATTCTATACCCAATGCCACTCTTTTACTATCATACATGACATCTGGCTTAGCTTCATTTTCATATTTGCTCCACTTCGCTATCCCGTATTCCACCCCAGCTCTAAATTTATTTCCGTGGTGATACATAACCCCTAATGTCCACTCAGACGGGAGCTTTCCGTTTTCGTCACGGTTCTCTTCGTTGAGCAAGGTATCTCGTACAATTGGTGCCAGGTTGTCATTAATACCAATCCGCAACGATGTCGATCTTGTCGTGAAACTCGATTTAGGATTACCATATAGCCCAAAAACCAAGTGCCTGTTGCTGCTGGTTGTCCCATCCTCATTAACTGTTTTATTTAAGTCAAGCTTGTATTGCGCACCAAAGGAAAACTGTATGCCGCGAACGGAAATATTGTCAATAAAATGATCATAAAATGCATTTCCAAGATCCCGAACCCTTACTTCCCTGGTACTTTCCAATTGACCAAAGATGTAGTTCAAGTTGATTCCAGCAGAAAAGTTTTTATAACGGACGCCATTCCCAAGCACTAATTTATTGGTGCCTCCCGATCCTTGAAAAATATTCAAAATAGAATCGGACACAGCATTTGATCCTTCTGTTTGAATATCATATCCAATTATAGTATTAGGTACCAAGGCCAGATTCATTCCCCAATAAAATTTTCTGACCTTGTTGTCCAAAGCATCGTTCAATGAATTTCTAACGGGGAATGCCAACATTAAATGGCTAAGGTTTCCAGTAAGCACCTTTTCAGATTGCTCACTGGTTTCGATTGTAGACTGTTCAGCATACATCCCTACTTCAAAAGTTGCTGAATTCAACCAACCTAAGGAGGCTGGATTTTGAAGATTTACATGGAGGCCATCCAAATAAGCTGCATTGAGGCCACCAAATCCTGCTGAAGAAAGCGTGTGTCCAACTTGCTCACCCAGCCCTATGCGGGAATAAGGAGAATTGTCTTTGGGTTGGGCAAAAAGGCTTGTGTTTATAAGTAAATAGCAAAAAATAAAAAGTAAAAAGTGCCTCCAATTTTTCTTTTTACCTTTCACTTCTTCCCTGTTCAAGTTTATCGACATTATGTTGTAATATTTTATTCAGTCCGATCAGGACCAAATTTGAGTTTGCAAATATCTTGGTTTTGATGTTTTTGACAAAAAAATCTTCATCCCCTCCTGTAAATACAACCTTTAAAGGCTTAAACCGTCGTCTACATTTCTCCAAAAAAGCTGAAACTTCCAGCAAAGCTCCCAACTCGCCGCCATTTCGAACGGCAGTTTCGGTTGAGTCGCCCAGCCAGTTATTGTTTGTCATCAGCCCAGTTCGCTCAACCAATGGAAGTTTCTCCGTGAAATGCTGCATTGCCATTAACCGCATTTGGATTCCCGGGGAAATATTTCCCCCTAAAAATTCTCCTGCGGCACACACCATGTCCATTTTAATACAGGTGCCTGCGTCTACGATCAGAACATGTTCTTCAGGAAAAAGACGGGTCGCTCCGACTGCCGCGGCTATACGGTCTCTCCCAAGTGTTTCGGGAGTCTTATAATGCAACTTTATCGGAAGCGGGGTTTTATAGTTCAGATGAAAATATTGAAAACTTTCTTCTAAAAATCCTTCAACATTTTCCGGCACTTTAGCCGTACTCGAAAGGATGGCGTTTTCAACTTTTTGGTTGTATGCCAGTTCCTTCACTGCTTTGAGCGATAATTTTTCCCACACCTCTCTATGCACTATTTCACCATTCCTAAAAACGGCCACTTTCGATCGGGTATTACCTATGTCAATTGCCAGATTACTCATTCAGTGACTTGGGCTGAAGCGCTCCCATTTTTTTGATTTGGCCGCAAAGGTAATAGAGACGAACCTTTATAAATACCTAAGAAAAAGAAGGGTTATCACATAGAATGATATTTTTGAAGCATTTCATGATTGAAAACAGGAAAAATATTGCGTCCTTGAATCCTGAAATCAATACCTCAGCTACTATAAAAATGAAGAATCTTTCCCGCAAGGCTTATTTCTGGATAGCCATTTTTGGAGTTATTTTCCTGCTCACACAGGATAATTTATTTATAAAATATCCAGCCGACACTTTCTTGTTCGGATTGCCTAATTGGTTATTTTGGCTCATGACCGTACATGTAGTATTCGTTGTGGTTTTCTACTTTTTTTCTAAAAAATATTGGAAGGAATAATACATAAAATTTCAGCTGACTAAATGGTCTATTTCATACTCATCGCATATATTTCGCTTACTTTCCTTGGCAGTTTAGGAGGAGCAAATAAAGCTGGTAAAACGCCAGAAGGGTACTTTCTTGCAAATAGAAACCTGAGCACCGTCACGCTCTTCTTTACCATTTTGGCCACCAATTTTAGTGCGTATTATTTTTTAGGATTTGCAGGAGAGGGATACCGAAAAGGCTATGCATTTTATTTTATCATGTCATTTGGGACGGCGCTGGCTTGCATATCATTTTATCTGATTGGCACGAAAGCCTGGCTTGCCGGAAAGAAAAAAGGGTATATAACCCCGTCCGAACTAATACATGGAGAAACGAAAAGCCGGCCGCTTGCTATGCTGTTCTCCGCAGTAATGATCCTATTTACATTTCCGTACTTAGCGTTGCAAATTGTTGGGGCAGGCTACCTGCTTGAAAGTTTGACAGGAGGAGATATCCCTTATTTTGCGGGGGCATCATTGATTACACTTTTTACCATTGGATATGTACTGATTGGTGGCATGACCAGTGTCGCAAGAACAGACCTTAAACAAGGGGTTTTCACTTTTCTATTAATGCTCCTGGCTGTGATAGTTGTGTGCAACAGCCTCGGCGGCATCACCAAAGCGAACGAACAGGTGTTCGAACAATTGCCAGAACTTTTCAACAGAAGTGGCGCTGATGGTTTTTATACGCCAAAAAAATGGTTTAGCTGGCTAATCTTTTGGATATTTTGCATCCCAATGTTCCCGCAACTATTCATGCGATTTTACATTGCCAAGGATTTATTACACCTAAAAAAATCTGCGCTGCTTTATGCGATCATTCCATTGTTTGTTTCGCTGCTGCCTGTCATTATTGGTGTGGTAGGGCATTTGGAATTTCCCGACTTGGAGGGGAAAGAAGCCGACCAGATCCTGCCTATGATGCTGGTTGCCCATGCCCCAGAATGGTTTGGTGCATTAGTGATGACAGGGGCATTGGCGGCGCTGATGTCAACCCTTGATTCGCAACTGCTGGCGCTCGGCACCATCGTTACACGTGATTTTTATCTGGTTTTTTCAAAAAAAGAACACACTTTCGGAGACCAGGTGAAGATGGGAAAAATTTGGATTGCACTTTTTGCACTCATTGGACTGGCCATAGCCTGGCAACCATTTGATACCATTTTTGATATGGGAAAAATGGCTTTCAGTGGATTATCTGTTTTATTTCCAGCAGCGGTTGCTGTCTTATGGTGGCGGGGAATCCAAAATGCATATTTAATAACATCCGTCTTGGTTGGCGAGGCACTTACGCTTGGCTTCTTTTATAATGTTATTCCTGTCAAATGGGCATTTGGATTTGAGCCATTCATTATGGTGCTTGCCGTCTGCTTTATGATTGTTTTGACAGGCAAAATGACATCACAAACAAAATAGGAGGTTAAAGTGTATTTGCATAAAATTGAAAGTCCGAATATTTTTTATTGGTTAGTTTTCAGTTTTCAATTTCAGCTTATTACTTTTATTCCCTCTTTTCAAAACCAATTTACTAAACAAATGATCCGAACGCTTGAGAATGTAGATCACCTTGTCTATGCCGTTCCAAATTTAAAAAAGGCTGTTGCAGAGTTAGAAAAAAAATTAGGCGTTGCGCCTGTTCTAGGTGGACACCACCGAAGCCAAGGCACGCATAACGCCCTCGTCCACCTCGGCCAAAAATGCTACTTAGAGGTTATCGCAGCTGACCCTGACAATGATACTTTTTCCGGCCAACGTTGGATGGGCATTGATTTGATCACCAAGCCCCGCATCACAAGATGGGCTGCAAAATCGAATGATCTCGATCGGGCTCGGGCTTATATAGATATTGTTGATCCTCGTTTGAGCGGACTCAAAGGTGGCAGTCGAAAAAAACCGGACGGCTCAAAGCTGATCTGGAAAGCTACCGTTACGCTGCCTGAACCAGAAGTGGAAGTACTTCCATTCGTCATCGACTGGAAAGGTGCCGAACATCCAACCTCTTCCCTTCCACAAGTTTGCAAGCTGATTGAATTAAAGGGCATTCACCCTACCCCGTACATGATCGAGACGGCCGTGCATTCCCTGAACATTGATATGAAAATGGGCGTGGCCGATGAGCCAGCTATTGTGGCCGTTATAGAAACCCCGAATGGGGTGGTGGAGCTTTCGTGAGGGAATAATTGTGTTTTATAAAATGGAAGCTAAAGGCATGACTTGTGAGTTTAATGAGTCATGCCTTTGTTGTTAGAATTGGAATCGGACGCAGTCTGGCACCAGCGGGAGATGCTCTTCCTACTATTGCAAAAATTAAAAATTATGGCTCCATTTAAAACTTTAAATTTTTCATTACTCATTATCCTCATATTGTATAGTTGTCATCAAGATGGAATGGAGGTAATTGAGAGGTACGATAATGGTAAACCCAAAAAGGCGATATCTGAAGTAAATGAAAATAATGTAACATACAAATTGTTGTTTTATACAAAAGAGGGATATTTAGATTGTGAGTCTTGGACAAAAGATCATGAATTGAATGGTGAAACTAAGTGTTATCATCCATCAGGAGCCCTGCAAGCAATTTTCTATTATAAGGATGGATTAAAATATGGTAAAGGAGTTGAATATTATGAGGATGGAAACATTCATAAGTATATTTTTTATATAAAGGGCAAAGATGTTAGTGATAGAACATATTCCAAAAATGGTGAAACTCTATTTACTTTTTATTCACCCATAATTGAAATAGAAAAAGATACTATTCATAGAGGAGAATCTACTTTGCAATTTAAGGTATCCCTTCCAATTCATGATACTTTGTTAGCTGGTAAGGAGTTTGTTTTTGCATATCAATTAAAGTCATTGGATTTGAAAGACAGTATAATAATTCCCAAATATCAAATTCCGATTTCTAACAACAAGCCTATTACAGGAACACTGAAAATTGAAGAAAGAAAAAATCAGTTGTTTTATGGACACTTAGTGGATGAGAAAAAAGACATTTATGATCCTTTTGAAAAAGAGATCATAGTTGTAGAAAATAAATTGCAATGATAATGGGCGTTGCAGTTATTTCTTTGGGGATGGTATTGGAACCGGACGCAGTCCGGCACCAGCGTGGTAACTTGTACATATAAAATCAAGCAGTCTGGGACTGTAACTCCAATGGCTTATGAGGCTTCGATGTCCTTTCAAGTTTAGCGCCATCGTAACTTGAAAGGACAACGGTAACGAATGATAAATGGAAAAGAAATTAACTATAGTGATTTTGATCTTATCAAATAAAAATCACCAAGTGCTCTAAAATAAATCCCTGCTATCATAGTTGCTAAAAGAATCATTCACCTGTACTCCCTTCCAATAATTTTCTCCTATCCAATTTTTGCTTCTGCCCAGGTATTGTATCGAGCAAATTCCTCACTTCATCGACATTGGCAGTTATTTTTTCCAAATGCCAAGCAAGTGATTTTTTGTTGAACTCTTTTTCTTTAAGTGTCCTGAATTCTTTTACAACATGTACATAAAACCGAGGGGAGAGCCAGTTGCAGAAATGCAAAGCAACATCAAAATGGGCAAACGTGCCCCCATATTTCCCACGGACCACCTTAATCCCAATAGCCTCAACGCTTTCTACCCATTCAGTTGGCGACATGGAAAAAGCATTTGAACCAGAGGCGTTTTTAATGGCTTCGAAATCGAAGCCTTTAAAGTTTTCGTTATGAACCATCTCCCATTCACCGAGAAACTCAACTGTGGCTCTTGTCCTCATCCAGTTCTGGACAACCAGAGCTGCCCTTTGTCCAGAAGTGCTGGCAATGTCGGAGATGCAGACGAAATCTCCCATTTCAGATGGTTCGAATCTTACATTTATACCAAGAATTTTTACAGTACTTTTTTTTGCCATTGCTCAATTGTTATTGTTTTCAATTGAATGCAAGTTCGCAAAAACTTGAGCTTATGCATACGGCATTGTAAAATGATTTCATGATACTTTTGCTCCTGTTGCTGCAAGCATGCCATGTAAATTTCTGACTCCAGCTAATTCCTGAATCAACTATTCTGTAAAAAGCGTTTTTTTTATTTGGAGATCAACGATCAAAAAATCATCGATTTGAGATTTCAGGTTTAAAAGATCAAAATTCGCTATTCCATAATCTCCAATAAAAATTACAAGTGCCCTAAAAACAGAAAATCGCCGGACGTCTTTACGTCCGGCGATTTTATTGGTCGTTTGCTCTGTTTTTAAACCGTCTGCTCCTTGGAGCAATAATGAACGGCCTCGCTATTTTTGATTATTTCTTGTGTGTTATAGGATTGACAGCAGCGATCGTCGTTACCTAAAGAACACCTTTCAAAACGAGTTAAAACCACAAAGAACCAAGTGCCGAAGTTGCCGCAAAGGTTTTATTCATGCCTTTGCGGATTGTTTGTATGGTGGACTCATAATCTAAAAGATTTAGTCACAACCGAACACAGCTATTACTTGACTTTTGTAATCCCCTGAAGCAGACAGTATAGAGGGGAAAAGCTATAGAGAACTGCCTGCGAAGCCTCCTGATTTAGATTTCCAAATTCATTGAAAACAAGGAAAATCGGTATGCTCAATAGTTGGTCAGTGAAAAACAGGTATCTGGAAATTATTGTTGGCTGGAAACCTGCCAAAAGAAAGGAGGAGTTTGTTTTCCACTTGCCTAAACACCTTCATAATGGAGAAGACTATAGAACAAAAATCACTCAATGAACTGGTGGAGGGGTGCTGTGCTTGCGATTGTTAATTAATTTTGATTAACGGTACAATTTTACAGTATAATTTTGATTCCAACAAAATATTCAGCTTAAATTTTGTCATTTTGTGTAAATAAAAAAATATAATTTTGGTCGCAAAATCTCAAAACATTCTCTAAATCAACAATTTCCACCATATGTATTCAAGAGTTGCTTCAGCGAAAAATTTTGCAATATCCTACTTTTGAAAAAATTAGACCTGTGAAATTCAACACTACCCTTTCCAGATTCGACTCTAAACTTTGGGGCCACCATATTTCAGTTCCCGATGATGTATCTCAGCACTTTCTTGACAAGGATGCAAAACGATTCGTTTGCACGTTTAATGATACTGTGTCATTTCAATGTGCCCTGATGCCAAAAGGGAATGGTTCCTATTTTATCAATGTCAATAAAGAGGTAAGAACCAAACTGCATTTGCGGGTAGGGATGGAAGTGGCGGTAGAACTGAAAAAGGACGAAAGTAAATATGGCCTGCCCATGCCAGAAGAATTTGAGGAATTGCTTTATCAAGACCCAGAGGGCAACGAACTTTTCCATGCGCTTACTCCAGGCAAGCAACGAAACCTACTATATATTGTGGGCAAGCCTAAAAATACGGAGACCCGCCTAAAAAAAGCAATCGTTGTAATTGAACATCTGAAAGTAAACCAGGGAAAGATTGACTTTAAGCGGCTCAACGAGGATATGAAAAACGCCAATCAAATTTAACAATGCTTATAAAAACCAGAGGCATCGTTTTTAAAACAAAGAAATACTCTGAAACGAGTGTAATCGCTGATATATATACTGAGGAGAAAGGGCTGCGCTCATACATTATCAGCGGAGTACGGTCAAAAAAGGCTAAAGTTAGCGCTGGGCTGTTGCAGATTATGTCGCTGGTGGAAATTGTCGCTTACCATCGAGACAACAAAAACCTGACGAGGCTTAAAGAGATCAAACCTCATCATGTGTACCAGTCTATTCCATTTGAATTTGCCAAAGGAGCGGTAGGTATGTTCATGGTAGAAATCGCCCATAAAACCATTTACGGCGAAGAACCAAATCCTGAATTATTTGAATTCTTGTTGTCCAATTTTATTTTTTTGGATCAAACACAAGACCCGTTTGCCAATCACCATTTATTTTTCATGGCTAACCTCACCGAATTCCTAGGCTTTCTTCCAAGTGAAGTTTTCACACCCGATGCACCCTATTTTGATTTAAGAGAAGGCAGGTTTCTTGAATTAAGCCCCAATCACCCACATTGGCTGGCACCTGAACTAAGTGAAAAATTAAGCCATTTATTACAACTCTCTAAAGAACAATGCCATACCGTACCGTTTTCAAGAACCGAACGAAAATCACTTCTTCGCAGCCTGCTCGACTATTATCGCCTCCATATTGAAAACCTACCCATTGTACATTCTCATGAAATACTGGAGGAAGTATTAGGTTAATGCTTTTGAATCCAGCCTTTCTCTTGGTCGCTGTTCAACGATGGCATAAATTTTTCAAATTAATATATACCCTTCGAAATATTTGAATAATTTTGCTACTGCTAAAACACATGCAAGGAGCACTCCCGTAATGTTCACCTGTCCCATTGGGCTTTCGGGACCACTAAAATTCCAAGTCTGTGAGAAAATTTATTTTACTTGTTTTAGCATTCTCCTTTTTTCAGTTTGCTTCGGCTCAGGTGCCTTTATTCCCTAACGACAACGATACGGTATACACAAAGGCAACACAAATGCCCTACTTTATTGGTTGTGAAGCATTTGACGACAACACTCCCGCTAAACGAAATTGCTCAAACCGTGAACTTGTAAATTTTATATCAAGATATCTGGTATACCCTGAAAAAGCGCGGGAAGAAGGTATAGAAGGGACCGTTTATGTAAGTTTCATTATTGAAAAAAATGGATTACTGGGAGAGCTATCCTTACTCAATGATATAGGAGGAGATTGCGGGAAGGCTGCGATTTTGGTTTTAGAGGAAATGCCCCGCTGGCAGCCTGGCCAGCAAAACGGCCAGATAGTTCGTGTGCGCATGAATCTGCCAATACAGTTCAAGTTTAGGGCGGAAGACAGTAGTAGGTCGGAGAAATATAACCTTTCCTGGGGCATGCTCCATAGCCGTGAAGCAACCAAAGCTGAGCTTTTGAAAAACATCGACAACCAACTTTACGTAAGAGGCCCAGAAGGCAGCAATCGGTATATTGATGAAATTGAATTCATTTATGAAAAAGACAACCGAATACATAGCGCTACCAGTCGGGGTGATATGTCTCCTGATCTTGAAAAAATAGTAGAAAAAGTAAAGCATGGCGGAACGCTTACAATTCATGCTTCGGTACAGGATCGAGGCCAATTTTTGACCATTTCCCGCTCTTTTGCCATCGTTAAGTAAATAGTATTTGGGGTGTTGCCGACCGACCCCATAAATAATAAAAACAACTATATCTTCTTTCTTTTAAGTTTTATACTATCTATTTATACCTTTGCTCACTGAATGACTAGGCAAAAGCCACTTGTTATCATTTGGATAGGCAGGTACTTTCATTCCAGCCTGAATTGCCTAAACTCTATAATACTATACTTGACATTATAGATAAAAGATAAATAGAGAAAAACTAACGGAACTTCGAGAGTGCTTTTCTTTTGTCTTTTTTCTAAAAACAAAAACTTTTAATCAAGATGATTATGAATGCTACAATGAGATTGCTTGCCCTATCAATGGTGGTAGCTTTAGCCCTTCCTTCTTGTGTTTCCAAGAAAAAATTCATGGAATTGGAAAATGAAAAATCAGCACTTGCCGCTTCGTTGGCTGAAAGCAACGAAAAAGTGAACATGCTGGAAGGAAAAGTTTCTGACATGGAAACGGATATGGCAAACCAGAAATCTAAATTTGAAAGCGACATCGCTGGCCTACGTACTGACATAGACAAAGCTAAAAGCGATGCTGACAAAGCACAAAAAGCACTTGCTGACCGCGATGCTGAACTTGCTAAAATCAAAAAAGAAGTTAGAACAGCACTCGGCCTTGAGTCAGGTGTAGACATCAAAGAAATGGACGGAGACCTCTATGTTACAATGGAAAGTCCTGTCAATTACAGAAGCGGTTCTTCTCGCTTGAACAGGGATGCTCGCAAATCAGTCGAATCTTTGGCTGAGTCATTGAAAAACAACCCTGACATCCACCTCCTCATCGAAGGTCATACTGATAGCCAACAATTTGCGGAAGGCGGCATGGACAATTGGCAGTTGAGCGTTAACCGCGCAATGACTGTGGTGAAAAGACTCATCAGAAAAGGTGTAAATCCTGATCAATTGACTGTAGCTGGCCGCGGCGAAGGCGCTCCAGTTGGTGATAATAGCACAAGCGAAGGTAGGTCTAAAAACCGTCGCACTGATGTGAAACCAAGAGCTAACGCTGGTTCTCTTTACAAGATCGGCAACTAATAAAACCGTTCTTTTATTAAAAAATCCGGTAGGGCCTCAAGCGCTGTACCGGATTTTTTTTGTCAACACATTTAAAGACATTTAGATAGTATTCTATTCCTTACAATTATCTTTATCTTCGAATTAAACCCTATCAACATGAACAGACACTTGCCTTTTGTCCTCTGCATTGCCTTCTTTCTGGCCTGCAGCAATGATCCTCCTACCGCTCCAAATCCCATTGAAAACTTACTGACAATTGAAAGCGCAACAAAAGAATTAAAAGAGGGTCAATGTGACGACGGCAACTACGAAAGTAAGTGTGCCAACATTTCACTTAGATACCCCATCATTAAAAATGGGAATGATACGCTCACCGCCGCCGTCTCCGATTGGGCGGAGCAATTTATGGTGAGCATGCTCGACCCAGGACTTGAAGATGGGCAAACTATTCCGCTGGACTCGGCCATTCAGAGTTTCTTGGAAATGCACCGTGAAATGACACAGGAAATGCCTGACCTGCCTGGATATTATACCGTAGAGGTTACAGATACTATTCTCCTAAAAAATGACAAATATATCACCCTTCGATTGGACGCTTACACATATACCGGTGGCGCACACCCCAACGCATTTTCTGCCATTGCCACCTTTGACATCGCATCTGGTCGATTGTTGACTGCCAATGATTTTGTAAATGATTTAGAAAAATTGGAGGTTATAGCGGAAGAGAAATTCCGCCATGTTCAATCCGAATCATTTGCTGAAGGCTTTGAATTTGATACTGGTTGGCCATTCAAGTTGGCTGACAATATTGGGCTTATCAACGAAGGATTACTATTTTGCTACATACCCTATGAGGTTGGCCCTTACGCACTTGGGTTTACGGAGTTTGTAATTCCTTTTAGTGAATTGGCATCTATAAAAAACACTAGTCTCTGACCAATTGCACAAAGATCACAGACAAGTTTGTACCTTTCGCCATTCTATTTTTCTGTTTTGTCAAAATAAAAACTATGAAATCCGTTCTTGCCATTTTTACTGTTTTATACACTTTATTTTTTACTGTAGAAAGCGCAGCTCAGCATGTACCCGTACCTGCACCAGCACAGTCCCAAGCCATTCTTCTAATTGGAGCAACGGCTCACCTTGGCAATGGTGAAGTAATTGAAAACAGTATTGTCACTTTTGAGGCTGGCAAAATCACCTTTGTTGGCTCTTCTACAGTAAAACGAGCATTTCCAAACCATAAAGAAATAACAGTCGATGGAAAGCATCTCTATCCAGGTTTCATAGCGCCAAATACTACATTGGGACTTAATGAAATTGGAGCAGTTGGAGCTACTCATGATTACAGAGAAATTGGTGATATCAATCCAAACATCCGTTCCATCATTGCATACAATACTGATTCCGAAGTGATCCCCACCGTTCGTTCAATGGGCGTACTTCTTGCAGAAACAACCCCACAAGGTGGTCGCATTTCAGGCACATCAAGTATCGTACAGCTTGATGCATGGAACTGGGAAGATGCAGCTTACGCCACGGACTATGCTATACACATGAACTGGCCTTCCGTTAATAGTTTTAATTGGAGGGAGCGCAGGATGGCAAAAAATGAAAAATATGCCGAGCAATTACGAGAGATCGTAGATTATTTCAAACTAGCTGAAGCCTACAACCAAAAGGTAGAAAATGAATCGCCCAATCTCCGCTTCGAAGCAATGAACGGGCTTTTTGATGGCACTAAAAAACTATTCATTCATGCGAATGATGCAATTGCCATGCAAGATGCTGTTTTGACAATGGAGAAATTCAACCTAACTCCTGCCATCGTTGGCGCCAGAGACAGTTGGATGATTACCGATTTCTTAAAAGAATACAATGTACCCATCGTAATTCGATCTACTCAGAGCTTGCCTGCCAGAGAAGATGCGGATATCGATCAACCATTCAAAACACCAGCAATGCTCCAAAAGGCTGGAATCCTTTGGTGCTTTGAGCACGAAGGGTATTGGCAGCAGCGCAATTTACATTTTCAGGCAGGCCAGGCTGTTGGTTTTGGACTTGCGTACGAAGACGCTATTCAAGCCCTTACATCCAATACCGCCAAGATTATGGGTATAGATAAAACAGTTGGTAGCATTGAGGTTGGTAAAGATGCAACCTTGTTCATCAGTGAAGGCGATGTGCTTGATATGCGGACGTCAAAAGTTATGCATGCCTTTATTCAAGGACGGGAGATTGATTTGGATAACAAGCAGGAAATGCTGTATCGGAAGTTTCAAAAGAAATATAAGCAACGGTAGGTATTGAGATAATCGATATGATAGTAGGGGGGATTCATGAATCCCCCCTACTATTTCGACAAATAATAGAAAGCCCGAATCCTCGCTGTGAAGATTCGGGCTTTTCAATTTTCAATATCTAAACCCAATTAGAAATTATACCTCAAACCAAGTTGAGCCTGCCATCTGCTGCTCAAGCTAAAGTCATTGAAATAAGTATCCTCTCTGGATGTATCGAATGAATACGTTGGGTCTAACGTAGCTGGATCAACGGAAACACCAAGAGGTTGAACCAAGCCAGTGATCGTTGCAATTTCCCTAACACCCCAACTGTTATTGATAAGGTTTGCAGCGTTTAGGATATCAAGGCTCAGCTGAATGCTATTCCCATTTGACAAGCCCAATTCCTGCATGATCCGAACATCCCATCGGCCGTACCATGGATTTACAGAAGCATATTTTTCTGCATAGTCACCTCGGTTTTCACTCAGGTAATCGTCTTGTCCAATGAAGCTTTTCAATGCACTCCTCTGCGCAGCAGCTTGTTCAGCAGTCCCGTCAAAAGCCATTTGATCGATTTCACTATCAGTAGGAATGTAAATCAGGTCATTCAAGAATGAACCATCATTATTTAAGTCACCAGAGTAGGTAAAGCTGTAACGGCCACCCTGCACATATTCCATAAATATCGCTACATGGGTAGCCCAATTTTCAGCATAACTAAATCTCTTGTACAAAGAACCCACAACCCTATGCTTATTTCCATAAAGCGAAGGAGCCAATTCAGCTGTATTTGAATGCTGAATATTTGCTGGGTTTCTGTCATAAGCATCTGAAGAGATTTCTGCGTCAATTGATGCAGCATCTTTGGAATCCAGGTAATTGTATCCAAGCATCAATCGCATATCGTTGGCAAATGTCTTATTGACCTGGAACGAAGTATTGATGCTTCTTCCTTCATCCGTATTTGTAAAAACATACGCATTAGTAGGCCCTCCAAAATTCTGAGCACGATCGTCATTGGTATAAATTGGACGGTTGTCCACTCCTTTTAAAGTACCTGTAGGTAATTTCAATCCATAATTCCTGACCATTTGAGCCTGAATATCCTTTGTATAAATGAAATCAAAAGTCATTGACCAACCATTGCCCAGCTTCCGGTCATAGCCTAGGTTGGAACGCCATACTTGTGGGAATTTGAAATCAGGAGCAGTCGTAACGTAGAAAAATGATTCTGGGTTAGCAACCTGATTACCGATCCATACAAATGGAAAACGGCCAGTAAAAAGACCAGAACCACCTCTTAACTGAGCCGATTGGTCGCCATGCAAATCATAATTAAACC
Organism: uncultured Saprospiraceae bacterium; assembly: GCA_942490835.1. Lineage (GTDB taxonomy): Bacteria > Bacteroidota > Bacteroidia > Chitinophagales > Saprospiraceae > UBA6168. The sequence goes on from CALNYY010000051.1 coordinate 18,542, forward strand.
CAATCCGGGGAGAAATCAATGGCTTTTGTTCAGGCAACTCCAAGCTATTTAAAAATAAAGCATCGCCATTCTCATCATAGTACTCAATGGTAGGATCATAGCAACAAGACCTTTCATCAATATTCTCTTGAATCTTATCTTTTGTGTCAAAATAGAGCGGCAAATCAGAGCGAACACCCACCGTCAAAGTAAATTGGTCGTTCACCGCTATTTCATCTTGTGCATAAAATGCCCATTGCCCCATGTTTGTTTCAGCTAAGGCCCAGCTATTTGCTTCAAACGTTGATCTTGCTGCAGCAACATCCGCAGCAAATTGATCTGATTGTATCACATCCGCTGCATCGTTAATATCAACTGCTCCAAATACACCAAAACCGTAAGCAGTCAAGTTGAACGAGTTATCAAATTCAAACCGCTCAAAGCTTGTCCCGATGGTAAAAGTGTGCTTATTCAGGTAAATATTGAAGTTGTCAGTAAACTGGTAGACCTTTTGATCCAGTCTGTTATTAACTGAAAATGGTTCATGACCTGCAATGATGTACGGAATATTATCTTTTGAAATATTCAAAACAGGGAATGGAGCACTGAATGGATCTCTTGAATCATTAAAAGAAGTAAACCCAACTTGCAATTGATTAGCGTATTTATTGCCAAACAAGGAATTCAATTCAGCCTTTACAGAATGAATCACATTATTAATCCTGTAACCAGAATTTTCATACTGTAATGTTTGTGGGCTCGGGCCCCGACTGCTAATAGCAGAAGGGTGGGCAGGTTTGTCTCTGTATGCGTCAAGGAAGTTGTAGGTAACTGCCAATTTGTGCGCATCACTCAAATTGAAACTTAATTTAAAGAGCCCTTTCTGATTATCTGTATTGTGTTTAAATCCTGAAATTGCACCTGTTTCATATCCATGTGTAGTAGATAACAAGTTCGATATATTCTCCATATCGGAAGTAAGCACTCTAGCCACGTTACCACTGATCTGTCCAGTCGTTCCTGGAACAAAATAAGAACCTAAATCTGAGCGTCTTTCCAACTCAAGGTTTGCAAAAAAGAATACTTTATCCTTAATGATAGGTCCGCCAATACTAAATCCCGTTTGCAGCTGGCTTAAATCTCCTCGAGGAACATCTGATCCATCAACCGTTGCACCCAACATGTCCTTGTTGCGGTAGAATCCAAATACAGAACCTGTGATCGTATTTGTACCCGACTTGGTAACTGCATCAATAGATGCACCTGTAAATCCAGCCTTAGTCACATCATATGGTGCCAAGGACACGCTAACTTGCTCAATCGCATCCAAAGAAACAGGTTGAGCATCTGCCTGTCCTCCAGGTGTTGCAGCATCCAATCCAAAAGGATTGTTGAAAATCGATCCATCCAAAGAGTAGTTGTTAAACTGGTCATTACGGCCACCGAACGAACCACCTTCTGCGGCCATTGGATTGAGGCGGGTCAAATCAGCAGTGGAACGAGTAATGGTCGGCATGGTACGGAGCTGCTCCAAACTGATATAGGTGGAAGCACCTGTTTTGTCTTTATTAATCAACGGATTCCGCTCTGCTAAAATGACCACTTCATCCAAATCAACACCGGATTTGAATACAATGTCCAGGTTTCGTTTTTCACCCAATTTCAGGAAAACATCTTCCACGACAAAGGATTGGTAACCAGTGAAGGAAGCTTCTATTTTATAAGGTCCACCAATACGCATGTTGGGGATGGCATAACCGCCATCATCTCTGGTGATAACACCATAAGATGAGCCCGAGGGTACGTGAGTGGCAACAACAGTTGCACCTGGCATCGTTTCGCCAGATTCATCTGTGACTGTTCCTTTTATAGAAGAAGTTGTTGTCTGCGACTGCATGGCAGTAAACACCAGGGCGCAGAAAGTAAGAGTAAGTAAATAACGTAACATAAAAGGGTTTTGATAGCAAGGCAACAATCAAAACGGAGAACATTCGGAGCAGTCAGGCTTTGAAGTGCCCAACCATCCGTGTGCCTGTGTTTGTAACATAGTCATTCCCGCAATCAATTTTGATCATTACCTTGGAAGTGAGAAAGTATTGCTAACGCTTGTGCAAATATAACTTACGGTTGTTAGTTTCAAAGTTAAGATTTCAGGGAATGGAAAAGTGGGTAGTTAAAAACTTCAATTATCTACAAAATGGGGAATCTCGGCCTATCAATATTGGCATTTCAAATATGATCTTTCCTTCGAAATTCATTCATTCCAACTAAAGCTAAAATAACAAACCCGATCGATTGGCTTTTAGCCATCCGATCGGGTCAACGACATATCTCTTTTCCAAGATTATATTAATTATGGAACGCCTGATTATGTGCCAATGCCTCGCCACATGTACCACAACTACCAGCGGCAGCAGCTCCTCCAGCGCAGCCTTTTGGACAGGTATAATGATAAACTCCAGCCGCATTTTGAGCTTGTCCAGTTGTTGGATTTGGCACTGGAGTTATATCAGGGGTAGTAGTCGCTCCTGGCGTAATGGCAGGAGGTGTTGTATTATTATGAAAAGCTTGGTTGTGCTCATAGGCAGTCCCACATACAGGACATGTCCCAGCGGCATCGCCTCCACTTCCAGCACAGTTTTTTGGACAGATATAATGTTTAGCGCCACTTGTATTGGCAGTTGTGGCGGCGGCTGGTGGAACACCAGGCGCTGTGCTGGGTGCAGGAACTTCTACCGAATCAACAGCAGCATCGCGAACATCTTGATCAGCACCGCCACAGGATGTAAAAAGTAACGCGGAAAAAACGACCATAGCGGCCAGGGATAACAAAGGTTTCATAAAGCAATTTTTTTTTGGAAATGAACAATGGACAAGTAATAAGTAAATGGACAAAGTATAAAGTAATGGAACTGAAGAACAGGTAGTTACTAACTATTTTTGTACAATTTATTTTCCTTCCAGTTTTACTCAAAACCGGATTTTATAACTTGAACTTGCACCTAATCGTGTTTAAGTCCTGTAAAGCTACAAAAATGAAGCCCCACTTATGTATTGCTCCTAAAACAATAAATGGCTAATTTGCCAACATGCCAACAAGTATTCCCTTCCTGACATTTTTACTTTTTTTATCCCATTCGCTACTGGGGCAATCCTGCGATGCTGATTTACTGGAAACTCAAATCAATAGTTTACTGGCAAAAGGACTATTCGAAGAAGCAGACACAGTAGCCAAGCACTGGTTAAAATGCTCAGAAGAATTGGATGATATCCAATCCGTTTATTGGGCGAGAATGTACCGATACCAAGCGGCCCGGAATAGACGGAAATACAAAACCGCATTTAGACATGCGGAAAAAGCCAGGAAAATTTGGAACGCAATACCGCCAGAAAATCGACAGGAAGAAGGTTATTTCTATATTGCCCAAGCCGAGGCCGCTATTATGGGAAAGGAAGTGGCGTTGTCAAAAAAGTATTTGGCGGAAGCTCAAAGATGGATCTCAGACCAGCACGAAACGGACTTTTTCATTCAAGCATATTACACTTTTACAAAGGGCTTTTACCACCAACATGGCGACCACCAATACGACCTTGCCCGTGAATCATTCCAACATGCATTGGAGTTGCTGGTAAAAATGCCGAAACCTCCCGTTTACCTAATAGGACAAACTCTCCGCTGGCTGGGCACTACCAATCGTATCGATGGTGATTTTGAAAAGGCAATATATTTTTATGGAAGAGAACTTTCCTATTATGAAGCTGCCTACCCTCCCAGCCATCCTGAAATTGCAAATACAAATTATAATATAGGTGCCGTACAATATGAACTGCTTCGATATGAAGATGCCCTGAAAAGTTTCTTGAGAACACATGCCATCTGGAAGGACATGCGCGAACCAGATGATAAATTCATGCGCTATCTCAATGAAGCTATCGGTGACATGTATTGGGAATTGGGCAACCGTGATAAGACGCTTGAGTTCTATGACTTGGCAGTGGCTGGTGAAGAGCCAATCAATAATGACCTTGCTTTCAATATGCTGAAAAAAGGAGATACGCTCTTCGAAACCGGAAATCACGACCCTGCCATGCAACATTTCCAGCAAGCTCTTGATTGGCGGGTGGGCATGTATGGCCGGCAACACGCCATGAGTGGCGCTTGCCAGAATTTTATTGGGAAAAAACATTTTGAATCTGGAAACTTGGATGCTGCCATTGCCTCCTATCAGCAAACCATCCAGATGATGGTACCTGATATGGACGACACAATTGGGATTTCGAATCCATCTGTTGAGCTTCCAGTTGTTTCAGAACAAAACCTGCTCGAGGCGCTTGCCTCAAAAGGTATTGCATTGGCTGATCGATACCTCCTGCACAAGCAACCAGAAGACCTAACTGCTGCTTATGAGACTTTGCAACTGGCTACCTTTTGGATGGAAAAACTCCGGATCAGCCCCGTCTCAGAATCAGCCAAAGCATTCTGGTCAGGGAAAAACTTCAGGGTATTTGAAAAAATGATTGAAATGGCACTGGTGCAATATGAATTAACCAGAGACCCTACTTTCTATCATGCAGCATTCGAGGCCTCCGAAAAAAGCAAGGCGTTTCTGCTAATCGCAGCATTGCAAAGCCATGAATCAAGTAGTATGGCAGGCATCCCAGATAGCGTTATCCAAAGAGAAAATGAGCTGCGACACAATATTGGAGAATATAGCGGTAAGATCGGTCTGGAGGAGCAAAGATGTGGCGCCGCACGCGAACGACAAATAGAACTTTGGCATGAAAAACTTTTGAAGCTCACAGCCGAACACGATGCTTTTTTAAAAAAAATGGCAACCTCCTATCCAGCATATCACGCTTTAAAATACAATGTACAAACGGTTAGAGTTGGAGATTTACAGCAAGGGATACTGGCTGACGGCGATGCGGGGCTAATTGAAATTTTTGAAGGAGAAGAACGGGTGTATGTTTTTGCTGTTACAGCAGAAAAAATGGACTTCATAAGGATAACAGACAAGAATTTGTACGATGAAAAAATTCAAGACATACTTCAGAATATAAAAACGCCTTCGTATTTCTTGCAGCATCCGGAACAGGCATACCAGCAGTTTGTCTCTGATTCTCATGCATTGTACAACCTGCTTTTTTCAGATCAATTCGATAACCTCAAGTCTGCAGAACGTATTTATATAATTCCCGATGGGCAGTTGTTTTTCTTTCCTTTTGAGTGCCTATTGACAGCTCAAGTCAAAAGCCCCCAACGAGATTATAAAAACCTCCCCTATTTGATAAAGAAACAGCGTATCGCATATTCACAATCAGCGACTTTATTATCGCAGTCCTCCAACGTTCACGGCCATGAATTTGGAAAAAATGAATACCTCGCATTTGCCCCTGACTATGAAAAGGTACGGTATGAAAATCTGCCGCTTTCTCCTTTGTATGCAAATTTAAATGAAGCTGCCGCAGGAGCGAAGTTGTTTTCAGGGAAAGCCTACCTCGATACGGAAGCCTCTGAGTCCAACTTCAAACTCTCTGCTTCCGACGCAGGATTACTCCATCTTTCCATGCATACTTTCCTCGATCACGAAGAGCCTATGTTATCTCGAATCCTATTCTGTCCTGACGACAATGAAGATGGCCAATTGCATGGCTTCGAATTATATGGCCTTGAAATTCCTGCGCAACTTACTGTGCTCAGCGCATGCAACACCGCTTCCGGCACTTTCCACAGAGGTGAAGGCATGATGAGCCTGGAGCGCGGTTTTCAATATGCAGGCTGCCCATCCCTATTGACCACCTTGTGGACAGTTGACGACAACTCCTCTTCTTCCCTTGTGCTTTCTTTTTTGGAAAATTTCAAAAATGAAATGCCCAAAGACAAAGCTTTGCAAACAGCACAATTGACTTACCTTGAAAATGCTGACCCTGCTTCAACACATCCTTTCTTCTGGGCCGGCTTTCATCTAACTGGAAATGTGGAGCCATTGGAAAGTTCTACCTCATTTTGGTGGTGGGGACTGTTCTTGCTATTTGGAGCTGGGCTGTATTTTTGGAAATGGAGCTAAAAGGGTTTCTTTCCTAGAAATCAATTTACCTGCCTTGGTATCAAATGATTGGAAAAAACTTTTGCAGTTGTTCTATGCTATCCGAAAATAATCGTCGAATCATTTTATGCATTTTTGAAGTGTGAATGCAAATTTGCATAAAATAATAATGCCTCGCTTTTGAGAAACCCAAGAATTGAGATTAAGTGGGTCCTCCTCCATTGTGCTTTCTTTTTTGGAAAATGGGGTTTGACAAAATGTAAAACGAATCCCCAGATTCGTTCAACAACTACCTTTACTGTAAGCAAACTTTAATTTCTTTTAAAATATTCTTTCCCATATTTATTCACGTATCCAAACTTACCTTCCTCGTATTCCACTAAAGTCAGTCCTCTTTCTAAAGAATTTATAGAAATATATTTTGCCTCAATTAATTCCTCAGGTTTATGGTATAGTTCAATAAATCCCCATTTATTATTACTCTTAAATCCGAATATATCATGAAATCTGGAGCTATCTCCCTGACAAGGAAAAAACTTAAATTCCTCATATTTAAATTTCATTGTAGAGTCAACATTAACTGTATTATGATAAGAACTTTGGCATTTGAAAATTGCTTTCTTATCACCCTTCCCTAATATGGCAAACCCTCTACCTATTGGTTTCACAGTATCAAAGAAAGACCCTAAGGTATCAGGATAGTATTTTATCTCCCCATTTACTCTTATCCTTTTACTAATCTTAATACCGTACTTATCCCCGACTTTAAAAGTGTCAAGTCCAAAAAAACTAATTGGATACAAGCAATCTATATATATTCCCCCGCATAATGCTATTCCATATTTGTTTTCTTTTCCATCAGGCTTGATGTATTTCGTCTTTCCTTTTCTTGAGACTTCAGTTATGCCATGTCTAAAATCTTTTGCCGTATCAAATTTAGGCTTAATAACGATATGTCCGTTCTCATTTATAAATCCATATTTCCCTTTCAACTTTATTCTTCCTCTTGAACCATAGGTTGGATAAGCTTCTTCAAAAACAGCATCCACTATTAGTGAGTCTTCAAAATTCACATACCCCCATTTACTGTTCTTTTCAAATGGCACAAGTATCGTTTCAATTCTTTGGGCATTTAATCTCCAGATTAAGCACATGGCTAAAAATACTATTGATGATATTCTTTTCATGATTTCCATTTTTATTGATCCACTTGATTCACCAGACATCTTGGTTGACCTCATAGCTGTTTTTGTGTTTTGTCACCCAATCTCTCGCCTCTTCTATTTCCTCCTCACTGTAACCAAACCACCCATTATTGGTGATCGGAAACCCTTTTACGGATTGATAGATATATGGTATGACATAGTTCGCATAGGTTCTTTCCCAGCCTGTCACATCTGGCATCAGTTTGTCCATGAACAAATAGTCGAACATTATCTCAATCGCTTCAGGTTGTTTGATATAGGCCAGGTATTTTATCCTTTTCCTAAGTATGTCTTTTTCTGATGCATCCATTATTTTTTGGATCACATAATCCAGGTGTTCCTTTTCTCCCAACCTGGCCAAGGCCATCCTTGTTGTTAAGCCAAACCTGTTAATCTCCTGTCGGTTGTAATCATTTAAAAACCTTCCCTTTGATTTCAGGATGTGGTTTTCGAGGTAGGCTTTTTCTTCAGTCAATCCTAAAAAGCCTACCAATAGTATATGCCCCCTATTGACGAAACTATCATTATGCAGCACTGATTTGAGTTCGATAACAAAATCCCCTCTATACACTTCCTTTGGAAATGCTTCGTAGAAGTTAGCATTGTTTCCCCTTATTGCTACGTAGGGATCACGTGAAAACTTCAGTATAGAATTTACGGCTTTAGCCTTTACTGCCTGAGAATTGCTCCGAACCGCGATGTCCATTATTTTAAAATGTGCATAATTTCGAAAATCAATTTGTTCGTGTGATTTAAGACCTTCAAGTATTTCAATCGCTGCGATCCCAATAGAATCATTTTTTAGCTTCGTCAAATTAAACTCGCTCTCAAATTTTTTAGAATAAACTTGAACTAAATTATCCTCGTGAATTTGTGAATAAGTGAATGACGCAGATATGCTCACCAATAATACGGTTAGAAGATTTTTCAATTTTTTAGAATTTTAAATGAATAAAATGACCCGAACAAATAGCCAAAGCATCTGCTAATATTAACTTCTTATGCAAATGCTAATCAGTTCGAATTTAGCTTGAAGGTTTGCATATTTCGTTCGGCAAAACACCAAAGTGTTCTGTATTTTTACAAATCCTTTGGTAAGCCGATAAAACGGTTTTCTCTCAACTACAAGATTTGTCTTTAACAATAAATTCTAATATACATTGAAATCCCCATCTCTCACTGTACGCCCAATGACACTTCCACCCCAAAATCCGTAAACCTTTATAAGTTGAAACCCCAAATTGATATTAAGAGCCTTGATTTGTTCTTATTTCTTAAAAACATTTCAAATATGAAAAGTAAAACTTTTTCACTTACAGGCCTCCTCATGGCTTTGATATTCACCTCGCTCTCAGCACAAGATTTTGATATATTCGTCAGCGATGCTGCAGGATTCAATATTGGTCCTTGGCATATTTTCAAATACGACCAAAATGGAGAGAACGGTATTAAATTCATTTCAGATAATCTGGGTTGGCCTCAAGACATTCTATTTCTTGAAGACGAAAATACGGTGCTGATTTCCAACCTCAACGATGGCACAATTACTAAATACAACGCAGATACTGGCGCATACATAGAAGATTTCGCCACTGGCATCGGCCAACCAACTAGAATGGAAATTGGACCCGATAATTTGCTTTATGTGTTGCAATGGGCAGGAAATGGAAAAGTGAAAAGGTACCAGTTGGACGGTACTTTTGTGGATGACTTCACTGCAACTGCCGTCAGCCAAAGCATCGGACTTGCTTGGGACAATACAGGTGCGCTCTACGTATCCTCCTATGACGGAGCCTATGTCAAAAAATTCGGTGGCACTGGCGCTGATCTCGGAAATTTCATCAGCAGCAACCTTAGCGGCCCAACCAATATTTGGTTTGGTGAGAATGGCGATTTGTTTGTTGCAGATTGGACAGCCGGACAGGTAAAACGCTTTAACAGTTTTGGCGCTTTTCAGGAAGGAATTGTATCGAGCGTCGGTCAGGCAGAGGGAGTTGATTTCTATCCAAACAATGATTTTGCACTTGGCGTAGGCTCTGCTTCAGCAGTCAATGTTTATAAAGCCGACGGCACTTTTGTAAAAAACCTTGTAGCCCCCGGAGCAGCTGGGCTTATCCGGCCTAATGCAGTCGTATTTCGCCAAAAAAATACAACCTCAACTCGTGAAATTTTTGAAGATGTAACTTTCGTAACACCTTCCGTAGGGGTACATTTTCAAGTTTCAAATCAGCAAGTCGCAGAAACTGCATCTGCGTTGGAGATTCATAATTCAACAGGGATGTTCATTTCTAAAATTAACTTTGCTGATAGTACCAGCTGGGATGCATCCAATCTTGCCAATGGTGTTTATTACCTTACAGCAAAATTGCCGGAAGGCAAAATTGCAAGGCAAAAAGTGGTGGTGCAGAAGTGAGGGAGGTTCATGGTTTCACTGTTTCATGGTTTCATGGTTTCATGGTTTCATGGTTTCATGGTTTCATGGTTAATAATGCAAATTTCGAAAACAATGAAGCAGTGAAGCAATGAAACAGTGAGGCAATGAAACAGTGAAACAATAAACAATGAAGCAGTGAGGCAATGAAACAATGAAACAATGAAACAATGAAACAGCTATTAATTCTATTTCTAACCGTATTCCAACTGAGCTTTGTTTTCGGGCAGCTTACTGCTCCTGAACTGGCCGCTGCGCGGCAACAATCGGAATGCGAAAAAATAGCTGAAGAGCTGGAGAAGACAACATTGGTGAGCGAGACAATGAAATTCGATGGAGGTGTTTGTTTTTACAAAAATGGAAATGTAGAGAAAGCTACGGCCTTATTTGAGGAGGTTCAGCAAATGGGCGCCCAATGGCAACATTATGCAACTTATTGGATAGCAAGAACCCATGCTTCTCTAGGGCAGGACAGCCTCGCATTCGCCAGTTTAGAAATCATTCCGAAAAATTATTTGAGATATAATATGCTCCTGGTCGAGGAATTTGACCAAATGGCCAAGGAGCATGAAGCGTTTATCCGACTGAAACAGAATGTAGCGCCCGGTTTCAATTTTTGGACGGGCCTACTTTCTGCTATTGCAGCTTTGGGGCTTTTGATTGGAGTCATATTATTTTTTGGGAAATCAAAATTTTCCGCAGGAGAAAAAAAGTTATCCGTGGTCGTATTAGCGGCCTCCTTAATTCTGGCTTCCTATGTGACCATCTGGACAAGGTACTCAGCTGTATTTCCATACTTAGTAAATGTTTGGCCTTGCCTTACTCTGCTGATCGGCCCGTCTCTTTATTTTTATTTAAAAGATACCTTCAAAGAGGATTACACCAACAAAGAAGTAGCGCTGCATTACATCATTCCAGCAATAGGCATCCTTTTTACCACACCTGTTTTCCTATTGAGCTTTGGTATCAACATAGGAGCATCTCCCGACTTCAGGATTATAGCCTCCTCTTCTACCCTTCTCATTGGACACCTATTATATTACGCCATCCACATTTTCGAAATGACCCGAAACGAGTGGCAAGTGGATACCAATATTAAAACCTGGACACGAATAGTAGCTTGGGGGATGATGGCTTATACGCTTGCCTTTCTGTCCTATTTCATTTTGGTAAATTGTTCCTTCTTTAATCCAGAATGGGATTACTCCATCAGCTTGGTCATGGCGCTGGGCATACTCACCATCGCATACATGGGCCTGGTTCAGCGACGGGTGTTTAGCAGCGAACCAATCGGCCATTTTATCCCTGTCAAAAAATACCAAACTTCCAGCCTCACCGAAAGTGCAAGCGCTTCAATTAAGCGAGGCATGGAACGGCTATTGCAAGAAGATCAGGTTTTTAAAGAAAATGAACTACGCCTCGCTGACTTAGCCGCTTACCTCGACGTGAGCTATCACCAACTATCGCAAGTCATCAACGAACACTACGGCGTCAACTTCTTCGAACTCATTAATAAATACAGAGTGGAACATGTAAAGCTACTCCTCGCCGATCCAGCCCACAGTCATTACACCATCATTCAAATTGCTTATGAAGCGGGCTTCAACAATAAAGCTTCTTTCAACCGCTATTTCAAAAAAGAAATCGGCATGACACCTTCCGCATTTCGCATCAAGGCAGGGAGTGAGAGTTATTGAATTGGGGTATTGGGTATTGGGTATTGGGTATTAACTTGCCACCTTTTAAAACTCAACCTCTAATAAATGATTTTTAAATGAGTCCTTTTGACAAATTCAAATGCGACAAATGCATTCTATTCTATAAAACATAAAATCCATGAGGCTCTCATTTTTATTGACAACCATATATTTAGGGATATTTTTAAGTTGCGAAATACCGCAAACTACCAATAATCAAATAGTAAATAAACTTTACTCTTTGCTCGATCAAATGGAAGTATTCCAAGCAAGGCGTCTTTTCCAACAAACAAAACATAAATTACCTCAGTCTGACAGTTTGCTATTTTCGGCTAAGCTTGAATATTTCTTCAATAATCCTATCCAAAGCAATTATTCCATTTCCAATTTACTAAATCATTATTCTGCTCAGCTTAGTGACAATGAAAAAAGCACTTTATTGAAGCTAAAGCTCCATAATCATGTAAAGCTATTTGAGTATAGCCAAGCTACAGATGCTACAATTGAATTAATAGAAAAACACTATTTGCAATTTGATTCAACTGAATTTTATGAATTAAAGAATGAATTAAATATTTGGAATAGCTTAAGAGATAAACCTGCGCAATTAGTAACAAAAAAAGAATACAGCAAAATCGACCTTATTGGTAGTTCAAAAATTCCGACGTTCTTTAACCACTCTAATTCAAGTGTCAATATGATCTTTGATACAGGCGCAAATATTAGTGTTGTTACAGAATCTGTCGCAACTTCGATGGATATAAAACACTTAGGCTCTTCCGTAAGTGTAAAAGGAATCTTAGGGAACCATATAACCGCAGAAGTAGCACTGGCTTCATTTATGAATTTTGGGAATATAGAATTGGAAAACGTAGTACTTTTGGTCTTTCCTGATAGTGCGTTATATTTTGCGGAAGCAGACTTTCAAATATTCGGAATAATTGGTTACCCAGTGATTTCAGCTTTAGGGGAAATTCAAAGAACCCGTAACAATGAACTCATTATACCATCCGTATCATCCATAAACTCATATTCCAATCTTGCAATGGATTACTTGACACCGATAGTCGAAGTGGTAAATGAACAAGACACGCTTATATTTTCTTTTGACACCGGAGCAAGCGAAACATGGCTTTACGAAAATTACTATCAAAGAAATAGCACAATAATTGAAAACAGGTATAAAAAAATAAAAATAAATTTGGGAGGAATTGGATCTACAAATAAATATCAAGTATTTTTAATTCATTTCCCGCTTAACGTCGGTGGGTCGGGTTTAGAACTTGACTCAGTAGTACTTTTTCAAAAGAACATAAATCCAGATCACAATAAATATTCAGGAAATTTGGGACAAGACGTAATAAATTCTTTTGATAAAATGACTTTGAACTTCGAACAGATGTTTATTCAATTTTCTAATGAATGAAATTGGCACACAATAACTATACACCGCTGGCTTAAGTCTCCGCTGGTTTAAGTCTCCAGACTTAAACCAAATATCCGCTGGCTTAAGTCTCCTGACTTAAATCCGCTGGTTTAAGTCTCCAGACTTAAACCAAATACCCAAACACCTCTTGCGTAAAATCTCTCAATCATAAAAAAAAATGACTAAGGGCAAAGTAATAGCTTTAAGTAAAAGCGAATCGCACACACTCAAAAAAAACAATTACGAAAAAATAATGCTCCTAAAGGGATTAGGCGTTGAAGGCGATGCCCACATGGGCAAAACGGTCAAACATAGATCAAGGATGGCCAAAGACCCAACACAACCAAATTTGAGACAGGTACATTTAATTCATTCGGAATTATTGGATGAATTAGCCGAAAAAGGCTTTGAAGTCGGTGCTGGACAAATGGGGGAAAATATTACCACAAAGGGCATTGATTTATTGAATTTACCAAAGGACACCATTTTGAAAATAGGCAATGAGTCAGAAATCGTGGTTACCGGTTTAAGAAATCCCTGCGTCCAATTAGACACCATAAAAAAAGGATTGATGAAAGCAGTTTTAGAAAAAAAAGAAAATGGCGAATTAATCAGAAAAGCAGGAATAATGGGAATCGTGAAGAAAGGAGGGGAAATTAATAGTGGCGATGAAATAATTGTCGAATTGCCCAAAAAGCCTTTTATCAAATTGGAAAAAGTATAAGTTCGGAGGTAATTAGCGAGTAACAAATAGCCAGCAGCTATTCTTACTTTTGCCTAAACAATCACCGACATGGCCAAATCACCCGAAAAGAAAGAACCGTTTCTGCTGAAGAATATTTTTTCCAGCAAAGTTGTGGAACAAACTGCTGCCGAAATAAAAACGGTATATCCATCATTTAAATCTTCCCAATTCAAGTCGCTTGTCCTCGACGACAACTATGAGAACCTGGAACTGAAACAGCGGATGCGACATATCTCACACTGCCTAGAAAAGTGCCTGCCAACGCCCTACTCTAAAGCGGTGAAGGTACTCACAAAGACTGTTGAGAATATGCTGGCACGTGATGGTGAGCGCATGTCTTTTGAATGGGGAATCTTTCCAGATTTCGTCGAAGTTTTTGGAACAGAAGACCCAGACACCTCCCTCCCAGCGCTTGAAATCATGACACAGTTGGCCAGCGCTGAATTTGCTATACGACCCTATTTACTGAAATACCCGGAGCGCACTTTTGCACTGATGCACGCTTGGTCAAAACACAATAGTGCTATGGTGCGGCGGTTATCCAGTGAGGGGTTTCGGCCAAGGCTGCCATGGGGCATGGGTGTCCCATCCCTGAAAAAAGACCCAAGTCCAATTCTACCTGTTTTGGAACATTTGAAAAATGATCCAGCCGAAACAGTCCGCCGTTCGGTAGCCAATAACCTCAATGATATTTCAAAAGAACACCCTGACCTCGCACTCGACATTGCCACTCGCTGGCAGGGCATTTCACTGGAAACAGACTGGGTTGTGCGGCATGCATGCCGTGGCCTTTTGAAAAAAGGCAACGGTCGTGCGCTTGCACTTTTTGGTTATCAAAAAGGAGTGCCGGGGATAGAGGTGGCCAAACTTGCATGCAGTCCTTCCGTCCAAATTGGAGGCGTTTTTACATTTTCATTCATAATAAAAAACGATGGGAAAAAGGCGCAAAAGATACGCTTGGAATATGTCATTCACTACCTCACTCCAAGTGGGAACATTTCCAGAAAGGTTTTTAAAATAAAAGAAATGGAAATGAAGACTGGCCAGCAGGACTCCATCGAAAAGCGACAGGGTTTTGCCAACCTCACCACACGCAAGCATCACCCTGGCACGCATCGATTGGAAATTTTGGTAAATGGGGAAGTAAAAAAAGAAATACAATTTGAAGTTACTGGCTGACAAGTTTACTCATTGTTTGTCGGGCTCATTTTATTGAACATATACCGCCCAATCTTCCATTCGCCATCTTCTTTCACTAGCACAAACAATTCCCTGTTTTCTTCTGGAACTGTTATTCCTGCTGCCAAAATATCTGTTGAGCCTCTTGAAATAGTACATGCAAAAGCAACATCGCCGTGCACCACAATTTCATCAATACTAAATTTGATGTTCAATTTTATTTGGTTGAAAACAAAATTGTAAGATGCCTCAACTGCGGCATGGCCAATTGCAGATGGCGCTTCGGAAGGCATAAATACACCGTCCTTTGCATAAAGCGATAAAACTGCTTTCGTGTCAGCATTATTAAGCGCTTCTTCGTAGGCAAGAAGTAGGTTTTCTACTGCGGTTTTTTCAGATGATTGCATGATTTCTTCATTTTTAATGGTGGGAAAATTCGGTTCGTTTTGTGCGTACCCACTGAAAGCGAGTAACAGTGATAGACTTAAAATAATAGATTTCATGTGCCTTTAATTATTTGTGATTTGATAACACAAAATTGCAGGCAAGCACAAGCCATCACCAATGAAGTAGGTTAAGAAAAAACCTTAATGTAGATTAAGAGAATGGTTTATTTTTCCATCAAATTACGCCTCAACTTGCTGAGGAATTCAGGCGTAACACCAATAAAAGAAGCAATATGAACCTGCGGTAGTTGATTGGCGAGTAGCGGATATTTTTTCAGGAAAGATAAGTATCGTTCTTCAGCAGTTGAGCTGATATTTTGTAAAACCCTTTGTTGCATCCCAACAAATGCGTTCTCGGTCAACACTCGAAAATATCGATCGAAAGCAGGATGGCTACCATACAGCTCAATTAAATCATCCTTACTGATCCGTAAAATTTCTGAATGCTGAAGGGCATCGATGCAGAGGCGGCTGGGTTGGTCATTATGAAGGCTACCAATATCAGCGATCCAGCCATTTTTAGAAGCGAATTGCAGGATGTGTTCCGTTCCTTTTTGATCCAAAAAATACATGCGCATGCAGCCATTCAATACAAAATTATAATGCCTGCAAACATCCCCTTCTTGCAATAAGTACTGTTTTCGCCGAAGTTTCTTAGTGGTAATCTTGGCTGCTAAATCAAATTTAGCGTTATCGCTAAGTGTAATGATTTTTTCAATATGCTGAATAAGTGCCTGAATTTCTTTCATAATTGCGAAATTAGCCCAGAACAATAAAACGATCTCATATTCAGCTGATTTTCTAAGAAGCTGTTTTAGACAAAGCTTCTCAGAAGGTTGCTATACCGATTCCGAAATGGTTTGGGAAAAATTAAACCATTTCTCCATCGGTATTTCCTCAAAACCAGTGGTTTGTAGGAAATCAAATTCCCAAACCACTTCGTTTTGAGTATAAATAATAAATAACCTGAGTTGCGATAAGCTAATATTTTTATTACAAGTACAGCAAATCTCCAGATTCGCCATATATGCTTAGAAGACAGAGCGCATCTGGGGATTCGCTGTACAAGTATCGCAACTTGGATCAAATAATAAAAATAGAAATAAAACTTAAAATAGAAAAAATTGAATCTAATCAGTCGCTTGAAAAATGTGCGGAGGTTTTAGTGGCGGCATATAATGCAGAACCGTGGAATGACAGCTGGACTAAAGAAAAGGCATTGGAAAAACTTAATTGTTTTTATAATTCACCGAAATTTATAGGATGGATGGCATTTTATGAAAATGAACTTTTAGGGTGCTGTGTAGGAAATATTGAGCCTTATTTTACGGGAGATTATTTTTATTTAAAAGAAATGTTTGTATTGCCAAACAATCAACGGAAAGGTGTTGGAACACAGCTCATGAACGCTATAAATAAACATCTACAGTCTATCAATATTGAAATGATTATTTTGTTTACATCTAATGAAGGCTTCCCATTTGAATTTTGGAAAAAAAGAGGATTTGGCGAGATGGGAGGAATGCGTATGATGCATTTTGGCACTGAAGAATAACAATTGAAATTTAAAATACGGGCAATAATAATGGAGACATTTCATTTTGAACATTTAATAAACCAGCTCAATTTTAATTTTAAATATACCTTAGATTTAATCATTGATATCGAAGAGGCAAATATGAGTTTTACTTCATCAAAAGGATTAGAGAACCACCCTACTTTTACGGTCGGCCATATAATCACCGCTTATGGAATGATGGTCAAGCATCTTGGAGGACCGTATAACATTAAAAAAGAGTGGGATGATATTTTTAGAAGAAATGGCCCTGGAGACCCTCGCTTACCAACAGAGGAAAAAAAATTATATCCAAATAAATCTGAGTTAACAGCCTGCTTAAAAGAGCAACATACCACCTTATTAGGTTACATAAATGAAGTCTCAATTGAAAAATTAAATAATCCAGTTACCTGGAGGTACAACCAGTATTTTCCAAAAACCATTGACCTACTGTATTTTATGTGCATTACGCATTATTCAATGCACATCGGTCAATTAGCAGCATGGAGGAGGGCCATGAACATGCCATCGTCACTTGCCAGATTATAATATATAAACAAATGAAAAAAAGTCAATTTAAAGAATACATCATACAGATTTTAATAGTAATAATCGGGGTATTTCTCGGCATGCTTGCTTCTGATTGGAACAGCAATAAAAATCTGAAGAAAAACAGGAAAGCCATTTTAAATAGTATTAAAAACGAGTTGAATTCCAACATGGAGAACCTGGAAAGCCTGGAAAAAAGCAGAAAATCTTTTTACGTATCCCATGATAGTCTGAGCAATATTCTAACGGAAGAGATACTCAACGAAAGGTTTTTTGACGCACCATTTATGCAACGTCTGCCAAATTGGAAAGGGCTAGGGAATACCAGTTTGGAAGACGCTATGTTCGATGCTGCCAAATTCAGCAATATTTTCATTGGAATGGATATCGAATTATTGGAAAATTTATCCAAAATTTACCTGCGGCAAAAGAGCATGGTTTCCACACATGAAACTTTACTGGACAGGTTTTACAATATTGATTCAAACACCAAGTATAAAGAAGTGAATCGTTTGATTTGGCAAGTAAGGCAAGAGCTTTGGGGAAATCAAATTCTTTTGGCCAAGGAATACAAAAAGACAATAGATTTAATTGAAAAGAAAAATAAATAAAGTGTTATTCACCTAAATAATTATGTGTCGGACACCTTGAAGTTGTCCGACACATAAAACGTATGACATTTATTCTCCTAAAAATACCCTGTATGAAGAATACTTATCTTGCCATTTTGCTGCTATAAAATAAATGCCTGCTGGTAATAAACCTGTATTTAATCGAGCGACTTGTCCATTTTCCAAATTAATTTTTTCTTGTGAAATAGTCCTTCCTGATCGGTCGCTTAAAAACAGGGAAAGTCCATTCATCTCTTTATTATCATTGAATCGAACGGCAATAAAACCTGCATCATCTCTCCTTACATTTTCTATTTCAAAAATAGAGGCCTCTTTGTCCATTTCTACAGCAACTACTTTCGACAGCTTATTAGCTCCATCAAAATCTGTTTGCCGCAGGCGGTAATAAATAATCGTTGATTTTGCTATTTCATAAATTCCTACATCGAGGAATGAATAATGGTGCGAAACAGTAGTTGTGCCTTGACCAAGTATCTCTTCAATCGGATCAAAATCTTTTCCATTAAAGGAGCGCTCAATCGTAAAATAGTCATTGTTTTGCTCACTCGCAGTTTCCCAACTAAGCAGTATGTCGCGGTCTTCTTTTTCAGCTTCAAATTCCACCAGCTCTACTGGCAAGGCACTTTTTGTAACGATCACTTCAGTACCCGTCATGGATAGCACATAGTCCGTAGGTAAGTCTATAGTCGAAAAAGAACCTGTTCTGCATGCTGGTCCGCCCTGGCATATAAGAATGGTATATGAGCCATTTGGCACCGAACCTGTTTCTACGACTTTAATCGTACCGCCCAACATGGCATCGCCTGTGACTACCAGCTGGTCGTGACCAGTTCCTGCACCTGAACCATCAAACAGTTCTATATCTAGCATAGTGCCGTTTGTAAAACTACCATCATAAGTAAGAATACCTGGAGAATTACCAGGAGCGATAGTGCCAGATGTATTCGTAAACGTACCGATTGGTTCTGCTATACCAATTCCATTCATGGTTCCAGTATTCGTAAAATCAACTAGAAAAACCGCTCTATTCGATCCAGTTTTTGAAAAAGTACCGCTGTTGTTAAAAGTGCCTGTTGTAGTTGTAAATTTCAGAGAATCGGGGCCCGACATCTCCATTGTACCACTATTATTGAACACGCCAGGAGATTCTATAATAATGTTGCCGGCACTCCATGTGCCGGTACCTGCTTGGCTAAAAGTCCCTGTAAGTGTTTTTAATCCTCCTGTTATTCCCACGGTAGCTGCTCCATCCATGGTAACAGCGGCTCCTATTGTGCCACCTGACCAAGCCAGGCTGTTTAATAGAGTTAATGTGGAGCCACCTGTTAAAAGGCCACCTGACATAGCAAAAGTCCCAGAGGTTGAAAGGGAATTAGATAACTCGAAAGAGCCACCTGTAATTGTAAATGCATTGGAAAGTGATAATGTTTCTTTTATATCCCAGGTTCCTCCTGTTAGCTTAAAGGCCCCTGCTCCGCTTATAACCGTACCCAAATTAAAATCAACATCCGTATCTATTTCTATCAATGAATTCAATACGAATGAGATGGTGGAGCTATTCGAAAAATCGCCACTATTGATGTAGAAAGAACCATTATCAATTTTCAAAGTACCAGAGTTGGTGAAGTCAACATCCAATGACATCCAACCTGTCGTATTCACGTTAAATGTGCCAGTGTTGGAGACACTTCCTATTCCTGAGCTAATATAATAAGTCAACCACCCATTGAATAAGCATCTGAATGTACTATTATTGATCAATTTTCCAGATCCACTTATCACAAAATCCCCTTCCGTCCAGCTTACTGTACCATCGTTTGTCAATGTACCATTAGTAATGGCCTTGTCTTCAGTTCCGCTCATATAGAGAATTGCACCTGGAGCAATCCTTACTTTACCTTCAATAATACCTTCCTTCCAAATCATGCTCCCCCCTGCATTGGATACTTTCAATGTTTTGGTCCCCTTTATTGTTCCTTTCAAAAAAGTTATGGTTCTAATTGTTGAGAAATCCCCTGTGAATGTTACTACTGCGCCATCTATTTTAAGATATATTAATCCACTATGAGTGAGTCCCATTCCTATTTCGCCTTCACTCAATGTCAATAGACCTAAGCCGGTCAAAGTGCTTAATGCCGTAAATGAACTAGCATGGCTTAGGTCAAGTTCTGCGGCTAAAGAAATGTCTACTGTACCACTATTGGTCAGTCCAGCTTCATCAAACAACAACTTACCCAGCGTCACAGCCACCGTTCCACTAACAGCATTCAAAAATGGTACTTTGATGGTAGCTGTTCCCAAAGTTGTCTTTTTGGTAAAAGTCCCAGAATTGGTGATGGTAGAAGCCGCAACCTGAGATAAAATTCCGGGGAAAGTCTCCTCAAAAGCACCACTGTTGATGAGTGTACCGCCATCCATTTCAAATGCCCCACCACTCCAAGTAGTTGCACCATCCGTTGTAAGCAACGCTTTGAGTGTTTTAGTGCCGGCGGTGCTCATAGCCAGGGTTGCTCCAACGGGTATAGTTGTTTTCACCCCGAGTATCCCCTCTTCCCATATCATACTTGTTTTGGATTTCAAATGTCCGGCACCTCCAACTTCTCCGCCAGCAAACCCCACTCCCCCGGTAGTGAAAAAATCGTGTTTCAGTTCTACCGTAGCACCGCTAAAAATGAAACCCAATCCACCATCATAGGCAACATCAATAATTGTTGTTCCTGAAATAAAATCAATAAAACCTGTTCCGTCAAAGACAGCTCCGGGATCAGCGGTATAATCACCATGGATATTTAACAGTTTTCCTGCATCTACCATTACCGTCCCTTTATGTGAAAACGTGGCAGTGGAACTGCACGTCATAGTGCCGCTGGTAACCCCTACTGCCCCCGTATTCATAATTGGAACTGCCACAATTGATTCGCCAGCGCCACCCACTTTGTTGAATGAGCCACTATTTGTAATCATACCCGGCATCGGGCTGGAGTACCCGATCGAACCGTCAAATGCAATGGCAAACATGCTGCTGTTTATCAGCTCTCCATTGAGTTCAAATGCACCGGCGTCCCACGTTATATCACCAAAATTGAAGATTTTGGCAGCCAACACTTTGGTGCCACCAGTTACCATGTGCATTACCGCTCCACCACCAACCGACAGTTCTACCCCAATTATACCTGATTCCCAAACAAACTCAGGCGTGGTTACATCAAACCCAGCATCAGCCAATGTACCTCCCTTTAAAGTAATTTTGGCTACTGAAACAAACTTGTCCACGTGGACTATCCCGCCTTCAATGATGACATCGTCCACTCCGGTGGGCACATGGCCACACGACCAATTTGCAGGGTCGTCCCAACCATCGCCAGCTGGATCGCCCATCCAGACACAAGTCGCTTGAGTGAAATTCAATATTGTCGAACAGAAAAAAATAATGGAAAATAATTGCCTTGCCATAGCTTAATCTTTTAATTAAAATGTGAAAAATATTGACGGGGGAGTAGGTGTTTTGCAGGTAGGTAAATCAAGTAGGTGGTCGCGTAACCACAGGAAGAGTTTTTTTTTTAAATAAAAATGCGAATCAGGTGTTCAAGGCGCATAGCGACTTTTGCCCTTGGTAGCTCTGGGAAATGAAACACATATTGCGGCGCAGAGCGACGCCCCCCTTAGCTAATAAAGGCAGAGAAACAAGAGGGGCGTCGCTATGCGCCGCTTATCTGTTTATTTTTGTTTCTACCAATGGGATTGGCGCTATGCGCCATTATGCCCTGATTCTCATTAAAAATGAAAACTGAAATGAAGGCCAACAGGAATTGGGAAACCAGCTTTTCATTCTAATTTTTATTTTAATTTTCATTTTCATTCCTCCAGCTGGTTACATTTGACCAACTTCGGTTTACTCATTATGCAAAAGGCCTTATCAGATACAGAGATATTAGAACAATTGCTCACGGGCGAGCAGGCGGAAGACATCGCCTTGCGGCAAGTGTATTTGCACAATAGGCCAATGATTGTAGATTATATAAGGCGCAACAACGGTTCGCCAGAAGAGGCTAAAGATGTATTCCAGGAAACAGTCATAGCTTTTTATGAAAATGTGAAGGCACGCAAATTCAAAGGCGAAAGCGCCATTTCATCCTACCTATATTCCATTGCACGTTTCAACTGGATGAACCGTCTGAAGCGAAAAGGGATTGGTGAGCGCGCAAAAGCATCACAACAAGTAGAGGAAGAAACTCCAGGTTTTTTGCCTGTTTTTTTGGAAAAAGAGCAGGAAAGCCAAGTGCTCCAAGTTTTCCACCAGCTAGGGCAAGATTGCCAAAAGGTGCTGGGGCTCAGTATTTATCATTATTTTAATAACAAAGAAATCGCCCACGAAATGAATTACGAAAATGAGCAGGTGGCGAGAAACAAAAGATATAAATGTATGAAGCGACTGAAAGAGATGATTAAAGAAAAGCCCAAAATTTTGGCTTTTTTGACGGAATCCTAAACCACTATTCAACATGCGTCATGAATGATGAACTCAAACGACAGGAATTAATCGACAACTACCTCGATGGTAATATGGATAAAACAGATGCGCAAGCATTTGAGCGTCGACTCCTAAATGAAGCTGACCTAAAAAATGGCCTGCATCTGGAAAAAGCTGCACGACAAGTAGTAACTGCAAGCGGAAGAGTCAATCTTAAGTCAAAATTTGATGGTTGGGAAGCGGAAGCGGCAACGCCCATACGTCGAATCCGGCCTTTTCGTACTTGGGCAATAGCTGCTGCTTTGCTCGTACTTATTGCTGCCAGTTTTTGGATTTTTTCAAACGGAAGCAACCCCGAATCCTCCGACCTTTTTGCTGAACATTTTGAAGTTTACCGCAATCCTATTTTTACAAGAAGTGGTGAGCCCAACCAAGAAAATAATTGGCAAAAAGCCATTGAGGCATATGCAAAGGGCAATTATGAAAATGCCATTTCTTCATTTGAAGCATCAATAAATGAAGAAGGTACCATCGTTTATCTGGCTCAATATTATTTGGGCATCAGCTATTTATCGCAAGCTAAACCCAAGCCTGAAATGGCGATTACTGCATTTAATAAAGTGCTCACTTCCGACAATGACTACCACCAGCAGGCACTTTGGTACAAAGCAATGGCCTACCTTTTAATGAATGACAAAATCATGGCAACAAATATGTTAAAGGAACTCATTTCGGAAGGTGATTTTAAAAGTAATGAAGCAAAAGAAATATTGGAGGCAATGAGCAGTGAGCAGTGAACAGTGAATAGTGAATAGTGAATAGTGAATAGTGAATAGTGAACAGAAAAATAACACTCAGTGTGTGACGAATGTCTATTCTCTATAACTTAATGCCCTGTTTGTTAATAATTGACTTATTCGAAGTAGCATCAAACTGAGTGCAAAAGAAAAGGCTGATTAAATCAATCAATTTCCACCCATCGACATACCGCTCGAAATCCTAACCAACTGGAAGGCGATTCGTATGTAAAAGAATTCACAATTGTGCATTCTTTTAAATCGTGCATCCAACTACCTCCTTTGGCCAAGCCTTTCTCATTAGTCATTTCGCATACATTTCCGATGGTATTATACAAATGAAAATGGTTACTTTTAAAACGTGTGCCATCAACAGTAATTGGTTTTTTTGATTTTTGTTTTATCGATTCTAATTTGCGTTTACACAGGGTATTAAAAAATTTACACCCTTTCTTATTCTCTAATTTATTTTTATCTTTTTTAATGCCATAAGGATAAGTTTTTAAATCATTTTCAGCATTCGCCAATACTTCCCACTCTTCTTCGCTGGGCAAACTGAAATAAGCAAACGGATGTAGTTCTTTTGGTTTATAATTTAGATACTCTCCATTTTTGTATTTTTGGATAGTAAAATATGATTCACTATTTTGATTTAGGTTTTTCATTATCATTCCACTCTCGATTAAAATCATTTCATAAACCCGGTCCGACCTCCATTTCAAATATTCAAGCGCTTGTTCCCATGAAACACCAACTACAGGAAAATCATCAAAATGATAGTCAAACAAATAATTGTTTTTAAGGTATTCTGCATTTGGTAAATCCGACTCATCCCACACACCAATATCTGGAATGGCATCTATATATTTTTGAGAATCTTTTCCAAATATTCTAACCATCCAATATAAATATTCACGATAATCCATATTAGAAACCTCACGTCTATCTGCATAAAAATTATCCGATATTTTTACCGTACCCGGAGGCCCTATTCCACCTTCTTCAACATCATGTGACGTACAGAAAAACATTAAAACTACAATCCAACTATTAATTGTCATCGTATCTACTTTTGTTTATTGGGTTACTATACCGATTCCGAAATGGTTTGGGAAAAATTAAACCATTTCTCCATCGGCATATTCTCAAAACCATTGGTTTGTAGAAAATCAATTTCACAAACCACTTCGTTTTGAGTATATCATATACGCCCGCCCCTTACTCCACAACAACCATCACAGGTAAATGATCGGACGGATAATTCAAATTATGCCTCCTGTCATCAATAGTGCTATATTCCAATACTTTTACATTTTTAGAAAAAATATAATCAATCCGATCAGCTAATTTGCTGTTTATTTCAAATCCATTAAAAGTGCCTTCTGGGCCATATGGCTTTTTTATACTTGACAATTTAGTGTTCTTCAGAATATTAGCTAAATCCTGAATAGGTTCTTCTTCAGGTGTCAAATTAAAATCGCCCATTAAAATTATTTTCTGTGTGAAATTACCAGATAAATTTTTAATTTTTTGGAGAATCAACTCGGCAGCATTTTTTCTGGCTTCAACACCTATATGATCAAAGTGCGCATTGAAAACAAATAAATTAATTCCAGTTTTTTTATTTCTAAAAATTCCGAACGTACAAATCCTTTCCATTGCCGCATCCCATCCAACTGATGGTTTATCCGGCGTTTCAGACAACCAAAAGGTAGATTGATATTGCATGATAAATTTCGTGGTATCAAAAAATATTGCACAATATTCTCCTCCCTTTTTTCCATCATCCCTTCCTATACCAATGTATTTGTAATTTACAAGAAAACTATCCAAATAATTTACCTGATTGATAAGTCCTTCTTGAATTCCTAAAATAGCAGGTTCATAAAATTGAATTAATTCAGCCACATTTTCTTTTCTTAATTTCCACTGGTTATCTCCATCTTTTTCTGTATCAAAGCGAATATTGTATGTCATTAATTTAACGGGCTGTGCATTTAATAAAATAAAAAAGAACAGGAACAAAAAAGACAACAATGGCTTCATTATTTTACAATTGAATTGAATCGATTTATACTTATTATTAGTCATTAATAATTTATAATTTGTCATTAAACAAAACCTGATAATCAGCTTTAAAACTGTCTGCACTTGCTTCAGCTAAATGTGTTTTCCATTCAGCAGGAGCTGTATTTTCATTTAATAAGCAACCAGGACTCAGATAAGGATAAATCTGATCATATCGTTTAATATCATTTCCAGAAATACGGCGATAAACATCTGTCCGATTGATATCTTTCATATCGTCCATACCTGCCGCAGCCAGTAATTCAACAAATGCTTCCACGGTGCTGTGATGAAAATTTGCTACCCTCTGTTTTTTATCGTCGACCACTAATCCACGTACAAGTTCCGGATCTTGGGTGGCCACACCTGTTGGGCAGGTATTTTTGTTGCATTCTAATGCTTGGATGCACCCCAACGCCAACATCATGGCTCGGGCAGAGTAACATACGTCAGCCCCCAGTGAGATTGCCCGGAAGATATGGAAACCCGTCATAATCTTTCCTGCTGCAATAATCTTTATATCTTTTTTTAAGTCAAAACCAATGAGTGCATCATAGACAAACGCCAAAGCATCCCGATAAGGCATACCTACTGAATTGGCGAACTCCAGCGGCGCAGCACCTGTACCGCCCTCTCCTCCATCCACCGTAATAAAATCTGGCGTGATACCCGTCTCCACCATTGCCTTACAAATACTAAGGAATTCACTTTTGCGCCCAATACATAGCTTGAACCCAACCGGTTTACCCTTTGACAATTTCCTCATTTTACCTATCAGTTGCATCATTTCAATAGGTGTAGAAAATGCCATGTGATAGGGCGGGGACAATACTGCTGTGCCAGGCTCCACTCCTCTGATCGATGCTATTTCAGGTGTGTTTTTTTTCGCTGGCAAAATACCTCCATGCCCAGGTTTTGCACCTTGGGACAATTTCAGCTCTATCATTTTTACTGTAGGCAAAGCGGTTCTTTTGGAAAATTCTTCTGGAGAAAAATTGCCATCTTTTGTCCGGCATCCAAAATACCCTGTGCCTACTTGATAGATAAGATCACCACCCAGTTTCTGATGGTAGGGGCTGATGCCTCCTTCTCCGGTATTATGTGCAAATCCTCCAATTTTCGCACCTCCGTTCAGGGCTTCAATAGCAGCACTACTCAAGGAACCAAAGCTCATGGCAGAAACATTGAACACACTGCAACTATAGGGCTGTGTACAATCCGACCCACCAATTATTACCCTGGGATTGTTTTCTATTGTTCCTGCATCCATTGCCGCTATAGAGTGATTGACCCACTCATAGCCTTCTCCATACACATCCAACTGAGTACCAAATGGAGCAGTATCAAGCTCCTTTTTTGCCCTTTGATATACGACCGATCTTGAAATTCGGTTAAGCGGTGTCCCATCAGTATCCGATTCAATGAAGTACTGATAGATTTTGGGGCGCAATACTTCCATGATATAACGACCTCTTCCCAAGATTGGGAAGTTGCGCATGATTGCATGTTTTTTTTGCAACATTTCATAAAATCCCAAAACCACTATTGGGACTAACACAACTAAAATCCACAACATAGGTGGCCACCAAAAAAGCCCGATTAGTATGGCTGCGGAAATTGAAAGAATAGAAAAAAGGATGAATTCGTTGCGCATACTTTGAGGAGTTTATGAGAATCGAATACGGTAAAGATGAGATTTTTTTCTGTTTGTGGTAAAGCGCAGTTCCTCTTATATTTTTGGTTCTTAGAGGCTGTTTTAAAACCTCAAGCACGTCTACGAGAATATCTTTTTACCCCAATTTCCTCTTGATTTTCGTCACGTATCTATGGATATGCTCCTCAAATCAAAAGAAAATTGATGCAAAAATCTTATCCTCTCACCAGCACTTCAGGTTTTAAAACAGCCTCTTAGACAAATTCCGTGGAGAAATTACAGGGTCACTTCAAGGGCCCCTGTAATTTTGATCAAATTAGCGGGGCACTTGAAGTGACCTGCTAATATCGCAGATCAAATCCACGGAATGGGTCTAAAAACCTTTTTTTTAAACAACTTCTTTATCAAAAAAATACACAGTCCTTAATCCTCGACTTACAACTGAGTTGTAAATACTTATATTTGCTTTTATGACTTTGACCGATAAACATAATACTACTTGTTGTTGCTGTCCAATTTTCCGGAAAGGCAAGCTGCTTAAGTAGCGATATGTGCAGATACACAATCGGTCATCAGCCAAAAAAGCCTTTCCCCCATCTGGAATGGCTTTTTTGTTTTGGACTAGTCTCGTTTACAAATAACAAATTGGAACAGGACTACTGTACTTCCATTTTTGAACCAATTGGCCCTTTGACACATCCATTGAATAACCAATAAATCAACTTTTACATTGGATGATTGAAGTAACCAATCTTAAAAACTAATTTATCATGGCAATCAGATTAGGGGATACCGCTCCCAACTTTACTGCTCAAACTACAGAAGGCGAAATCAGTTTCCACGAATGGCTTGGTGATAGTTGGGGCCTGCTGTTCTCACATCCGGCCGATTTCACTCCTGTATGTACTACCGAATTGGGGCGCACTGCGGCATTGAAAGGAGAATTCCAAAAACGAAATGTAAAAGCAATGGCTGTCAGCGTTGATCCACTCGATTCTCATTTTGAATGGATAAAAGACATCGAAGAAACTCAAAATGTAAAGATGAACTTCCCCATAGTGGCCGATGATGACAGAAATGTAGCAACGCTGTACGACATGATTCATCCAAATGCTACCGAAAAAGTTACTGTACGTACCGTATTCATCATTGGCCCGGACAAAAAAGTGAAGCTAACTTTGACCTACCCACCTTCTACAGGAAGAAATTTCTTGGAAATACTAAGGGTCATCGACAGCCTTCAACTCACCGCTTATCAGAGCGTTGCGACTCCTGCTGATTGGAAGAATGGGGAGGACGTTGTTATTTCACCATCAATTCCAGACGAGGATGTACCTGCTAAATTTCCAAAAGGGCACAAGGTAATCAAACCGTATTTACGCATGACACCACAACCTTAAAAGAAAGTTGTGTACGATTTGGGAATTGGAAAAATTTGCAGTAAAAAATAAGACGTTTTTCCAGTTCTCAAATTTCATTATATTCGCCTTTCTTTCCGCCTATTTAAACCTTTCAAATGGTACGATAAAGACTAAATTTTAAGAACTCTTCTTAAAATGAAATGAACAATTTCCGTACTTTTAGCCCTTTATAAACAATAACTATTCAATAACAACGACTATTCAATCACTTAAAATTTAATGTTATGCTTAGACAACTACTTACGACAATTCTATTCTGTTCTGTATTTGGAGCTTTCACAGCTTCATCTCAGTTCGTAATCGTCAACTCACCAAATGACATTGCAGGGTCTTACACTTTTACAAATTCTTGGGCTAATGCCTGGGGCGTTGATTTGACTACAGGCACATGGACTGCTGATTTAGTGGCTGTGGTGGGTGATGGCACTAGCGGTTTTCCAACAAATGAAGGTTGCGATTCTTTGGTTAATGGCATGGACGTAGCAGGAAAAATCGCCATTGTTGACAGGGGTAGCTGTAACTTCAGCTTGAAAGCCCTTAATGCACAGAAAGCAGGTGCAATTGCTTGTGTTATCGTTAATAATACGCCAGGCGGACCAGCTGGTATGGGCGGCGGGGACTTTGCAGCAGAAGTTATGATCCCTGTGGTCATGATCGGACTCGAAGATGGCGATATCATTAAAGCTGCTATGGCGATGGGAGCAGTGAACATGACCATTGGTAATGTTCAATTCCCTAACAACGTTGGTGCTCCGACTACTGACTTCCTACGCGCACAAAATGGAGTAACACCTGCCGTTCAGTATGATGCAGATCCTTTTGCTTTCACTCCTGGCGCAATTGTTACAAATTTCGGTGCAAATACTGCTTCTAACATCGTGGTAAACGCTAAGATTACCCATACTCCAATTGGCGGGGGTTCTACTACAGATGTATATGATGAGTCTGCGGCATTTGCTGATCCGTTAGAAACAGATTCTTCTGTTCTCTTGACAACTGATGATTTCATTGCTACTGAAGGTATGGGTATTTATGATGTAACTTATACCATTAGCAGTGATAGCATGGATCAGGTAGATAACGACAACTCTAACAGCAGCCAGATGATCTTAAGCGAAAATTTCTACTGTAAAGGTGGATGGGACTTCGCTAACAGCCGCCCTGCAAGAACAAATGCTTATACCATCGCCGGTGGTGGTAACATTGAGTTCTTGACTGGATTCAGAATGCCAATGGGTGTTGGTTACAAATTGGAATCATTCAATTTTTATGTAGCCACGAATGCTGCAAGCTTGGACGTCGTTGGCGCCTCCAACATAACTGCATATGTCTATCGTTGGGATGATGCGAATGACGACAACTTAGAACAAAACGATGAAATTTCTATCGTTGGTTTTGGTGAAGTTACTGGCTGGGCAGATGGTAACGCAACTGCTGAATGGCTAACCATTCCTGTTCTTGATTTTGACGATTTCGAACCAGGTTATATCGTTCCTGAAGATGATAATGTTTACTTCGTAGGTGTACGTTACCAAGGTCCAGAATTGGTATTCTTTGGTTTTGACGAGGCACACGACCAATCTGTATATGCAGACTTCATCGCTCCTACATTGGTTGATCTACCTTATTTCTTCGTTGATACTTGGACTGATCTTAGTCCTGATATTGAAGGTGATGCTGGTATTTTCACTGATTTCTGGGGCTCTTGCGCTACTGCTTTGATTATCGATCAAGCTAACGGTACAGGAGAAGTAAATCCTGAGATTGGCACATTTGAAGTATATCCAAATCCTACTACGGAATTGATCAATGTTGAAACGAATTTGGCAAAAGCTTATGACAAAGTTGATTATACTGTTGTTGACAACAATGGCAAAGTAGTCTCTATCTTAAGAACTCAAGGCCAAGGTAATACAGCTCAAATTGATGTTTCTACATTGCCTGCTGGACAATACTACCTCAATGTTAACACCACTGATGGCAGTACAAGCAAAGCATTCTCTGTACAGCGTTAATCAGAATAGAAAAGTGGTATTCGTCCACTAAAATTGTAAAAAAGCCCACCGGAAATTCCGGTGGGCTTTTTTTGTGATTTCATTTCCAATAATTGTCCAGTACCTAACCAATTTAACCTCCCTCCTTCCTAAGTTTTACATCCAGCCATTGATACTTTTAGACCTGTATTTAATTAATCACCATTTGGAACAAGATGAAAGTAAAAGCAAGAAAATGATGAGACTTTAGACTTTAGACGATTCGGTTTAAGTCATGTCTATTGTCCGAATACTTATCAATGTTTGCCTGATCTTTAAGCTTGTCCACCAACACGACTGTTATGTTTAAAAAATTACTTGCCACCATGGTGGCTTTCCTTGCTATAGGGATAGTCACTATTTCTGCTCAAGAGACACTTGTAGTAGTTAATTCACCAGCCAACATTGTTGGATCATTTGCATTTACTAGCTCATTTGGCGCCGACAATTGGGGCGTAGACCCCAGTACAGGTACTTGGACCGGTGATGTTGCCATTGTAGAAGACGGAGTAGGCGAAACCACTGATGCGTGTACCCCTGTAACAAACAATGCTGAAATAGCCGGGAAAATTGCATTTGTTGATCGCGGAGAATGCAACTTTAGCCTGAAAGCTTATCATGCACAAGAAGCTGGAGCAATTGCTGTTGTCATTGTCAACAATGAACCAGGTACAGCTCTTTTCAATATGCTTGCCGGAGACTCTGCTACTGCAGTTGTTGTCCCTGTGGTTTTCATCTCTTATGACGATGGACAATTGGTTAAAGACGAACTTGCCAATGGCCCGGTCAACATGACTATTGGTATGGTTCTTTTTGACAATAATATTGGAGTTGATAATACCGGCATACTCCGCGCTGCCAATGGCGTAATGCCTGCCGATCAGGCCGAAGCTGACGCAACTCCTATTGATTTGGGGACTATTGTGGTCAATAAAGGTCTCAATGATGCTTCCAATGTTACACTCACTGGTACAATTGATTTTACACCAGCAGGTGGAGGCAATGCTACAAACGTTTATGAAGAATCGACCTCTATCCTTTTATTGGGAGCTGACAGCTCAGAATTAATAACTTTACCTGCCTACGTACCAACGGAAGGCGCTGGCACCTATACCATCAATTATGCAGTAACAAGTGACAATGTTGACCAATTGGCAGACGACAACAACGTCAGCACATCATTTATACTCAGTGAAAACTTCTACACAAAAGGACAATGGGACAATGCTAATAACAGACCAGTTATTACCAATTCCTACACAGGTGTAGGTGTCACAAGTATTGAATTTTTGACTGGCTATCGTATGCCGCTTGGAGATGGTTATTCTTTGGATTCTATCCTATTTTATGCTTCTACGAGTGCACAGGATATGGCTACTGTTGGCGCCTCTAACATCACCGCTTATGTGTACGAATGGGATGATGTAAATCAAGATGGCAACACAGAAAACGATGAACTCACAATTGTTGGGTTCGGTGAAGTTTCAGAATTTCCAGATCCAACAGCCACTAATGCTTGGTTGAGAATTCCAGTATTGGATTTTGATGATTTTGAAGAAGGCTATACAGTACCTGGCGACGATAAGCTTTATTACATCGGAGTACGTTACCAAGGCCCTGAAACAGTTTTCTTTGGTTTCGATGAAACGTATGACAATTCCGTTTACGCCGATTTTATAGCACCAACTTTGGCTGACCTGCCTTATGTTTGGGTGGATACATGGATTGATCTAAAAGCAGATCTTGAAAATGACGCTTCTGTATTTACCGATTTTTGGGGCTCATGCTCTACTGGTTTGGTAATCGGACAATCAACCAATATCGGCGAAGTAAATCCTGAAATCGGATCATTCAGCATTTATCCAAACCCTGTCAGCGATTTCATCAATGTAGAAACCAATTTTGCTAAGCAGTTCGACATAGTCGATTATACGATTGTGAATAATGCAGGCAGTGTAGTTTCTACCATCAATCGTGAGATGACCGGCATACAGGACAATGCACGCATTGATATTTCTACTTTACCGGCAGGACAGTATTATTTGAATGTGAATACTACAGAAGGTAGTGTAAGCAAGTCATTTGCTGTTCAGCGTTAATCTAAATGAAAATTGTCGGACACCTCGAAGGTGTCCGACAATTGATTTTTTGTATAAGAAGTTATACACTTACCTCACAACACTCACCGTCATTTTCCCATCGTAATCACCTTTGATAACTGGCGACTGTCGATTCACTGTATAAGCCCGCACATTTCCATCTACAAAATCAAATAGCTCCTGCACCGTCACGACCTTATTATTGTCAAGATCAGCTTCACCTTTTAGGCCACGGATAAGAAAATGGCTGAACACGCCCTGACGGAGGCCACTGCTCTCCAATGATGTCTCATCCGATTTGGAAGACATGATGAGCGCTGTCCCTGGATTAGCTTGTGCCAATGATTTATAGTAATCTTCAAGTATATTGCGGGTTTCGCCACTTTTCATTGCCAGCAGACTGCCCGAATGGCAAGCATCAGCGATTACTAACTTATACTTAGAAGGACTATTTTGTAAAATATCATTGATTTCGTCGTGCTCCAGTTTATTCTGGTAACCATCAAAGTCAATTGGTAAGAAAGAACCTCGCAACCCATGTCCAGAGAAATAAACCATTACCAAGTCATTTTCACCGGCCTTTGCCACTGTGCTCTTTAGCGCCTTCAGAATTTTTTCTTTAGTCGCATCTTCATCAATCAGTATACGGATTTGCTCATCAGCCAAAGCTCCACCTTCGGGGCTTTTAAGGAAGGCATACATGCGGTAGGCATCATCATCGGTATATTTCAAAGCCTGCATGTGGCTATAAGAAGAAATACCAATTATTACTGCCCAAACCTTCATCTCATTCGCTTTTCTGATCGCTATATATTCCTCAGGGCTGAGTGAAGGAGATACTGGCCTTTCCTCCAACTTTGGATCTTCTTTTCCCATAAAGGAGCCTTCTTTCCAAAAACCAACTACCTCTGTTCCATCAGGCAAATACAGCGTTCCTTCTCCATTGAAGCTACCCAAGGCCCATTCTCCTTTATATCGTTCGCCATTGGCATAATAAATTACTCCTTTGCCATCGGGCATACCATTCGTAAAAGTACCTGCATATTTTGCAACACCATCCTGATAAATATAAGTACCTCGGCCATTTTTGCAATCGCCCTCCACACAGCCGACCCGACCGTTTTCTATTTGGGGATTCCCAAGATATTCTCCTTCTCTCCATTCTCCAGTACTCTGAGTATCGTCAGCATAATAAAATGTGCCGCGGCCATGCTTTAAGCCTTTTGAAAAAGAACCCACATAACGATCACCGCTTGGATAGTTGAATGTACCCCAGCCATCAGGTTTAGAGCCAATAAATTGTCCCTCATATTTACTGCCGTCAGGGTAAGCAAACATACCTTCTCCACCTTCGCAGTCGCCCGCTAAGCAGCCTGACTGGATAATGGGTTCTGGGTCGGGAAACAGGTTTTCGATAACGACACCTTCCTCATTAATTGGAAGTCCCATTTTCCAATCGCCATCCCAACTGCGGCCATCGGCAAGAGTCTTAATTCCTTTGCCTTGTGGATAACGGTGTACCCATTCACCGCGATAGGTACTTCCGTCGCTATAATAGCAAGTACCTATACCATGTATCTCTCCATCTTTAAACTGGCCAATGTATTTGGCACCAGAAGAATACATGTAAATCCCTGTGCCATCCTGGCAATTGCCAGAAATACACTGAGCTTGAACGTCATTTTGTATAATGAAAAAACAAAAGGAAAAGAAGGTGAAGAATGCGGTTCGCTTCATGTGCGGTTGTTGTTGGATTTATGTTTATTGTTTACTAACGTAAATTTTTGACAAGTACGTGCTTTTGAGGTTGATGATTTTACTTTTTTTAAATCATTGACTGAGCTTAAGCAGATTCCGTCACTTTTTTCAATGGCAATTCTACGTAAAAAGTAGTGCCAACACCTTCTTCGGTTGTAAAGTATATATCGCCACTAAAACTTTCAACGATACTTTTGCAGATAGCCAGCCCCAATCCCGTCCCCGATGTCTTGGTTGAAAAATTTGGTGTAAAAACTTTCTTCTGAATATCAGGAGGGATACCATCGCCATTATCTTCTATCCGAATAATGGCCTTGTTCTCCTCCTCGTATAATGACAAATTGATTATCCCCTTCCGGTCGTCCGGGACAGCCTGTATGGCATTTTTGTAAAGATTGTTCAAAACCCTTGTCATCTGATTCCGATCTGCAAAAACTTCATAATCAACTTCCGGCAAGTCGATCGAAAGATCCATATCTGTTCGTTCATTAGCAAATAGATGGTGAACAGAAGCGGTCAGGTCATTAATCGAGAATTCTGAATTTTCAGGTTTCGGCATTTTTGCAAAACTTGAGAACTCGGAAGCAATTTGCGCAAGCGAATCAATTTGCTCAATCAAAGTTTTGGTTACTCGCTTCAACAGCGGTTCAGCATCTTTTGGGTTCGATTGATAAGCATGGAGCAGATACTGGATGCTCAGCTTCATTGGCGTTAGCGGATTTTTGATCTCATGCGCAATTTGTTTGGCCATTTCACGCCAGGCATTGTCTTGCGCAGACTGCTCCAATAGTTTTGAACTTGCTTCAATCTTATAAACCGCTTTATTATATGCATCTACCAGGTCTCCGATTTCGTCCTTTCGTTTGTATTCCAGCGTTTGGTTACCCCCCAATTGAAGTTGCCCCAAATTTTCCCTCAACTCTGACAGTGCCTTCGTGATAGCATTTGCAATAACAATGGCTAAACCTCCAGCGATAAGCAATAGGAACACATATACATTGAGCAATGTGCTCATAAAATCCGTCACGTCTTGTGCCAGCTCCCGCTGACGTGCATAATAAGGAATACCCATAAATGCCGTCACTTCCCCTTTTATACTTTTCAATGGAAAATATGCCGCAGTATACTCAAGGTTGCCAATCCTCTCTGTCTGGTTACTTTGGTCGAATCCAAATTTGGTCAATTCCTGAAAAGCATAGGCACCCATTTTTGGAGCTACAATACCTTGTTTGAAAATATCTTCTTCCGAGGAAGCTATGAGGTCGCCTTGCAGGTCATAAATATTAACATCCAAACGGTGAACATCTGAGATTAAATTGATCAGCGAAGAAGCTGTAACACCCTCCAATATTTCCTGATCCTGATTATTCTTGTTTCCAAAGTTGTGCAACAAATCTTCGTTTGCCTGAACTCTGATATCCTTGATTTCCTGAAGCTCCCGGTCACGTGACGTAATTTCATAATTAACATTTGCCAATGCGGAGGCTACCTTCCGGCTCAATCTACTTTTGTGGTAATTGTCTGAAGATTGTTGGAAATACCATACCGATACGAAGCCAATCCCCAAAAAGGAAAACAGGATCATCCCTATTACCCAAAACTGAAATTGATTGCGCAATGAAGGCTTTGTAGTTCGGAAAAAATTGAGCGGGCCCGGCAGTGCATTGGTCATGTAATTAATTCCTCCAAATATCAAAACCGCAATAGCCAGCAAGGTAAAAACATAAGAAAAGAGCGACAATGGTTTAATGTATCCACCCGTGTCTTTTCCAATTTTTATAACAATCCCATCCTCAGCATGATACAGTAGATCAGAGCGTTTGCTGGTGTACTTTTGGATGAGGGAGTCGCCCACTGCCGGTAGTTCATCAGACAAGAATTTGATATATGCTTTATTCCATTCCTCCACCAAGATGCTGTCCTGATAAATACCATAGTCATAATCGTCCAACTTCTTCAAATTCTTGTACTCCATCTCTATCTGTAAAGCAGTATAAATTTTAGATGGACGTGAAAAAGCACGTTTGAATTTCAAGAAAACCAACAATGGTGAAGAAGTACGGATAGGGATTCGTACCAAATGGCCAGGCTCTCGCGTAGCTGCCCTCATGAATCGAACTCCTCGATCTGCAAGCATTTTTGCATTCTGAAACTTGATCTCCATGTCAGACATGGACGCTGATTGTTCCGTCAATGCAATGCTGCCGTCTTCCAAGTTGAAGGCACAAATATCAAAATCATAATTATTGTAAATGTATCTGTCTTCTTTCAACAGGTTTTGATAAACATCACGTGCATATTCCCATGGTATTTTATCCGAACCATAAATGCTTTGTAGGTTGCTCCATTCGTCCTCCACTTCTTTATTGTAAAGCGCAGGAATCAATTCCTGGAATATTTCGTCCGCTTTGGGGTCTTCATAATTGGTGAGCGCTTTGGCAAACTCTATACGCCTTTTGAAATCCTTATCGCCATTGTATTTATACAAAAGCATTGAAGTAAGTCCTGCATACAGCATGACCCAGCCAACCAGCCAACCCAATGTCATGTTTGGCATTTCTATAAAATATTCAAAAATGACCAGATACAAGGTAGCCGCAGCCATAAAATGCCAGAGAGGAATGCCCAAATGACTGAAATAAACAACCGGTGCCGTCAGCACCAAGGCAAGTCCCATCCCCGATAGCCTCCAGTTTTTATCCATCCCGATTTTATGGATGGCGGTCATCATCCGATGGCTAAATAGAAATAGCGCCAACAGTAACAGCACTACGCCAATCATGGCCAAAACACTCTGCGAATCGAGATTGAAGACATTTTCAAAATCAAATATGATTTTCGAATCCAAAACAATGGACTTGAAAATCCCACTCACCATGAGCAAACCCAGATTGATGGCAAAGAAGTTAAGGGTCGTCAGGCTGAAACGGATAGCCTTGGACGGATGGTCAAACTCTTTCACCAAAAACTCTCGATTAAAAAAGACCATCATCCAAACAAGCAAGATAATATTGATCAACAGCTCGCCCAGCGAAGTCACTCCCTCCAATATTTCTTTGGTGAATATCTCGGAAAAAGTCTCGAACTCTTCAAAGTGTTTGGTGAACCCAAGCTCTACCGTAATCCAACGGATTCCAATGACTGCCGCCAGCATGAAGCCTGCCCCCACCCATGGCTGAAAGCGCCTCACCAATGCCACTGCCAGGTCATTGACCAGCACTCCGAGCGCTATGAAGCCCAATACATAAATAAAAAACACGAGCTGCAAATGGCTGATGCTTTTTGCAAATCCCGTTGCTTCTAACCATGCAAGTTCTTTGCCCTGCTTATTTTTTATGGGAAAATTCGTTGGTTCTTCCGAAAGGACAACATCCAGCGGGATGTCAAGATCAGGAGTCATGAAAGTATTCGGCAGGAAGTCACTTTCTTTTGAATACTCCATTTTGATGGGAAGGAGCGCAACTGCCTCTAAGCCATCTGAGAGTTCTTTTTTATAAACCTCAAAATACCCGTTCGGCAAATTCATCAAATGCCCGCCCTCTCCTAATATCTCCAGAGAATCAAATTGCGGCCGGCTAAGCAGTGCGAGATTGTTTAGCCAAAAAACAAGTGAGTCACTTTGATAAATGCATAGGTTGTAATTTTGAGTGACCAGCTTTTCCAGACTGGAGAGATTGGCAATATGCTGTGAAGTTGTGCGCTCATTGACTTTTTCAAGCTGCCGCTTTACGAACTCCGAGTCGGAGATCAGCGCATTAATTTCAACTTCTTTTTTGTGCAGGTTCCGCTCAATTCGGTTAGCAAATTTCTCCAAGTGATCATTCTTGGAAATCCCATAATCGAGCATAACCCCTATCCCGAAGAAGAGCACAATTGCAGCCGTTGCGTAATATAGACGCTTTTTCATGGTGATTAAATTGTCCAGTTCGATTCGTTTACGCTTCTTTCTTGTACCAATTGAGATGGGGGCATTGGGTGGGCAAGTGCAATTTAAAATGAGAACACCTGATACCGACTCCTGACAACAAACTTAAAAACAATTTGACAGTCAAGCATTTTAAAATTAATAATTTTTTCTATTTGTGCAAAAAACCCGCCTTGGAATGATTCATTCGTTACTACTACCTACCACTTCCATTTTTATTTTCACAAGTCAAAAAATAAAATTACAAATAAGACCAATTAGATCACCTCTAATTTATTTGTTACCCATATACCATCCTACCCATAACATAATCCCCATCAGTGGAATCAGCATGGTAACCGCAAATGTGATCCACCAGAAATTTGGGCCGTTGAAATTGAAAAACCAAACCAACTCAATACCCTTTAGGGGTTGGGGTGAGGGAGGGGAATTCGGCGGATAATTTTTTAATTCCAATTAACCCCTTGGGAGATAACAGCTACCTTATTGGATGCCAGGTTTGTGCAATTTGTTATACACACGGGAACGATCATCGCTGATTAGCAACCAATATCGGCACCGCATGCCCTCATCTTGAGCGTCCGCTCCACAAATTTACCGATCCTGGATTCGTCTACTACCGTTGATTTTTTGAAACGGATGCAGCCTTTTCCAACATCCAAGCCTTCCAGTAAATCACCATCTTTATCTATTTTACTGGCATTGCCGACGTACAAACCAACGTGGTGCTTTTGTGCATTCAGGTGGAAAATGCTGCCTTTTGCATCAGCATAATTGAGCATTTTATACTCAATTCCTTCTTTTAAGTCCGGCGCTATTTTTTGAAGAATATCCCTCAATTGAAGCAATTTTTCATGACGCCAGTCGTCGTTGAGTGCAGATAAATATTCGGAGGGAGTGGTGGCGTCGTATTGCATGATGAGTCTTTTAGTATTGATGGAATGCCTTTGATATCTATGCGTTTTAAGCGTTAAACCGGCTGACCTCCTGCTCTATTTCAGAAAGGGTAAAGGTTTTTAGTTTTAGTGACAGTTCAACCTTGTCCAGTTCCTTCTTTATAACATCGTTTTGCACAATAATCCAGACCTCCATTTTTTCCAAAATCAATTGTACCATTTTAATAATACCTGGGTCTATACCGCCAAATTCGCTTCGCTCAAAAACATTGTTCAACCGTTTGTTGACAAATGCATCCAGCTTTTTAATTCGCCAAACTATCTCCCACACATTATGATTGGTAAATACACCAAGATAGATGTATTGCATACCCGAAAAGTCAATCAATAAACTGTACCCGAGTGGCTTTCCCAAATTATAAATATTCCGGGTCCCCTCATCTTCGATCGGGCAAAAAAGGATGTCTTTTGTTAGAAGAAAAAATTCAATATCCTGATTGGAGGGAATGACTTCGCTCTTTTTGGGAGTTGTATCGAACACAGCACGCTGAATGGCCTTTTCAGCATTTTCCTTAAAATTTTTGTTGTTGTATTTTACGGTATCCAAACCTGTTACATTGAAAGGCAATTCCTCTCCTTCTTTTTGGAATGGAATGATGTATTTATTGAACCCCAACATCAGGCCGTATTCCATGTTAACATTCGCATTGGACACCAGCATACCACCTTCCAAGTCGCGGTTCAACAAAACAATGCAAAATTGTGAGGTGATAATTTTTGAGCAAATCTTGGAGCAAAAAACATTTTTCCCTGGGTTGGTTGTTTCACCAGCTTCATAAGGCTCTATGCCATTATTTTCCAAAACACCTTTCAATATCTCTACTTCCAGGTTGCTGGTGCGAAATCCATAAGCAATAAAACAAGAACGGGTGGAGCTGAAAACGTAATCACATCTCGGCAGCCCAATAATGCAGCTCTCATTTCTTTTGAGTGGTTGGTTCATATTGCTTTGAATTGTAACGGCTCAGAATCGATAAATTGAATGCTTATTGTTCCACCAGTTCAACCACCCTTCCATTCACTCGTTCCTTGGATTTTTCCAATTGCTTCTTTTTGTAAATCACTTCTACGCGTATGGCTTTAAGCCCTGAGACACCCTGCAAGTCCTCGATGTCCAGCATTTCTACTTTTCCAAATTTGCCCTCAGCCTGCATATATTCAATATAGTTCAAGTATTCCTGAGCATCTTTATCCTGTGAATAAATGATGGCAACTTTACCCGGCACCGTCACTCGTTCGTTGGTGCCTTTTATGTGTGATTTATCAATGCGCTTCTTGACGATCTCATATCGGGCATTGTAAGCGCCGTCCACATCAAATTGCTTGTTGTCCATCATAAACTTGATGGCCAAAGGGTTGCTATGGATCAGCACCAGAGAAGCCACCTGCAATGGATGGGGCATAGTTTCTTCCAATACTTTTGCCTCTTGTTCAATGTCCCACATGGTTTCCAGTTGCCACAAGCGCAAGTTGTGAAGGTACATCAAATCGAAGCCATTATTTTCCAAAAGTGAATCACCAATGTACATATTGTACTCTACCCCATCAGTATTATAGCGTTGAAAATAATGTGGAAACATGCTTTGTGCTTCTGTCTGCTTTTCGTCAAGCACAGCTGACAGTCGTTCGTTTAAAATAGTCACGCTGTCCTCATAAGCTTTTCGCTCTTTATACACCACATTTAGTATTGGATCAATATGGGACATATACTCTTCGACAGGCTGCTCAAAAGCATCTCCCAACGTTTTCAGGTGATTGAAAACGGGATAAATTTCATGCCTTAAAAAATCAAGAATGCCTACTTCGTCACCGGCGTTGAGGCCATTTTTCACATTGCCAAGACAGTTTTTCACCCTGAAAATCAATTTTTTGTATATCGGCATTGGGCGAATCTCCATGACCTTGCTTAAGGTATCGATCACGAGTTTCAACTGCATTTCAAGATCAGCCTGAATGGCATCATTACGAGCGGTCGAAGACCCTTTGATATCGCTCTGCCCGTACAGCGGATAGATGTTTTCAAAAACTATTTCTTCTAAAACGGGAATTTCGGTATCGCCCGCTTTTTGTTTGTTGAGTTTATTAACCGCATCTACAAACCGCCATTTTACCGAAGGGTGGATACTGGTGTAATTTTCTTGAATGGTACTTTCTATCAGGTTTTCCTTTTCTTCTAAATACCGTTGAGAAGCTATTTTGACAAATGGAATTATATCCTGCAATTTATGGGCATTCAATGAATTGAGGTCGTTTGCATTTGGGGAAGCAAGTTCCAGTAATTGTACATTGCCATCATCCAACTTGATAGGTGCCAATAATATACTGCCAATCCCATTTGCTTTCAACTTTTCGTAAAATTTATTTTCCCCCGCCCGCTTGCCATATTCGTCTACATTTGGAATAGCCAACATTTGGGACTCCTTCAGCACATAGCAACTAACCCCCTGACAAAACATACTCTTATAATCTCCACTGTCTTCTTTATTCATAAACAGGCTATGGGAGTCCTTATTCATGAATGTGCTCAGCACTCGCTGCGTTTGGGTGTTGTAAACTGAATAGCCAACCCTCAAATCTTTCAACCCAAACAGAACCTGAAGGTTTTCCTGAAAATCTGAAAACACTTTGTCGTCATTCCGCAAGAATATAGAACGGGTTTTAGAAATGGTGATATCCAGTGTAGCGTCGTACAAATTCATCAAGTTGAAACCCTTGAAAATGTAACTATTGGGCGGAAATTTCTTTTTCCAAAGCTCCATATCTTCTCCAAACAACAACAATTCATTAATGTCCTCCTGCGTCAACTCAGGTGCTTTATCCGTTTTGATGATCTCTGTGAAATCAGCGTTGAAAAGAATTTTATAATGCCTGGTAAATCCCGTATTCAGGTCCGGTATTTCAGCATATAATGGTCTTGTAAAGTTGAAAGGTTGTTTATAATATTTGCCTAAGATGAATGAACAAGCCATCACGTACAGCTTTTCTTCATCAAAACCGGGAATGGTCAGTACGTAATCTTCACCTGCATTTTTTAAAATATTGGTAAAACGCTCCGTAGCCCGAAAACCAAAAAACTGGAACGGCGCCATCAGTGCCTTGATCTCATTCGATTGAAGTGCTTTTGGAAAAAGCGGCTCCGATAGCAATTCGATCGCCTTTTCGTATTTGGACAGATCGCTAAAGTCCGTAATACCAGTTATAAGTTCAGGATATTGTTCAGCATATTTTTGTAATTCCTTTGCCGATTTATGGAATGGATGCGTCGCATCTTGTATATACTGTTCAATCAACTTAAAGATACCCTCAAAGCTAAGGTTAATGGTCAACGGAAGCTCACTTGTTTTACTGTCAAACTTTATAATATTCATGTTGGTGCAATTACTATTTGATCGGAAAGAAGTAAACATCTAAACGTGTGGAATCCCTTTAAGTTTAGTAGCACCTTATAAGCTATCCAAAGGCCATAAGTCGTTCGATCACCGTTCATTCATAAATGCCCAAATTCGATTGCTATTTGCCGCGTTCAAAAAGGCCGATTTCTCTGAATAAACCGAGTATTAAATCAGGTCATTTAATTCAGTAATTCTTGCAAGATGATGATCATCATGCTCTGCGACAAAAAGAAACAAATCCATGATTCGCATCGGCTTTTTCAACCTGGGGTGCAAGGCAAATTGATAAACTTGCTTTTCTGTAAGATTTTTCAATTTCCTTAGTATAGGCTTCCGTGCCTCCGAAAATGCATTGAGCAAATCATTTATCTCCGTTTCATTGTGGCCGGCCTCGTCCGTTTTTTTATTTTCCAAGTCTGCCGGACGCATGTATTCCTCTCCACTTAAAACATCATCGAGCCTTCCTTCCCAAAGCGGTTCTATATCAATCAGGTGGCCAATGTTTTCTTTTATTGACCAACTGTTATTGTATTTAACAGCAAGCTTACCTGACGGTATTTGACGTATTTTGTGTTCCAATAAAATCGGTGTCCCTTCCAACCGTTCAATTATCGATGGGAAAATATTTTGCTCAAACGCAAAATCAAATTTTCTTTTAAACCATTTTATTTGTTCCATTTTTTAATTTTTGATTGAAATTTTTGTCTCTTGACAATTCCCGTGGAATTCGTTAAAACGACTGAACAACTAACTGTTCTATTAACCCACGACTTTCTTAAAGGGACTCCCCCGGAGAAGTCGTCAGTTAATAGAATAACAAAAAACATCGCTGGTTTCAGACTCCAGTCTGAAACCTAATATCTGCAACGCCTCTGGCGTTTGTACGCCAGAGGCGTTGCAGATAAGTTATTCAAGACAGGAGACTTGAATGAGCGTTATGTATTTTCGGCGGTTAAATAATGAATTTATACTCAAAACGAAGTGGTTTGGGAATTTGATTTTCTACAAACCAATGGTTTTGAGGATATGCCGATGGAGAAATGGTTTAATTTTTCCCAAACCATTTCGGAATCGGTATAATTAAGTCGTGGGCTGAAAAAATAACAAAAAATCCAGCCGTTTCAACGG
The DNA here is from genome assembly GCA_942490835.1 of uncultured Saprospiraceae bacterium. GTDB lineage: Bacteria > Bacteroidota > Bacteroidia > Chitinophagales > Saprospiraceae > UBA6168. The sequence continues at coordinate 62,137 of CALNYY010000051.1, forward strand.
CTTTTTATTAAGCAATTGACTTTAAAAATCCGCCTTTACAGTAAAGCTCATTTTTTTCTGTATGACAGGATGAACAAACTCAATGTATTCTGCATGCAAATATAATCTGTCCGATTTTGCACCATATAATTCATCCCCAACTATTGGCATATTCAGTCCTAAAGAATGAGCAGCATGCACCCTTAACTGGTGCGTCCTCCCTGTGATTGGGAATAAATGAACTCTTGTTTTATTTCCAAATCGTTCAATAACATGAAATCTCGTTTTTGCCTTTTTCCCAAAATCATAACAAACCAGCTGTCTGGGTCGGTCGTTTAAATCTACCCGCAAAGGCAAATCGACGTATCCCTCATCTTGTTCAATAATTCCGTCCAATAAAGCAGTATACCGCTTTTTCACAGTCCTTTTTATAAATTGACTTTGCAGTATTTTGTGTACGTCTTTTGTTTTTGCAATTAATAAAATTCCCGAAGTCGCCATATCCAAACGGTGTACAATTAATGGCCCTGTAGCATTGGGAAGAAAAGATTTTATTTGGGAATAAACAGAATCAGAAACATCTTTTCCGGGCACAGATAAAAATGAAGCAGGTTTATTGACAACAATTAACGAATCATCTTCGAAAATGATTTTTATTTCTTTTTTCGAGGCAGCCTTTTTTAATATGGGATTTTCGTTCATTGCAATTCCTTCCAACATGTGCGACAGAATAGGCTTGCACCTTCCCTGGCATGCCGGATAGAAATTTTTATGTTTCCTGATTTCAGTTTTGGGCGAAGCTCCCCACCAAAATTCTGCCATTGCAATAGGCACTAAATTATTTGAAAAAGCATATTGCAATAATTTAGGTGCAGAACAGTCTCCTGCGCCTGCTGGAGTTTTTTGTAAGTTTGGAAATATTTCCGTTAATCTTTTTGGAATTTTTTGTTGATTTAAAAATTGATATTGGTCAAATATTTTCTGCTGTAAAATAGCGGATTTATTCTTCCTTTCAGCTTTGAGTTTGTTTATTTTGGAAGAATATGCCTCCAACTTGTTTTGGCATATTAATAGATCTTGCTTTAGCTTTTCAGAAAGTTCTTTATAAAATATTCGACCGTTAGCACTTTCTTTGTTTAATTTTTCATTAAACGAAACAAGCACCTCTTCACTTAATGTTTTAGCTGCTTCCTTTCGACGAACCTTCCTTTCTTTTTTAGCCAATCTCATCCCTTCCTTTTGCTGTTTTAGTTCTTCCAGCATGGAGTTATATTTTGAGTTGACAATCTTCTTTAATTCAATAAAATGAGGTTCGTTTTCTAAATCTTCGATCTGCTGATTAATTGCATCCAATTCATTTTCGCCTTCAACATAAAAACCATGCTCCGCATACATATCAAATAAAGGTGGAACAAATCTTTCCGGCAAACTCTTATCTGCCAAATAACCAGAAAAAGCATTTAAGTACCCAATTTCATTTTCCTGATTTTTGACAACCAAAACACCAAACATTTTTCCTTTCGGTTCGCCTGCTTGATTTTCATCCAATCCAAAATTGTGTTCAAAATCTGTTTGGCCCTCTAAATACAATTGCAGTTCCTTAGCAGCGATTATGGCAAGCGGGTGAGGGTCGTAATAAAACGGGAAGGTGAATTTATCGGGAAGTTTTATTCCAGAAACATCTTCTTTATATTTTTGAAATTGGGACAATGTTATTTAATGTTTGAATATACTACCCAACTGTTCGTTCAAGTTTAAGAGGCTGTTTTTGAAAAAATGGTGAATTCATCACCGCCAACACCATAGCCTTTTGAAAAAACAACCCAGCCCCTCTTTTCATAAAATCCTGTCAGATCAGAACTAAGATAAAGCTTCGGGAAACCTAGCAGTTTGCTCTGTTCTATACCGTGATTAAGCAATTGTGTTGCAATACCATTGTTTCTATTTTTTTCATTTACATATAGGCAAGCCAGCCAGGGCATTAAATCTTGGCGACTTATAATGTCATTCACCAACAAGGCGTATGACCCGATTATCTCTTCATCGTGAAGTGCCAAATAAAATTTAGGTAACTTATTTTTCTTGTTCAAAGAATGCAAAATGCAATCTTCATAAAACTTAAAATTGGAATCACTGCCCCAGCATTCCCAGAAATATTTTATTCCAACTTTTGTCAACTCTTTTTTTTTAGACAATTCTATTATTTCCATTTCTAAGAAAAGTTCTATAATTATTTTCAATTAAATAAATTTGCTGCCAGCCCTAATTAAGCAAACAGTTTTATTTTTCAGCGAACATCTCGATTCGTCCAAGTCTCTGGCTTGGATGCTATGTTTGGCCAATTAAAAGGGTAGCAATTAGCGAGTGGGCAAAGGCCCCAGATAATCAGTATTCTCCAACGTCACTAATGGGATCTTACTTTCTTCTTCTTTAATATACCCACTTAACTCATAAACATTCATATAGCCATATCCACATAGATTAATAAAAGTGGGTATGTTCAGTGCCAATCTTACAATTTTATCTCCCATAGAAGCTCTACTACTTTCAAAGTTATTATTGCAGTATATTAAAATCCTCGTCTTCTTATCAGGGATAATTCCTTGTAACTTCCCATTTGTAAAATCTGAAAAATTTAAATGAATTGCACCCTTTACATGAACGTCATAGAAAGCTTTTATGGATCTTGTATCCAAAATAACAGTGTTTTCATCTTGGCTGTATTGTAGAAATGTTTCTTCATCAATTAATCTACTTTCTCGATACTCCTTTAAACTGTCGGCAAGCGAAATAAAACCAGCGTAATCAATCTTTTCAATTGGAAGAGCTTCCTTTTTATCAACAATATTATTTTGCACAATTTCCGGAATCTCTGATTCTGAACATCCAATTAAAATTGAGAGCAAAAAAACAGTTGCTGTAATTTTTAAAAATGTATTTTCCATAACTTTATTTTTAGTAAAAATAGCAAAAAATGTAATTCTAAAACCAGCCGCTCGTCCAAGTCTCTGACTTGGACGCCATATCTGGTTCGCCTCTGGCGAACGTTCGCCAGAGGCGAACCAGATATTTGATTTCAGCTTGGAAGCTGAAACCATCAAGTTCTCTGGGGTTTGTGTCGGTCAGAGACCTTGTGTAGTATGGAACCGGACTGAGTCCGGCACCAGCGGGTTCTATTATGAGCCAGCAATTCGATACCAATTACCACCTAAGTCTTCAATTGCTTTTATTGAGTAAATATCTGCATTAAAATAATCTTCCTCAACTTCTCCATTTATGTGAGAATATAAATATCCCCAAACATTATCTAAAAATCCGTCGACTATAAAAACAGAATATTTGTCTGTTCTAATGTAGTATCTCAATTTAGATTCTTCCAACGCTTTTCTAAATCTTTCGAAATCTGATTCACTTATTTCTTGTTCCTTTAAAACCTCTTTGAAGTACTTTCCATATTCAGTTTCGCTTTCTTCCGCTTTCATTCTTATTGCGATTCCGTTAATTGATTTACTATATCTTTGGCAATCATCTAATTCGTAAATTTTTCTATATTCTTCAAAATCCTCTACCAATTTATTTGCAACCTCTTTATTCAATGGAATACTATGCGGTTCTGGAATTGCTGACATAAACATTAATCCAGGAAGTATTTGAAGTAAAACGAATCCGACAACTATTAGAATTCCAATTGCTAATATCCATTTTAGTCGCTTCATTTTTTTCTTTTTTGGTTGGCGAGAACGGGCAACGGGGAGCGAAGCGAGTCTGGTTCGCCTCCGGCGAACGCTCACCAGAGGCGGTTCAGATATTAGATTTCAGTTTGGATGCTGAAGCCATCAAGTATTCTGGGGTTTGTGTCGGTCAGAGACCTTGTGTAGTATGGAATCGGACTGTGTCCAGCACCAGCGGGTATTTGCTTTTTAAAAGCTATTTTATTTTTCAAAAAAACTTCCAATATTTTCATCAACAAGCTGCATCTCCTTATCACTATATTTAATTGCTTCCGATACTTCATTAATATCTTCATGATTTAAGGGTTGAATTTCGACTTCCTTAAAAAATGCTATCGTCTCACCTAATTTTTCTTTTATATGATCATACTCAGAACTCCTACAGGTAGCAATTATACTCAATTTATTACAATCAACAATTTTGCTAATACTGTTGAAATGTGAATCGAAATTTTGTTCAAAAAACAAATTGATATCATCATAAATTACTACGATTTTGTCAGTATTTGTTATTTTTTCAAAACCCGTAAAATCCAATGCATCTATTTTTGGAAGGACAATAGAATATTTGGTCAAATATCTTTTTATCAATTCAAGCAACGCCCGTGATTTTCCCGAACCAGCTTTTCCTTTTAAAATAATGTTCTGATTAAACAAGATAGATGTTCGCAGCTCTTTGTCCAGATAGCTTCTTTGCAAATAGAAATCATCTTTATACCCCAGTTTTGGATTCGACTTTGTACCAAACAATGTTTCCGAATTTATTTGGTAGCCTTTTAAAATTTCAAAAGAATCTATTACTACATTGCTTTTTGTACGGCGGTAGATTTCTATTTCGGAGGCAAGTTCCAAAATTCCATTTCTCAAAACTGCTTTTTTTGTCGATATATCTTCATATTTCAAAATCCCCATCCGCTCTGCAGATTTTATTTCATTAAATGCAGCGAAATAATGAATGATTTCATTGTCAAATTTTTCAATCCGTAATTTATTCAGAAATTCAAGCGCATTACTCAAATCATCTTTTATTAAGAATTCCCGTATACTGTCTTTTATTTTCATTTTTGTAAATGTTTGAATGATAGAGTAGCACTATAAAGGCCTTAGCGTTGTTACAAGTTGAGCGCAACACAATCTGCAACTAAATCACCTTCACCCGCACCCCCTCAATCGTCGCTCCCTTCTTCGCATCCTTGCTCCCTGCCCATTCGCAGTCTTTGGCCGTTCTCCAGGTTTTTCGGCCTTTCAGTTTGACGGCATATTCCACGCTGCATTGGGCAGCCATTTCGCCTTTTAATTTTATGGACAGTCCCACCACGGAGCGGCGGCGGTCTTTGGTGCCAGCGAATTTGCCATTGGTGGCTTTATATGCTTTCTTATTTTTCACCACGATTTGATATTCAATGTCGAGGCCGGGATGGAATGGTTCGATATTGAGTTGCAGGCCGAGCAACCGTTCGCCCTCCTCTGAGAAGTCAGCTTTTCGGCCATTGGTGATTTTTACATTTGCTGTTTGGTTGAATTTAGCCAGGCCTATCACTTTAAATTCCACTTCCGATTCTTCGGCTATTGGCTGTCCAGCAGCTTTGGCATTTTGCACAGCTTTGAGGGCATTGATGCGACCATAGCCGTAAAATGGACTGTGGCCATTGGAGTCATAATTGCCAAATTCTTCGTCGATGCGATCGCATGAATTTTTCATCACTTCTTTTACCTGGCTATACGTGAGGTCGGGATTGACGGCGAGCATGAGCGCTGCAATACCCGCCACGCCGGGGCAGGCGCTGGAAGTACCACCGAACGTGGCCGTGTATTTCCCATCCGCATCGCCGACGATGTGCTCGGCATCGAAGCCGCCAGAATTATATCCTCGGTTGCCTGAACGGTCGGTTGTCCAGATGCCCGGGGTGAGTGGCCGTGAGTGATTCATTTCAGGCATGTGAAAATCGTTGCTGGGAAAACAGCACCACACTGCCTCGCCAAAATCGCTGTACACGCTGCGCTTACCCATGTCGTTGCAGGCTGCCACAGCGATCACTTTATCATAACTTGCGTATTCGTCAAATTTCACATCCTCATTGCCATTGCCTGCCGCCCAGGTGATGACGCAGCCTTTCCCTCCCCTACCCTTTTCGATGGCATAGTCGATGGCTGCCTTGGCACTGTCAGGGATACGGGACAACGAAAAATGCAGTGGATCATTGGGATTCCACCACGAGCCATCCATCGGCCCCCAACTGCAAGAGATCACATCTGCACCATTGTCGGCAGCCCATTTGAATGCCTTGGCCTCCGATACCGAACCAATGCTGCCCAGCCGGATGGGCATGAGCTTCGCTTCTGGCGCAACGCCCTGTGCTTTCTTTTTCCCGCTGGCACAGGCCACACCCGCGCAGGCAGTGCCATGGCGGTCTGCCACGTGTTTGGGGTTGGCATCGTCCACATTTTGTACGGTATCTCGAGGGGCAACTATTTTGCCTTTGAACTCTTCATGCGCTTCATCCACACCATCATCGAGCACTGCAATGGTGATGTCTTTTCCTTTCGTTATTTCCCATGCTGATTCGGCATCTACATGCTGATTGATGGGCATGCCATTAACAACCGTTGGCTTGAGATGCCATTGCATAGGATGGACAAATTTGTACTTTCGTTCCCGTACCAATTCAGGATGGCAGCAAGCCACCAATGGTTCTTTTAGCAATTGAGCCGCCAGTTCAAATACTTTCAATCCAGTTCCGGCTGGCCCTTCCACAAAATAGGAATGTTTGGTGATGCCCAAATCTTCTTTTATGACAATGCCGTGCTTTTTCATCACCGCCTTACACTCCGCCTTTTTCGCCTCTTCTTTAAATTGCAAGTACAAGTTTTCGGTATAAACGACTATTGAACCAGTAGTGGGATCGGTGAGCACCCGGCCTGCAAATTTGATGGCGTCTTCGTCTTTCAGCGTGCGGCGAATGGCATTCCGCATGGCCATCGGCGAGTTATCGTCCATGGCCATGCAGCGATAAACCGTGACATTGGCTTCCGGAAAAGCAGCCACCGGCATCAGGCTTGGCAGCAAGCTGCGGGACTGACTGGACAGTGGCAATTGTTGGATGGCAGCGGCTTCATTTGTCCGAATGACCACTAATTCTTTTGCTTCTGTTAGATTGAAGGAGGTTCCATTTTTACCCCCGTAAGTGAATTGGTACATATTGGCAGGTGGCTTTTTGAATAAATATTTTGGCTTCCAAAGGTAATGGAAGAAGTAAAAAGTAAAAAGTGAAGGAATGTGGTTTCACGGTTTCATTGTTTCATGGCTTCATTGTTAATAAGGCTTAGGGAGAATGATATGGGAAACCCATTCAATCCTTCAATCCTTCCTAATCTTGTACGCACCCAACCTATTTTGTTGCCGCTCCCGTCTTACTCTGCATCCAACCAATTTTAAATAAAATATCATGAAAGCACCTTATTTACTCTCACTGGCATTTTTGTTTTTATTTTTCTCGGCGGAAGCACAGCTCACATTTGGTATTAAAGGAAGTTTTATAGAAGCCAAGCAAGTCCTTTACGACTCAAAAACTGCTTCTATTCCAGGTCTTGGCACCACTTTAATCCTATATAAGAAGGTCAACAAGTTTTTGGAGATAGGCATGGAGCCTGGAATCGTTCAACGGGGCACGGGGCAACATCTTACCCAAGGTTATTACTATTATGCACCCATTACTTTTTGCGGATTTGGCTGCTATACCTCTTCCTATTATCCGACTAACAATCCTACCAACGGCTTAAAAACCACCTATTTTCAAGCTCCTTTGATGACCCGTATAGGCTTACCTTTGGCAAAAGGGAAAATGGCTATTTTTGGAAAAATTGGAGGTGGCCCTTCCTGGCTCGCAAATGGATATTATGAAAGTGAAGTTTTGGATGAAAACACTTTTGAAATAAAGCCAGAAACCAGAGAACTTGAGTTTACAGAGGAGACAGGTATCAACCGTTGGGAATGGGGTTTCTACAGCGGCGGCGGCATTGGCTACAATCTGGGATGTGGCATGCTTACATTCGAAACAGAATTCTACCGAGGCATGACAGGAATGTCAGAATATACAGATCTTAAAAACAGAAGCATCAGTTACTCCTTGGGCTTCTCCGTAAAGCTGTAAATGCAGTTGGCAGTTGGCAGTTGGCAGTTGGCAGTTGGCAGTTGGCAGTTGGCAGTTGGCAGTTGGCAAAAATATTACTTGATATAGTAAACTTAGCTAATCACTATTCACTAATCACAAATCACTAATTTACCAATCACCATTCACATGAAATTCAAGACCTTACTTTCACTTGTAGCACTCTTTTTCATTGTTTCTTCCACGCAGGCCCAACTTTCACTTGGATTAAAAGGAAGCGTTACGCAATCATGGTATGGTTACGATGCGAATCCATTTGCAAAAGGAAGCGATAATAAACTTGCCGGCATGGGCGCTTCTGTTCAACTGTATTATCGGCTTGGGAAGCGTTTATCTTTTGGCGTTGAACCTGGTGTGGTGCAAAGAGGCGCTATCAAACCGATTACTTCTTCTTGTATTGGCTTCTGTGGTACGGGAATAAATTTCACAGAATTCCCATATAATAATCCAACCATTTACGCTGAATATGTGCAGTTACCAGTTTTTATAAGGTATAGTTTTCCAATGTTTAAAGGCAATTTAGAGGTGTCCGGAAAACTTGGAGCAGGAACATCCATTGCCATTTCTGCTTATCAAAAAATGGATTATTCTACTTACAGTGATGGTTCTGACATTGAGCAAATTAAATTCAACGAAGAAGATGGTTTTGAAAGAAAAGATGGAGGCCTCTATGGTGGTTTAGGAATCGGACACCGTATCGGACCAGGCACATTGGTTTTTGAAGCGGAACTATATAGAGGACTGAAAGTCATCAATTCCCACTATTTTGGTTTTAAAAATCAAAGCCAGTCTTTTTCGCTCGGATATAGGATTGATATGTAGGGGTTAGTGAATAGTGAATAGTGAATAGTGATTAGTGATTAGTGATTAGTATTTCCCTGAACATACCGACATACCGACATACCGACATACCGACATACCGACATACCAATTTACTTCATCATGAAAACACGTACTCTCTTTTTCACGCTTCTTTTTTCAATTGCTGCTTTTACATCGCAGGCACAATTTTCATTTGGCATAAAAGGCAGTCTAACCAACGCCTGGCAGGAATACGGTGACGACTTCGGTGGCAATGGTGCAAATCTAAAAGTGAACGGTGTTAGCTCCAGTGTAATGATTTATTATAGGTTGAGCAACCTTATCTCTGTCGGGGTAGAACCTGGCCTTGCCAAACGCGGGGCGACTTGTGAACCAGGTTTTTTTATCGAAAACCCATACCTGACTGGTGACGCAACACTTCATGCGAATTATATCCAAATACCCCTGCTGGCCAGAATTAGTAAAGGATTGGTAAATAACCTGCTGGAAGTTTCAGTAAAAGTGGGAAGCAGTGCCTCATGGTTAGCTTCAGGTTATCGGGAGCTCGATCTGGAATGGGAACCAGGTCCGAATGTGCAAGACATTAATTTTGAAGAAGAAACTAATTTGAAAAGATGGGAAACCGGCATAAATGCGGGTGCTGGGCTGGGCGTTCGTATTGGCCCTGGCAAGGTACTGATGGAGTACGAATACTACCACGGCATGATTGACATGAACCGTCAAATCACTTCTAAAAATAGGACAACCAACTACTCGGTTGGATACTGGGTTGACTTCTGACTCTCTTTAGAGTTTGTCTAGGATTCCGTCAATTGGCTGCAAGCGGCATATTTTATCTTGTACTTCGTTAAATTTTTCGGCGGATTGCCCGCATCCGTCTGCAAAATTTGCCTCGTTCAAAACAAAATATGCTCACTTTCGCTCAATCACGAAAGCCTATACAAACTCTTTAATTTATTATAAACTATTGCGCGCTGACCGTCTTATTCCGACAGGCAAGTTGGGGTTTTGGTTAAAGTATTGGACAGAATAGCATAAAAATCAGCTTTATACTTTATACTTTAGCCTTTTCCTAAGAAGGATTACCAAGTTATTATCTTCAGCGCATGTCAGCTAACCAAATCGAAATAATACTCAGCCGGCAACTGGCAGACTGTCTATCCATCCCAGTTTTCCTGACTGACCCAGTTGGTAATTTGTTGTTTTACAATGAACCAGCAGAAGCATTGCTAGGCAAACGGTATGAGGAAACTGGAAAAATGTCTGTCGAAGATTGGTCAACCTTGTTCAACCCTATGGACAAAGACGGCAACCCGATATCACCTGAAGAGCTTCCTTTGGTAAAAACTTTAACCCACCATTACCCTTCACATGGCGAATTTTGGATAAAAAGTTTAAAAGGAGAAATAAATAAAATCTCTGTCACGTCTTATCCAGTCATTGGCCGCCCCGATAGGTTTCTAGGTGCCGTAGCTATTTTTTGGAAAAGTAAGGTCTTATGAAAATCACGATTTGGGGCACCCGTGGTTCTATCCCTTCACCCAGCCCTGAAAACAACCTATATGGAGGGAACACTTCCTGCGTTCAGGTAACTACCGACGATGCATTCATCGTTTTGGATGCTGGCTCTGGCATTCGAAGGTTAGGTTACAATATCCCGTCACACGTAACGAGGATAGATATTTTACTCACGCATTTGCACATGGACCATATCATGGGTCTTGGATTTTTCAGTGCATTGTACAATCCCAATTTAACTGTAAACATATGGGGGCCTACTTCCAGCGGCGAGAGCTTGCATAACCGTCTGATGAGGTATCTCTCCCCCCCTCTTTTCCCTATTAGGCTGCACGATTTGCCCTGCCATCCAATTCTGCACGAGATCAATCATGGGGAATTCAATATTGGTTCCGTAAACATCAAGTCTGCTTACGTATGCCATCCTGGCCCCACTTTAGGGTTTCGGCTGGAAACCAAAGATGCTGTGCTAAGCTATATCCCTGATCATGAACCAGCATTAGGTGCTTCCAACTATCCACATGAGCCAGAATGGACCTCTGGATATGACCTTGCCCATAATGCCGACCTCCTTTTCCACGATGCCCAATATACTTCTGAGGAATACAATCCAAGGGTAGGCTGGGGACACAGCTCTATTGGAGATGCACTTAAATTTGGCGAATTGACCAAGGTCAAAAAAATGCTTTTCTTTCATCACGATCCTTCCCACTCTGATAAACATCTGGAACATTTATTGGCGCAAGGCCTCGACGGCAAATCATTTTCTTTTGAAGCAGGAATTGCCGCTGAAGGTGAAGTGATAGATTTGACGGTTTGACGGTTTGACGGTTTGACGGTTTGACGGTTAATGGATTTCGCTTTTGAGGATACTGATGCTTATTCAGTAGCTTGGCTATTCTCTCTCAAAAAAAGAAATTTACAACAAATTGAAAACTCAAGCGACTTCCATACCTGCCCACATATTGCCAGTAATTGTCTTCGCTCAGTTCGCCGGCACTTCCCTATGGTTTGCAGGTAATGCTATTGTTGGGGACCTTCAAGTTGCTCTTAACTTGCCAGAAGGCTCAGTTGGAAATATTACTGCCGCTGTCCAGTTTGGTTTTATCATTGGTACACTTGTTTTTGCGGTTCTCTCCATTGCTGATCGCTTTTCACCATCAAAGACTTTTTTACTTTCAGCCATTATCGCAGCCTTTTTTAACAGCTGTGTATTTTGGTTCGCAGAAGGACTCATGTCGTTGCTTGTTTTCCGATTTCTAACAGGTTTTTTCCTTGCAGGTATTTATCCTGTAGGAATGAAAATTTCGGCAGACTGGTATGAGAAAGGATTGGGCAAAGCACTAGGCTTTCTCGTTGGGGCACTCGTTTTGGGTACGGCATTTCCACATTTACTAAAGGCAAGTACAGCAGAATTACCGTGGGGTAATATATTGATAGCGACTTCTATGTTGGCAGCATTCGGAGGCTTACTGCTGTATTTTACGGTAGGTGACGGCCCACACCGGCAACCTGCTCCTAAGTTTGAATGGAATGCCATTCCCATGATTTTTAAGTTTAAAAAATTCAGATCAGCTGCGTTTGGATATTTCGGGCATATGTGGGAGTTGTATGCGCTATGGGCATTCATTCCAATATTTTTACTAAGCTATCAAAATCAACAGGATCAAGATTTTTCCATTCCTCTTTGGTCATTTATAATCATTGGGACTGGCGTATTTGGATGTGTGATTGGAGGGTATATTTCGTTGAAGAAAGGCAGTGCTAAAGTAGCCTATGCGATGCTTTTTACTTCAGGTATTTGCTGCCTCGTTTCGCCGTTGTTCTTCTTTTTACCGAAGTGGTTATTTTTTAGTGCGCTACTCGTTTGGGGATTCACAGTCATTGGTGACAGTCCACAATTTTCAACGCTTGTTGCCCAAACTGCTCCAAAAGAATACGTCGGAACCGCACTCACTATTGTCAATTGTATTGGTTTTGCTTTGACAATTTTCAGTATCCAATTATTATCCTTTTTGGAAAATCACCTACCTGTCGAATGGCTGTTCCTTTTCTTACTACCCGGCCCCGTGTTCGGATTAATAGGATTGAAGGATTGAATATTATACGGCTTCTTTACAGAATGTTATTCGTCATTCGTCATTAATAATTAATCATTAATCATTATCAACTATTAATTCCGGCGTATCGAGCAGTACAAAAAATGATTCCAGGTAGGCCAACATTTCTGATCTGCTTTCTTCAGTGAGGTATTTGCAATCTCTGCACACATCTAATAACGCTTCCTTTTTGGATTGAAAAAGATCAAAAACATCAGTAAAATCCTCCTCTCCACCCCTCCATTGGAAATAGCGCTCTTTCACATCTTTAATTGGATGGTTATGGTGTGGGATAGCATAAGGGGCATCCACCAGTCCACAAAAATCAAAATCATACGGTACAGGCATTGGTATTTTTATATCCCCGGCATTCGGCTGTATCAGCTTAACATTATGGCGGTTACTTAGCCCCCAATCTGTATTCCCTACCATGTACTGAAAAAGCGTAAATATTTTGTATTGAGGTTTGTGAATATTCTTTGGAGCTCCATATTTTTCACTTAGTATTCGGCCATTCATTCGGTCAGCCAGTTCTCTTGGATGTTCAATCACAAATCCAAATCGTTCGATATTATCGTGTTTTTTATTTGCATCGCAATAGGTGACTTTGAGGAGCTGCGTACGGAAGCTATTGTCAGTAAGCACATTGTACAACTTGAAAGTCAGGTATTCTTTTATAATCAACTGATCGTAGCCCAGCTCTTCCTCACAATGTGTCACTAATTTGAGTGTAGGATAATCTTTAAATCCACCAGCCTCCAGCACCTCATCTGGAAAGCGGATTTTAAGAGGAGGAAATGCACAATTTGCCTTACGGAAAACCCCTCGAGGCTTGGTTTCCAAGTGGAAATGCTCTTCTTCGCCGCCATTCTTTTTCAATATAATTTGAGCATCCTGATAAGAAGGATCCTCTTCTTTTGTCAGTAAATCATCAATATCTGTATTAATGATCAGTTCAACAATACTTTCATCTTGAAAATAGATAAAAGGGGTTTGAGTAAGTTCCGCATGTTCGTGGCAGCTATTCCACATTAATGGGAAAACAATAAAGAAAAGCAAGAGGTGTTTGCGCATAATCATGCTATAAGTTGGTCTGAAAGGCTAATTTAGAAATAACTTATCAAATACTTCCACGTACTATTTTCTTAGCTTTAAAATCCTAAAAGAATAACTGATTCTCATGAAACTTATTCCAGCCTTTTTTACAGCAATTATTTTAACAATAATATTAAGTTGCGGAAGTGAATCCTCCCAGTCTCCTCCATCAAATGCAGCTGAACCAGTACTTTCTGGCACTGCCAAAATGGTAAAGCTGCTTGCCGATTCTTATGGCAAAATTAACCCTATGAACATCGACTATCACCTCAATTCTCAACGAGCGATACAATTTAAGTCGCTGATGGACAATTCGCAGAATGTCAATGAACAGATGACCAACAAATTGAAATATGCTTATGAATTGCTCAATGCGGGCAAAAATGAACCTGCTATTGTTGAATTTGAACAATTGCTGCAAACTGGAAAAAATGCAGGCATTAATGCCGATTTTTTATACACTGTAAAAAGGATGCTTGCACTTTCCTATATCCGTTTGGGAGAAACTGCTAATTGTATCCAAAGGTATAACAGTGAGGCTTGCCTTATGCCTTTTCAGGGTGCGGGGATATACAATATTCGGGAAGCCAGCCAATCAGCTATTCAGGTTTATGAAGAAATGCTCTCTGAAAAACCCGATGATTATGAAAGTATGTGGATGTTAAATTTCGCCTATATGACCATAGGTGAATACCCAAATAAAGTACCTGCTAAATGGCGCATTCCAGCTAAGTCATTTAACTCCGAATACGATATTCCAGTTTTCAAAAATATTGCTGACAAAATTGGTGTGAACACTGTTGGCCTGTCCGGCGGGGCGTGTGTGGATGACTTCAACAACGATGGCCTATTGGATATTTTTGCCTCTTCGTGGGGAGTCTATGACCAACTCCGGTTTTATGTAAACAATGGAAATGGGCGTTTTACAGAAAAATCCGCGGAAGCTGGCCTGACAGGACTTACAGGAGGCCTCAATACCCAACATGCCGACTTCAATAATGATGGATGGATGGACCTGCTCGTACTCCGTGGAGCTTGGTTCAAAGAAAGTGGCCGTATTCCCAACTCCCTGCTTAAAAACAATGGCGATGGTACATTTACTGACGTAACGGAAGCGGCCGGGATTTTGAGTTTTGCCCCTACACAAGCTGCGATTTGGGCTGATTTTGATAATGATGGCTGGCTAGACTTATTTATTGGAAATGAGAGCGGACAAGGTTACCGAAATCCGTGCGAGTTTTATTTCAATAATCAGGACGGCACTTTTACCAATAAAGCCTCGGCGCTTGGGCTTGGCGAATTCTTCTCTTTCATAAAAGGATGCACTGCTGGAGATATCAACAATGACGGTTGGACCGACCTGTACATTTCCATTCTCGGAGCACCAAATCTACTTCTGCTCAACAATGGCTACAACCCTCAAACACAATCCATTAGTTTTCAGAACATATCAGAATCGGCCAATGCTCAATCCCCAATTGTCAGTTTTCCATGCTGGATGTTCGACTTCAACAACGATGGCTGGGAAGATATTTTTGCCGCTGGTTTTGGAACTCCTGATGGAAGAGTCGCTGCACATCTGGCAGCCATGAATTTTAAAGGCCAGAAAACGGAAGGCACTCCTTCTCTTTTTATTAATAACCAAAATAATACGTTTACTGACATAGCCTCGAATGCTGGGCTGGACGAAGCCATGTTTGTGATGGGCTCCAATTATGGTGACCTGGACAACGATGGCTGGACAGATATGTACCTCGGCACAGGAGCTCCAGGTTTTACAGCGATTGTCCCGAATAAAATGTTTCGCAATAATCAGGGTCGTTCTTTACAGGATGTAACTACCAACGGCAGATTTGGCCATGTGCAAAAAGGCCACGGCGTCGGGTTTGGTGATTTCGACAATGATGGCGATCAGGACATTTTTGCCGTTATCGGTGGAGCCTTTGAGGGGGATGTATTCGGCGATGCTTTTTTCCTAAACCCGATGGATGGCGAAAAGAGCTGGACAACCTTAAAATTGGTAGGCACTCAGTCTAACAAAGCAGCCATTGGTGCAAGGGTAAAGGTAGCTACCATTTCGTCTTCTGGAAAAGAGCGGAATATTCACGCTACTGTGTCAACCGGCAGCAGCTTTGGTGGAAATAGCCTCCAACTCGAACTCGGCCTCGACAACGCCGTGAAAATAAAATCAATAACTGTAAAATGGCCGAACAGGGAGCAAACCGTGCAGGAATTTGAAAATGTGGACATCAATCGTTTTATTAAAATAAATAATGATGTGGAGTATTTGGATGTGAAGCGGTTTGAATTTGCGGGGTGAGGTAGGTCAAGTAAAAAAGTAAAAGTAAAAAACATGCTACATAACAAGTTTCACAACCATGCTAGCATGTTTTTTTGCACTTTTACTTTTACTTGACCTACCTCACCTGAAATTCAAACCGCTTCACGTCAAATACTCAAAAATATTCTTCGCTGTGTCGGAAACGACACTCACATTTTCAAATTCACTGCGGTTATCCTGTTCGGCCATTTTACAGTTATTGATTACATTTTCGCGGCGTTGTCGGAGCGCTATTTCCGCGAGCTGCTGCCGGTGACACAGTAGCGTGAATATTCCGCTCTTGCCGAAGTGTGCGCGCGCGCGTGACGCTGTTGAGTGCTAATTTAAGGTTGTCCAGCTTCGCCATCCATCGAGGTTTAGGAAAGCTTTTTTTGTCGTAACCGACATCGACTCCACCGATACGCAAAAATCGTCGCCATCATTGTCGAAATCACCAAACCAGCGTAACTGATATTTTTTTGTAGCCAAATCTGCCGTTGGTAGTTACATCGCAGAACGGGCCCACGTTGCGGAAATTTGTATTCGGGACAATCGCTGTAGATCCCTGTGCCGGAGTACATATCTGTCCGGCCATCGTTGTCCAGGTCGCAATTAGGCCATCACAAACATGTCAACCCAGCATTCGAGGCTATGTCAGTAGGCGTATTGATTTGGTTATTAATGAGAAGGAGTGCTTTCTGGCCTTTCATGGCTGCCAGATGTGCAACGACTCATCAGGAGTTCCAGACCGGCGGCCGCCAGCCATCGTTGTTGAAGTCGAACATCCAGCATGGAAAACTGACGGTGGAGTTGGCCGATTCTGATGTTCTGAAAATGTGGATTGTGTTTGAGGTTGTAGCGGTGAGCGGGAAACAGTGCTCAAAGTAAGTAATACCTTTTCGCCAATGAAAATTGCCGTCCACGATTATTGAAATAAAACTTCGCACGGATTTCGGTAACCTTGATAAAAATATCATTCCAATAAATGAATCTAGCCGTATCGATATCAAAATCAGCCCAAATCGCAGCTTGTGTAGGGGCAAAACTCAAAATCCCGGCCGCTTCGATCGGTAAACACCATGTTGCAAGCGGGGAGTCTGACGCTTCTTGAGCCAAGCTCCACACCTTCCGAGCAGGTCCATCCATCCATCATTATTGAAGTGATGTTGAATTGTTGAAGGCCTCTGTAAGTCCTGTCGGAAACCGGCTTCCCGCAGTTTTTCTGTAAAACGCCCGACCATTGTTTATAAAACCGGAGTTGGTCCCGCGAGAAAATCATCGTTGGAGAGTCATCCACACGCCCCTCCGGTGGGCAACGTGTTCACACCAATTTTGTCAGCAATGTTGAGATATCATGTTCGGAAGTTAAATGACTTGGCTGGAATGGGTGCTATTTGGGTATTCACCTATGGTCTGAAATTTAACGTCCGTACTTTCATGTCATCGGGTTTTTCAGAGAGCATTTCTTCGTAAACCTGAATAGCTGATTGGCTGGCTTCCCATATCACGCCCTGGGAGCATAGAACGAAAAACTTCTCACTGTTATACCTTTGGATACAATTAGCAGTTTCTCCCAAACAATTGTAGAGAAAGTGCAAAAAACATCCTTGCAGTGTATCTCGGCATTAATGCCTGCATTTCCGATTTGGCAATTGTTCAAATTCAACAATAGCAGGTTTGCCCGCATTAACAATTCATAAGCATATTTCAATTTGTTGGTCATCTGTTCATTTTGGCATTCACCGAATTATCCATCAGCGACCGTCGCTCGACCGAAATTGAGGTGATGAGTCGATGTTCATAGGGTTAAATTTTGCCATAAATCGGCAAAAACGCTTTGCCGACTGGCAATGCAAGAAAGTACTGGTTCGCTGCATTTGATGGAGGAAGACTGGGAATACGCAATATTATTAAAATAATTGCTGTAAAATGGCTGGAATCAGTTATTTAGGATTTAAAAGCTAAAATAGTACGTGGAAATTTGATAAGTTATTTCTAGAGTAGCCTTTTCAGACAACTTATAGCATGATTATGCGCAAACACCCTCTTGCTTTCTTTATTGTTTTCCCATTAATGTGGAATAACTAGACTTACTCAAACCCCTTTTATCTATTTTCAAGATGTGTGAACTGATCGTGTACAGTATTGACGAGATTTACTGACAAAAGAAGAGGATCCTTCTTATCAGGATGCTCAAATTATATTGAAAAATAATGGCGGCAAAGAAGAGCATTTCCACTTGGAAACCAACCCTCACTTTTTTTAAAGAAGGTAAATTGTGCATTTCCTCTGCTTAAATCCGTTTTCCATATTACTCCTTGAAGACTGGTGGGTTAAAGATTATCCTACACTCAAATTAGTGACGCATTGTGAGGAGAGAGCTGGGCTACGATCAGTTGATTATAAAAGAATACCTGACCTCCAAGAACCCGAGCACAATGTAGCCCCACTGACAATAGCTTCCGTACGCAACTCTCAAATTTGTGCGATGCAAGTAATATCGAACGATTTGGATTTGTGATTGAACATCCAGAACTGGCTGACCGAATGGCGGCGAGATGCAGTGAAAAATATGTTCCAAAGAATGATGCAAACCTCAATAAAATATTTGCAACTTTTTGTAGGAATACAGATTGTAGAAATCAGCCGCCATAATGTTGAAACATTGCAACCAGTGCCGGAGATAAAAATACCAATGCCTGTACCGTATGATTTTGATTTTTGTGGACTGGTGGATACTTATACATGCAATACACCATAACCATCAATTAAAGATGTGAAGAGCGCTGAGCTTCAATGGAGGGGTGGGAGAGGATTTTACTGATGTTTTGATCTTTTTTCAATCAAAGAGCGTTGAATGTGTGCGAGACCCTTGCAAAATCTCCACTGAAAAGCAGACTCAGTGTTGGCCTACCTGGAATCATTTTGTACTTTTGCTCGATACGCCGGAATTAACTTGATAATGATTAATGGTGTTGTGTGTGAATGACGTGCGCGTGGGGAAAAATATGTTCAATCCTTCAATCTATTAATCCGAACACGGGTAAGAAAA
>CALNYY010000052.1:0-11187 GCA_942490835.1 uncultured Saprospiraceae bacterium
ATGTTGCCCAATGCCAGATACTTCCGCTTTGGCCGCCCATCGTTCGACCCTCAATCCAACTGCACAACGTAAAATGTCACTTTTTACAGCCGCCCGAAGTGGGTGTTTCTGATCGACCTTTCTAAGGAAAATTTTATAGTGATAAATGGCCTTTTCGAATTTGAGTTTTTCATGAAAACACTTGCCAAGAAAAAGGTAGGTTTCTATAGGGGGCTCTGTCCTTGTTGCGTTGGATTGCATCAGAAAATTAATAGACTTGTTCAGCTGATTAATTTCAAAATAACAGATCCCGATCTTGGAAAGGGTATTAGGATCATTTGGGCTGTAGTCGTTCAACTTTAAATATGCTTCGAGTGAACGATGAAAATCTTTTTTTTCAAAAAATACAGAAGCCGCTCTTTCAAGTCCCTCCGTTGCCTGAGGAAGCAAGCATGCTGGAATTAATAAAAAAGCACTAAGAATAAAGAATCTCATCTCAACTTCTGTTTTTAGGATAGATAGGGCAAATATGAGGAAGGTTTTATGATTTGGCAGCTTTTTGAAAAAATGGTGTTTGTCGAATGGAAAAAATGAATAAAAATAAACCCGAACTTTGACAAGTTCGGGTTTGTAAATTACTTTAACTGACTAAAAAATTATTGCTACTAAAATCTTTTATATCATCCTGCCATTCCAAATTGTTGATCAGTTTGCTCAAGAACAAGCTGGTCAATGATATTGATTGGAATGGACAGTATTGGTGTTTTTAAATGGTAAGCTAAGTTTTTAGTAAAGCTGTAATTGAACAGCTCTTTGAAAAAATTGCGCCTATGGGTTACCATCGCTAAAAGCTCTATGTCATTTTTTTCTAAATATTGAACAATTGCCGCATCGAATGAAGTATGGTCTATTACTTCAAAATGTAAATTATCATGTTTTTCAAATTGAGATTTGAATCGTTCCATCCTGCGAGCCAAGTCTTCGGTATGGTGCATATCAACATGAACGCTGTAAATTTCTGAATTTTTTGTTCCGGGCCATTTTGTCAGCCATGAGAGCACATGTCCCTCTTCTATTTTAAACTCAGTAGTGAAAGCTACTTTATCCAAATTTCCGTCAAATTCAGCTTTTTCTGGAATGGCCAAAACTGGACAGATGGCATTTTCCATAACTTCTGCTGCCACACTTCCAAAGAAGATTTTCTTTAAGCCTGTTGCACCTGTTGTTCCCATGACAATGAGATCAGGTTGCTCACGTTTTGCAACTCTTAGAATATTGAACACTGCTTCTCCCTCCTGCATGATGTGGTTGATTGGCACGTTCCCCAAGCCAGCCTTTTCAGCGATTTCGGTCAAATGAGGAACATTGTCTTTGTAATCTTCAAATTCCTCCAGGCTCATGCTTTCATAAATACTAAGCATGGTATTGGGAAGGTGATTGTTTTTGATGGTTGGGAGCTCATAACAATGGACTGTAGTAATACTAGCGTTTAGTTTTTTTGCAAAATTCAACGCATAGATAAAGGCATGGTCAGCCGCAGATGAAAAGTCGGTGGGAAAGAGTATCTTTTTCATGTTCTTAAATTTTGATAGCACTTGTTGTCAATATTGATTTTCCTGCACCACGAAATTCGGTTTTAAAACAGCCTCTTACACAAGTGATGCGGGTTGGTCTGCGTAGGCATAATTCATAAGGTCGTACATAGTAATCAGGCCGAGGAAGTTTTTGTCTTTATCGGCAACGGGAAGCGCATGAAACAGATTTTCCCGGAAAATACCTGCCGCAAAGTCAAGGGTGTCCTCCGGCCCTACAGTCACCAAACGTTTGGTCATCACATCTTTCACTAGCAAACTGCGCATAATGGCAGTATTCATCGCCATGGAATTTTTATTATTAAATAATGTGAAATGATCTTCCAGCATATGGAAATCAGTGCTACTGACTATGCCGACGACTTTGCCAAAATCCACAACTGGCGCATGGTGGTAACTCTTAGACATAAACAGGTCGGCGACCTTGTCCATTGTTTCATTCGAACTGACAGTGGCTACCTCAGTAGTCATGATGTTCTTGATTTTTTCATATTTATTGAACATGGTACTTTGTGTTTTTTTGTGACGCTAAATGACCAAAAATGACAGAAGTGCTCAACAACTACCTACACCTATTGGTCAATCAGTTCGTAGTCGGACTTATTTTCCAAAACTGACTTGAATGCATAAGAGATCAGGTCATGGCTGGTAACCAAGCCGATTAACGCATTGTCTTCAATTACTGGTAATGAATGGAAACGATTGGCAAGGAATATATCGGCAGCCAAACCGATAGAGTCTTCGGGATCAAGACTGACTGGATAATTGGTCATGATGTCAGCGGCACGAAGCCCCTCCGTTTTTGAGGCTGAGCCATTGTCCCTGGATTTTTCTCCAAAGAAAAACAGGTTCATTTTTTGAAAATCTTCCTTGCTTATAATGCCAACAAGTTCATTGCCTTCTTTTACCACTGGAATGTGGTGGAAATTGTGTTCATCAAAAATTTTAGTGACCTGGACCAAAAAAGCATCTGGAGAAACCGTTACCAAATTGGTGGTCATAATATCTGATATTGAATTATTTGGATTCATTTTTTTAGTTTTTGTCTAGTGCGAGTTGCTGTTTGAATTATAGTTTTTCGACATTTTCAATTACTACCTCAACTCCCACATCTTGCTTCAATATGATTGTGAATAAGAGGAATACCGCTGCAGCGGTTGGTTTCCTTTTGGCAAGTGTTCAAGTTTTTTAATGCTTTTACTTGCTTTTCTTAATACCAAATTTAGATATGTAAAAACTTATCGAAGGTGACCTATTGCACCAATTCTCAGTGACTTTCGTCAATCATCATAGTGCATTATAAGCAATGGCTTGTTGGTGGTCAAAGCCATTTGTTTGGTCATGCTTTTGTGAAATAGCTCTTCAAAGAAAGGTCGATGGCTGGTAACCATAACAATTGCATCAATGTTTTGATCTTTAGCATATCGGTTTAAACCATCCAATACATTTTCGCTTTCCACATTGACATAATGAAACTGACCTAACAAATTGGGCTTGTAAAAGCTGAGGCGATCCACTTTATAGTCGGTTTCAGTATTCGCATCTACATGTACAAAATGGACATTTGCTGAGGGACATCCAAACATGTCAGGGACCGATTCGATCAAGCCCTCATCAGCAGATTTTTGATCTGTTGCAAAAAGAATATTCTGACAATCACTACATTTTACACCATTTGGAATCAGCAATACGGGAGAATGAGCTTTTCTTGATACATGAGAAGAAACGCTCCCAAATACTTTTTCAAACAGGCCGCTTTCTCCTGTTGTACCCATTACTATTAAGTCTACATCTTCGGTTTTTGATTGCTCTACTATTGAATCACCAGGAAAGCCAATGGCAACCTCTGTTTTGACTTTTGTTAGCACGGAAGCTTCACTATCCGGAATAATAGCAGGGTCTTGTTGCGCAAAATGTTGGAGGGATTGTTCTTTCCATTTCAAAGTCTCGGTGTACAAATCCACTGCGCCAGCTTCGATTGCACTGGCGTCGGGATAGTGTACATGCAGTACTTTGATTGCAGCATTGCATCTCCTAGCCAGTTGCTTGGCATATTCGAATGCGTTTTTTGCAGAATCTGAAAAATCCGTTGGGACAAGTATGTTGTTCATGACAATCGGAGTTTTATCAGGTAAAAAAATAGCCTTAAAGAAAAAATGCAAAGCACTTGCGTCTGGAACATATTGCTGTGCAACTACTTGGCCGCGCACTACCAAGGCTGGTATTCCGCCAATTTGGTAATCAATTAATTGATCCACATCATCAACCATTGATGGCTCCAACGTCAGGTTGAGATCTGACAGTGCTTGCTGTACATTTGAATACAACTTGCTTGTGCCAGCGTGATCCTGGACGCCAAGTATTTGAATGGTCTGCATCTTCTCAGGCTTTTGCGGTTTTATAATCTTCCAAATTGATAGGTTCACTGGCAATAGCGTCAATTATATCAAATGTGGTTACTATACCTACCAACTCATCATTGTCAACTACTGGAATGGCATGGAAGCGATTCATCTTAAAGAGTCCCAATACTGTTCTGATAGGCTCGTTGCTATCGATTTTTGCCAACTTATCTGTCATGATATCCCGAACCTTCCAAGTTTCCATTCTTGTGTTTTGGATCATCTCATTCCCTTTGTCTTCTCCTTGTGGAGCCCTGTGCAAGAATAGGTTGAAGTCCGTACGGCTTACTAGCCCTACTATGGATTTGTACCTTACCACTGGGATATGATGAATATTGTGCTGTTTGAAAATATCACCAACTGCTTTTAGGCTGTCAGAGGGGTCAACTGTTACCAGTTGTTTTGTCATGATCGTTGAAACGGGTTTTAAAACATTCATGTCAATAGTTTTTTTTGTGAAAGGTGGATGTTGAAAACAATGTGTTGTCCAACATTTGTATTTTGAGTGCAAGATGCATGGTTTTGAGGAAGCCCCTTGGTGACTTCCATCATCAACTTGTGTGATCTTTGTCATTTGGAAATAGCAACTATGAATTGTTAATTTGCATGAAACTTAACTTGATTGGAATTAAATAAATCAACTACCCAACATACTGCCGATGCTGTGCTTCGGTTAAAAGCTGTTATTGACACGGCGATCGATGGTATTCTCACTATTGATGATCAAGGTATCGTTGAATCAATCAATCCCGCCGCCGCGAAATTATTTGGCTTCAATGAAGCAGAAGTCATTGGGAATAATATATCCATGCTTATGCCTCAACCCTATAAAAGGGAACATGACGGGTATATGGATCGCTATAAATCTACAAGAAAAGCCCGCATAATAGGCATCGGTAGAGAAGTGGAAGGGCAGAAAAAGGACGGGACTATTTTTCCCTTAAGGCTTGCAGTGAGTGAAGTGTTTTTAAATGAAAAAAGAATATTTACAGGGATTATTCACGATCTTTCAAATGTTAAAGAAGCAGAAGAAAAGATACTGAAATTAAATAAAGCCTTGGAAAGGCAAAATGAGGAGTTGGAGAAAAAAGTAAAAGAACGTACTGAAAAATTAGCGAGCGTAGTCAACCAGCTTTTACAGACGAATAACCAGTTGAAAAAAGAGGTAGGGGAGCGGAAGGAGGCAGAGAAAGCCTTGCTAAAAAGTGAGTCTGAACTTAAGGAGTTGTTGGAAAAGGAAAAAGAATTAAGCGAACTGAAAAGCCGGTTCGTGAGCATGGCTTCCCATGAATTCAGGACTCCTTTAAGTACCATACTTTCTTCTATAGAATTGGTAGATGCGTATCAAAAAGCAGAGCAGAAGCCTAAGCGGGATAAACATGTGGAACGGATAAAGAACATGGTTATCCACCTAACGTCTATCCTTAATGATTTTCTCTCTTTAAGTCGTTTGGAAGAAGGGTTTGTCCAACCCCAACCAGAAAAATTCGATATTAAATTATTTTGTGATGAAATTGCCGATGAATTTAAAGAGCAGCTAAAACCGGGGCAATGGATTGAGCATAAGGGGACAGATGAGGGAGGAGAAGTGTATTGCGATAAAAATTTCTTACGGCATATATTGATCAATTTGATGTCCAATGCATCCAAATATTCAGATAAGGAT
The DNA here is from genome assembly GCA_942490835.1 of uncultured Saprospiraceae bacterium. Lineage (GTDB taxonomy): Bacteria > Bacteroidota > Bacteroidia > Chitinophagales > Saprospiraceae > UBA6168. Next base: position 5,640 of record CALNYY010000052.1, read on the forward strand.
AAATGCATTCATTTCGGAGTCAGGTTATTGGACGAAGAATTGATTTTTAACATTAAAGATGAAGGAATCGGGATTCCACTTGAAGACCAAAAACACCTCTACACCCGATTTTTTAGGGCCCATAATGTTGAGAATATAAAAGGGACTGGGCTTGGATTGCATATCGTCAGAAAATATGTTGAATTACTGCATGGGTCTATTTCTTTTGAAAGTGGAGAAGGCGCAGGGACAACATTTCAGGTGAAGATCCCGCTACCTAAAAAGTCGTAACCTACAATGGAGGATTAGCTATCAACATCTCTTTTTAAAATAATATACAATTCTTATGAAGAAAATCTTGATCATTGAAGACAACGATGAGGTTCGTGAAAACCTTGAAGAAATATTGGATTTGTATGGCTACGATACCGATACCGCAGAGAATGGCAAAATAGGAGTGGAAAAAGCGTTATTGAATCCGCCAGATCTTATCCTTTGTGACATTATGATGCCTGAGTTAGATGGTTTTGGTGCCCTCAACATCCTAAGCCGGAAGCCGGCAACGGCTGATATTCCATTTGTTTTTTTGACAGCCAAATCCGAAAAAGAAGATTTTAGGAGGGGGATGAACTTGGGCGCCGATGATTATGTCACAAAGCCTTTTTATAAAGATGAGCTGTTGCAAGTCATTGAAACCAGGCTGAAAAAAAGCGAGCGGCTGAAGAAAAACTTCGATAATTCTTCCACAGGACTGACCTCTTTTATCAATGAGGCAAGAGGTTTTGAAGCTTTGAAAAAATTGTCTGACGACCAAACCACCAAATCATTCCGGAAAAAAGAAAACGTATTCCACGAAGGAGACCTGCCAAGGTATCTTTATTTGTTGAACGAGGGCAAAGTGAAGTTGTACAAGAGCAATGACTATGGAAAAGAATACATCATTCGGATTGTAAAATCAGGAGAATTTTTTGGCTATACCTCTCTCATAAAAGATGCTCCTTACGAAATTACAGCAGCTGTCATGGAAGATGTCAAGCTACAGCTTGTACCAAAAGAAGATTTTTTGCAATTGCTTCATGCCGACCGAAATGTATCCTCTCGTTTTGTTAAAATGTTGGCTGAAAATATTACTGAAAAAGAAGAGCAATTATTGCAATTGGCGTACGACTCTATCCGAAAAAGAGTAGCGGAAGCGCTGCTCACGCTAAGTAAAAAAGAAGGAAAGGATACTTTTGACATTCTTAGGGAAGACCTCGCTCAAATAGTCGGAACTGCAAAAGAAAGTGTAATTCGCATGGTGTCTGAATTTAAGAATGATGGATACATTGAGGTTAAAGGAGGTACCATAAAAATAATAGATAAAGAGAAGTTGGAAAATATGCCAGGATAGAAAAGCTATGGAATAATCGCATAAGGTTGCTTTTCCTTTGTGAAGCCGTTCCGTAGTTTGTCGTTAAAAAACTGACAAAAATCACCATCCTCTTAAAACAATGTCACTAACCAGTGGCTTTGCTCACCGATATTTTTGCATAAAGTTTATTCATGCCTTTCACATTAACTGCCAATAGCGTTTCAAGTAAAGTTGACCCTTTACATAACGATCCCGCATGTGCCCATTGCGGCGAAGCCTGTGGTGGTGCTCCAATCTTATTAGAAGAAAAGCCATTTTGTTGTGAAGGGTGTAAAATGGTTTTTGAAATCCTGCACACGAATAACCTTGGTACTTATTACGAATTAGAATCACGTCCAGGTATTAGTCTGAAAGGGCGTGAGAAGGAAAGGTTTGCCTGGTTAGACGATCCCGCTATTGTCGAAAAGTTGCTGGATTTCAGTGATGATAAAATCAGTAAAGTCACTTTTCAATTACCACAAATTCATTGCGCTTCCTGTATTTGGCTTTTGGAAAACCTTTATAAATTGAATGATGGTATTATTCAATCAAAAGTAAATTTCCTGAAAAAAGAAGCCTACCTCACCTTCGATAATGATTCGCTCAATTTACGGGAGTTAGTAGAACTGCTTTCCACTATTGGTTATACTCCTGCTATTAATTTTAGCGATCTTGATGAAACTGCAAAATCAAAAATAGACAGGACTTTTGTTTACCAATTGGGGGTAGCCGGGTTTGCTTTTGGGAATATTATGCTTTTAAGTTTTCCTGAATACCTGGGGTTAGGTGAAAGTGTATTTCAAAAATGGTTTGGCTATTTAAATATTTTATTATCGCTGCCCGTTGTTTTTTTTAGCGGGCGTGATTATTTAAAGTCTGCATGGAGTGGAATAAAGCGAAAAGCATTAAATATTGATGTGCCTATATCTTTGGGGATAATTACTTTATTTGGACGGAGTGTTTTTGAAATTATTACCCATTCTGGGGCGGGGTATCTTGATAGCCTCGCTGGCCTTGTTTTCTTTCTTTTAATTGGAAAATGGTTTCAGCAAAAAACCTATCATAAGCTTTCGTTTGAAAGAGATTATAAATCTTATTTTCCCATTGCTGCGGCCATTAAAAAAAATGGTGATGAAATAACAGCTCCACTCGATAAAATTAAAATTGGCGATGTTGTCATTATCCGCCATAAAGAATTGATTCCTGCTGATGGAGTTTTGACTGAGGGCGATGCGCTGATTGACTATAGTTTTGTGACAGGGGAGTCTGATCCTGTCAGGAAAAAAGTTGGTGATAAAATATTTGCGGGAGGAAGACAAATGGGGCAAACCGTCGAAATAATGCTAACCAAAAACGTTTCGCAAAGCTATTTGACGCAACTCTGGAACGAAGATGTGTTTCAAAAAAATACTAATACCAACTCGCTTAATTTATCCGATCGGGTTGGAAAATATTTTACGTTTACAATCCTTGCCATTGCATTTGTTACATTGTTTTATTGGATCTCCATTGATTCCGCAATTGCCATTAATGCATTTACTGCGGTATTGATTATTGCATGCCCTTGTGCGATTGCGCTAAGCATTCCATTTGCATTAGGTAATTTAATTAGGCTGTTGTCAAGGCAAGATTTTTATTTGAAAAATACTTTGGTGATAGAAGATTTGTCGAGTATTGATACGATAGTTTTTGATAAAACAGGTACTATTACTGATGCTTCAAAAAGCGGAATTAAATATGAAGGAGAAAATTTGTCGAAAAAAGAAAAGATCGCTATCAAGTCATTAGTGCATCAGTCAACTCATCCGATTAGTAGATTGATAAATGCGTTGTACGGTGATTTTGAAGTATGTAATGTTGAAGAATTTAATGAAAAAACAGGAGTTGGTGTGTCGGGCTTTTCCAATGGATTTTTCATTGAAATATTTAAAGAACAAAATGGAACGGGATTGAAAATTGATAGCGTAAGAAAAGGAGGTTATTCCCTGTCTAATTATTATAGAAAAGGACTTGTGGGCTTAATGGAAAATTGGAAAGAAAAATTTAATTGTTTTTTGATTTCTGGTGATAATGAAAAAGAGAAAAATAATCTAAAAAAATTATTTTATCCTGAAAATTTATATTTTAATCAAAGCCCAAAAGATAAATTAGAGTTTATTGAGAAATTGCAAAAAAAGGGAAAGAAGGTGATGATGATTGGCGATGGTCTCAATGACGCAGGTGCACTGCGACAAAGTGATGTGGGAATTGTTGTGACAGAAAATATGAACAATTTTACACCTGCGTGTGATGCAATATTACAAGCTCGCAATTTTAATTATTTACCAAATTTTTTAAATTTATCTAAAGCTGGAATTAGCATAGTAAAAGGTGCTTATTTATTGGCACTTATGTACAATGTCATTGGACTGAGTTATGCTGTGCAAGGCCTGCTTTCTCCAGTTATAGCAGCGATATTAATGCCGCTTAGTTCCATCACGATAGTAGCTTTTGGAGTGGGGGCAAGCAATTGGGCTTACTATCGCAGTAAATTTAAAAATACCCATTAAAAATAGCATTTCACTTTTTTATTATTCCCATATTTAGTTCTTCCGGAACCTTCAAATAGCCCTAAGCCCAAATCTATCTGATTTAATTTTATAGCAAAATAAAAATCACTTCCAGTATAATCAGACTTTCCAATTAGACTGCCGAGCTTATCAGTGCCAATGGTCAGAAAGGCTAACCTAGCGGCAAGCCCCATCTGGACTTTTTTCATATCAAAAATACTAACGGGAAGCGATGCGGAAAACCATCTGTGCTCAAATCTCGGCGTAACTGCAATCAAGCTTTCCTTTTTTGGGCCTAATGCTTTGGTCGGGATTTGTTGGATCAAAAGACCATTTATAAATACGTTTTCTGTAATGCTATAATCTATCTGTAAAGCCAGGCTCGTCGGTAATGCAAGCTTAAATTCATTATCAACTTGAGATATTAAAGAGTCGCCGAGGGCCTCGTCGCTGAATAATCGGAGCATGTCTTCCAATTCGCTGATCTCGTCAAATTGTTTAAAATCTTCGTTGACCAACTGGAATAACCCAGTATTTTCGGCAACATGGGCCTGAGCATTTTTTGTAAAATTGATAGAACCAATATCAAGTATAGATGCGCTCAATTTAAACAAGTAACCATCCTCATATTCCTGGATTACCTTCGTGAAGCCAATGTCGAGACCAAATCCTCTTCCATTCCCTGTTCGGTCGAATGACTCGTTTGATAAATTGGAAGTGGTAAGCCCGTATCTGCCATAACTGTTTTCAATGGAGATTATGTCGTCGGGCAATTTCGTATGTTCCCACGTTCTGAAATTTTCCACATACCCTGCTTCGTATCCGGTCAGGTATTTCAGGTTGGCACCAAATCCTATAAACCCTGCATAAGTTGGAATCTTTACAGCATAGTTGACTCCAATTTCTGTCCAGCTCATAAACACTCCCTGAAATGGAGCTACTTCAAATGTTTCAAATAAAGGACGGTTGTCGTATTTATAGTAGCTAAATTCATTTGGCAAGTCAAAAGCGCTCACTGTAGAACGAAGGTTGGTGAAAATACCAGCGGAATGATTTTCTCCAATTTTCATAGTGAACGACGGACCCGCCACAAATGAATTCATGAAGAAAAACCTTTTCTTATTATCATTAAAATAGTCAGTTATATAGGAGTTTGAAGGTAGCGTTGTAGGTGCGTCGGATGCCAGATAAAAAGTGCTTCCTGAGGCATTTCGCAGCAGATCAAAAGTGTTGGTTTCTTTGACGAAGAAATAGTTGTTGTCAAAGAAAAGCCCTGCTCCAACAATCGTTAAATCCCAGGTTAATGGGTTTGTTAAATTGCCCGTTGGATTAATTGAAAGGCTGCTTGACCCAGCGTAATTCTCGAGCCGTAAGCCCAGCTGTTCCTGAGAGGAAGCAATGGTTGCTATTGAAATGAAAATGGCTGAAAGAAAATATTTCATAGGATATTGTGTGCAATTTTATTGCTGCAAATAGCTTGCTCAAAAAGTTTGTTACCAACGATTTTAAAGAAGGATTGCGTATGCGCAATTCAAAATGGAGGGTTTAGGATGTAAGAAAGTCGAAGGGAGGTATTTGTTTTAGGTCAACAATTTCAGGAATTTAGGTGCAAAAATCAGGCAACCTACAA
>CALNYY010000053.1:0-7483 GCA_942490835.1 uncultured Saprospiraceae bacterium
AAATTGACATCGAATCAAAGCATCATGTATTATCCCTGGGGCTTAGCAGTGAGCTTCTAAGCTAAACGTCGGCGAGGATTTGAAATTCCCCCAAGGCTTTGGATTCATATGCTTAGTTGAGCTATTCGATTTGGGAAAATGCTCTTTTAAAAATACCGAGATCTGCTTAAAATAAGATTCTGGGTCATCGCTATGTATTATTGTTTCAATAAAGGCCAAAATGCTATCAATTTTAACGGTTTCACATAGGCTGCCTACAGTTTTTGCGGGCAGTTTATTTGCTATTAAGGCCACCTGGTCAGGATGAAGCAGGAGACAATGATCAACCAACGAGCTCAGAGTCAAACTTCTGTAAGACCCCTTCTTACCTGGCTGCTTGCTCATATTTCCCCATCCTTCATTTGCCTTGTGGTCTTGAATGAAAAACCTCTACTAACCATCTAAAAGTGTATAGTTCCTATTAAATCGGTGTCTTGCCATGTTAAGTCTGACGCAACAAGATATCGATACTCATCTTCGCCTTGGCACTTTATGGCAAGGACAACTCTTTTTTTATTATGAGCACGCACATGAACCCTGGCACTGCTAACAAATATTGTAATTTCTTTGCCGCCACGCACTAACACTGTTTGTTTCAGAGGCTTTTGATTTTTAAAATAAGCTTCTAATGATACAGTTTCACCCTTAGCCAGAATATTCTGGCACTTTTTGAGCTTGCTGATGATTTGGGATGTTCCTGTAATTTCTAAGCTTTATCCATAAAAGCAGCATTCCCATATAAACCATCAGCAGCAATAGCGTCTATTTTAATTTTCGGATGCTTTTCGACAAATATTTTCAATAGATTGTTGGCGATCATTGGTATTGTCGGGTGATCTTCTGATCTTTCAGGTTTTTTTGGACGCTCAGCTACTGGAACCCCCGCCTTTTTTAATTTTTTCTCATTTTTAGTCCATTCGGTGATTGCTGGATCTGGAAGATAGAATGCGTAACCGACTGGAATTGTTATCTTGGGTGTTATTAAAATTAAGAAAACGAGACCTTGTCCCATACAGTAGCCGCCGGTAGTCTTGTCTTTAATTTTATGAACACCATAAATTTTTGTTGTACATTTACTACGCTTTTTATCTGAATCATCAATAGAGATGATTCCATGGGTGATTTCATAAACTTTAAAAATAACTTTAAGACTGAAATGAAACAGATGCTCCCATGGGATTTTTGAATCTCTGAACATCCATGAAATAGATTTTTTTGTTGTACCTGTTGATACCGATACGAGCAAATGCTGTCCAATTAATACTATTTGTTAAAAGTATTGCAGTGATACAAAATCCCAGCCATCCTTTTTGTGTTCGACTTAGCTTCATTCCAAGGGAATTCTGAGCCAACGAATCACTCAATGAGGTTTATGTAGTTTTCAACAAATGGCAATAATTTATCAACCGGCATATGAGCCTCATACATGAGTGAAAGATCCGTGAAGAAGCTGCATACATCAATTTATCCTTTGATTTCAAACTAATATTTAGCGCAATTTGGGAGATAAAATGGATGATTGAGGAGGTTGACCTGCCAGCAGATTTTAACCATCGCCTGGGATCGGGGGTCTTATGTTATAAATGTGACCCGCCTTTGTTTTTTTGAAGGCAAAGAAAAAAACAATCGATAAGCTCGAACAAAACTGGACCATCGAGTAACACATGTGAATCGTCGATAAACGTCGTAAGCGATGGGAGGCCAAAGATGCTGTCAGGCCTCGACCAAAACGGTAGGGGCATGGTAGTGTTGCTCTGCTCCCCTCTCACTGTGATCTGAGATTCCCAACCGGCGGATAGACCCCCGGAATGCTAACCCACCGTATGATATCAATGGAACATGGTAAGCCCAATCATCTCCATTATAGCGTCGGGAGGTCGAGCCGTAGGGTGGGGGGTTGGAGGAGTGGGTGGAAGAGGATGGTGTCATGGAATGAGGTCGTGTCGGGGTACTGCGGGGTCAACCTGGGCGCAAGTGTGCAGACTTCTGACAGGTGTTGGATCTCGGGAAAGAGTTGGAATGATCTTAATCATGAGGTGCGGATAGACGGTGACTTCGGTTACTGACGGCCTTATGGACTTTTGGAGTAAGCGCTCAATCAACCCCATCTTGTAAAGGGAAGAAAACTATGAGAATTTGGGTGGACCATTGAGCTGGGATGGATCGAGATACTGGGGAAGCAGGGTTTTGAAGTCATCTTTGGTCATGGCTTCGGGGAGTTTTTCGAACAGATAACGTAGATACCAGTAAGGTTCCAGGCCATTTGCTTTAGCAGTTTCAATGAGGCTGTATATAGCGGCACTTGCGGCGGCACCTTCAGGGGTTACGTTGAACAACCAATTTTTCCGTCCTAAAGTAAAAGGACGAATCGCATTTTCAGCCAGATTGTTGTCCATGGGAACGTGATAGGTGTCAGCATAAACCACAAGTCGATCCCATTGATTCAAGGCATAAGTGATGGCTTGGCCAAGCAGGCTTGTTGGCGGCGTGATTTTCCCCTTCTCTTCCAGCCAGATTTTGAAGTCATCCAGAATAGGTTTGGCTTTTTCCTGCCGTTCCTGTAGCAAGGCTTCTCCAACGATTCCGGCTTCTTTGGCCTTTTTTTCAATTCTGTAGAGTTTCCGGATCTCTTTCAAAGCCTGATCGGCATTACCGGTTTTCCGAACGGCTTTCTTTGATTTACCGGCAGCTTTGACAACATCATTGAATTTTCTGCGAACATGAGCCCAACATCCCATATGATCCATACCCTCAGCGTCATCGATAAAATTATAGGCTTTATACCCATCCGTCTGAACGACGCCTTCATATCCGTCCAAAAACAGGGTGGGGACGCTGCCCGCACGGGTGGGATGATATTCAAAGAGGATTCCCGGATGTTCCGGAAGTCCACCTTTAAATACCCACATGTAAGATTTTGTCTGGCTGCTTCTGTTCGGTTCATTGAGTACTTGAAACGGCGTTTCGTCAATATTGATCAGCGGTCCCGATCGAATTTCCTCTTTGAGTAGCATCAAGAGGATTTCACAACTTTCAGCAATTTTTCGGGTCCAGTTGCACATGGTCGCTCTGGAGATCTCTACACCGATTCTGAGGAATTGTTTTTCCTGGCGATAAAAGGGGAGTGCATCGACAAATTTTGCCACCAGGACAAAGGCGATCAAACCCGGGGTTCCAATGCATTTTGGAATAAGTTGTTCGGGAGGCGGGGCGATGCTAACGGTGGGGCCATCGCTCTCAACGCCTTCACAACATTTGCAGGCATATTTGGGACGAATATGGCGAATGACCTGAATTTTTGCAGGGATAATGTCCAGTTGTTCAGAGACTTCCTGACCAATGCACTCTTTTATAGAGCCGCATTCACATTGCTTTTCCGCTTCACTGATGTCATGGATTTTGTCCACACGGGGGAGTGATTCCGGGATGGGTTTACGGCCTCGTTTCTTACGCTTATGGGCAGGAATTTCAACGCTGTCATCATCATCTGGATCATCAGAGTCTACAGCATCCTCTTCAGGCTCTTCAAAGAGAGAGAGTTGTTTCGGGTCAAAAGATTCTTTTTCACTTTTACGACCAAACAGCCTGGCTTTGAGAAGGCGTATCTGTTCCTTAAGTGCGTCGATTTCTTTCTGATATGCTTCCTCTTTTTTGATAAAAGAGTCGATTATATCCTTGAGAGCATCAACAGTTTCAGTATCTTTTTGACCCGTAAAATTCATGGTGTCAATATAGCATAACTATTTGAATTTTAAAACCTTTATTTTAAAAAACAGTCGAATATTCCAAGGGAGTATGTGCCTCTTTTTGGGTTATTTCAAGTCCATCTAACAACCAGCTGAGTTCATGCCTTTTAATGGTCATTATTTCCGATTTTGAAGCGGGCCATCTGAAGGTATGTTTCTCAAGTCGCTTATGCCAGAGGCAAAATCCATTTCGATCCCAATACAGAATTTTCACCATATTTCGTTTTTTATTGCAAAAAGCAAACAGGTGACCTGTAAAAGGGTCCAGCTCCAGATATTCGCTCACCAAAATGGATAAGCCATTGATGGATTTGCGCATGTCCGTACTCTCCAGGGCAAGATATACTTTGGTATTGGCTGCCGGTAAAAACATCAACACCTCCCCAGGACACCCAGAAGCTTTTCCAATGTGTCTGGGGTGAAGTTATCTGGGATATCTATCGTGAAGCTGGATCTGACCGTAAGACGTAGTGTACTGTCAAGGTTGCCCGGGGTCGAAATTGAGGTGATGGCCTCTTCAGGAATTTGAACAAATTCGATTGGGAGATTCTTTTGAGAGAATTTTTTCTTCCAATATCCGAATTGATGGGGTTTCAATGCGTTTTGGCGACAGTATTCTGCTTGGTTTAATCCACTATCATGCCATTTATCCAAGTGGGACTGCCAGTATTGGTGCAACGCCAGAGTCTGTTTGCGATCTGCCATAATTGGGTAAGCCTCCTTAAAATTATAAGTTGGCACATTATGGCATGAGAAATGAGGCTTGAGAAGATGGGGGATATTGAGCCGTTAAAAATTTACGGTTACTGTTTTATCTTCTTGTTTCCAGTCTTTTTGGTTTTAGGCCTCGGCTTGTTGGGATGGCGTTTTTCTACTTGTCTAATAATGGCGTGTATTACATGTGCTGGGGCGACCGTTGTAGTTAATATTGCCACGGATAAATTAGGGGATATTTCAAAAGTTTTGTATGGTGGCGGACGACAAAGCATTACCAAGCGTGAGCAGCTTGCCGGAACCTTGAAGGTTGTCAAGGTAATAAAGATGAACAAATCTTTTCAAGAAGCTCTCGATGCTGTGGACGAGATACTGGAACAGGATTCGGAATTTTATGAAGCTATGTTGGTAAAGGCACAAATACTAATTGAAGGCTTCAACGAACCTGAAAGTGCGAAACCATACCTTCGATCAATTATGATGAACACTTCAAAAACAGAGAGCCTTTATACATGGGCATCATCACTATATCGTGAAAATTTTCATTCTGACAAACAGGAATAACAACCATCCATTATTTCTAATTATGACTCTAATCTGAAAAATAGAAACAGTTGATTCAAAGATTGCTGACGACATCACTTAACTAAAAGCAAACTCTCTCTAAAAGATGATACCAATGGATGTTGATGCCTATCGAAGAACAGCAAAATATTATGATAAAGGCGTTCAAAGTATAAATGCATTGTTATCACTACAGCGACACTTCAATAAAATAACTTCCCCATATTCCACCTTTCAATTCATGGCTAAAGGGGCTATGAATGGGGTAAATGGACTAGTTACTAAAGAACGATTCCTAAGCTTTGAGCGATTGCAATTTGTTTTTTCCTATGACTTTTGCGTGCGGTTTCATTATGTTTTAAGTAATAGCTCACAATTTCTTGCACACCCTTACGTGTCAGTGAACGAATTGGTAATACAGCTTGAACCAACATTTTAGCCATTGGCAAACTCAGGCATTTTTTTTTAGCCGTTCTCTGACACGAAAAAGAAAATGTTGCGCAAGCATTACATAAATCATGTGTCGATGCCAAGCTGGCCATGACCGATGTTCATAGTGATCCATGCCAAGATGCATCTTTCCCTCTTGAAAGCAGCGTTCGATGGACCAACGCAGGCATGATGCATGACATAGCTCTTCAAACGATATTGTTTCCGGTGCATTTGAAAATGCATATCTTATTTGGCCATCAGTTCGTTTTCTAATGATTAACCAAACCGGCTCAGCCTGGGGCAATCCATCACGAGAAGGAAATACTCTTACACATGCTACTTGCGCAAGCAGTGGGCCTTTGCTGCCTTCCCCCAAATTAACGAACTGCCAATTGAGTTCATCTGACTTTTCCAGTTTAGATACAAAAATAGGTTTGTGATCCGACAACACTTTGAGTTTGGTGGGACGTTTTCCCCTTCCTGAATATGGAGGAATACCAACCTCCGGTTTCTCCAAAAATACTTTGCTGTTTGATTTGATATCGGCAAAATAATAAAGTGAATCCGGCAGGGATTTTAAAAAATCCATATCGCTGCCAAAACTGGCATCACAACCTATCCAGCGGGCAGGAAATTTTTTACTGACAGACTTGATCAAATCCGACGCAATGTCGTTCTTTGTTTGAAACGATAAATCTTCCGGAACAAGATTGGTTTTACGAAGCTCTTTATGATCTTCATCAAACCATGATTCCGGCATATATAGTTGAGTATCGATGAGCCCATACCCTTTTTCACTGACATAACCGATAAAGACACCTGATTGACAATTGTCATTTTTGCCGGTATTGCCGCAATACTGATGTGCGACACCAACGGAATTTTTTCCTTTTTTGGGAAATTCAGACGGATCTAGCGTTATCATGCCGTCTTCTGCTCCAAATTTTTGGACGACCTGTTCCTGGTGCAGTTGAAGCATGGCATCATGGTCCCATTTGTACGTTTTTAAAAAACGCTGAGTTGACCGTACAGATTGATGAGTTTTGAGTTCCAGGGCTATTCTTTCTGCGTTTTTTCTTTCAGTTGCACTCAATAAACCCGAAATATAGGTCAAACCGAGGCTTTCCTGCTCGCTTCGATAAAAACAATCTGAAAATATATTGTGAAATTCCGCTAATTCTTGAGTAATTACGTCAAAATCGTGGACGGTCAAATCAAACTCTTCTTCCAACAATTCAGGTGTCCAGTCAGACTGCTGTAGTGACAAACTTGTTTCCTCCACATGTTTTGATAAGCGATGTTTAAAAAAATCAGTGGAGGGAACCCCTAAAATCTCTCTGTAGCGAGGGTCGAGAATATATATGTAAATCTCTTTGACTTGACCATGATAGATATAGCCCTTTCCGCTTTTGGTATATCCTTTTGTTTTTCCTAATTTTTTCCAATTGCTTGCTTTGTAAATGGTTCCATGGAACAAAGAAGGGTCGACAAAAGTTTCTACCAATAGAAGCTCATCATGAAATTTTTCCAACCAGTCTGTTCGGAGACAGCGGAGGTTCATTCCCAAAATGTATGACCCAAAGTTGGGGATTTGAACCCATGGAAAAATAACAAATCTACTGTTGGCTGCAATCCGATACAGTGATTGTTGTCTTGAATCGTCGGACCATCCAATAAATTTGTCTCTGGCTCCAAGTCTTTTGGCTGGGGCGCTCCATGATAATGCTGCAACAGGACAATCGTCTATAAATGCCAGGTACTTCAACCTTTTTCCCAAAAGATTTTTATATCCCAAATAATGATGCCGTTGAACTAACTCATTCCACAAGGGCTCAAGCTCACTTCCGTAAACTTGCTGCAAGTTTACGGAAGGCAACTCTTTCAATGAACCTTTGAATTGCAATTTGTTTCCAATAGTATCAATATTTTTCAGCATGGTGTTCTCCACAATTTTTATGTAGAGTTCAGCATAGCAGATTTAATGAGGC
>CALNYY010000054.1:0-1752 GCA_942490835.1 uncultured Saprospiraceae bacterium
AGCTCCGGCCATGACTGCATTCGTCACACCTCCAATGATGGAACCCACAACAGGAATCAGTTTGGCGAGGCTGCCAGCTCCTATTCTTGCCAATGTCGCAGTAGTCAATGAACTGACAATCGCTTTACCTTGTGTTTCCGAAAAATCCACATCATAGACTTTACACAACTGGCGTATCATATCTAACTGAGCAGCACTTACTGCAAAAATATCCACGATTGGAACAGGTATAACACCAGCGCCCATGCTAAATAGAATATGGTTTCGGATAATAGAGTCTGCATGCTTGTCACGCTCTCGCTTAATATTGTTATAATCACTCATGACTTTGTTTTTTATGCCTTCTGCGGCGGACTTAAAAAGATCGTTCATTTGATAAAGGTATTAATTCAATCAAAATGAAATGGAAAAATTATTGTTGTGCTCGTGTTTAAACGCAACAATATTAATCAAGGCAATTTAGTAAGTTGTGATTTCTTCGACAGGTAAGAATTATTGGGCGACGGATGAATGAAGTTCTAAACTTAAAAGGGAAGTTTAGCTATTGGAAATTGCTGAACTCATCTTTTCAAAAAAAGAACCCTTTGATCGATGTATAGTTGATCGTCTCCATGCCCAAACCAAAGTTTTTTATTTGTAGGAAAGGATTTCTACTGAGTACGGGACAAAATTGAATTTCAGTAAATTGTTGTAGGTAGAATCACTAACTCCGCCTTTTAAGGCGGAGAAAAAACTAAAACATAAATGGGCTTTAGCCCCAGCTTGCCTGTATACTGGGGCTAAAGCCCTTAATGATTGTGTTTTCAAGCCACCGACTAAAGTCGGCGGTTAGTGAAATTCTTTCTATGATAGAGACAACGCTTAGAGGCTGTTTTCAAGCTTTGTCTTCGTAATTAAATATTTCTATTCAAAAGGATTTTTAAAATCAGGATTACTATAATAGGTTGTATCTGTAAAAGTGTGCAAAAATGCCACGAGCGCTTGCTTCTCATAATCCGATAACCCCAGCCCGCCGTAACTTGCTGGAATTGTGGATTCAACTTTTACATTATCAGCAAGATGAACTCCTGAGTTGTAATGCTCAACAACTTCCTCTAAAGTCCAAAACCTGCCATCGTGCATGTAAGGCGCTGTCAGTGCGATATTCCGTAAAGAGGGAGCACGGAATTTTCCGTTATCATTCAATTTGCCCGTAATACCACCTAAACCTAAATCAACGAAATCATTTAATGTTGCTACACTATCCAGTCCATTATTGAAATAATCATCTGTGGTGAGTTTAGCTTGTCCATCGTGACAGTGCGAACAATGGGCATCCGTATAGCCGGGCTCATCAAAATAAATATTCCTTCCATCTACTTCCAAGTCTGTTAATAGAAATGGATCTGTATCAAGTTGATAGAATTTCTTATCAAATCTGGAATTGTGGACGATGATTGTTCTTTCAAACTGCGCAATCGCCTTTGTGACATGTTCTCGTGTTATATCATTTGAATTTTTTATCCCAAAGGCTTTCCTGAATTCCGTTGGATATGCGACATGCAGTCTGAGTTTCGTTTCTACATTTTCCCAAGTATCTGCCATCTCAAGCGGGTTTTCAACAGGCCCAAGTGCTTGATCCTCCAGGTGTGCTGCTCTGCCATCCCAAAACAGTCCTTTGGTAGCAAAACCGATATTGAGCAAAGACATGGAGCTCCTATCCCCAGTCAAACCATTTACGCCTGTACTTACAGCAGTTCCATCAGCAAATCC
>CALNYY010000055.1:0-5407 GCA_942490835.1 uncultured Saprospiraceae bacterium
AGTCAGGAATAATAAAACTAAAATAGAATTATTGAAACAAATAAAATTTTCCTTTCGGTATTTTTGTCCCCAATAGTAAAAGGTGTGTAGTTTGATATTGTGCACTCTTCAATAGACTGATTTGCGCTGACCACTGGTTTGCCATTGACGGATCAGCGGATACATCTCGGCTGATGTCAGCAATTTGCTCGTCTTCTTCATTCTTTTTTTGAGGGGCAAGTTACGCTGGGCTAACTTTACGGTAAAGACGTCCGTAGCCAAACGGATACACTGATTTTAAATAATGGATCAATGGAGGTTTTGTAACTAATAAGAAGAACCCAAAAGACATCGACCTTGTCAATTTGATCGATTATGAGGTATTTGAAGAAAAAGAATTCCTGATAAGAGGTGAATTTATAAGGGATGCAGTGCCAAAAAACTATATGATAGACGCTTACCTAGTGATTCTTTACCCAGAAAACCATAAATTGCAAAACTGGACGAGGTCAGATTTGCTCCACTGGAATGATTGGTTTACGAGGAGCAAGATGGCAGCAATTAGAGAAAAATCAAAAAATGAATAAAAAAATCACAATCATCCTTATCAGTTTATTGACCATAAGCAATTGGGCTTTTTCACAAGAAAACATAATAGGAAAAGTCATTGACCATACCGACCAACAGCCTTTGATAGGAGCATTGGTTCAGCTACAGTCAAGCGAAAACGGAACGGTTACGGATGAACAGGGGAATTTTGAATTAAAAAATGTAACCGATAATGACAAAATCATCATTAAATATTTAGGTTATGAGGAGAGCATTATTCAAGTCAATATTCAAACAACAGACTTGGGAGTCATTGAATTGCAACGTGCGAATACCACACTTGATGAAGTCATTGTAAGTGCATCGCCCAATAATTACAAAGGTGAGTTTAAAGGAAGTAATTTCCGTATCAATCCCATTACATTAAAAAACATCAATCCTTTAAGTACGGAAGAAGTCCTGCGTACCGTACCAGGAGTGAATATTGTAGGCGATATGGGGCTCTCCAATCGCCCGAATATCAGCATCAGGGGTTCTTGGGGCAGGCGTTCCAAAAAGGTATTGTTGATGGAAGATGGAACGCCTTCCGCACCTGCACCGTACATTGCTCCAGGTGCTTATTACAATCCTGTGAGCGACCGTTTGACCGCAATAGAAGTGTACAAAGGTGCGGATATGCTACGCTTTGGACCGAATAATATGTATGGAGCAATCAATTATATCACAGCAATGCCGCCTCAAAAACCTGAACTAAGGGTTAAACTCATAGGCGGTCAGCGTAATTACCAAATGGGCTTACTTTCATACGGTGGCACCTGGAACAACCTTGGAGCATTGGTGGAAGGTGTTCATAAAAAATTTGACGGCTTTACAGATAATTCTTCGGTAGAAATACTGAATTTGAATGCCAAGATATTTGCAAAACTTTCTGATAACCAGTCTTTATATTTTAAAGTAAGCGGTCAGTTTGAGGACAATCAGGCTTCTTTAAGCTCGCAAACACCCTTTACTTTTACCAGGGAATGATTGCGCCATCAAAAGTATTCGGCTTTTTGGTGGAGCAAGACGGAATTGTTACCAATCCTCTTGCAGGGCAAAGCATCAACATTGAGCATGAATTGGCATGGAACAAGGAAATCGGTTGGCGAGGAAATTTGTGGAAAAACCGAATTGACGGACAACTGACCTATTTTAACAATACCAGTCGAAATTTTTATGCAGGGGGACGAAATGAAGTATTTGAAGAATTAGGAAAAATCAATGTACAGGGATTGGAGGTTGCCATTGGTGCGGAACTTTTCAACATAAAACAGCACCGATTAAGTCTTTTGGAAACGTCAATGTAATGCAATCCAAGGTATTGGAAGGCAGATTGATGGATAAAGACCTTTTCTCACAGGTCATCCATAGTACCGCTACGCAAAACGAGTACATTGATAAAGTAAACACTAATCGAAGTGCCTATGAGGTATATGTTTCGGACGGCTCGGGGGGCGAAATATTGCTCACCGATGAAACCATTGACCAATCGGACTTTCAAAAAATCACAAAAAGTGTTATTCGATTTGGGGATGATGGCATTTCAGATACCGAAGCGCCGTATACCCCCAAATGGAACGCAAGTGTAGGTTTGAATTATGATTTTAAAAAGCTATCCGTTGGTGTGAGTGGACATTTTGTGAGTGAGCAGTTTACGGAGTTTCATAACTTTAACAACGAGTCTGCCGATGGAGCCATTGGAAAACTTCCTGCGTATCATTCGATTGATGCCTTTGTGAATTATGATTTTATTTTGGGTAAAAATCTAAATACGACCGTGTTTCTCAACGGTAAAAATATAACCAATGAGATTTACCGAGCGTCTCGATTGAATCGTGCCACATCTGGGATATTTGGTGGTGGGTTTAGGCAATTTATCTTTGGAGTGAATATAAAAATATGAAGTCCAGTAGCGCAGGGAACTGACTAAACAGTTCTCCACCCTCTCACAGAACCGTACGTGAACCGCTCGATTCATACGGCTCTTCAAGGACTAGAATTTGTTTGAAGGAATGATTCCGGGTCAGGCCATCAGCGGTCGGACGGTTCAGTATGTATTTAAAAACGGGTTGAAGAAAGCCGGGATCAAACGCAATGCTGGGGTACATGTGCTTCGTCATTGCTTTGCCACTCATTTATTGGATGCAGGAGTAGACACCGTTGGGGGCAACTTTTAAAAAATAACTTATCGAAGTGTAATACCTCTTTTTAACTGCATGCAAAATCACAGAGAAATAGAAAAAGCGTTTATAGAACAAATCCAAAAACATCAAGGGATTTTGCATAAGATTTGCTTCGTCTATTCAAATAGCAACGAAGATAAGGAAGACCTATATCAAGAAATTGTTTTGCAATTATGGAAGTCATATCCATCATTCCGAAAAGAAGCAAAATTTTCAACCTGGATGTATCGGGTTGCTCTAAATACTGCAATCACATTAAATAAGAAGGCTGCCTTTTTTAAAAATCACAAAACACCACTAAGTGATGAATATGCTATTGCAGAAGTTATTGACTATTCCGAAGACATTAAGATCCTTTATAAAGCAATTTCAAAACTCAGCAAAATAGAAAGGGCGATTATTATGCTCTGGCTTGAAGAAAAAGCATATAGTGAGATTTCTGAAATCATTGGAATATCGGAAAAAAACGTAAGCGTAAAATTAGTAAGAAGCAAAAAGAAGCTAGAACAAATAATCAAAAAGTTAAGCTGATGGAAAATTTAGATAAATATCAATTAGCTTGGAAAAACGAAAAATCATTTCAAGCAGAAAAACTTTCTGAAATTGAAATTCACAATTTTATGAAATCTGCTTCAAAAATTGTGGGTCAATACAGAAGATTTTTACTTTTTCGATATAGTTTTTAAAGGTATTTTACTTATTTCATTTCTTGTATTAATTTTTCTTCTAAAAAATCAATCAATTGCAATTCTTACTAATTCACTTTTTTATTTTCCTAGCTGTATTTGGAATAATTTGGCAGATAAAAGTTTACAAAAGAGTTGATGAAATTAGTATTGCAAAAGAAAACCTAAAAGTTCAAACTGATTTCAGAGACCGGATGAAGTTACGAAAAAAGGAGAAAAGAAATGTTGGGGGATGAATTAATTTAAAAGAAAGAGTTCAGAGGTAAGAATATTGGAAAAATGTTGATAAACTTGTGAAAAATCAGCGGTTTTTGAATTAGAAACCATATCAAAGAATCGATGAGCATAGGATCTATCATATCAGCTACCTTGTCTTTTTTTAGGGGTTTGCCAAAGAATAAGTTGGTAGAGCTGATAGATCAATTGCGAAAGAGCTATACGGCTATAGCAGAAGAAAATGCGTCCTTGCGAGAACAAATCCAAGCTTTAGAAGCCCAGACCTTGAAGTCCAAAGTTGAATCGGTCAATAAGCAGAGTAATAAACCCAGTTCCAAGCAAGCAGAGTGGGAAGAAAAGGGAGTTGGCAACGATGGAAAGGAGAAAAAAAAAAGAAGGGGTAAAAAAGGGAGAAAAGGGTCTGGAAATCAAGCCAAAGCCAAAGCCGTAACGAGAGAGGAAAGGGCTAAGGTAGAACAGTGCGGAAATTGTGGGGAGGACTTAAGCCAAGTGGCGCCCTTATCGAGTAGCAAAAGCAGAATCATAGTAGATATACCGGAATTGCCACTGGAAGTAGCAGTAATCCAAGTATTGCAAGAGAAGAAATACTGTTCAAAGTGTCAAAAGGTAAGTACAGCGAGCACAGATTTGGCCTTACCCAAATCAGATATAGGTCTGAACACAACCGTACACCTGATTTACCTCTGGGTCAGTTTATGTTTGCCTTTTACCAGGATATCGACTTATTTCAGTAGCATTTTTGGTCAACAAATGAGTACCTCTGGTCTTTGTGCTCAGGTAATCAGAGTAGCCCAGATTATGCAAGAGGTGTATGATGAAATTCTGAAAGATGTCAAGCAGGCTAAGATTTTGCATGCTGATGAAACTGGCTGGCGGGTGCAAGGGAAAAATTGGTGGTTATGGGTCTTTGGTACACATGATGCGGCTATTTACACCATAGATAAGTCAAGAGGCAAAGACGTGGTCCGTCGAATATTAGGAGAATTTTTTATGGGGGTCTTGGTGGTAGATGGTTGGGGAGCATATCTATCCTTGATTTGCGATCAACAAAGTTGCATGGCCCACTTGCTGAGAAAAATCAGGAAGTTATATGCTGCATTTCCAAAGCTGCGAAGTGTCTTTAAGTTTTATATTAAATTTAGAAGAATATTAAGGGATGGGGAGCGGCTTCAAACCCAAAGGCAGCAATTAGGACAACAGGTCTTTGAGCGCAGACTGGCAAAACTCCATCTGAGGCTCGATGATTTATTAAATTGGGCCAATCCCAATGATATTTTGAAGCAAATCATCAAAAAAGTCAACCATCAGAAACCCCGCATTTTGACCTTTGTTCAACACCCTGAAGTGCCCTGCCATAATAACTATGGGGAATACCTGATTCGCATTGGAGTGCTCAAAAGAAAAGTCTCTTTTGGTAGCAAATCGCCACAAGGAGCTCAGGCTTATGCTACCCTTTTATCCCTGTACACCACTTGCAAACTAAGAAAAATTTCTTTCCTCGACTTTATGAAACAAAGTCTCAAACACTACACTCAGACCGGACACCCTTTGCTCCTAAGTCAATATATGGCTAACAAACAAACCTTGAACAGCACTAGTGCAATGGACCTGGCCGCTTAAGACTTTGTAATTCAGTTATGAAAACAGTTTTTGGGGGCTGGTCAAGTTTGGTGACAAGTGAGAAAATCAATAGTCCATTTTTTGATTATAAGAATCTATCCCGCTTAATCATTT
>CALNYY010000056.1:0-155330 GCA_942490835.1 uncultured Saprospiraceae bacterium
GTTTTTGAGGCAGAATCTCTTTTGACTTATAAAGATCACAAGGGAAAAGTTAGAAAAGTAGGCTCTATATGCGGCGGTGGCCGATATGATGGTCTCGTTGAAAAATTATTGGGATTAAAAGTGCCGGCTACCGGTGCATCTATTGGAGTCGATAGACTGGCGGCTTTACTCCACATGGCCAAACCAGATGAGGTGAAAGCTGAGGGGCCAGTATTCATTGCATATTTCGATGATGAATTGCAACCTCTTTATTATAAAACTGCACAGGAATTGCGTTCTGCTGGAATTGATGTTGAGGTTTATTGTGGTTATTTTAAAGGTTTTCGAAAGATGAAAAAGCAAATGTCCTATGCCGATAATAAGAATTGTCCAGCAGTAATTCTGATAGGGGAGGATGAAGCTACAAAAGGTGTCGCAACTGTGAAAAACCTAAAATTAGGGAAAGAGTTATCTACTAAAATCAGTGATAAGAAAGAATGGATTGATAAAGTGCAGAAGGAAGTGCCGCTCGATGAATTGGTTGATTATATAAAGACTCAGCTTGCTCAGTAATATTTTACAGTTCCTAATTGTGCAGGCATTCCAAAATTCTGCCCCCAAATTATTCCTGCGTGATCAACCAAGTAATAAATGTTCGTGGTTGTGAAATAAAGCGTCCAAGAATACATTGGATTTTGAGATGGCATTTTCATTCCAACCAACATTGATTGGTTGTTAAAAGGATTGACCATAAATATTTGACCTGATTCAGCTAAATAATAGGACATTGAATCGATCGTAAACATACATTGAGCAATGTACTTATTTTGGTTATTATAGTTGTGCTGAGGTGCCTGTCGTTGATATTGATTTACTTGTTGTGGGTCCGGACGTTGCCTTTCAAATTCTCTGGCAGAAGGAGTATGTTCCACTTTTTCTTTTTCAATGCTTGAAGCCAAATTGAGAACTGCCATAGATATTCTGGACTTTTCTTCTGCATTGTTTCCTAAACCCATATCTCTATTTCTCGAATACTCATTGTATCGGCCTTTCAAATGTATTGCTTGATTATAAAGGTCTCCGCCAATTTGCTTGAGGTAATTATTAAGAGTTTCAATGGCATCTGATAGCTCACCTTCACCAATGTGTGATCTTATTTTATCCGAAACATTCCCCATATGGAATTGTGATTGGTTTTCTTTTTAATTTCTTCAAATGGCAAGTTAAAACGAATTGCCGAAAGAAAAAATCTTAGATGATCGTTAATCAGATATGTTATAATAAACAGCTACTGCCTTAGCTACATTTTGACCATCCATTGCAGCTGAAATTATACCACCTGCGTAACCTGCTCCTTCACCACATGGAAACAATCCCGACACCTCACTATGCATAAATGTTACCCGATCTCTTGGTATCCTAACAGGTGAACTCGTGCGACTTTCAGTAGCTATAACATTTGCTTCTTCTGTGAAATATCCTTTCATTTTCCTACCAAATTGTTGAATGCCATGTTGTAATCTTCTAATAATAAAATCAGGCAATATTTCATGAACAGGGGCAGGATAAAGTCCTGGAATATAGGAGCTTGAAGGAAGGTTCTTGGATATTTTTTTATTTATGAAATCAGTCAGCCTTTGAGCCGGGGCAGCTTGCGAGCCATTACCAAATTGAAAAACACTTTGTTCGACATGTTTTTGAAACTCAAGGACAGAAAGTGCTTCATGTTTCTTGTATTCTTTGGCAATATCTTCGACTTCAACTTGAACGACTGTTCCTGAATTGGCATATTTCGAATCTCTTCTTGACATGGACATCCCATTAACTACAATTTCTCCAGGTGCAGTTGCCGAAGGGACAACTAGGCCCCCAGGGCACATGCAGAACGAAAAGACGCCACGCTCGTCAGATTGACAAGTTAACTTATAGCTCGACGCTGGTAGATTTTCGTTGCGATTCTTTTGGCCATATTGTATTTCGTCAATCAACTGTTGCGGGTGTTCAATTCTTACCCCTAATGCAAACGGTTTCGGCTCAATGCGTACCCCTTTTTTCTTCAATAAATAATAGATGTCACGAGCCGAATGCCCAGTGGCAAGTATTGTGGCATTTGCCTTTTTTTCTAATTCCCCATTTATTACCACACCAGCAAGAACACCTTTGCTAATAATAAAATCTGTAACACATGAATCAAAATGAATTTCACCACCGTGATTAAGGATGGTCTCTCGAATATTGGATACAACTCCCGGCAATTTATTGGACCCTATGTGTGGGTGGGCATCGATAAGAATATCCGAACTGGCTCCATGTTCAACTAACAACTTCAAAGCTTTCTCAATGCTTCCCCGTTTATGTGAACGAGTATATAATTTGCCATCAGAATAAGTGCCCGCTCCACCTTCACCAAAACAATAATTTGAATGGGGATTTACCTCTCCAAATTGCTGAATAGCACGTAAATCTTTTCTTCTTGATCTTACGTCTTTTCCCCTGTCAAAAATGACAGGTTTGATTCCATGTTCAATTAATTGTAGAGCTGCAAAATATCCAGCAGGTCCGGCACCTACTATTATTACTTCTTTTGAGTCATGAACTTTCTTTAACTGTGACAATTTGGCTGGTTCAACCGGAGGCAATTCTTTCACAAATACTTCAACACGAATCTGGTAAAATGGAGTTTTACCCCTGGCATCGATTGATCGTTTTAGTAAATGAACATCCGTAATGTCAGATTCTTGAATCTTCGATTTGGCGATAGCTCGCTCCCTGATAATTTCATTATCGAAAGCTTCTTTCGGAAGTAATTTTATATCTATTATTTTGCGCATGAAGCGCCAAAGGTAAGTAGGATTAGGTCAATTTATTCTAATCAATGATTTGTCTGGTTGCAATTCAAAATCCTTTGGTACGAACACTTTGATGTGAACTATTTCGGGACACTCACCGCTCCGTGTTCTAATAGGCTTTCTTTCAGCATCCGTGCTATATAGTTTATAGTTGCCTGCTGTTGTATCAGCTTCTATTCCATACCTGTTTTCTTTATCAATGAAGTGTCTTAAAATAGAGGGAGATGCTCCATATAGTTCTACTCTTGTCTCGGTGAGAATATTGTTACCGGCCCAAGGAATGATAAATACAGAGTCACTGACTAACTCCAAAGAAACTAAATTTGATTCTGTGATATCGAAAGTTTGATGTAGCGTTTTTTCTAATTGTGCGTTTACATTGAATGCTAAAAAAAAGGCTAATACTATTGTGATTATTAATTTTTGAGTCATTTCTATTTTTAACAAATATTCAATAAAAAAGGCATGGAGTAAAACGCCATGCCTTTAGTTTTTGTTTTTTATTGTTCAAAAAGTTTTATCCGTTTTTTCTGCAAACGCTTCAGCTAGCTTAGGTTTCACAGTTACATTTGATGGGGCATAAATCTCAAAACTAATTTGTTCCATCAATTCATTGCCACTTCTCAGTTTTACTTGCTTTTCTAAGCCAGGGACAAAAATTTTAAGACCTGCTGGTTCAAGCGAAGATTCAAGATTGTACCTGCCTACTTTAACCAATGATTTAAGCATCATTTCAGAACCATTGTCGAGTGAGATTCTCATGATTACCCTCATTTGGTCTTGTGACCATTCGTTTATAGTCACATCCGCATCAACATCTACCAACACCAAATTATTTCCTTTAAGATTGAAAGACTTTACCAGTGTTTTTTCAATACTTTGTGCATTTGCAGATAAGTTAAGTATGAAAACAGGAACTAAGAGTAATATGATCTTGGATTTCATAGTAATGGTATTTGTGATAGGATATTTGTTGGCAAATCTTTCTCCACCGAGGAATTGCATTAAAGATAAAGTTAATTAGTCTCAAAGTCAAGCTCGTTTAATTATTATCTCTAATTGAATTGGCCGAAAAAGATTGCATTTGAGCGTTAAAAAGTATAACAGCCCCATATAAATGATTGTTCGATATTTGTTTTTATTGAATAGTGGCTATCTATGTTTTGATTGCCTGCCGGATAGGAATAAGTTTTTGCAGTAAGGGTTGAAGCTGATCCAAAGGAAGCATATTGGCTCCATCGGATAGAGCCTTTTGAGGTGCGAGGTGAGTTTCAATAAACAATCCATCTGCTCCAACAGCAATGCCAGCTTTTGCTATTGTTTCGATCAATGCCGGTTGCCCCCCAGTCACTCCCTGGGATTGATTTGGCTGTTGGAGAGAGTGGGTGCAATCTAAAATTACAGGGACATCAAAATTCTTCATGGATGGAATTCCCCGAAAGTCAACTACCAGATCTTGATAACCAAAAGTTGTCCCTCGTTCAGTAACTAAGATTTGTTTGTTTCCAGAGCCCCTTACCTTCTCAACAGCCCAATACATTGACTGCGGATTTAAAAATTGCCCCTTCTTGATATTTACCGGTTTTCCGGTTTTGGCTGCCGCTTCTAAAAGACTTGTTTGCCTACACAAAAAGGCTGGAATTTGAAGGATGTCGACATATTTAGCGGCTAAGGCTGCCTCTTGGTCAGTATGAATATCAGTAATGGTAGGAAGTTGAAGTTGATTTCCAATCTCTTTTAAAATTCCCAGCGCTTTGATGTCGCCTATACCTGTGAAAGAATCTGCTCTTGATCGGTTTGCTTTCCTGTATGAACCTTTAAATACAAAAGGGACTTGAAGCTCTTCGCAAACCTCCTTAATATGGACAGCAATTTCAAAAGCCATTTCTTCACCCTCAATGGCACATGGGCCAGCAACCAGGAAGAAATTATTGGAAGAATATTTTTTTAGAGTAGGAATTTGAAAGGAAAATATGTCCACTGTTGTATTTTCTGTAAAATTACTTCTTTCAATATAAATGAAATAAAAAACGCCTGACTCGTATCATGCAAGTCAGGCGTTTCATTATTGTTTTGAAATTATGGATATTAAATCTGAAAATTTAGTCCAAGTGTAACCAGAGAAATTCCATAGCCGAGTTCGGAATAAATTCCAATGACTTTACCTATGTGGTAGTTAAACCCAATAGAGCCTGAATATAACAGTTCTCCTTTAGGGGCATCTGGATCAAAGGGAGTCGGTTCACCTTCTATTCTCTTTACAATGGCTCCAGTATTATTGTCAAATTCAGTTGTATTGGACATGGTATATCCAATTAACAGCCCACCAAATATGTCAAAATTTTTAGTTATTGATTTATGCACTTGACCTTTTAGGCCAAACATGGTAGTCTTGTTTTGAATTTTAGACTCAATGCCTTCTGACAGGACTTTAGGCTTAGAAATTACCTCAGTATATCCTCCGTAAGCATTTAGGGAAAATAATTCTGAAAGGCGATAACCAACCTGTAAACTCAATGCAGGTGTGTTGGCTTCTGTTGCTTCAATATATGTTGGTACTAGTCCAATTCCGGCTGACAAGTTTATTTTTCCAGCAGGAGATTGAGCAAAAGCAGTAGCAGTGTACAATAATATTGTACATAGGATAGTGAGTGGAGAATACTTCGTCATAGTATTGTGTAAGTTTTTATGAGAAAAAAGGGGAAAATTCTGGTGGGACTTGAGAGGAGAGGTAACTGGCTAAATTCAAAATTTAGGCCAAACTGAGGTCAGTATACTTTTAGTAACTACGACAATATAACAGGAAGGATGGAAGCCATTGATAGTCTTTTGGCGAAAAAATGCCCTCTTGTATCATTCTGCAAGAAATGATTCAATTTGCAAAAGAAAATTCCAACAATTTGCAGTTTTGCAAAATAATACAGATTAGGAAAAATATCAGCCATTTGAGCGGATCGCAACCACTGGATCCATGTGTGCAGCTCTAAAAGCAGGAATGAATCCAGATAGTACTCCAACAATTATTGAAACACCAATTCCGAACACAATATTTGACCAATTTACATATATAGCAAAGGGTAGGGAGTCTTCCATTAAATTAAAAAAGACATAAACTAATCCGAGACCTATAATTCCACCTAAAATACATAGGACTATTGATTCGATTAGAAATTCAAGCAATATAACAGTTCGTTTGGCTCCGATAGCTTTTTTTATTCCAATGATATTAGTTCGTTCCTTGACTGATACAAACATAATGTTGGCCACACTAACCATCCCTACAACCATTGCAAACAAGCCTATGATAATTCCAATACCTCCTAAAACTCCAAATAACTGATCGAGTAAGCTGGCTAAAATGGATTGAGTATTTAAAGCAAAGTTGTCCTTTTCTTTTGGCTTCAATTTTCTTTCTGCTCGAAGCACCCAGGTCAATTCGTCCTTAAGCTGATTAATGGAATACCCTTCTTTAACTTTTACATTAATGCTTGCCCCCCACGCATGTACATTCTTTACATTGGCAATTTTTTTTGCCAATTCATAGGACACACAGATAGAAGGGTCGAAATTCATGATATTTATAATATCCTTGCCAGACTTTTTGAAAACACCTATAACTTCAAGGTCATGACCTGCTAATTTG
Source organism: uncultured Saprospiraceae bacterium (assembly GCA_942490835.1). Classification (GTDB taxonomy): domain Bacteria; phylum Bacteroidota; class Bacteroidia; order Chitinophagales; family Saprospiraceae; genus UBA6168. The sequence goes on from CALNYY010000056.1 coordinate 6,472, forward strand.
ATTTTCTTTCCTATTGGATCAATATTCCCAAATAAACCTTCTGCTACTGCATGCCCAATCAAAACCTTGTTTTCTCCTCTATGATATTCACCTTGCGTATAATACCTACCTTTGGCTAAGTCCACATTGTAAATATCCATGAAATCATAGGTATTGGCACCTATGAATACCCTTTCAACGCTATTCGATCGCCACTTTGCAGTTTTTACTCCAATAAATTGATTGTAATTAATTAGGTCAGCAGATTTTACTTTCCTCTTTATCGCCTCATAGTCGTTATAATTTGGGCTAGGGCGTCTTCGATATTTCCAGAAGTTTTGACCAGGATCCTCCTGCCAGGGCATTTTACTAATATAGACTACATCATCACCAAGCTTATCAAGGCTGCTCATGACGTTATCTTGTAAGGAGTCTACAGCTGACTTGACACCAATTATGCAAAAAATACCAATGGTCACCCCCAGCAGCGAAAGGAAAGTTCGCAACAAATTGGCCCTTAATTGTTGTAAGGCCTGTGAAATGCTTTCGTAAATGACCCTTAAAAGAATCTGCATATGGTGGTCTTTTTAATAGCTTTGGGCGAAAGTGAAGAATTAAAATTAAATCAGTTAATCACTTCGATTAAGTTTCTGTTTTTATCTGCCAATGCATTCCATTCAAATTGAAGAGTACATATCGGTCCATAAAAGACTTCCAATTTTGGATGTAAGGTCACCAAAGGAATATTCTAAAGGACATATTCCTGGTGCCATCAACCTGCCGTTATTCGACAATGATGAACGGGCTGAAATTGGAACACTTTACAAGCAGGTCAGTAAAGAAAAAGCTATGTCAAGGGGGCTTGAAATAGCAGGGAAAAAACTGAAGTGGTATGTTGATCAAGCTAAAGCACTAACTAGAGAGAAAAAAGTAGTTGTTCATTGCTGGCGAGGAGGAATGCGAAGTTCAAGCATAGCAACCTTGCTGAATTTTATGGGCTGGGAAACATCAACTATATTGGGGGGATACAAGGCTTATCGAAGATTTATATTGAATAGTTTTGAAAGTGAAAAATTGAAAATAATTGTTCTGGGAGGTAAGACAGGATCTGGAAAAACGGTTTTATTGAATAGCCTAAGCGAATTGGGAGAGCAAACAATTGACTTAGAGAAATTAGCACATCATAAAGGATCTGCATTTGGTGCTCTTGGTGAACAACCCCAACCAACCGTTGAGCAATTTGAAAATAACTTGTTCGAAGTATTTATAAAACTTAATAAAGCAAAGCGGGTTTGGATTGAGAATGAAAGTAAGAGCATTGGGAGAGTTTTCGTGCCGGATGGACTGTGGGGCCAAATGACTACTGCTACTTATCTTGGTATTGATGTGCTTTTTGAGGAACGAGTAGAAATGCTGGTTGAGGAATACGGCCAATTCGCTAAAGGAGATTTAATCGAATCATTTAAAAAAATCCAGAAGCGAATGGGCGGACAACATGTAAAGACAGCTGTAGAAGCAATAGAAGCAGGTGATATTCGATCTGCCACCTCAATTGCATTACATTATTATGATAAGTCTTACGAACATGCAGCCGGGAAAAAACCATTTTCTCAAAAAATTTCAATAAAAGCATCTAACAAAACCCATGATTTAACTGCGAAGGAAATTATAAAAATCGCCGATGAGCACATTAGTTGATTTAAATAAAGTTAAACTTACCCAATACAGTCACGGAGCTGGATGTGGATGTAAAATTGCACCCAGCGTTTTAGACCAAATTATAAAATCGAATAGTGAAAAGACTATTTTCCAGAACCTCTTAGTCGGGAACGATGCTAAAGATGATGCAGCAGTTTTTGATTTAGGAGATGGAACAGCAATTATCAGCACTACAGATTTTTTTATGCCCATTGTGGACGATCCTTTTGATTTTGGGAGAATAGCTTCAGTAAATGCAATCAGTGATATTTATGCAATGGGTGGTAGTCCATTAATGGCAATTGCAATTTTAGGATGGCCGATCAATACACTTTCACCTGAAGTGGCCAACGCAGTAATTGAAGGAGGCAGATTGGCATGTAAGGACGCTGGAATTCCATTGGCGGGGGGGCATAGTATAGATAGTCCTGAACCAATTTTTGGATTAGCTGTAACAGGGAAGGTTAAAATTTCTAATTTGAAGAAAAATGGTGGAGCTACAGTTGGAGCTAAACTATTCTTAACCAAACCATTGGGCGTTGGGATTCTGTCTACTGCACAGAAAAAAAGTAAACTTTTAGAAGCGCATGCAAATCTTGCAAAAGATAGCATGGTCACTTTGAATAAAATAGGGGAGTTGTACGCATCACTGGATTATGTTTTGGCTATGACTGATGTGACGGGATTTGGGCTACTAGGCCATTTAATTGAAATGTGTGAAGCGTCGAATACAAGTGCGAACATATTTTTTAATAAAATCCCACTTTTGGACAAAGGTGCGCTTGATTATTATTTATCAGAGAATTGCATTCCTGGAGGGACTTTCAGAAACTGGGACAGCTATGGCAGTAAAGTTGGAGCAATAAGCGATTATCAAAAACAAATCTGTTGTGATCCGCAAACAAGTGGCGGCATTTTAGTCGCCGTAGAATCAAGAAGAGAAGCTGATTTTTTGAAGTTTTCAGATTCTAACAACTTCCAACTCGAATGCATAGGTGAGATGATTGTGCAAAAAGAGAAGCTAATTTATGTTGAAGGAGCAATATTCTGACTAAACATTTACTTTTTGATAGACTATCAAGGTTGTTCGGGTATGAGACGTACCGTATTTTTGCAAAATAAAATAAACTTTAATGAAAAAGATATATATCGTCGCATTTGTAATGATCGCTGCAGCAATAGGTTTGCTTGTAAATGCAGCTGATGACATGAGTACTTATTCCTCGTTTGAAATTGCAAGAGAAACTGGCAATAAAGTGAAAATTGCTGGGCAGATCGCAAAAGATAAGGAGATCTTTTATAACCCAGAAATGGACCCAAATTATTTCACTTTTTTTATTGAAGACGGGAAAGGAGAGCAGCGAAAAGTAGTTTTGCATGGCGCCAAACCACAAGACTTTGAGATGTCGGAGCAAATAGTAGTGACAGGTAGAATGAAAGGAGATGAATTCGTTGCTTCTGATCTATTGATGAAATGTCCATCTAAATATAAAGATGAAGAAGTTTACATCAAATCAACTAAGGAAACATAATAGTAGATTGCTCATCAAAAAAGAGGAAATTAGAAAAAGCATTAAATGGAAGAAATTCAATATATTGGTGAAAACCTGATCTACAAAAACATTGGACAATTTGCAATTACATTTGGATTTGTGATGAGCCTGTTAGCTGCAGCAGGCTATTTTTTTGCAACTCAAAACAGGAACAATCCAAGTTATTCTTCATGGAAAAAAATTGGCAGGTTCTCATTTACTGCACATGGTTTGAGCGTGTTTGCCATCATTGTTTGTATTTTTTTAGCAATGATTAACAAGTGTTTTGAGTACCAATATGTGCAGCAACATGTTTCGGAGGATTTGCCATTCCAATATATATTTTCTGCTTTTTGGGAAGGGCAGGAGGGGAGTTTCTTGCTCTGGATGTTTTGGCATGTAATTCTTGGGTTCGTATTAATGAGAACGGCTAAAAGTTGGGAATCTCCAGTTTTGTCTGTGCTCTCACTGGTACAAGCTTTCACACTCTCCATGTTGTTGGGCATTTACATTTCAGAAGAATCTAAGATTGGGAGTAATCCATTGCTTTTGTTGCGTGACACGATGGATATTCCTCTATTTAATAATGCTGACTATGTGAGCCTTTTGCAGGGGAATGGATTAAACCCGCTTTTGCAGAATTATTGGATGACTATTCACCCGCCTACGCTTTTCCTCGGTTTTGCTTCAACGGTAGTGCCTTTTTGTTTTGCTATTGCAGGCCTTTGGACAAGAAAGCACAAAGAATGGCTCAAACCAGCACTTCCTTGGGCCTTATTCAGTGGTGCCATTCTTGGAACAGGAATTTTGATGGGTGGAGCTTGGGCATACGAAGCTCTAAGTTTTGGAGGTTATTGGGCTTGGGATCCTGTGGAAAATAGTTCGCTTGTTCCGTGGATAATTTTAGTTGCAGGAATACATGGGCATCTGATCGCTAAGAACACTGGGTATTCAATTAAAAGTACCTATTTGTTTTACATCTTCACATTTATCACCATTCTCTATTCAACCTATTTGACAAGAAGCGGAATATTGGGTGATAGCTCTGTTCATTCATTCACAGAGATGGGACTTGAAAATCAGCTGATATTATTTATGCTGTTTTTCACTTCTGTTGGTCTCATATTGATATTTAAAAGGAAAAACGAAATACCTGGCCCCAAGGAAGAAGAGCCACTTCCATCGAAAGAGTTTTGGATGTTTATCGGCACATTAGTGCTTTTATTTTCTGCAGTGATAATTACTGCTTCAACTTCTCTTCCCGTTTTCAATAAAATAATTCAAGCATTCAATCCAGAATTCACTGGTTACACTATAACGGATGCTTTAGAGCATTATAATAAGTATCAATTATGGATTGGTGTTTTTATAGCATTGCTTAGTGGAGCTGCACAATTTTTGAGATACAAAGGCCAAAATTGGGCTGATATATCTAATAGTTTTTGGAGAAGAATAACTGTAATAGCAGCCATTTCTATAGCTCTTACATTTTTGACAAGTCTATGGATTGAGCTTTTTTCCTGGCAATTTTGGTTGCTCACCTTTTCAGGGTTTTTTACTGTAGTTTCAAATAGTGATTATCTGATAAGTAGGATCAAGGGAAATATGAGACTTGCGGCTTCCGTGTTTTCTCATATTGGCTTTGGTTTAATGTTAATTGGTGTGATCGCTTCAGGATTAAACAAAGAGCATATTTCGTCTAATCCAGTCATGCAGAGAGGGCTGCTCCCCGAAGAAATGCTTCAGAACAATGTTTTACTTTTTAAAGGAGTCCCAATGTTCATGAGCGGATACCGTGTAACCTTCGAAAGCGATACTTTGATTGGCAATCTGCGTGAGTTTATAGTGAAATATGAAAAGCTGGATGGCGATGGGAAAGTCACAGAAGAATTCACAGTCACTCCAACAGCAACATATGACAATAATGTTGTAAAGGTTAGTGCTTTTAACCCTTCCACAAAACGGTATTTAGATAGGGATATATTTACCCACATTGCCACCTTATCTCCAAGAGAAAGAGATTTCGAATTGGCACGTTCAGAAGAGGATAGTTTAAATTATATTTCTTATTTATTGAATAAAAACGAACCCGTAATAATATTAGATACTGTCGAGACGACTGGTGCTAATACAATTCTTCCTACGAAAGCATACGTTATTGGCTTTGATAGAAACCCAACTCATCCCGAATATAAACCCGAGGAAGGAGACTTTGCTTTTAGTTTAAAGGTGGCGCTGGAAAAAGACGATACCGTTTTTTATGTTGAGCCTGCTCTTGTGCTAAGACAGCAATTGTTATATACATTCCCTGTCCAGGTCAATGACCTATCGTTTAAAGTCAGATTGACTGAACAGACTTTAGATGCTTTATTTCCCAGAGAGGAAGACTTAGGATATAAATCATTTTTGTTGAAGAAAGATGAATCCATTACGATTAATGGCCAAAACGTTACCTTTTCCGGATTCAATAAGGAGCCTCAACATCCAGGCTATGAGGCAGAAGAAGGAGACATCGCAATTGGAGCCGTATTGACGGTAGGAGGAAAAAACCTTTCAACGGAATACAGGGCAGAGCCAGTGTATTTGATTCGTGGGAATTCCCCATTCAACTTAAAAGATGAGATTCCGGAGATAGGATTTCATGCAAGGTTTGTAAAAATAAACCCAGAGACAGAGGAGGTTGAGTTGCTGTTGGCACAACGAGATATGAACCTTGAAGAGATTCCAGTGGAGATCGCAAAAAAATCTTTCCGTTCAGACTATATCGTTTTAGAAGCAATTATATTTCCAGGCATCAATCTATTTTGGCTTGGATCCATAATGATGATGGCTGGTCTTGGGGTAGGTATGTTTAGAAGGATTAAAGAATCCCGCTGATATGAAAGTTGTACTTATTGGTGCTGGTAACCTTGGGTTTCATTTAGGTCAAAAACTTTATGCAGTTGGATTTGATGTGTTACAAGTATATAGCAGAAAAATAGCCAACGCAAATAACCTTGCCGACAGGATTGGCGCAAAAGCTATTTCCTCATTGCACAAGATCTCTTCCGAAGCTGAATTGTATATTATTGCAGTTCAGGACAATGCCATTAAAGAAGTCGCATTTCAACTGGCCAAATTCAGTCTCAATGATAAGTTGATAGTACATACCTCTGGTGCAACCCACAGCGACGACCTTAGAGAAGCGGGTTTGAACAGGTATGGCGTTTTCTATCCCCTGCAAACTTTCTCCAAATCAAAAACTCCCGATTTCGAAACCATACCTTTTTGCTTGTTTGCAAACAATATAAGTGATCTGAAATTATTGAAACAGATTGCTTCCAAAATAAGCAACAGTATTTTTGAAATTTCAGACGAGCAACGGGCAACTCTGCATGTAGCTGCAGTTTTCGTCAATAATTTTTCTAATCATTTGTATCATGTGGCAGAACAATTATTGAATACAAAGGAATTGGGGCTTGATCTACTGCTTCCGTTGATTCAAGAAACAGTAGATAAAATCAAAGTCGCCTCTCCACACGAAATGCAGACTGGCCCAGCAATAAGGATGGATGATAAAACGATTCAAGAACATTTGATTATGTTAGAAAACTATCCTTCTTACCAGCAACTGTATCAACTATTGACTAAATCAATTCAAGAATCAAGATGAGGATAATTGGAAATATTGAGCACCCAAGCATGAAGATTACTGTTTTCAAAGCGGATAATAAAGTCTCTATCAAATTCGAATTAGGGCTTTATGAGCAGACTTTCAAATTCAGGGAGAGTAATTACATGACTAGCTTTTCTGATGCAGAGAAATTGATTGATGCAAGCTTTATCGGGCAGGTTCTTGCAAATTTCAGTAAAATGCATAAGGCGAAAAATGAGGCGATGGCATCTTTTGTCCAGATGGAGGAAGTAGGGGAATTTCCAGAAATCATATAATTTCTACCGAAGTTTTTGAGTGATAAATCCTTTGATTACTTCTAGGGCGTTTGAAAAATGCGCATTATTGTTAATCACGATGTCAGCATCGGGTTTATATGGCAGGATATATTTTTCAAAAGTAGGCATTACGTGTTTTTCATATCTATATAGCACATCTTCAATTGGATAATTCCTCTCAATCTGATCTCGCTTTATTCTTCTGATCACTTTCAAGTTTTCTTTAGCATCTAAAAAAACCTTCAGATCAAGCAGCTTCATTATTTCCTTATAATGAAAAACAAAGATGCCTTCAACCAAAATAATTGGGGCAGGATAAAACTTTAGCATTTTGGGGACAGCATCATCATTGTTGAAAGTATATTCCTTTTTTGTGACAACCTCTCCTGAAATCAAGCGAATTAAATCTCCAGCAAATGCTTCACTGTCAATAGACATCGGCAGATCGAAATTTCTAACTCCTTTTTCATCCAACATTTGTACATCCCTAGGCTTGTAATAATCATCCTGCGAAATGATGCACAGTTTTTTCTTGTCGAATGACCCTCGAAGCTCATTAATAAAAGTGGTCTTACCTGAACCGCTGCCGCCCGTTATTCCAATAAGATAAGGTTTTGACATTTCTATTTTGATGTAATTTTATGGAGAATGCAAATGTACCAATTGCGCTAGTTACCTTTGTTTTATGAGAAATGTTTTAGTCATTTTAATAGCTCTATATTCTACTATTTGTTTCAGTCAAAATTTTCAAAGTGCTCGTTCCGCTGGAATGGGTAATGTTTCGTTGTTTTTAGGAGAAGTTGAGAGTCTCTTTGGAAATCATGCAGGACTGGCCAATTTAGACAAAACATCGTTTCTATTATTATCTGAGCAGCGATTTTTGCTTAAAGAGTTAAGTGGGGTGGGACTTGGAGTGGCCGTCCCTACAAAATCTGGAACATTTGGTCTTTCAATGAACCGCTATGGATTCTCCGAATTTAAGCAGCAATCAATCGGCATTTCTTATGCAAGGTTATTGGCCAGTAATTTTTCCTTGAGTGCACAAATTAATTATCGTGAAATAAAAATACCTGAATATGGATCAGGTAGTACCCTAAATTTTGAAATTGGCTTGGCTACAACAATCTGGGAAGTTTTAGACCTAGGTATATTGCTTCGCAATCCATATCAAAGAGAGGGCAGCGATCTAAATTTCGAAACATCATTTGTTGTTTCTGGAATGTATCATTTGTCTGAACAGGTAAGGTTCGCTCTTGAACTAATAGAAGAGGGTAATTTCGAAATGCGTACAGCTATAGGCATTGAGTACGAGCCATTGGAGAGATTTTCGGTTCGTACTGGATTTAAAACCAATCCTGCCAGTTTTTACTTAGGGTTTAGTGTTTATGTAGCAGAGGTGTTCAATCTTCAATTTGCCAATTCATATGACCCAACCCTCGGACATACTCCTTCGGCTGGCATCTCGTACAGGTTAAAGTAGTTCTAACTCTGCTACTTTTTCTTCAATCCAGCTGTTATTGAAAATTGTATCTGTTTCTGCCAATTGAACTTTCAATTTATCAAAACTCGAATTCCACTTATTACCCGATATCAATCCCTTATTAACTTTCAATCGGAAAGAAGTTCTGGCAAGTTTTAGCAAGTTGTAATATCCCTTCTTTTGAAATTCGCTTAATGATTTATTCCTTTTGAGGTATTGCCTTAAAGAGTCTGTGAGTGCAAGCAATGGGTTCTCTTCTTCAAGGTCATAATAGGTTTTGAGCAGCAGAGATTTTGCGTCAAGATTATACCTAATATCAGTGTATTCAACTTGTAGTAGAAGGTTGAGGACTTCATTATATCGTTTTATGTGGTAAAAATAAGCAGCAAGGTTGTAGCTGTAGGCATTTTCTTTTACTTCTAAGTTTAGCATTTCCTTGTATTTTTCAATGAAGGATTTCACCCATTCGTGCTCATTCAATCTCAGGCCAGTTGTCACAATGTTTTTATAGTGCCATTCCGGTAAGATTCCATCTACTGTTAACAACCCTTGAAGCAGCTGGGACTTATATATGTCCAGTAATTCATTTAAAAAATTTGATTCGCCAAGGTTTATTTTGCCAATACAAAAGTTTTGTAAGTATAGGTAAACAGCCTGTTGAGTTTCGGTTTCTACTGTTGATGCAAGTCTCCTTATGAGTTCTTTCAATAGGTAATAGTGTGAAATATTGTTTTGTCTCAGCATACAGTACGCATGAAAGAAAAGCTTTTGATTAGATTCTGGGGGCAAAATGAGTTGGTTCGCTTCGATTTTTTCAATGACAGTTATAAATAAAGGTGTGAGTAGCACGGGCTCGCCTTTTAGTTTTTCCCTCTGTAAAATTTCACAGGCATCCTTTAATTTCTCTGTTATGAAATACCCATCTAAGGCTGATTGCTTCAGATGCAAGTATTGCTTGTTGGGTAAGGCTGCAAATTGTGCGGCCTTGTCAAGTTCGTCAAAGTAGTTGAAGTCAATGTCGTTTGCATCGGGCATCTCAATATTTTTGCCAGAAAATAAATTTCCTCCGTTAATAATTTCCTGCCATATTTTATTTAATAAATTTGAAAAACCATTTGAACGGGCAAATTTTAAAAGTGGCTTCGGGTCATCAAGTAATCCATCTTTTCTTGCTTGTTCCATTCTGAAAAATTGTTCTAACAGTCGAGAAGTATATGTGAAAATTACAGCCAATTTCTTTTGATCATGTTGGAGGGTAGGGTATAGGTGACTGTAAATAACTTGTCTATCACATTTTTTCTCTGTGAAATTTGGATAAATATCAGAGAAATAGGACACCAGTCCAGCTACGTCTTTGTGCTTGTTGAAATATGGCGACCGTGCAAACTCATTAAATCTGGTAAGTCCTTTTCGGTCTAATTTTGTGATGCACTGGGTAAGTAAATTGTTTTTCATTAAATTATAGCTTGAATTTGACTCTAATAAATTTAATAATATCCAAGAATTAACTCCACCTAAAATAGGCTAAATAATTGATAAACAGTATTGTAGTTGATTTCATATGGCGACTATTTTATAAAAATATCCAAATTTTCCAGATAAAAGTACTTTTATGTCCAAGAATCTAATGGCACTTTTGTATCATCAAAATTTATAAGAATATGAACCGCAAAATATTAACCCTGGCGATTACTGCCATTTTCTTCTTTTCAATTTCCAATACGAATGCTCAGTGCGTCATCGCTGGTCTTAATGCAGAGGCTGGTGATTGTGACGGTGGCAATTTTTGGGTAACTATCGACTTCGACTATAATAATGTTGGAAATGAAGGCTTTAAAGTGCAAGGGAATGGAAACAATTATGGCAATTTCAACTACGACGACTTACCAATCACAATTGGCCCAATGGCAGGAGATGGCGTCACTATATATGAGTTCGTTGCAATTGACAATCAGTTTAACGATTGCAGTGATTTTGATGTAGTTGGGCCAATTAGTTGCGGCAACTGTGAAATTTATGACCTTGTTTTTGATGTTGGGGATTGTAATAATGCTGGCAACTATAATTTATGGATAAACTTCCAGTATTCTAATCCAACACACACTCATTTTGATGTTATTTATGACAATGAAATAGTGGGATATTTTGAATTAGATGACCTTCCCATATTGATAGAAAATTTTGAAGATAATGGAGAGAATGCCCCATACATTCAAGTGTGCATCAATGACAATCCAAACTGCTGTGCAGGTGGTGAGTATTTAGCGCCAAATTGTGATAATTGTGAAATATGGGATTTGCATTCACCGAGTTTTGAATGCGATGGAGATAACTTCTATTTGACACTCGATTTCAACTTTTCTAATGTTGGAAATGATGGCTTCAATGTTCATGGAAATGGGACAAATTATGGCAATTTCTCTTATAACGACCTACCTATTGTACTGGGCCCTTTACCTGCCAACAATACATTTTATGAATTTGCAGTAAATGATGTGAATCATCCAGACTGTTCCGCTGTGCTTGAATATGGGGTTGTAAATTGTGGAGGAGGGGATTGCAATATTAGCGATCTTGTCGTCGAAACAAGTGATTGTAACAATAATGGTACATATAACTTATGGATTAATTTCGAGCATCAAAATGCTACTAATGATCTTTTTGATGTGATTTATGAGAATCAAATTATAGGTACTTACCATTTGAATGAATTACCTATTTGGATAGAAAATTTTGTAGATAATGGAGAAACAAACCAGGGCCTATTGATATGTATAAATGACAATCCAAATTGCTGTGAGGACGTTGGCTTCGTGGCACCGGATTGTGATGGTAATGGAGGAGATTGTGAGTATTGGGATTTCTTCGCAGAAGCACATCCCTGCAATAACGATGGCTTATACTTTCTTGATTTCGAATTCAACTCTGAAAATACAGGAAATGACGGCTTTATTGTCATGGCAAATGGAACGGAATATGGGCCATTTGGATATGGCGAAAATTTTTACACCATTGGCCCGCTACATAGTGGTGTGGTTTATGAAATCCTGATCCAAGATGTCAATCATCCTGATTGCAATTATTGGAATGAGTTTGGTCCAATTTTCTGTGATGACAACTGCCATATTTATCACCTAAATGCTGAGCTATCAGATTGTGACGATGAAGGTCAATTTTTTGTAACCCTCGATTTTGATTTCACAAATGTGGGTGACGATGGATTCAAAGTTGTCGGCAATGGCAATGTTTATGGTTTTTTCAACTACAATGAAGTTCCAGTAACACTTGGACCCTTCGAAGCTGGATCATTTGACCAAATGGAATTTGTGGTTACAGATGTTCAAGACCCTAATTGTGGGGATGCGGTTGAAATCATAGTCCCAAATTGTGAAGGGAACAGCGACTGCTCCATTTCAGATTTGATTGTTGATATAACGGACTGTCAAAATGATGGGACTTTCTACGCAGTACTCGAATTTGAATATTCAAATACTAGTAATATTGGATTTAGAGTGGATGGAAACGGCATTAATTATGGATTATTCAGCTATGATAATGTTCCTGTAAGTATTGGCCCTTTAATTGGAAATGGAACCACGCCTTACGAATTTGTAATTTCAGATTTAAACTACAATGACTGTCATGCTGCTATCGAAATCGGGCCGATCGATTGTGACACCAATGGCGACTGTTCGATTTTTGATCTTGTAGCTGACCCTGGGAATTGCCATAATGATGGCACCTATAATTTGTGGGTTAATTTTGAATACCAAAATGTGAACAATATTTATTTCGATGTTTATTATCAAGGTCAAATTATAGACTATTTTCCCCTGGCAAGCCTGCCCGTAGTTATTCCTCATTTCCAAAGCAATGGAGAACCTGGCCAAGAAATCACTATTTGCATAAATGACAACCCAAATTGTTGTGCCACAGTAACATTTGACGACCCACAATGCATGGGACCAAATATTACATGGCCCGGCGACACAGATTTTAGCAACATTGCTAATAATTTTGATCTGCTGAATCTTGGAATTGCTTATCAGCACGAAGGCCCAGCTAGGGATAATACTGGAATTGATTGGTTTGAATTTGACTCTCCAAATTGGGATGGACAATTCGCTACTGGCCTGAATTTTAAGCACGCTGACTGTAATGGTGACGGAATCGTTGACAAACAGGATGTGCAAGCCATCTTGCTGAACTACAATAAAACCCATGGAGAACCATCTCCTGCAATTCTTTTAGGAGGTGATGAAAATGACCCTCCTTTATTTGCTGACCTTCCTGATGCCAGTGAGTTTGCCCAAGGGAATCAATTTTATGTTCCAATAAAATTAGGAAACGACGGTAATGCGGTCAATAACATCTATGGTATTGCATTTACAATTGAATTCGATCCTGAAATTATTGATCCCTTAAGCATTGATCTTTCCTTTAATGAAAGTTGGTTAGGAATACAGGATCAAAACCTTTTGGTAGTTGAGAAATCATTTGCAAACGCTGGAAGGATTGAAGTCGCATTAGTGCGCTCAAATCATGAGGAGACTTCTGGTTTTGGAGAAATACTTGGATTCATCGGAATCATTGACAACATCGCCGGTAAAGAAGAGATGAAAATTGAGATTAAAAATGTCAAAGCAATTCAGCACAATGAAACATTGATCCCATTATATCGGCCAATCGAAGTTGTTGATTTTTCTGTTGCAACTACAGAAACGAAAGTTGGTTTGTTTAACTTATATCCGAACCCTGCTTCTAATTTCATTAGCTTAAATCATCCTGAGGCTATCCAAATCGAACAAATCAACATTCTGGGCATGAATGGTAAAAGCTATGGGACTATCCAATCAAACGATAACAGATTTGATATATCAACCATTCCTGCTGGAGTTTTTATACTTCAAATTGTAACTGAGAATGGGCTGTTTTATGAAAAATTAGTAAAGCTGTAAAGTAAACTTTTCTTAAATTGAAAAGCGGGTAAAGTCTTCTTGACTTGCCCGCTTTTTATTTTAGACTTCCTGATTTTGCAATTGATATGACGAATCTCCACCAAGAACAATACAAAGTAGACAGCTAAGTTGATAAGTCAATTCGTTTTTGTGAATATTCAAGTAAATTTTCGAATTCGATACTCCTAAAACGATTGGCTATGGCTTCTAAAATTACTTCACTACTTTCCTTTCTATTAATTTGCACTTCTACGTTTTCTAATATTCCAGTCCCATTTTGGAACGAAGATTTTAGTAACGGTCAACTTCCACCTGGTTGGGAAGTTCAAGACATTGGATCTACATCATCGCTATGGCAGCATTGTACTGATTTCAATGAGTGCCCTCCGGTATCTTTCAGTCAAGCAGGGCTTTTGCCGGACCGAAGATTTAAATCTTTTTCCATGGACAATGGATTTGCTTATCTGACACCTTTTGGAAATGGCACCTCCACTGAATTTCATAGCAGCACTTTAACATCAAAAGAGATTGATTGCAGCACCAAAACAGAAGTTTATTTGGTATTCAATACCATGATTTTGGCAGTAAACAGTTCTCCTCAATTTGATGCAATAGTAGAAGTGAAGCATGGAGAATTTGGTGTTTGGGAAAATTTCACAGTGTTTCCCTATTTAGATCAGGATATGGTAGAAACAGATGCAGAAGGCAGAATTAGATCATACAACGGGCAATTCATTTGTCTTGATATCAGTGGAGTTGCAGCAACCTATGAAGATGTGCAAATCAGATGGCGTTGGAATTGGCAAGGAGATGAAGAATATTTTTGGATAATAGATGATGTAAAACTATTAGATAAAAACCCCATTAATGAAAATGCAGTTTGGGGCGCTTTTCCCCTTGAAGGTAATTTTGCAGGAGGATTAAATAATTGGACTGCCACTCAATCTGGTGAATGTTCCTGGGAATGGAGCAGTAACGGGCTAATAGACTACCCAGATGTAAACGATTTGGCTGATGCATATTCATGTTCCTGTAGTCTTTCAGATGGACTTGCATCTATCAATCCAACTTGTTCCCAAAGTTTTACAAATGCTGCACTCATTTCTCCAAACATTGATTTGACAAACTATTCCGGAGGAAAACGTCTCGGCATTAAATTCAGTCAGTCGGGAGCTATCGGAAATGGAGCCAGTATTCAGATTCCCGTAACATCCCTGATGGTGAGTATTGACGGGGGAAATAGTTTCATTGATACAACTTATATAAACCTGATCGAACCATTTTCTAAACCATTTTGCAACACTCAGACAATTGAACTTCCAGACATTGTAGCTACCTCCGATAATTTTCAATTTAGGTTCGTCTTTTCTGGTAATACATTTTTCTGGTCGATAGATGACGTAAGGATTGTTGAATTATACGATTATGATTTAAAGATCAGTAGCGATTATTTTTCAGTACCCTCAAATTATGCAGTGCCAGAGAAACTTACCGATGGAATTTCATTAGGAGCAGAGGTTCAAAACTGTGGTAATTTATCACAAGACAACGTGAGATTATTGGTTGAAGTTAAAGAAGATGTTAGCCATTCTACAGTCTTTACGGACACTTTATATTTAGGTTTTTTAGAGGCTGGAGAAACTATATCACAGGCCTATTTTCAAAATAAATTTACTCCTCCATCTTCCCCTGCTGAGTATACTGCTCATTATTCTATTGAGGGTGAGTTTTTAGATTTGGAGCAACGGAATAATAGAACATCATTTCGATTTAGGATTGGAGGAGATGTGCTGTCTAAGCAAAAAGATGCCTCAGACATAAATGGTGGATTTGCACCAATTGGGAATAATATCAGATATGAAATTGGAAACTGTTTTTTTATTCCACCCGGCACCTCTGCTAAAACCTACGCAATGCGATTTGCAACTGCAAATGCAGCCCAACTTGCGCCATCTAACATAACATTAAAAGCAAATTTGTATAAATGGAAATCCTCGTCATCATTTGCTGATGCAAATGGGGATTTATTGGTAAATGAAGATGAATATGAGGAGGTAACATTTGGCTATTACACCCTAGAGGATGAGACGCTCCGATTGAGGGATGTTATAGAGGTGCCATTTAATGATATTATTACTTTGGAGGATAGCACCTATTATTTTACAACAATAGAATATTTCGCTCCGGCCATTTGGCCAAATAATCAAGAAATTCCATTTTTTATTTCTGCAAGTGAAGAGATAAATTATGCAGCCATGTCGGATCAATCCGATTTTGAGGGATTGCCAAAATATGTCTCTATAATGAAAATCAGTACAGATGATTTTTTTCAGACCAATCCGTGGGGATTATTGAGAATTCCATTTGTGCAATTAGTCATTGATCAAAACACACCAACCAAAGAATCCGAAAAAAGAAGTGAGACATTTACACTGTTTCCTAATCCTGCATCAACCATAATTGAAGTGGTACTTGATAGCCCAAAGAACGGAGTTGCAATCGAAATTTATGATATTTGCGGGCGATTGGTGCTTGAACGACAAATTGATGATATAAATGTCAGCCAATTTCCAATCAATGTATCAAACCTAAGCAACGGTATATATACCTTGCGGGTTTATTTTGAGAATGCTTTTAGTGTTCAGAGATTTGTAAAGACAAATAATTCTAAATAGCCCATTGGTAATTTCGTAAAGTCAGTTCTCAATTCGTCCTGTATGAAAATACGTCTTCCGAGAAATTGTTTGTTTAGGAAATCATCCAACTGACTATAACTATTTTATAACCGTTTATTTTTCATTTAACAAAAACAGAATATGAAGAATTTTACTCAAAAAATTTTCACTATCATAGCTCTTGCCTTCCTTACTACAGGTCTGGTGGCTCAAGCTCCTTTCTGGTCTGAAGACTTTGATGGTGGTTTACCTGGCGACTGGACTTCTCTTGAAGTAGCAGGCGATATGTCAGCTACTTCTACTTGGTTTTGGACCGATTCAGGGCCAGGAGGTGCATTCGCCGTAGCTCCATTAGCTTCTACTTCAAGCGCAAATGGATGGATGATTTTTGACTCAGATTTAAATTGTAGTGGTGACCAGAATACTTGGTTAATGTCCCCAAAATTAGACTTGTCTGATAAAGACATTGTTGTACTTCAATTTGAAAATTACTACCGCAGATTCGGCGACATTATCAATGTGCAAGTAAGTACCGATAGTATGGTATGGACGCAGTATCCTTTATTTGTTGGATTAGAAAACAATGATTATGGAGATGGTACAGGCACCGGAGATACTAATCCTCAATTAGTAACTGTAAATATCAGCAACGAAGCAGCAAACGCCCCAGAAGTATGGATTGCATTTCAGTTTTTGGCAGATGCAACAACTGCGAATGGCGTTGATCCTGGATGTGGATACAGCTGGCAAATAGACGATGTTGGATTGATTGATTACGATCCAACTCCTTCAACAGACTTGAGTCTTGGTGATTTCTTTTTCCCACCACTTAGTTTTGCAACTCCAGCATCTCAAATTGCTACTGATACAATGGGATTCTCTGCAGATGTTACCAACCTTGGAAATTCTGATGTAACAAATGTTGTCCTTAAAGTTGAAGTAACAAATAGCTCAGGCACACTTCTTTTTGCCGATAGTGTAGTTGCTGATGTTATTCCTGTAGGAACTACTGATTCAACATTACAAATTCCAAATCTTTATCCTCCATCTAATGTAATTGATAACTATACGATTGCATATAGCCTTTACAGCCAAGATTCAGACGATGCTGACATGTCAAACAACAGTGGATCTGAGGTCTATATAGTAACGGATAATATCTGGTCAAAAGAAAACGGAGCTACAATTGCCTATCGCCCAGGTGGAGGTCCAGTAGATTACGATATTGGAAACTTATATTGGACAAGTAATGATTGGGTGGATAGCTACATGGCCACTCAAGTTTCATTTAACGCTGCAACTAATGCTGCAGATGGCGCATTATCAAACTTTATCACTAACATTATTTTATTAGAAATCGATGAAAATGAAGTAGCTCCTGATTTTAGTGACTTTGATGATGCAACCAATTACATTGCAAATGATGGTATGTCTATCCGTGCGTTCCATATTCACCAATATGCAGGTGGAAATTTTGATTTGCAAACGATTGATTTAGAAGATTTTGATCTGGAAACTCCAGGGGTTGAATTAAAGCCTGGCAACCGTTATTTCTTGATTGCCTCTTATGAAGGAGGAAATAATGTAGTTTTCCACGGTTTCTCTGAAGAAATCAATTATTTCCAGATTTCTACTGTGATATATAATGACCAGTGGTTCTTAGGTGGATTTGGACCAGAACCAGCAGCTGTATTGCGTATGGTAATTGACCTGGCCAACACAACAGATGAGAACAAACTGCCAGAAGAAACAATGTCATTTTATCCAAACCCAGCCAATGAGGTTTTGAATGTTGAAGTTTCATTTGAAAAACCTGAATTAGCCAATGTAACTATTGCGGATATGAATGGCAGGGTTATTCAAATTGATGTTCTTAAAAATGTAATTGCTGAGCAAAAGCAATATGATGTTTCTGATCTTGCCCCTGGCACCTACCTCGTACGTGTCGCTACAGGTGAAGGAACCTTGACTAAGAAATTCACAGTAGTAAGATAATATTCTTGACTACGTAGCACAAAAAAAGGTCACCTTGTTCATTCAGGGTGGCCTTTTTTATTTGAATAAATTAGGTCTGGAACTTCGTTTTTTTTAGTTTGGCGAAAACTTGTTTCTATGAGGCCAAGAAGAAAGTTTCTCCGAAATTTAACCAAAGCATCAGCCACAGCTTCACTCTTACCTTTTTACTCGTCAATTGCGGGAAAGACTTTGTTTGACAAATTACAAGATTCACAAGTAGGCATAGAAAATCCTTCATCTCTACAAGGTGAGGAATTCTGGAATTTAATTAACCAATCATACACAGTTTCACCCAATATTATCAACCTGAATAATGGAGGTGTATCGCCCCAACCTAAAGTAGTTCAAGAAGCTGTGGAACATTATAATCGTTTAAGCAACAATGCTCCCAGTTTTTATATGTGGCGGACACTAGATGAAGGTCGGGAACCACTTAGGAAAAAATTAGCAAAAATTGCTGGCTGCTCAGCAGAGGAATTGGCCATAAATAGAAATTCGTCAGAAGCTCTCGAAACCATCATTTTTGGATTGAGATTGCAAGCAGGAGACGAAGTGGTATTATCTAAACAGGATTATCCAAATATGATAAACGCTTGGAAACAAAGGGCGCATCGGGATGGTATCGTTTTGAAGTGGATAGACTTTCAATTTCCGATAGAAGACAAACAAGCCATTGTTGACAAATTTGTAAACGCATTTTCGCCAAAAACCAAAATTGTACATGTAACTCATGTAAACAATTGGATGGGCCAAATTCTTCCAGTTAAAGAAATTGCTGCTGAGGCGCATAAACGAGGCATTGAAGTGGTAGTAGATGCTGCTCATTCATTTGCCCATTTTGAATATTCTATCCCTGATTTAGGCGCAGATTATTTAGGTACCAGTTTACACAAATGGCTATGTGCTCCTTTTGGAAGTGGCCTTTTATATGTAAAAAAGGATAAAATTGAAAAGCTGTATCCATTATTGGCTGCAAGTGATCCTGAATCAGAAGATATTAGAAAATTTGAGAACCTTGGGACTCGCTCTTTTGCAATTGAACAGGCAATAGGTCAGGCTGTGAATTTCCATGAAATGATTGGAATTAAGAGAAAACAAGAACGGCTTCAATTTCTGAAAGAATACTGGACAAAAAAAGTCTTGGAATTTCCAGGGGTTTCAATTGGCACTTCACTTCTACCAGAATTTTCATGTGGAATTGCATTGCTCCAGATTCAAAATAAGGAGCCAAATGAGGTTGCAAGTTACCTTTACCACAATCATAAGGTACATGCCGTTGCAATCAATTGGGAAAATATCCATGGAGTCAGAATCACTCCAAATGTTTACACCCGACTTGGAGACTTGGATGTTTTGGTGGAAGCAATAAGAGAATTGACTACCTGAATTAAGCCATAATCCCACCTTTGAATGTTTGGTCACCTCGCTTTCAAATTCCGAATTAATTGTATTCTACCGATAAAATGACAATGCAATGCAAAATGCATAGTACCCAGCCTATTATATTTGCGATCTTAAATCGGGAATGAGAAGGTCGTGCTGGCTGTTATTGATGATAAGTGGCTGATCTTCAACGATAAATTGAATTTATGAAAAAAATAATACTGACTTTTCTCCCTTTGTGTTTTTTAACAATCGGACTATTTGCTCAAAAGGGAGGAACCGTTCGGGGAAATGTTTATGATGCTGGCACTGGTGACCCAATTATTTTTGGCACCGTTTATTTGAGCGGAACTACTATTGGGGCTAATACAGATGAAAATGGATTCTTCTCCATAGGAAACGTGCCAGCTGGCGATTATGTCGTAATCGCAACTTATGTGGGTTACGATAGTACCAGCGCTGATATTACAGTGAGGGATGGTGGAATTACCGCCAAAAACCTGTTGATGAATGAAAACAGCATTCAACTTGGAACGGTAGAATTATCCGCCCGAAAAGAAAGAGCAAAAACTGAAATCCAAATCTCCACGGTCACTGTATCGGCCAATCAAATCAAAGCACTTCCTAGTGCAGGTGGCCAAACTGATTTAGCACAATATCTTCCCGTGCTGCCGGGCATTATTTCTACAGGAGATCAAGGTGGTCAAATATATATTAGAGGTGGATCTCCCATTCAGAATAGAATCATGATTGATGGAATGACCATTTTCAATCCTTTCCATAGCATTGGATTTTTCTCTGTTTTTGAAACGGAGATAATTAAAACAGTTGATGTTCTAACTGCTGGTTTTAATGCAGAATATGGAGGTAGGGTCTCAGCCGTAATTGATATAAAGACTCGTGAAGGAAATAAAAAAAGACTGTCAGGACTTATTAGTGCTAATCCATTTCAAGCCAAAGCAGTAATTGAGGGGCCCATCAAAAAATTTGAAGAAGGTAGAGGAAGTAGCAGTTCATTTTTATTTACAGCTAAACATTCTTTCATAGATAAAACATCACCTTTTTTATATGCTTATGCTGTTGACACATCGTTGTATTCTTTAAGCGATGACCCAAATATTAGTAAAAAAGATAGGGAACGTCTT
Organism: uncultured Saprospiraceae bacterium; assembly: GCA_942490835.1. Classification (GTDB taxonomy): domain Bacteria; phylum Bacteroidota; class Bacteroidia; order Chitinophagales; family Saprospiraceae; genus UBA6168. Next base: position 27,268 of record CALNYY010000056.1, read on the forward strand.
CCGTTTAGGTTTACAGATTTTTATGGCAAATTTTCTTTTTTAACGGATAATGGAAGTAAGCTAAACCTATTCGGTTTCAACTTTAATGATGGTGTGGATTACATTGGCGTGTCAAGTCTCGATTGGAATACATTTGGAGGAGGTGCCAATTTCACATTAATCCCACCAAGTTCTAACCTTGTTATTGGGGGTACCGTTGCTTATTCCAAATATGATATTGAACAAACAGAGGCTGGGGGCAATCCTCGTTCCAGCAGTATATCGAGTTATAATGTAGCACTTGACTTTACATACTTTGGGTTGAAAAATGAAATTAAGTATGGGTTCGACATTAGTGGTTTAGATACTAAATTCAATTTCACCAATTTCATTGGTAACTCAATCGACCAAAGTAGCAACACGCCGGAAGTTGCGGGATTTATCAAATTCAAGCAGCAGATTGGCAATTGGATTATTGAACCGAGTCTTCGCTTACAAATGTATCCGTCACAAACAGCCACTAATATTGAGCCTCGCTTCGGTGCAAAATATAATGCCACGGATTGGCTGAGATTCAAATTTGCAGGTGGCCGCTTCTCCCAAAATTTAATAGGCTCCGTTAACGAACAAGATGTAGTAAATCTTTTTGTTGGATTTTTGACGGGCCCTGAAGAGCAGGTTTTCAATCCTGATGGCAGTGTTGCTGAACATAGACTACAGAAAGCTACACATGGAGTAGCTGGAGTAGAGATCGATTTGACTAAAAATATAGAGTTGAATATTGAAGGTTATTACAAAGATTATAACCAGCTGATTCAAATAAACAGAAATAAACTCGATCCAACAGATCCCGATTTTGTAACAGAGGAAGGCGATGCTTATGGGGGTGATTTATCACTGAGATATGAAGATAAATCAAAATTTTTCTGGATTACCTATGCACTGGCTTATGTAAAAAGAGACGATGGTCAGCAAGTATATCCTACGATATTTGACAGGCGTCACAATTTAAATATCCTTGGTACTTATAAATTTGGAGAAAGGTGGGAGGCCGCTGTGAGATGGAATTTTGGTACTGGATTTCCATTTAGCCTTTCACAAGGATTTTTTAGCGAGGTAGATTTTAGTGAAGACGGCCTATCTACTGATCCATTAACCTCAAACGGTAATCTGGGGGTAATCTTGGATGAAAAGAGAAACCAAGGTAGGTTGCCAACTTATCATAGAATGGATATTTCATTGAAAAAGACTTTCATTATATCTCAGTATTCTGACCTCGAATTGGTCGCAAGTGCTACCAATATATACGATAGGGATAATATATTTTACTATGATCGTATTAGAAACAGCAGGGTTAATCAGCTACCTGTTATGCCGAGTTTAGGAGCAACTTTAACTTTTTAATTAAAAAAAGAGGCTTTGAAGATGAATCAAAGCCTCTTTTTTTTGAGCATTTCTTACTTTCGCCGCTGTTTCTCAAACCAAGCCATTTGCAATTGTAATTTGGCTTCTACAAATTTCAAAACATGAATCTTCACGAATATCAGGGTAAAGAGTTATTGAAAAGTTTTGGCGTTCCAATCCAGGAAGGCTTTGTTGCAACAAATATGGATGAAGCGGTAAGTGCATGGGAACGTATCAGAGAAGAGACAGGCACTGAATTTACTGTTGTAAAAGCTCAAATCCATGCAGGAGGCCGAGGTAAGGGTGGTGGAGTTAAAGTAGTTAAAGACTTGGCTGCGTTGAAAGAGCATGCTGGAAATATCCTTGGCATGATGCTTAAAACCCCGCAAACTCCTGGAGGAATGGATGGGGAAGGGAAATTGGTAAGGAAAGTTTTAATTGCCGAAGATAGTTACCGCCCAGATTTTGATGCTTGCAAAGAATTTTATGTTTCTATTCTAACTGATCGCGAGAAAAAATGCAATGTCATCATTTATTCTACAGAAGGTGGAATGGACATAGAAAAAGTCGCAGAAGAAACGCCTCATCTCGTTCACAAGGAATACATTGATCCTGAACTTGGACTATTAGGGTTTCAGGCAAGAAAAGTCGCTTTCAATTTGGGCCTGAATGGTGCTTCCTTTAAAAACATGGTGAAATTTATTGGCAACCTTTACAAAGCTTTTTTAGGAGCCGATGCAACACTTTTTGAAATTAATCCTTGCCTGCTAACCGCTGATGAACGAGTTGTAGCTGTAGATAGCAAAGTATCTTTAGATGATAATGCATTGTTCCGCCATAAAGTCCTTGCAGCGATGAGAGATACAGATGAGGAAGATCCTACTGAGGTTGAAGCCAAAAGCCATGATCTAAATTACGTGAAATTAGACGGCAATGTAGGTTGTATGGTGAATGGAGCAGGCTTGGCTATGGCCACTATGGACATCATCAAATTATCAGGTGGAGAACCTGCCAATTTCCTAGATGTAGGTGGAACTGCCGATGCGAATAGGGTAGAGCAGGCATTTAGGATCATTCTAAAAGACCCAGCAGTAAAAGCAATTCTTATCAATATTTTTGGTGGAATTGTTCGTTGCGATAGGGTAGCACAGGGTGTTGTGGATGCTTATAAAAACATGGGCAACATCAATGTACCTATCATCGTCCGTTTACAAGGAACGAATGCAGATATTGCGAAAAAGATAATTGATGAGTCTGGATTGGAAGTTCATTCTGCGATTTTGTTACAAGAGGCTGCGGATAAAGTAAAACAGGTATTGGCATAAAATGAAGATATATCGCAAAAAGAAAGCCTGCAATTCATCCGAGTTGCAGGCTTTCTTTTTGGTGGCCGAACTTTATTTTCAAAACCAAGAGAGCAATAAAAATATGATCAGGATTACAACTGCAATAACTACATAATTCTGAAAGGAGCCCCACTGGCTCCTATATTCATTGAAAAGCAATTCCATACAATCCAACCACTTTAATCCTCTAATAGAGCCCTCGTAGCCCATGAATAAATACTTCCGTTTATTTTTCCGGCTTTGGTCCCCGTGCTTTTTTAAGATAAAAAAAGTTGAATTCAAAAAGGCAAGCTCATATAATTCACTTCTTGATGGATCTCCACCAGACCGGCCTCCTTGTTCAATGATAATCTTATTCGTTGAATCAAGTAATCGCCATTTGCCCCTGCTTACATTTCCATCTACTGATTGCAAATATTCACCTCCTTCATTAAAAAAATGAAGGACCGTTTCTTGAAAACTCGGGTCATCTCTTACCTCCAACCAAGGTTTTCCACCTCCCGCTACATAAAAGTCCATCTCCCTCAAGTCTTCACCCAAATGCCTAACATTGGGAAGCATACTGTCTAAATAACCATCCAATGTTTCTTGAGGTGGCAAGTTTAATTCAAACGTCTGATCTATTTTCTGCAAAGGATTATCCATGTGCTTTCGATTAAGATTACAACAAAGATAATACAGCAAAGGAGCATAGACAATGATTCAATAAACCAGCTGAACTATTGAACCAAAATAAATTCAACCCGACGATTCATAGCCTTGCCTTCACAGGTATCATTTGAAGCTATAGGCTGTGATTCCCCAAGCCCCTCAACGGTTAGTTTTTCTGGAGAAACGCCTTCTTTAACCAAAGCATCTTTAACAGCCATTGCACGACTTTTTGAAAGATCAAGGTTGTAGTCTGCTTTTCCATCACCGTCTGTATGTCCCTCAATTCTTAGTTTCACAGACTCATGATTCATCATCATTTCGGAAACATTTTTGATGATTTTCCAGGACTCTTCCTTCAACGTAGCTTCATTGTGTTCAAAATGAATGTCGTTTGTTATGAATTTACCATCAGTTACCAGTCGGTCATACAATGGGACTCCTCCCTCAGCAATCCTGACGTTAGCAAACATGGAATACTTATCATCTCGCCCGCTATGGCTTAGCGCTTCAAATCCTACATTAGTAGGAGCTTGGTCTATGTTGGGCACATTCACCAATCGTTCCTTTTCTAAGTATACTTTAAACGCCCTTTTATTAAAAGAAATAGACACATGCCGCCAGCCTTCTTCATTTTTTAGAGTAGCTGACCTTACGAGGTTACCGCCGTATTTGATGGCAGAATTTCTTATTATAAAACTCAGCTTCTTGTTGTCAAAATGCACATAATAAGCCTCATTGCCTTTATTATGGAAATAGACATCAAATTCAATTGTAAAAAAATTAGGCAAGTAGGATTCCTGCTCCATCAAAGGCTTAATTTTCGAACCAGAATTTACAATGCCAATTACATTTTGCTCTCCCATTTGCATGACTTCCACTGTTCCAGATGTTAAATCCCATTTGGATGGGAATTCTCCTAGTTGTTCACTTTTCAGGCTATCAAGGAAAATAATTCTATCGCCGGGAATAAAATCATTCCCATTTTTCTTTGCTCTTGTTTGTGAAAAAATTGCGGAAGGAAGGAAAAAGGAAATAAGGATTAAGCAGATTTGAATTTTCATAATTGAGATTTTCATCCAAAATTATGGCTGAAAACATTGATTCGAAATCGCCCATATGGGGTAAATCATTCTATATAATCCTGTCTTCAATAGCCTTCTTTATTGCTTCAGCACGTGAATTCACATGCAATTTTTGGTAAATGTTTTTAATATGTGTCTTGACCGTGTGCGGGCTCAGAAATATTTCTTCTGCAACAGAACGGTAATTCATGCCTTTGGAAAGCAATTTTAGAATTTCTGTTTCTCGGTCAGAAAGAGGTGAAGGCTGCGAATTGTGAAATGACTGAATGACCTGCCGTGCAATGGTGGCACTCATCGGAGCACCCCCTTTATGAGCTTCGGTAATAGACTCCAGCAATGCAGAGGGAGGCGTGTCTTTTACCAAATAACCGGTTGCACCAGCACAAATTGAATTAAAAATAGTCTCATCATCTTGCTTAATTGTAAGCATAACAAAGTCAGTGTCAGGCATTTGAGGTTTCAATTTCTTAACTCCTTCAATCCCACTCATGCCTGGCAATTCCACATCCATTAAAACTACATCCGCATAAGCTTCTGGCAATATTTTAATAGCATCTTCGCAGGATTCAAAAAATAGTTTACAGGAAAATCCTGGAGTGCCATCGATAATCAAAGCCAAAGTCTGGCGGATTTCTGGATCGTCCTCAACTATTACTACATGGATGATTTTAGGAATCATATCTTTCGAGTTGAATTTTTCTCAATTTAAATATTTTTCTACCGAAATACATTACCCCATTTGAGGCAATTTCACAAGCAATCGAATTTTTGTTCCTCGACCTATTTTCGAGTCAATTTCTAATTTAGCTCCAATTTTATCGGATCGTACGCTCATATTTTTTACTCCATATCCTTTGGCTTTAATTTGAGAATCAAAACCTTTCCCATCATCATTTAAAATAATTTCTAAGTTATTTTCTTTCAATACAAATTTTAAAATGCATTTCTCCGCTGATGCATATTTTAGACAATTGTGCATGCCTTCTTTATATATCATGAGCACTTGTTTTCTCACATCTGGTTCCAATGGAATTAGATCAAATTTCTCAAGCAAACCCTCTGTAATAAAATGAGTAGTAGATCCTTCAAATAATTTGTCCCCAAATTCCTGCAATCGGAGCATGGTCTGAAATAGCGTATCGGATTTTGGGTCTAAGGTCCATATCAAATCCCGCATTCCAGTGGATAAACCAGTTGTATGTTCACCTATTTTCTTCAACCAGTTTTTAACTGCATTTTGATCGCTACTCTGCCGATCCGCCAACTCCAGAAATAAAGCAATTTTTGTAAGGCGATGCCCCAGATCGTCATGAAAATCTGCAGCATTTTGTTTTCTCAATTGTTCCCGTTCTTCAAATCGGGCTTTTTCAATGGCTGTTTGTGCCGCTATCTTTTTTATTTTTTTGGCTATTCGCTGTTTGGTAAATAAATAAATCCCCATTCCAATCGAAATAGCATAAATCAAATAAGCCCACCAGGTTTTCCAAAGTGGAGGGGAAATAATGATATGCAAAACTCTTGGATGCTCAGACCAGACTCCGTCATTATTGCTGCCTTTTACTTCGAAAGTATATTTTCCAGGAGAAAGATTGGTGTAATCGACATGGTTTACGGTTCCAGCATACACCCAATCTTTGTTAATAGTAGAAAGCCGATAAGCGTATTCATTTTTTGTGGGAGTGGTGTAGTCAAGGGCTGAAAATTTAATACCAATCATATTCTGGAAATACTTGAGATAAATTGTATCCGTATAGCTTATCGATTTTTTCAATATAGCATTTTTATCTGTTGAAGATGCAACAACTTCATTCAGAACTTTTAATTCAGACAATCTAACCTTTGGAGGAATTTTGTTTTCATCCATATTTTGCGGTAGAAAATGGTTTAATCCAGCAGGTGTTCCAAAATATAATCTACCAGCTGAATCTCGATGAGAAGCCCTGAATACCAGCCCATTACTCAACAGTCCATCTTCCAAATAATAGGTAGCAATCACTGGGGATTCTGAAGCATCTGGGTCAAAATGAACCAGGCCTCTATTCGTTCCAAGCCAAAGTTTTCCATTTTGGTCTTCTTCCATTGACTGAATCACATCGTTGGAAATACCTTCATAAAAGCCGAAATTTTGGAAAGTAGCCTGATCATGCGCTGAATCTTGAATTACTAAATTTAAGCCACCACGAGTAGCTACCCACAACCGACCTTTCGAATCTCTTAATATATCGTTGATTAGGTTGTTGCTCAAGCTTTTGGGGTTCCCAATTTCATTTTTATAATTATCAAAATATTCTCGAACACCTGTATTTATATATTTGCTTAAGCCATTGAAAGTGCCTATCCAAAAATTCCCAAACCGATCTTTCTCAGCGACCATAGTTGATGCATTCACCAAGGCATCAGTTTGAGAATTGTCCATGTCGAAATTCTGAAACCTTGTTTTACTCTTATTTAAAGGATCAAATACCATTTTTGACAATTGCCCATAGGTCAAGACCCAAAACTCATTTGAATCAATTTGAGCGATGTTTCTTATAAAATTATGTGGCAATCCATCTTCAATTAAAAAGTGCTTAAAAGCTGGAGTTTTCCCTTGAGAAATACTTTTCTCGAAGTCTTTTAATTTGATATAATTCAATCCTTTATAAGTACATATCCATATATTCCCTTGATCGTCTTCGAGCAAGCCAAAAATGTTGTTATGTGAAATGCTTAAAGGATTTTCTTGATGATGGATTAATTTTTTGAATTGGTAATTGATTTTTTCAAATTGCTCCTTTGGAAGAAAATTCAACCCATATCTCGTACCAACCCATAAATTTCCATGACTATCTCTCAAAATCGATTTTACAATTTCATTACTCAAAAAATGAGGCGGGATTGAACTAAATTTATTTCTTAAAGGAGATGCCTTTCCCAACCCACCTGCTGAACCCACCCATAAATTGTTTGAATGATCCCTTAAAAAGGCATTGACCTTGTTCATTCTTAGACTTGACAGGGCATTTGTATCATTATTATAATGCGTAAATGAAAGCCCATCTTCAAGTACTACGATCTTATTCAATCCTCCATCGTAAGTACCTACCCATAGGGTATCTTGCCCATCTGCCACGATCCGTTCTATAAAATCGTTGCTTAAGCTATTCAGATTTTTAGGATCATGAGAAAACTCTTTAAACTGAATCTCCCCATCCTCATTTAGAACTCTATAAATCCCTTTATTTGTACCAAGCCAAATAGTGCCATTGGGTTGTTCAGCAAACTCCCAAACCCTATCGGTTTTTAGCCCATTCGGATTTCCATTTTCAGGCATATATCTTTCAAATTGGAAGCTACCGTCATTATTGTAAACGGTTAGACCTTTTCCTGTTCCAATCCAAAGTTTGCCATTTTGGCTTTCAAAAACCTTCCAAACATTTTTATGTGAAATAGAATTAGGGTTTTCAATTTGAGGTAAAAAGTGAAGTAAATCAGCTGTCTTTGGATCAAGCCGAAATAGTCCGCCGTATGTCCCGTACCATAGAAACCCTTTGTGATCTTCTACAACACTATGAATATTGTTTTGCTCTTCGAAAATATTGGGATCTCCTAAGATCAGGTGTCTTTTAAATTCTTCGGTTTCTCCATCAAAACAATTGAGTCCACTAGAAGTACCTATCCAAATATTACTCGCTTCATCTTCATATAAACATTTTATATAGTTGCCACTTATACTCGTTGTGTCCTTGTTGTCAAAACGGTATTCTTTAAAATCTGAACCATCGAATTGAAATAACCCATCAGTAGTTCCAATCCAAATAAGACCTTGACGGTCTTGCAATAAGCATGAAACAGAGCTAAGAGAAAACCCATATTTCCCTGCAATATTTTCAAATGTTAGCGATTGGCCGTTGATTTCATCATTAAGAATCAAAGCAAATACAAAAATGGATACCAGAAAATAATAACGGATTTTCATTGTTAAATGTCAGTTGCCAATTGAGCAATTTCAAAAATAAGAAATGAATTGCGCTCTTTTTTACGGCATCGTTACAATCCTGCACCTGAGCTTCTCTAATTTTACCTTATGAATAAAACAAAAGAAATCAGCAGAAGTAAATCTGCTTCTTTATTTGAAGCAGCTAATAAATATTTCCCAGGAGGGGTAAACTCTCCTGTTCGAGCATTCAATTCGGTTGAAGGGCCGCCTTTATTTTTAACAAAAGGAAAAGGAAGCAGAGTATGGGATGCGGACGGTAATGAATTCATTGACTTTTGCTGTTCCTGGGGTCCGCTCATTTTAGGTCATGCAAATGAGTCTGTAAATGAAGCGATACTCAAAACCGTTGAAAACGGATGCACTTTTGGTGCTCCCACTGTCCAGGAAAATGAACTCGGCGAATTAATACTCTCCCATAATAAGTACATTGAGAAAATTAGGTTTGTAAGCAGTGGAACGGAGGCTGTTATGTCTGCAATCAGATTGGCTCGAGGATATACTGGTAAAAATAAAATTGTAAAATTTGAGGGATGTTATCATGGCCATGTTGATGCATTGATGGTAAAAGCAGGCTCAGGTTTGGCCACTCTTGGAGTTAGTACTTCTGCCGGAATTCCTGAAGGGTTCATTAACGAAACCATTGTCTTGCCGCTGAATGATCCTGAAACGATTGCAAAGACTCTCGCAACAAATGAAGATATTGCTTGTGTCATAATTGAGCCAGTCCCTGCGAATAATGGCCTCCTTCTGCAGCAGGAAGCAACACTTCGTTTTCTGCGGGAAATCTGTTCTCAATTTGGAGTTCTACTCATTTTTGATGAAGTAATCTCTGGATTCAGGGTCGGTTTTGAAGGAGCAGCAGGAAAATATAGTATTCAGCCGGATATATTAACTTATGGTAAAATTATTGGAGGAGGAATGCCTGTAGGAGCATATGGGTCTTCAATTGAAATAATGTCAAGTGTAGCACCTGAAGGGCCTGTTTACCAAGCAGGTACTTTATCTGGAAATCCAGTGGCTATGGCGGCAGGAAAGGCTACTTTGACGGAATTGTTAAAAGAAGGTTTTTACGATAATTTAGAAGCTAAAACGAAATGGTTTACCCAAATGGTCAGCAGTTATTGTGAATCGAAAGGATACCCTGTAACAATTCCTAGTATCGCTTCGATATTCTGGATTGCCTTTTCCAAAAAACCGATTCGCTCTGCCGATCAAATAGCAGGTGAAAGCATAAATTATTTCAAAGTGTTGCACAAAGAATTGCTTAACAAAGGTGTTTATATAGGTCCTTCAAGCTATGAAGTTGGATTTGTTTCAGCTGCACATACTGATGAAGACCTTGAAATTACAGCACAAGCAATGTGTGATTCGTTTGATATTGTATTTTCATAAATGAATAAAACCCCAAAATATATCCTACTGTCCCTTTGCCTTTTTATTGCATTTGGGGCCTTGGCACAAGGAAAATTTGTCTGGACACCGGAATTGATACAAGCATATCAATTGACCACCTCCCTTAGATTTGAAAAAGCCCAGAAGTTACTGGCTGAAACTAAACTAAATGATCCAGACAATTTGATGCGGCTCCATGTTGAAAATTACCTTGACTTTTTTCGGGTTTATATTAATGAAGATGAATCCGAATTTGAAAAATTAGAAAAAAACAAAAACGACCGTCTGGATCAAATTGAAAAAGAAGGCGATCCAACTTCTCCCTATTATCTTTTTCTGCAAGCTGACATAAGGCTGCAATGGGCTTTGGCCAGACTTAAATTTGAAGAATATGCCACAGCTTTCTTTGAGACAAATAAAGCATTCAAGTTATTAACGGAAAACGATGAGCAGTTTCCAGATTTTTTGCCAAACAAAAAAGACCTTGGAATTTTACATGCGATGGTAGGTACAATTCCCGATAATTATAAATGGGCTATTGATATATTCAGTAGCATGAATGGGACATTAGAGCAGGGTAGAGGTGAGCTGGAAGAAGTAATTAAAAAGGCAGAGGCCATTGATTTTGTATACGAAACAGAAATCTACGTTTACTATGCCTACTTGTTATTACATCTTGGCAATGATGCGAAAGAAGCGTGGAATATTATTAAGACATCTTCCCTTCATCCAGAGAAAGATCCTATCGCCTGTTTTATCGTAGCTAATGTGGCTATGCGAAGTGACCACGGAGATGAAGCCATTGAAATATTGACCAACCGCCCAAATGGATTAGACTTTCATCCTTTTTACTATCTGGATTACATGCTGGGAATTGCAAAGTTGCAAAGGTTGGATGAAGATGCAGGTCATTACCTTGAGAGATTCGTTTCCTATTTTAAAGGAAAAAACTTTATAAAGGATGCATATCAAAAATTGGCTTGGTTTCATTTGATCAATGGAGATTTAAAACTTTATGAAAAAAATATATCCAATTGTATATCAGAAGGATACAAAGTTGTTGGCAGTGATCAAAGTGCCTATAATGAGGCTAAGTCAAAACTAAAGCCTAATGCAATTCTAATAAAAGCAAGGTTGCTTACAGATGGTGGGCGATACGATCAAGCTCTTGATCTATTGAAAGATAAAAGAGAGTCTGATTTCTATTCAAAGAGGGATAAAATTGAATTTTATTACAGAAAGGGCAGAATACTTCATGCTACAAAAAAATACGATGATGCCATTTCATATTATAGACTGACGATTGAAAAGGGAAAAGACGAACCTTGGTATTTCGCTTGCCGGGCAGCTCTTGAACAAGGCCATATCTATGAAATATTAGCACGAAAAGAGGCGGCCATAGCTGCATTTGAGCTTTGTCTGGACATCTCACCTGCAGACCATAAATCTGGGCTGCACCAACAGGCTAAGGCCGGACTGCTTCGATTGAAAAATTAATCTAAACTTTTTTGACAATCAACATGTAATTCTTCTATATTTGCGCCCGCATTTCCAGAAGTGGAAATCAAATAAAAATGGCGAGGTAGCTCAGCTGGTTAGAGCGCATGATTCATAATCATGAGGTCGGCGGTTCAAGCCCGCCTCTCGCTACGATTTTGCCCACAAGTTCAAGGTAACTTGTGGGCTTTTTTTATTTTAGCCAAATTATAAATATCCTCAAAACGAAGTGGTTTGGAAATTTGATTTTCCACAAACCACTTCGTTTTGAGGATGTGCCGATGGAGAAATGATATATTTTTTCCCAAATCCACATGCCAATCTTGCATCGGTACCATTTCGGAATCGGTATAACATCCACATTTGAAGAATAATGAATGCTGAGGTATTTGACTATTTTATCTGGGCCTGGATTGGATTGGCTCTACTATTATTTCCAATACAGTTGTTTTGGGTAACAGCTCCTTACGGAAGGCATTTGTCTGATAAATATGGCTGGCAAATGGACAATAAGTTGGGCTGGGTTTTGATGGAAATGGTTTCATTATTGTTCTTTGCATTCTTCTTTTTAACTGGTGACAATGAAAAAACTTCACCTATGTTGGTGTTTTTCATTTTATGGTCATTGCACTATGTCAATAGAAGTTTTATTTATCCATTCCGCACAAAAACTTCTGGCAAAAAAATTCCTGTAATGATTGTGTTTTCTGCCATTTTTTTCAATATCATCAATGGCTGGACCAATGGATATTTTTTGGGATCATTGTCTGAACTCTATTCTTCTGATTGGTTTTACTCCACTCAATTTATTTTCGGGGTCATTCTTTTTTTATTTGGTGCTGTAATTAATCTGCACTCTGACAATTATTTACTTAACTTGAGAAAACCGGGTGAGTCGGGCTATAAAATCCCAAAAGGTGGTTTATTTAAATTCATTTCTTGCCCGAATCATTTCGGGGAAATATTGGAATGGGCTGGCTTTGCAATTATGTGTTGGAATTTGGCCGCATTAGCTTTTGCCATTTGGACTGCTGCCAATTTAATTCCTCGTGCAGTTAGTCATCATAAATGGTATCGAGATAAATTTGTCAATTATCCAACTGATCGAAAGGCTATCATCCCTTTTTTACTTTAATTTATTTCACATGAAAATTGCGATAACAGGTGTAACTGGACATGTAGGAGCAAATCTATTACCGGCATTATGCGAAAATGGATATGAGGTTACTGCTATTTATCGGGACGATCGTAAAATCAAATATTTTGAGGAGTTTGAATGTAATAAAATTAAAGGGGATATTCTCGATGAAGAATTTTTATTAAAAGCTCTAAAAGATATTGATGTCGTAATTCATTTGGCCGCAAAAATCTCAATAAATGGTGATCCTGACGGTAGTGTTATGGCGACGAATGTTGATGGTGTAAAAAATATTGTCAATGCATGCCTGAAAAACAATGTGAAGAAACTGATTCATTTCAGTTCTATTCATGCAATGAAATATACTTCCGATACCCCCATTGTTGATGAAAATTCTCCGTATGCCGATGAGGAATGCTTCAAATATGACCAGTCCAAAGCAATGGGGGAACAAATCGTGATAGATGGAATTTCTCAAGGACTGGATGCTGTAATACTAAATCCGACTGGAATAATTGGGCCAAATGATTATTTCAATTCCCTTTCGGGAATCATGATTAAAGGTTTAATTAATGGAAAACTACCAGGAATAATAAAAGGAGGATTTGATTGGGTTGATGTTCGAGACGTGAGAAAGGCAGTCATGAAAATTTTGATAAACGGCAACGCAAGTCACAAATATATTTTATCCGGCCATTGGGTTTCTTTTAAAGAATTAGCAGAAATTGTTTGTGATTTTGCTAAGAGAAAAAACAATGTTCCAGAATTTCCAATATGGGTAGCAAAGCTTGGACTTCCTTATTTTAAAATGCTTGAATTATTATTAGGCAAGCCAGCCCTATATTCGAAAGAATCGTTGTCTATTATAGAAAACAGCAATAAAAATTATTCATCGGCGCTGGCCAAAAAAGAAATCGGATTTGAATCTCGACCCATTGAGATAACAATCTTCGATATGGTAAATTGGTTAAAAAATGAAGCGCCCATGTTAAAATAACATAGGCGCTCCAATTAAAAGATATGTGATTGTTTACATGGCTTCCGTATTTTTTGTAATATAGTCATTGTTAATTTGTTCGAATATCGCTTTAAGGCTATTGCTATTTTTATCCATTGTTTCAATAATAAAATCTGCACCATTCCCATTTGCATTAAATTTTACATCTTTGATAAATTCATTCGATGCTCCACTAAAACTACCTGATAATTTATTGAAATTTACCCATCCATTTATTGAGTTTCCTTTAAACGATTTCATGATTTGTTGAGCTTCCTTATTTACTCCAAGTTCACCATTTTTTACTTGCATCAATAAATCTTCATTCGGGGAGTAAAGCAATAAACCGTCCTTATAAAGCAATTTGGCAAGACCTTTATTAACTGTGATTGAAAAATCATCACCTCCAATAGAAATCAATTTATAATAATCCTTTTCTATTTCTTTTAATTTTTTATTTGCCAACGCCTCTTCAAAAAATTCTTTAGCCTTTTTTTCGTTTTTAAATGCCAATGCAACCAAGATATCTTCTTTATTCACTAACTCAGTAGAATAGGAGGCAAGCATCATATCTCCGCTAAACGTTTCCAGTAATTCTTTACGTTTAAGTCCACTAAGATTGTTAAGTACAAAATCAGCTTTATCTTTCGTCAAAGGGCGTTCACTTAAAAAGCGGTCAATGCCATTGAAATTAAAAGAAGTGGACACTGCAAATGATAATCCATCCGTTGGTAGCACTTGGCTAAAGTCTGTTTTAGATTCATCCTGGATAAGTCTGCCAATCAAGCCTCTCCCGAATGCTCGCTTAACTTTGAAATCAGCATGACCAACTATTTTCCCATTTTCGAAATCAGCATAACTGTGAATGTAATTGTCCTGGAGAATTTCAGGATCTATGTCCATGAAATTTGAAGCCATGCGAACCGCTGGATCATTGGCGATTGCCGTAGATGAAAACCAAGAAACAATATCATGCTCACTATCCATGGCTTGAGAGAACCCTTTTTGTTCACTAATCTGAGTTTTCTCTTCCCTGTTTTCAAATATTGAAAATCCTTTATTTAAAATATTCTCATCATTTTTTGAATTCAAAGTAAAGGTCAATACCTCGTCATTCCATACCATAGCGAAGTTTGGCTGAGGGCTATAATATTTCAATCCGTTTTCGGATTCAATAGCCACGCCAGCTTCTTTCATTATTTTCTCAAGATTAGCTACAGAAGATAGCGGTACAAATACCTGTAAAGCTGCATCTATTGAATCTATATTTTTCACCTGATTGGCAATATAGATTTTTTGGGAAAGATCAATTCCTGAATTGGATGGATTCATGAGCACATCTGCAATCAGCGAATTTTCTTTGTTTGCTTCGGAAACCAAGCGATTATAGAAATCCATTTTTTTGATTGCCTCAAAATCAGCTTTCTCCATTAGTCGTGCTGTATTGATGCCGGTCACAGCATTTGAATTGGATGGAATATAATTGGCAACGCCAACTTGCTCAAGATCCTCTTTACAGCCAATCATGATTGTGAAACTTGCGATTATACAGATGGCAATACTTTTTGTTAGTTTCATTAGACAACAGTTTTAATATAATTGGAAGAAATGTGCAATCTCTTGTTACACAGCTAAAAGACGCAACTATTGAAATGCCTGTTACAGAAATGTTATCGTTTCCGACAGAGCCCGTTGTAAGCAGGACAAACGGGTATTATTAAGAGATATTTGACAATTTGTGATAAGGCAGGCTTATACCCAATCATTCTCTTTTGTCTATCTTTGTGGCTCTTTTCAAAAATCATTACATGCAAGCAGCAGAAGTGGAAATTTCATTTGAAACAGCTCAAAATCTTGGGCTAAATGAAAGTGAATATAAGAAGGTTGTTGAAATCCTGGGCCGAGTTCCAAATTTTACGGAGTTGAGCATATATGCGATTATGTGGTCGAATCCTTGCTCTTATAAAGATTCAATCAAATGGATTAAAACATTGCCAACTGAAGGTAAATCGATTACAGACACAGATAGAACTGAAAACTTCAGATTAGTTGATTTAGGCAATGGTTTGGCTTGTTCAATGAAGGTATCTTCATCAATCCTGGGCAAGAATGCCACTGCAGGATTTTCAACTAGAAAATATTTTAATTTCAATAAGGGAATTTATGCAAATGGTGCCATGCCGTTTGCAGCATTGAATTTGATAAATTTTGCAAAATCTGACATTTCTGATTTCTCACAATTTGAACAAAACTTAAAAGAGTATAGCAAAAGTTTGGAACTGTCTGCGGTCAGTGCGAAACTAAATTTTACCGATAGCATTCACCAAAACAGCTATTCAAATACAATTTCACTAGGACTCATACCAACTGAAACATCCAACTCTTCTTTTGATATTGAACCTGGAAGTCCAGTTTACATAATTCAAGTAGCGGAGGAGAAAAAGGATCAGTTTCAAGAAAAACATTTGATAGAGGCAATTTTAGAAGCTGTCCGATCAGAATATACTTTAGCTATTCAAGAAATTGATGCAACAGGAATAGCTGGTGCTTCCGCCATTATTTCATCACAATCCCATACGGGAATGACCATTGAGTTAAGCAAGATACTTGGCCTTCTGGAAGAAACGAATAGTTCTGAAGTTTTGATTTCCAATAGTAATGGGGAGTTCCTGATTGTGGGGAAAAAGGAAGAAGAAATAAGGCTATTGGATATTTTTAGCCATTGGGAGATAGATTGCAAGGAAGTAGGGCAAGTTACTGAAACTGGATTCCTGGAGTATCTCCGTTATGGACATTTAATTGCTGAAATTCCAGCAAATTCTTTAGTGCCAGGTGGAGGAGCACCAATAAACAATCGAAGAGTAGATAAGCCTAAATATTTTGCTCAAATTAAAAAGTTTAGAAATGGAAGTGTAAAATCTTCTTCTAACATTGTAGAAACGGCAAAACGACTATTTTCATCACCAAATTTAATTTCCAAAAAATGGGTGTTAGAACAAAACAAGAAAGATAACTCCCTAAATGAGAACATTGAACTCAGTCCATCTGATGCTACCATTCTAAGGCTAGAAGATACCAATAAGGCCGTAGCAGTAGCAATGCGAATGGATACTCATTATACTTTTGCTGATCCTTATGTTGGAGGCATGATTGCTGTAGCAGAAGCGGCAAGGGATATTACTTGTTCAGGTGGAACCCCCGTTGCTTTAGCCAATTGTCTGAACTTTGGGAATCCTCATCAACCAGAAGAATACTATCAATTTATTAATGCAATTAAAGGAATAGGTGAGGCATGCCGGAAATTTGATACACCACAAATAGACTTTGAAGTCAATTTTAAGGATAATGAGCTCAATGACAAACAATCAACATCGTTTCGGCCTGCTCTATCTATTGGCGTGTTAGGCATTATTAAAGATATTGAAGATTGCACAACACTTGATTTCAAAGAAGAGGGAGATTTGATATACATGGTTGGAAATCTCTCCAATGACCTTGGTAGTTCTGAATATTTACGCTCAATTCACAATATTGAATTCTCATCTGCACCTGAGTTTGATCTATATGAAGAATTCGAAATTCAAAAGCACGTCAGGAAGATGATTCAGAAAGGGCTTTTGAAATCTGCCCATGGTGTTTCAAGAGGGGGCTTATTTGCCTCTCTGCTTGAAAGCTCAATTCATAGAGGTTTTGGATTCAATATTGAAACCGTTGACACTTTTAGATTAGATAGCTTTTTATTTGGTGAATCGCAGAGCAGGATTGTAATATCTTTGGCACTTGAGCAAGAAGATAACCTCCAAAACTATTTGATAAATAACAATGTTTCTTTCACAAAACTTGGCGAAGTTTTTGGGGACGAGATCATAATAGATGATAAAAAATTCGGAAGTATAAACGATTGGAAAAGAATTTACGATAACACATTTGGCGATGAATCAGCAGATTAGCGCCGTTTTATTTTTAATAATAATTTATAGTTCAAAGTTCGATAAAATTTAATCAAAATCGTTCTTCAAAAATCTTGACTGAACATGAAAAGTAAGATCATTTTATTAGCAATTTTAATAGGTTCAATTGGTTTTTATCAGTGTGGTGAAAACGCTCACTCTGCAAATAGCAACAAAGGGGGTTTGTCCATAAGTGGAAATATCGTTGGTGCCAGCACAATGCAGGTCTATCTTGATAAAATGGGACTAAGCCCAACCAGTGCAAATTTGGTGCAAGCAAAATCTGAGACAAAAGCAAATGGTGATTTTTCATTAGACTTGCCAAATAAATTAGATGCAGGTATTTATAGGTTGAGGGTTGGCGCACAGCAAGTAAATTTGATTTTAGATGGAAGCGAGCAATCAATCACAGTAAATGGTGAAATTGGCAAACTAAACCAATTTCAATATGACTTGGAAGGGGCAGAAGGTTCGATAGCTTATAGGGATATGATGCAGCGTCTTGCAGCACGGCAGGCTAAAGTTGAAGACGTAGTAGCTTTTACAGAATCAACTCCCAACTCGCTCGCTGCTGCCATGGTTGCATTGCAATCGCTTCAAGGAAACAAAACTTACCTCAAAATCTATCAAAATATTAAATCCCGAATGGCCGCTCAGTTTCCAGGTTCAAATTATCTGAGAGAATATGAGCAGGTTTTAGCGAGTATTCAAAAAGTACAGGGCGGCAAAGGATTCCAGTTTGTAGAAGAAGCACAGCGAGAGCCTGCACCTGACATTAACCTGCCCAGTCCAGATGGTAAAAAATATGCTCTATCCGATTTAAAAGGAAATGTTGTATTGTTGGACTTTTGGGCAAGCTGGTGTCGGCCTTGCAGGGCAGAAAACCCAAATGTTGTGAAAATTTACAACAAGTACAAAGACAAAGGATTTACGGTCTATAGTGTTTCTTTGGACGGAGTTGATTCAAGAACTGCCGCCAGATATGGAGGAGATCAAGTTAAAATTAATCAAGCTATTGATACTCAGAAAAAGAGATGGGAAGATGCTATTGATAAAGATGGATTATTGTGGGACTACCATGTAAGTGACTTGAAAAAATGGGAATGTGCTCCAGCTAAACTTTATGGCGTGAGCAGTATACCACGAACATTTATGATAGATAAAGAAGGTAAAATTGCAGCCATGAACCTTCGAGGTGCAGAACAAATTGAAGAGGTATTGCTGCAATTGCTTTAAAAAAAAAAATCCCTGTCTTAACAATTGAATTGAGACAGGGATTTTTTATTGCCGGTTTTGAAGGCATTGCACAAATTTGATCCTACCATTAGAAATCTATGAAATTCAGCTTATCTGATTGTCCTACATTCTTAGCTGGCGATCACACCATTCTAAAAGAGTTGATCCATCCAAAAAATGTCGATTTAGATATTCCTTTTAGCTTGGCTTGGGGAAAATTAGAAGTCGGAAAATCTTCATTAAATCATAAACTTTCTCAAAGTGAGACCTACTATATCCTAAGTGGCAAAGGTGAGCTTTACATAAATGGAACAATGTTTTTGGTTGAAAAAGGAGACTGTGTGCACGTCGAAGCACATTCCAAGCAAAAACTAAAAAATAAAGGAAATACACTGCTTGAATTCCTTTGCATAGTTTCCCCTCCATGGACTAGCGACGGAGAAGAAATCCTACCATAAGTTTGTAGGGTAGTCCTGTTAGGATACCTTTGCGCCTCGATGAAAATCCTAATACTTTCCAAGAAATTTCCATACCCGCCAAAAGAAGGTGAACCAATTGCCATTGCAAATCTATCAAAAGCATATTTCAAACTTGGATGTGAGGTTTCTCTACTGGTTTTGAATACTTCAAAACATTATTTTAACATAGCTGATTTTCCAAAAAGTGAAAATCATTATACGAATATTTGGCTGGTTGATACTAATAATAACATCACTATAAGTGGAGCCATTAACTGTCTTGTCACTCGTAATTCCTATTTGCTGTCAAGATTTAAATCTATTGAATTCGAAGAAAAACTAAAAGAAATACTTGAGCAAAACCAATATGATATTGTTCAATTGGAGACCATATATATGGCACATTATATTCCACATATTCGGAAATACTCCAAAGCTCGAATAAGCATAAGAACTCACAATGTTGAACACTTAATTTGGGAAAGGGTAGCTCAATTAACCAATAATCCAATAAAAAAATACTACTTAAAATACGAGAATCGGTTTTTAAAAAATTTTGAAATCAACCGATTGCACCTTGTTGACATTATTGTAAGTATTACAAAACCAGATTTGGATTATTTTGAAAATTTAGGAGTGCAAAAAAAGAGTGTGGTTGCGCCAGTAGGATTTAATATGAACGATTATGTTATTCCTCCCGACAGCCATAATTCTAATTCATCTATTGCTTTTATTGGAGCATTGGATTGGATGCCCAACCAGCATGGGATCATTTGGTTTTTAGAAAAGGTATGGCCTACTTTGTCGTCAAAAATTCCAGCCTTAACTTTGCATATTGCGGGTAAAAACACTCCTGATTGGCTCAAAAGTAAATCCTCAGAACGGGTCATAGTTCATGGAGAGGTAGCTGATGCAAAAGCCTTTTTAAGTGAACATCCAATTTTAATCGCTCCTTTATTTTCAGGAAGCGGTATTAAAATAAAAGTATTAGAAGGCCTTGCTTTAGGTCGTGCTGTAATTACAACTGATATTGGGGCGGAAGGAATTGCTGCGATGCCAGATAAAGAAATTGTAATTGCAAATTCTCCGTCAGAGTTTATTGAGAAACTTTATTCAGTATTAGTGACACCTCGACAAATAAAGTCGCTTGGAAAAAATGGGAGAGAATTTATTCGACAAAACTATGACAACCTTGAAATAGCTTCGAATGTTATATCAGCCTATAAGAGGCTGTTTTAAAACCTCAAGCACGTCTGCGAGAATATCTTTTTACTTCAATTTCCCTTTGATTTTCGTCACGTATCTATGGATATGCTCCTCAAATCAAAAGGAAATTGATGCAAAAATCTTATCCTCTCGCCAGCACTTCAGATTTTAAAACAGCTTCTAAAGAATTAATTGTAAATTGAATTTTCCAACGTTTAATTATTTAAAAAACAAGCATGAAAAAAATATTATTTATGGCTACGATGGCTTGCTTACTTTTCATAGCCAGTTCCTGTCAAAGCGACGACCCAAATCATATAAAGGAAGAAGCCTTAAAAGATGAATTAATGGTCATACACGATGAAGTAATGCCTAAAATGGGCGAGGTCAATAAGCTCCGCAATGAGTTGGTAACATTGTCTGAAAAATCAAACACAACAGACTCACTTGCTATAGCTTCCATAAAAGAAACCATCCAATATCTTGAACAAGCAGATGAAGGTATGATGGATTGGATGGGAGAATTCAAACGTCCTTCGAAACTTAGAAAAAGCAAGACGCACGAGGAGATACTTGCTTATTTAGAAGATGAAAAACAAAAAGTCCAAAAAGTAAAAGAGGATATAAATGGTAGCATAGAAGCTGCTGTAGCTATTCTTGAAGAATATAAAAAAGCAGAATAAACATGAAATACTTAATAGGAGTAATTTTATCAATTGCCTTTTTTGGGTGTGGAGAAAATCCACCTGAAACAAAGACATTACCAATATTAGGAAACAAGGATGTTGTTGATGGCGATACTGTATTTCATACTATCCCTGACTTTAGCTTTATCAATCAGGATAGCCAGGTTGTTTCCAATGAATCCTTTAGTGGAAAGGCATATGTAGCAGATTTCTTTTTTATTTCTTGCCCTACCATTTGCCCAAAGACTACTAAACAGATGCTTCGTATTCATGACCAATTCAAGGACAATGGCAAATTACTGCTTTGTGCTCATTCAATTGATCCAAAACGAGATACAGTAGGAGCATTAAAAAGATATGCAAGAAACTTGGATGTTACTTCTGAAAAATGGCATTTTCTAACTGGAGACAAGTATGAAATTAAAGATATAGCTGATGATTATTTCAGTATCGTAATTGAAGATTCGGAAGCTCCAGGAGGGTTTGATCACAGTGGTAGGTTAATTCTAATTGATCAAAATCGGAGGATAAGGTCATTTTGCGATGGAACTGATCCGGGAGATGTAGATCGATTTATGGAAGACATTCAAATTTTATTGGATGAGATGTAGCAAAGATTTTTTACTATCAGTTTTATTTGTTTCCATGTTGTTTTTTTCATTGCTTTCTTGTGAAGAAGGGAATACCTACAAGCAAGGGAAAATACTGTATGAAAATTTCTGCGAGAATTGTCACATGGCTGATGGTACTGGTTTGGAGGCTGTTATTCCTCCTTTAGCCAATTCAGATTTTCTGCAAAAGAATCAACATTTGTTGCCATGCATGATAGAAAATGGAGTAAATGGAGAAATGGTAGTAAATGGCGTTACCTTCAATACTGAAATGCCTGGAACGCCTCAGTTGACGGAATTCGAAATTACCAATGTTATCAATTACATAAATACAGCTTGGGGAAATAATTATCCCATTCAAAAACATTTGCCCGTGAGAGAAGCATTGACAAAATGCAAATAAAAAATGGCGTTCATGTGTTGAACGCCATTTTTTTCATTTTGCTAATTAGATCTCTTTTTTACAATTGGCTTGAGTTTCTGTTTCTTCTCTAATACACCTCGCTTTTTCTGTTGATACCTCGCAGACTTTTTACGTTTTGAGACATTCTTATCAATTTTCTCTTTTTCAGGTTTGATTAAGTGCTCTTTGAAAATCTCATATTTCTTATCAAAGTCCAACCCATATTTATCGGTGAGATTGACAGACACGGTAATTCCTGCCATAAAATACCAATCTTTATTTGCTGGATTGCCTCTATCCTGTCCAACAGGATTTTCATAGAATGTACCGGTAATTTCAGGTGTTCTATATGCCAAAGCGGCAACCATAGGTTGGGTTTGCCTGGCTTGCACTACATCAATATATTGGGTACTCACGTCATCCAAATAATCGGTAAAAGTTTTTCTTGCTCCTAGTTCAAGACTGAAATTCAATTTGTAAGAGATATTGAATTTCATTCCTATTCCAAATGGGATTGCCATTGTAGTCCTACTGTATTTTTTCCCTTCTGTTTTAAGTGGTTGTAGGTCATACCAAGAACCCCGCATCTGTGCTTGCGGATTAAAATGAGCAATGGCCAAACCAGCAAATACATATGGCACGCCTGTTTGATTTGCCCGAATGTTATAGGGAGAAATATTGAGTTCTCCTGTCACTGCGAGTTCCAATACATTGGTACGGAAATGCAGGTTTCTTTCTCTATTTTCTTGGAATTTTGCGAATGCATCATCTCCCATAAGCTCTGCTTTTGTAATAGCAGCTTTGACTGAGAGGTATTTGGTGAAATTTCGTTTTGCGGAAATTCCAATAAATGGTTTAAACCCTTCAGGTCGAAGTTTGTACTCACTTAGTTCGCCAACATAATTGGAAAGACCAATTTGAAGGCCAACTTCATTGTACTGGGCATGAGCCAAAAATGCAGAAAAAAGGGTGACAAAGAGTAGGCTTGTAATTCTCATAATTCTTAGTAACTCATTTGGGTAAAGTACGTTAACTGCCTATAATCAGCTGAAAACATATTTAAAAAATAACAAATAAAAGGCCAAACTCACTTTTAAGTAAAATTTAATATGAAATCGACTCGATTATTCACCAAATAAGTTTCTTTGCACTGAAGTGACAGATGATCATGAACTATAAATTTTCTCCTCCAATGCGGAATATTTACTTTTGTTTGATAGGATTTATACTTTGCATCGCAATACAAAGCTGCAAAGAAGAGGCAGAAAATCAAGAGAATCCAACCGTGAACAAACCATCCAATCCTCAATTTGAATTATTGGATGCTACAGCTTCAGGCATACATTTTTCGAACTCAATTACAGAGACTTTTCAGGATAATATCCTAATCAATTCTTATCTCTATAATGGAGGTGGGGTAGGGGTGATCGATATAAACAATGATGGCTTGCAAGACCTTTATTTTAGTGCTACTCAAGAGAGCAATAAACTTTTCTTAAATAAGGGGAATCTTCAATTTGAAGATATTACTGACCAAGCTGGAGTTGCCGTGTTGGAAGGTGTAAAAACAGGTGTCTCTATTGTAGATGTGAACGCTGATGGCTGGCAAGATATTTACGTTTGCCGTTCGGGACTACAGCCTGGAGAAGCACGGAAAAATTTACTTTTTATAAATAATGGGAATCTTACATTCACCGAAAGTGCGGATGATTTTGGGTTAGGTGACAGAGCCGCATCCAACCATGCAAATTTCTTTGATTATGATTTAGATGGCGACCTGGATGTATATGTTTTAAATCATCCGGTAGATTATGCGAATGTCAATAAAGCGAATGTCACGCAAGATGGCAATAACTATATTCGAATAAGCACGCCAGCAGAAGAGAATATTTGGGATTCCGATAACTTTTATCGAAACGAAGGAAATGGCAAGTTCACCAATATAGGAAAAGAAGCAGGTATTTTTAATAGGGCTTGGGGGCTATCTGTTACAGTTTCAGATTTTAATAGAGATGGCTACCCTGATGTCTTTGTTGGAAATGACTACATCGAGCCAGACTTATTATACATCAATGATACTAAGGGTAGGTTCTCAATAGAAACGGATAAATATTTCCGGCATCTCAGCAATCATACTATGGGTGTTGATATTGCAGATATTAACAATGACGCATTGATTGATCTAGTCGCACTTGATATGGTGGCTGAAGATTACAGCAGGCAAAAACAATTGATGACCACAATGATGTTCGAGCGATACAATAGCCTGGTCAGGTTTGGCTATGGTCATCAAGTTATGAGAAATGTACTTCAATTGAATACAGGGAAACCAGTTGCCGACGGCTATTCTTTTAGTGAAATTGGTGTGGTGGCAGGTATTTCAAATACTGATTGGAGTTGGAGTCCATTATTATTCGATGCAGATAATGACGGACTCAAAGATCTTCACGTAACAAATGGCTACCGTAGGGATGTATCAAACTTAGATTACCTCACCTATACTTCGCCACAACTTGCTCCTGGAGGTAGGTTTGATGTTTCGAAAACCCCCACGATGGCGGATTACCTAAATCACATTCCTTCCCAACCGTTATCCAATTTCATGTACAAAAACGAAGATGGCAAACGATTTAACAATGTATCCAGCGAATGGGTGATGGATCAAAAAGGTTTTTCCAATGGAAGTGCTTACGCTGATTTGGATAATGATGGTGATTTGGATTTGATTGTCAACAACATCCAAGATGATGTCATGATTTATAAGAACTTAACGAACCAAAAAAACAATTTCAACTGGTTGCAAATAAGTTTAGAGGGTCCCACTGGAAATAACTTTGGCGTGGGTTCAAAAGTATCCATAACGCTTTCAGAAGGTGACATCCAATACCAGGAAATGAATCCAATTAGGGGATTTTTATCCTCCTCTCAGTCAATATTGCATTTTGGACTTGGGGATAACAAAACAGTTGCAAAAGTAGAAATTACATGGCCCGATGGCAAGACTCAGTACTTGACCAAGGTTTCTGTAAATCAAAATATTGCGGTCAAATACAACCCTGATATAGATGAAAGTTTTGCCGAAACTAATTTCAATCCATTTTTTGAGAAAATAGAAAACTTAGGCATCAATTTCCAGCATAAAGAAGATGTTTACGAAGACTTTAATTCCGAAAGGTTAAACCCTCAAATGTTCTCAAGGCTGGGTCCTTGCATAAGTAAAAGTGATGTAAATGGAGATGGTTTGGATGACCTTTTTATTGGGGGGGCAGCAGGACAATCAGGCAAATTATTTTTACAACATTCTTCTTCTAATTTTTTACTCTCCAAAAATCAACCTTGGGCTGACCAAAAAGAGCAAGAAGATAATGGTGCGCTATTCTTTGATGCAGATGCAGATGGTGATCAAGATTTATACGTGGCGAGCGGAGGAAATTCATTCGAGTCTCAAAATGCCATGTATCAGGATCGGCTTTATATAAACGATGGAAAAGGAAATTTTTCTGTCTCAGAAAATGCTTTGCCAGCTTTGTATAACAGTACCTCTGCATTGTTAAGTATTGATTTCGACATGGATGGGGATTTGGATCTTATAGTTGGAGGAAGGGTTTCTCCTAAAAATTTTCCTTTGCCTCCCATCTCCTCGATTCTTGTTAATTCAAATGGAAAATTTACCGATTACGCAGGCCAAATCGCCCCAGATTTTCAAAAAATTGGAATGGTGACAGACTTGGCCTGGGCCGATCTAAATGGAGATGGTGAAAATGAATTGATTGTTTGTGGTGAATGGATGCCAATAACAGTATTTCAATATATTGAAGGAAAATTTGAAAATAGGACCAATGAGTTTGGTTTATCCAATTCTAATGGTTGGTGGAAATGCGTCGAGTTAGCCGATTTGGACAATGATGGTGATGTTGATATTGCAGCTGGGAATATTGGAAAAAATATCAGGTACAAAACTTCTGAAAGTGAACCTTTAAAAATGTACGCAAAGGATTTTGATAGAAATGGAAGTATGGATCCAGTCATAACATTTTTAAAAAATGGCAACGACTATCCTTATGCTCAACGAGATATGCTTATCAAGCAAATGCCTGCGCTGAAAAAGAAGTATGTTTATTATAAAGATTATAGCACGGCATCTATTCAAGACATATTTTCTGATGAAATTTTAAATGACGCTCTGAAATTACAGATAAGTACACTTGCCACTTCTTGGTTTGAAAATAAGAATGGCAAATTTATCCTTCATGAGCTCCCATTTGAAATCCAAGTTTCACCAACAAACGATTTACAGATTGAAGATTTCAATAATGACGGTTTCTTGGATATCCTCGCTGTAGGTAATGATTACACAATGGATGTGGAGACGGGGAGATGTGACGCAGGAAGCGGAACCCTTTTGTTGGGAAATGGCAATGGAAGTTTCGAATATGTAAACAATCCTTCTTCTGGGTTTTGGGCCGTTAGGGACGCAAGGAAAATGGCTCAATTAAAACTTGCAAACGGAAAGACAATAATAGTCGTCGTCAATAATAATGACAGAGTTGAATCACATGTTTTAAAATAAATCCATTTGCAAAACAAAAACCAATACTAAAATTGGCTAATTGTCTTGGGTTATGCACAGCAGCCAGATTCAACTTTAGAATACATTTTATTCCATTTTACAATTCTACTTTTGACTCTCTTATCTACAAACAATTGAACGCCTGTATGAAAAAACTATTCTTATCCGTCTCTCTAAGCATTTTTTTAATTCCACTAATTCAAGCCCAGCAAATAGAGCATGTACTGGGAGAAATCATCGTCCAACTTCGATATGACGAGAACATAAATTCAGTTATAAAAAGGCTGGGAACATATAAAGGTGAAAGAACCAACATTCGAATTAAAAAGGAACTTTCTCCCCCTTTGAGAATATGGCTTATTGAATTTGATTTTGCCAAAATCCACGAAAACTACTTTTTGTCAGAAATAAGAAATCAGAGGGAAGTTGAGATAGCTCAATTCAACCATTTGGGAGCTTATCGCCAAACGGTGCCTGACGATCCATTTTTTGATCAACAATGGATGTGGAACAATACTGGCCAAAGCGGTGGCACAGCCGATGCTGATATTGATGTTGATTTGGCTTGGGATCTTACAACAGGAGGTACAACCGCTAATGGCCAGGAAATAGTTGTTTGTGTCCTTGAAGGATGTAACCGCAATCACCCTGATCTACAGGGAAATATTTGGTTCAATTTAAATGAAATTGATGGCAATGGCATCGATGACGACAACAATGGCTATGTAGATGATTTTAATGGCTGGAACGTAAATACTGACAATGATAACATTAACAGTGAAGGGCATGGGACAACCGTTTCCGGTATGATTGGAGCGAGGGGGAATAATGGTCAATTTGTAACAGGTGTCAACTGGGATGTCAAGATTATGCATGTTGATTTTAGTGGTGTAAGTGAGGCAAATTCTATTGCAGCCTATACTTACCCATTGGTTCAGAGAAGAATGTATAATCAATCTGGAGGTACTGAAGGAGCATTTGTAGTTGCAACAAATGCATCATGGGGGATAGATGGAGGAGATCCAGCTGATGCACCCATCTGGTGTGCTATGTATGATACTTTAGGCGCAGCGGGAATTCTTAGTTGTGGCGCTACTGCAAATAACAATGTTGATATTGATGTAGTATTGGATTTGCCAACTGCCTGCCCCAGTGAATACATGGTGGCTGTTACTGCGACAAATGATGAGGATGAAAGGACCTTTTCAGGTTATGGGGAAGAACAAATTGATGTTGCTGCTCCTGGTGGCGGAGTTGTAAGCATCAATCTCAATGGCGGTCCAAATAATACATCGGGCACTTCGTTTGCTTCTCCAACTGTTGCTGGAATCATTGGACTTTTGTATTCATCTCCGTGTAGCAATTTAGGATCATTAGCAATCGGTGATCCTGCGGCAGCGGCGGCATTGGTAAGGGATGCTATTTATGAGGGAGTTGATATTATTCCTAGCCTGATTGACGAAGTGAAATATGGAAGGGTAAATGCATATAATAGTATGCTCTTAATTCTGGCCAACTGTGGGCCCTGTCCGAAGCCATACGGGATTTCTCTTTTGCAATACAATGATGTAAATGCAACGATCAATTGGAGTTCAACAGATTCAACGCTGCAATCTAATTTCAGGTATAGGGTAAACGGCGATACAGTTTGGGTAGATTCTTTTGACGTTGAAAGTCCTTATCTATTAACGGGATTGAGTGCCTGTACAGAATACGAGTTTCAAATTGAGGATGAATGTTCAGATACTTTAAGTGGTTATTCTGAATCATTCATATTTAGAACAGACGGTTGCTGCACGGCGCCTACAAATCTAGAAGTATTCGATATTTCTGAAACAGCAGCTTCAGTCAATTGGGATTTTGTGCTTGCAGCAAATAGTTACAACCTCTTGTTATCTTCTGTAAACGGAACAACTCTTTTTTCAGATTTGACAGGCACATCATTTAGTTTAGACGACTTAGATTCATGTACCGTTTATAATCTTCAGATCCAAACTGTTTGTGACACGGGATTAACTTCTTTTTCCCCTCCAGTTGAATTCAAAACTTTTGGTTGCGGCTCTTGTACTGACTTAGATTACTGTCCCTCAAGTGGCAATGATGCTACAGAAGAATGGATAGCCAACGTAAACATCGGTTCATTGAATAATACTTCTGATTCCGACAATGGCTACGGCGATTATACTGGAATTTCAACGGATCTGATGACTTTCCAAGCATACGATATTAACCTGACGCCAGGGTTTGCAGGATTCAGTTTTCCAGAATGGTTTAATGTATACATTGATTTTAACCAAGATGGAGATTTTTCAGATAATGGCGAAGAAGTGTTTAATGCTGGAGAGACATCGAATCAACCAGTTGATGGAACAATAGTAATTCCCGGAGATGCAACTATTGGGTTGACAAGAATGCGAGTAGTCATGAGATGGAATGGTGAGCCAAATGGACCGTGCGATGAGGTTTTTAATTTTGGCGAAGTAGAGGATTACTGTGTTAATATATTACCAGGTTCGCCGCCTAATTGTATAATTCCCTCAAATTTAACTGTAGATAATATTGGCCTTTCTACTGCTTCATTCTCCTGGAATGGAATTGCTGATGCGATAGGATATGAGGTCAGGTTAAAACCTGTCTTATCTTCCAATTGGGCTGTAGTTTCTGCATCGGATACCATTTTTTCTGCTTTGAATCTGCAAGTTTGCACTGAATATGAAGCACAAGTCAGGGCAAAATGTATAGGAACCGAGAGCGATTGGTCTCCAAGTGTGTTATTCATGACAGAGTGCTTGCCACCTTGCGATGAAATTCCCACAGGGCTTGACACAATGAATGTAGATTCAACTTTTGCAACACTTTTCTGGTCACCAACTACAAATGCGATTTCATATAGAATTCAATATAAAAAAGTAGTTGATGCTGATTGGCAATTTGCGATTTCAAGCAATGAGGATTTTGAATTGATTAATCTGGAATCCTGTACAGATTATGAATATGCTGTTCAATCTATATGCGACGGAGGTCAAGAAAGCGAATATTCAGACATATTCGCATTTAATACCTCTTGTGTAAACAGCACGTACGATCCATTTCATCAAATTGGAGAATGGAAAGTCTTTCCGAATCCTTTCGTAAATAATCTTTTGGTACAGTTTGAATTGAAAAAAGCAATTGAAGTGAAATTGGAATTATTCGATATCAAGGGTAGGGTAGTGGCTCAGAAAATAGACACTCCTATTGTAGGAGAAACAAAAATTGATTTTTCAGGCGAAATTTCTGGCCTTCCATCTGGATTGTATTTTATTAAAATAGAAACCGAATTAGGAATTGCATCGAAAAAATTGATCAAGAAGTAACTATTTTTTGGGCAAGTTTTAATAAGACTCAAATAGGTCTTCAAATTCTGACTTAAATTCTAATGAAAATTCTTGAGCAACCGAGGAAGCAATTTCAAGAATTTTACCGCTTTGAATAATTCCAAGCGCCAATTCCATGTCATCTGCAAAGATTCGGTCTTGGTCAGCATGGGTGATTTTTTCTCTCACATAATTATGGACTGCTTCAATTATAGGAGTAGATTTCAAAGATTTGTGAAAATCTAATGCTTGGGCTGCACAAAGCAATTCTATGGCAAGCACCTTTTCCAGGTTTTTGACCACTTGTAATGCTTTTCTTCCACTGATAGACCCCATACTAACATGGTCTTCCTGGCCCAACGAAGTTGGAATGCTATCTGCACTTGCCGGGAAACAAAGCGTTTTATTTTCACTCACTAATGCAGCTGATGTGTATTGCAAAATCATAAATGCAGAATTAATCCCAATGTCTTTCATCAAAAGTTTAGGAGTACCTTCTGCAATTCCCATTAAGGACAAGTAGGTTCTTCTATCTGAAATATTTCCAAGCTCAGCAGCTGCAAAACAAGCATAATCGAGGGGCAAAGCCATTGGCTGACCGTGGAAATTACCGCCACTGATGGCATTATTTTCATCAATTATTACAGGGTTATCGGTAACTGAATTCAACTCTACTTCAAGGAGTTCTTTTAAATGAAGCCAGGTATTCCTTGATGCTCCATGTACTTGTGGAATGCACCTCAGGGAATAAGGATCCTGAACTCTATCGCAGTCAGCGTGGGAAGAAACTACTTCTGAGTTTTCCAAAAGGCAAGCCATTCTATGCGCAACATGAAGCGTACCTTTATAAGGTCTAAGTGTGTGCAATTCCTTTAAAAAAGGTCGGGAGGAACCTAATAAGCCTTCAATCATAATTGCCCCTATAATTTCTGCCTGGCTTAAGCAATTGTAAAATTTTTCAACAACTTTAACAGCAAAGGCTGCAATGAACTGAGTCCCATTAATAAGTGCCAATCCTTCCTTAGCCCCTAGTGTAAGAGAATCTTTTTTAAGTAATTGTAATACTGCCTCAGCGTCTAATTTCTCTCCTTTGTAATATACTTTTCCGAGTCCGATCAATGGGAGGAATAAATGTGAAAGCGGAGCTAAATCACCAGAAGCACCAACCGAACCTTGGCATGGGACTACAGGAATGACATCATTCTCAATATGCCAAATAATTCGCTCAAGTGTAGTCAAAGCTACTCCTGAAAAACCTTGCGACAATGCGTGCATTTTTAGCACAAGCATCAGCTTGGAAATTTCAAGTTCGATTGGTTCACCCATACCAACCGAATGACTCTTCAAAATATTATGCTGTAAGGTGCTTGTATCTTCTTTTGAAATCCTTGTTGTACAAAGTGGCCCAAATCCTGTGTTGATACCATACACGGCTTCATCGCCATTGGCCATTTTTTCAACAATTTCTCGACTTTTTCTAACTTTCAGTTTTGTCTCTTCGTCTATAACCCCCTTAAGTTCTCCTCTCGCAATTTGGAGGGCTTTCCCGGCTGTAAGTTTCTCTTTTCCGTATAAAAAAATCTTGTTCATATGGTATTCTAATATTTGCCCCAAAGGTATTCATTTATAAAAATTGCAAAATTTTAAATCCAATTATTTCTTTAATCTTTTCGTAAATATTACCTTGGCGGCAAGAGAGGCTTTCTCTATACATTGGGAATAATAATTTTTCCATTTTAATTATGTATCATCGTCATTATCAAAGTTACAAGGATGATACATTGTGAATCACCTGCCATTTCATTATTTATAACTTTCATGTTTTGATAGTTTCAAAGCGTGTATTTGAGAGTAATTCCATGAGTTTTAGTTTTTGTTATAAATAATAACCTATCAAAATATATACAATTCTTGAATCAAAGTGTTCTTTGACAGCCGCCATATTTTATTGATAACTAAGCATTTATAGTTAGCAACTCACCAGACTGTTAAATTAAACGTATAATTATTATTTCACTTGATTGATAAAAATTATACTTCAATCAACTATTTATATTCTGAAGAAGAGGAATTTAAATAGATTTAATTTAATCATTTCTTCTAAAACATTAATTAGTATGAATAAACACATCTTAGTTGTCTTGATGACGGCCATTTTTGCCGTCTCGTTACAGGCACAACGAAACGTTACTGGTACCGTTACCGATGGGAATGAGCCCCTGATAGGTGCTACAGTATTTGTGAAAAATACTACTACAGGTACTATTACTGACATAGACGGGACTTTTAGCATTCAAGTACCGGATGGTGCGAATGAACTTATGGTCTCCTATACCGGATTTGCGAGTCAGACAATTAATATTGAAGGCCAGTCTGATATTGTTGTTGAACTAAGTGAAGGACTATTTATCGATGAGGTAGTCGTAACAGGCTATAGTTCCAGGAAGCGAAGTGAACTAGTCGGGAGTTCTGTACAAGTAAATTCGGATGAACTTGAGCAAATACCTGTTGCATCAGTTGATCAGATTCTTCAAGGAAAAGTTGCTGGCCTTGCAATTTCCGGTACATCTGGAACACCAGGTTCCGATCAGAATATCCGGATTAGAGGTGTCAGTTCTATTACAGCGGGGAACGAGCCATTATTTGTAATAGATGGAGTCCCAATGAGCAATCCAGGATTGGCTGGTTCAACGGCAACTTCTACCTTTTCAACATTGGCAGCTTTGAATCCAAATGACATTGCAAGTGTCACGGTTCTTAAAGATGCATCAGCTACAGCTGTGTATGGTGCACGTGGTTCAAATGGTGTAATCGTAATTACTACAAAAAGAGGTAAGAGCGGTAAAACAACTTTCAATTTGAATACTTCTTATGGTATCTCTAATGATGCTATCGAAGGGCCTGTTATGCTAACTGGAGCACAAAGAGAAGAGCTTTATTACGATGCTCTTTACAATACTTTTGGCGAAAGCGAAGGATTTGATAGAGCTGGAGCGAAGGCGTATTATGAAGCAAATTCTGGGCAATTTGGAACTGAATACACTGACTGGAATGCTGCGGGAAGACCCGAAGGCAATTGGGCTGAGCACATCACTAATGATGATGCCCCCATCCGAGAGGTGAACCTTTCCGCTTCTGGTGGTGATGAGATTCAAAACTTTTATGCTTCTTTCGGTTATTACGACGCAGAAGCAACTGTCATTGGTTCAGATTATGAAAGGTACACTGGGTCGTTGAAATACTCAAGAAGCCTTTCTGACAAGATTAGGTTTGACACTAGAAATACGTTTTCAAATATCAGACAGGATGGTTTGTTGGAGCAAAGTGCTTATTTCTCCTCACCTAGGGCTGCTAAATTTTTTGCAACTCCTATAGCACAGCCTTATAATGCAGATGGCACAATCAATATTGTAGATATTGGGAATTTCACAAACGTTGCAAACCCACTTTGGATCGCAGAAAATGATATAAACCTGAGTAGGCTTACTCGTTTCATTTCTAACAATTCATTGTCGTGGGAAACGCCAGTACCAAACTTGACTTTCACGACCAGATTGAATACGGATTATTCTGTTAATGATTATAAATACCATCAAAACAGACAGCATGGTGATGGTGACGGTGTTGGCGGACGTTCTGGCCACGTGAACAGAGCTATCACGAACATGGTTTTCCAGAATTCATTCGACTATTCATTAACATTGAACAGCTTCAACCACTTTGATATTAAAGTCCTTCAAGAATATCAGGACAATGAAAGATACCATCTCGAATTGGACGGTGAAGGATTTGCTGCAGACGGGTTGTCAAACCTGAATTCAGCTGGAAATCCTACTTATGTAGGTTCTGCATTCACAGATTGGAAAGTTGCTTCATATACTGCAATGGTTAATTATGATTATGACAACAAATACGTTGTGAGCGCTACTTACCGTAGAGAAGGGAACTCAAGATTCCACCAAGACAACAGATGGGGGAACTTCTGGTCTGTAGGAGGAGCTTGGAATTTGGATAGAGAAGAGTTTTTCAGCGGTATTAAAATGGTTAACAACCTAAAATTAAGAGTTTCATATGGCAGAACTGGAAATGACAACATTGGATTGAACCAATACCAAGCATTGTTCAGTTTTGATGCTGATTACGCAGGTTCTGCAGCAGTTTACCCAAGTACCGTTGGAAACAGATCCTTAAGTTGGGAAACAGCGGACAACTTCGAGGTTGGAGCTGATTTCGGCCTTTTCAAAAATCGGGTTAATGGTACATTGTCCTATTTCAGGAGAGAGACAAAAGAGAATCTCTTTGATGTTCCATTGTCAAGAACCACTGGTTTTGATAACCAAACACGTAACATCGGTAGGATGGAAAACAAAGGTGTTGAGTTAGAGTTATCCGTTGATGTCATCCGTTCACAAGACATGAACCTTACAATTGGAGGTAATGTCGCTACTGTTAATAATGAAGTTCTTGAATTGCCTCTTGACGGAAATGGTGATGAGATCAATATTAGCTCATCAACTAGAAGAGTCGAAACAGGGCATGCAGTTCAGGAATGGTATATGATTGAGTTCGCAGGAGTTGATGTACAAACTGGTGAAAACTTGTATTATGTAAATGATCCTGATAGTCCAGGTGACCGTACTACAACAACAAACTTTAATGAAGCAAATCAAACATTCTTTGGAAAAAGTGCCCTTCCTACATTGACTGCAGGAATTAATCTTCACTTTGATTACAAGGGGTTCTTTGTCGATGCATATGGTTACTATGCTGGCGGACATTTAGTATTTGAAGATTGGACTCGTTATACCAATGGTACGGATCGTTGGGCTGTAGATTTCTTTAATGGCATTAACAGTTTGATGGACAGATGGCAACAGCCTGGGGATGTTACCCGCATTTCTAAAATGACGTACACGGCTGAGCCATGGAGGATTTATTCTAAATTTCTCAATGAAGGTGATTATTTCAGACTTAAGAATATAACCTTTGGTTATAACTTGCCTTCTAGTCTGACAGAAAATGTAGGAATAGGTGATGCAAAAATATTTGTGCGGGGCATAAATATGTACACTTGGGTGAAAGATGAAAACATGCAGTATGATCCAGAAGTAAATGCTGCTGGTTTTGGTCGCTTAACCACTCCACCTGTTAAAACACTTCTGTTTGGTTTAAACCTTAAATTCTAATCAATATGACTAATATAAAAAATACCATATATTTAATGGCGTTCCTTATGCTCGGCGCCTTTCTATCCTGTACTACTGAGGATTTGGATCCAACATTGGAACAGGATAAAGATGTGGAAGGTAGTATCACAAAAGTTGAAGACCTTGAAGGAATCCTTTTAGGAGCCTATAACCGCATGACAACTTCCAGTTATTATGGACGTGATTTCATCATCCATAATGAAGTAAGAACAGATAATGTTTTTCCAAACGGAACTTCAGGACGATTTCAGACACCTGGTTCATTCAACTATATTCCAACCAATGGTTTAGGAGTTTGGATACAGGGCTACAGGGTAATTGCAACAGCTAATATTATTATTGGAACAGATATAAGTACACTTGATGGCGATGGGGCTTATGCAACTCATATTCAGGGACAGGCTTATGCCATACGTGCACTGGCTCATTTTGACATATTGCGCAACCACGGCCAACAACATACTGGCGGCACATTGGGTATTCCTTATGTCACAGAATTTCTTGGTGAAAATTTGGCTCCTGCACGTGATGATATTGAAAAGAACAAAGGTGCTATCTTGTCTGACCTTCAAACGGCATTTAGCATGATGGATGATAACTACTTTGACGATTCAAGAGAGTTTATTTCTAAATATACTGCCAAGGCTCTTGAATCTAAAGTTGCAACTTACTTTGGCATGTGGGACGTTGTGAAATCTGCTTCTGAAGCTGTGATTAATTCTGGACTATATTCAATCATACCTGCTGATCAATATGTTTCTTCATTTGCTACTGATGGTTCACCCAACTCTATCTTTGAACTTGCTTTTAATGAAGTAGATAACCTAGGCAACACAGGATTAGGATTCATTTATAGAGGTGACACATACGGAGACATAGAAGTATTGCCTAATGTGTCAGATTTGTATGAAACGGGTGACGTTCGTGCCGATATTTTAGGTTTTGAAGGCGATAAACTTAGGAATATGGGAAAATACCCAGAACTTCAAGGATATGACAATATCCCTGTAATCAGGTATGAAGAGATAATCTTGAATTATGCTGAGGCATTACTCGAAACAAGCGGAGATGCTGTAACTGAGCTGAACAAGTTAACGGCTATGCGTGGTGCTTCTGCTTATACTACCGTAACAAAAGATGATATCATTAATGAGCGTAGAAAAGAATTGATCTTTGAAGGCTTCCGTTATGATGATCTTTTAAGAACTGGTAAAGGAATTGAAAAAGTAGATGTTTTACAGACTTTTTTGGAAGACATCCCTTATGGTGATTTTAGGTTAGCTTTTCCGATACCACAGGTTGAAATAGATGCCAATTCGAATATCGCTCAGAATACAGGTTACTAAGAAAAAAAACTATATAGACCGTAAAATTAATTACACATGCCACTTCTTTTTGAAGTGGCATTTTTTTTTGGAAGAATAGGGTAGGGGTACTAAAAACTATGCACAGAGGAAGCCTCACTTTTATTCAAAAATGGAAGTGCATGTTTGAAAGCTTCGGGAATTTAATCTAAAGAAATTCTGGAGACTCAGCCTCAGACGATTTTATGTCCTTCAAAGTACAGGCGCAAAGTAAGGATAAGAGGGTTGAAATAAATTGCGAACCACTTATTTAACATAACATTGATTATTAGTTTTGCATATTGCCAAAACCCAAGTTACTGTCATTTGTTACTTTTGCAAACTTTTAAAATATTATGAAAAAAGAACAAGTTAAACCCTATAGTGTTACCGAGAGCAAAAAATCGCAGGTGTCAAGAATGTTTGACAACATTGCTCCTTGGTATGATTTCTTGAATCATTTTCTTTCCATAGGAATAGATGTTATCTGGAGAAAGAAAGCCATCCAAATGCTCAAAGATGCCAAGCCAAAATCAATTTTGGATGTAGCTACCGGTACGGGAGATTTAGCGATTGAGGCTCACAAACAACTTCGTCCTCAAAAAATTATAGGGCTTGACATCGCAAATGAAATGCTTGAAGTTGGAAGAAAAAAAATTTCAAAAAAAGGATTGAATGAAAATATTCATTTAATTCTCGGAGACAGTGAAAATTTACCCTTTAAGGATAATACGTTTGATGCTGTAACCGTTGCATTTGGCGTTAGAAACTTTGAAAACTTAGAAAAAGGACTTGCTGAAATGTACAGGGTTCTTAAAGGTAATGGGATGGTGGTGATTTTAGAATTTTCACGCCCTACCCTATTTCCCTTCAAACATTTGTATAATTTCTATTTTAAAAATATTCTTCCAATAATTGGTCGAATTACATCAAAAGATCCTAAAGCTTATAGCTATTTATATGAATCTGTTCAGGCATTTCCAGACGGCAAGGAATTTGCTAAAACACTAAAATCAATTGGTTTTCAGGAACCTACGCATAAAGCTTTAACTTTAGGTGTTTGCTCTATTTACACTGCAATAAAATAAAGTAAAATCATATATGAACCGTATCATAAACGCCAGTTGCCTCTCTTTTTTGTTCTTTTTTTCTTCAATTTCTTGTTTTGGACAAACTTCAAAAGGTAACTATAACTTCCTTGATTTCAACCAAAAGCCATATTATTTTGGAATAACCCTGGCTTACAATTCTTCAGATTTTAAGATATTTCAATCTAGGGATTTTGTACTAAATGATAGCATTGAAAGGGTTCAGTCAGTTACAGGCCCCGGATTTAATCTTGGTATAGTCACCAATTTAAAAATAGGAGATCATTTTGATGTCAGATTTCTCCCGACGCTCTCATTTGCAGAGCGCAATATAAATTATGCACAAACTTCACGTGATAGCAGGTTTTCTCGCCGTGTAGAATCGGTCTTTGTAGAAATGCCATTCCATGCAAGGTACAAATCCGTACCATACCATGACATGAGGCTTTTTGTTATTGCAGGAGTTAAATATTCGTTTGATGTAGCCAGTGATAGTCGATCCAGAAATGCGGATGATTTGGTGAAAATCGCTCCAAATGATTTTGCTTTTGAAATTGGAGCGGGTGTTCAATTTTTCCTCCCTTATTTTATATTTTCACCTGAACTGAAATTTTCTCATGGCTTAAATAACATATTGATTTTTGATGACAACCTTGATGAATCAACTGTAATTGAAAAGGTTCTTTCAAGGGGGTTTACTATTTCCTTCCATTTTGAAGGATAAGATAATGGCATAAAAAAAGGCTGCAGAGATTATTCCCTGCAGCCTTTTTTTATGCCATTATATACCTTAATCCGCAATCAAAACATTTTTTGTTATTAGGCCTGTATATGATCGGAGTTCAACTTTATATTTCCCAGGTTGCAAATCAGCCATATTAAGTTCATAAATAGTATTTACGGGTAAATTCCATAATTCATCTTTCAAAACTGTGTCACCTCTTTCATCTAATACTTTTACATCGCTAAGATTGACGCTAATTGTCTCGAAATCAATATAATATACTTTATTTTGAGAGTCTAAGTAAAAAGTCCAATTATCCCCTTCAAAAGTAGGTATTTCAGTGTTTATATTTTCACTATTAGAATTATCCGTTAAGGAAGAAGTTTGAGCAACAATAAGATTTGAAAAAGCTATAAACGATAAAAGAAAGAAGAATTTTAAAAGCGGCATGATTGAAAACAATTTTAAAAGGGAATGATATTCTGTATTTAAATTGATTTGCAAATTTATATCACAGAACTTATGAAAAAAAATGCCAAAAAGCTCAATAGTAACAGTCAGGAACAAAAAATATTTGGTTTCGATAGAATATGTCGCCTAAGCTCATAACTACACGGATTATGATGGAATAACCAGCTTTTTGCAAAATTAAATTTTTAACCCTTTTTTCTTCAATTCAATCATTTGTAGTATAATTGACACTAACTTAATCATTTTCCCAGCGCATCGCCCGTTTCACTGCCCGTTTCCATCCTCTATATTTAGCCTTTCTTTCTTTTTTAGGCATATCCTGTTGAAAATATTTATCCAATTGCCAAATATTTCCAATTTCGTCTAAACTCCAGAAATCTGAACCTAATCCAGCAAGATATGCTGCTCCTAAGGCTGTCGTTTCAATTATATTTGGCCGCTCAACCGTTGAACCTAAAATATCAGCTTGAAACTGCATTAATAGATTGTTTGCACAAGCTCCACCATCTACACGTAAAGATTTCAATTTAACTTTTGAATCTAATTCCATTGCATTAAGAACATCTTTTGTTTGATAAGCTAATGATTCCAGAGTGGCACGCACAAGATGTGCCTTTGATGTACCGCGGGTAAGCCCTAAAATTGCTCCTCTTGCATACATATCCCAATATGGAGCACCAAGTCCTACAAACGCTGGCACTACATATACACCATTACTTTCCTTAACCTCTGAAGCAATCTTTTCACTATCTGGAGCAGTTTTAATTATTTCTAATCCATCTCTTAACCATTGAATCGCCGCACCTGCAACAAAAACACTTCCTTCCAATGCATAATGTACTTTTCCATTCAAGCCCCAAGCTATAGTTGTCAACAAGCCATGTTTTGATTTAACAGGCTTTTCACCTGTATTCATTAGCATGAAACATCCAGTACCATAAGTATTTTTAGCCATCCCCTCCTGGTGGCATGCTTGTCCAAAAAGTGCAGCTTGTTGGTCTCCTGCCATTCCAGCTATGGGTATTGGAGCACCAAATATATCTTTAGAAGTTTCCCCATAAACTTCACTAGAAGGACGAACTTCAGGTAGCATTTCTAATGGGATATCCAGCCTCTTTAGCATTTTCTTATCCCATTTTAATTTTCGGATATTGAACAGCATTGTTCTCGAGGCATTGGAATAATCAGTTGCATGCTTAGTGCCACTCGTTAATTTCCAAAGGAGCCAAGAATCTATCGTACCAAAAAGCAAATCGCCTTTTTCAGCAGCATTGCGAGCACCTTTTACATTATCTAAAATCCAATTTACTTTCGTTCCAGAGAAGTAAGCATCTATGACCAACCCCGTATTTTTCCTAACATACTTTTCATAACCATCCTTTTTCAATGAATCACAAATTCCAGCAGTTCTGCGATCTTGCCAAACTATTGCATTATATATGGGTTTTCCCGTTTTCTTATTCCAAACGACAGTAGTTTCCCTTTGATTAGTAATTCCGATAGCATGGACGTCTTTAATATTCGTTTTCGTTTTTGCAATTACGCCTTTTGCAACAGCAAGCTGTGATTCCCAAATTTCTTCTGGGTCATGCTCTACCCATCCTGGTTCTGGAAAATGCTGCGTGAATTCTCTTTGATCAACTCCTACTATTTCACCTTTCTTATTAAATAAGATAGCACGTGAGCTGGTTGTGCCTTGATCCAAGGCTAAGATATATTTTGACATAATTCAAAAATTTAAAATTTGGAACTAAGGTAGAGTTTCAGTTTAACCTTTCCAATAACCGCTCGATTTCAATATTAGAACATTTAAAGTGGCCTTGGGGGCAAGATTTTCTTCCATGCAACCCACAAGGTTTGCATGGAAGTTTGTCACTATATTCCAAAATTGAACTATTTTCAGAAAGTGGAATAAATCCAAAAGATGGACTTGTGGAGCAAAAAATTGCCGTAACAGGAGCATCGACAGCGGAAGCAAGGTGTAATGGAGCGGAATCATTCACAAAATTCATTTTTGCATTTTTCATTAAAGCTGCTGATTCCAAAAAAGAGAGATGGCCTGCTTTGTTAACGATATTTACATGATTTGATGCATTTATGATCGATTCACATAGCGCATAATCCATTTTACCCCCAAGCAAATAAATTCTATACTCAGCTCCTACCCTATTGATAAATTCTGTCCATTTTATCGTTGGCCATTGTTTCGTATACCATACAGAACCTGGGGAAATTGTAATAAAAGGATGCCTATCTTTTACTTTTAAAAAATCATTTTCACTTGGATAAAGTTTCGGCCTAACTATATAGTTATCAACGGTTTCCAAAACTAATGAGGCATTTCTTTGCACTTCATGAATAGGAGAGGATAATGATCCAAATCGATGTTTTTTTGATTCAGTAAACAGAAACGATAGAGGATTCTTGTTAAATCCAATAGTGTGATTGGCTCCAGAAAGTAAGGTAATCATACCCGTTGATATAAATCTTTGCAGATTGATCACTTGACTGTACCTTTCAATTCTTATTCTTTTGATTACACTAAATAAGTTGGCGTACTTAGAAGAGTTTTTATCCCAGGTTTTTACGGAACGAATATGTGGATGGTTGTCTAATAGGGATTCATTGCCTTTTCTAACCAAAATATCAATAATTGCCTGAGGGTATTTTGAAATGATGATCTCTATTACAGGTGTTGCAAGAATCACATCACCTATAAAAGCGGTTTGGATAATTAAGACTTTCTCCATCTCTAAAAAGATAAAGCCCCAATGTTAATTAACATTGGGGCTTTATCTTTTATATAAGTGCAAATAATTGAAAACTATACCGCAAAACTTTCTCCACAACCACAAGTTCTGGCAGCATTGGGGTTATTGAAATAGAACCCTTTGCCATTCAATCCACCTGAAAATTCAAGTGTCGTATTGCACAGGTAAAGAAAGCTTTTCAAGTCTGTAACTATTTTTAGTCCTTTATCTTCAAAAACTTGATCATTCGGTTTGTTTTCGTTGTCAAAATCCATTTGATATGACAAACCTGAACAACCACCACTCGTTACAGAGACCCTTATAAAATAGTCCTCACTTAAATTTTCCTGCGTAAATATTTCAGTGATTTTTTCTTTTGCACTGTCTGCTACAAATACCATTTCTGAAAATTTTAGGCAGTAGTTTCAGCTTGTGAATTCACTGCATTTTTTTCTTTATAATCTTTGATTGCTGCTTTGATTGCATCTTCGGCTAAAACAGAACAATGTATTTTAACAGGAGGTAAAGCCAATTCTTCCACGATATCCATATTGTCTATTTCCAATGCTTGATCTACTGTCTTCCCTTTCAACCATTCGGTTGCAAGTGATGAAGAAGCAATTGCTGATCCGCAGCCAAATGTTTTAAATTTGGCATCTTGGATCATGCCAGTAGCATCATCTACCTGAATTTGCAAACGCATTACATCTCCACATTCTGGAGCGCCAACCAGGCCAGTACCTACTTTGTTTGAACTCTTGTCGAGAGTACCTACATTGCGAGGATTTTTAAAATGCTCTAAAACTTTATTTGAGTATGCCATTATTGATAAATTTTATTTTGTTCAATTTTGAAATAATAAATTAGTGCTCAGCCCATTCCACCTTTGAAAGATCAACACCTTCCTTGTACATTTCCCATATTGGGCTCAACTCACGCATGTGATTTACGCCTTTTGAGATTGCTTCTATAGTATAGTCGACTTCTTCTTCCGTTGAAAACCTCCCAAGACTAAACCTTAATGAAGAATGTGCAAGATCATCACCTAACCCAAGTGCTATTAATACATAGGAAGGTTCCAATGATGCTGAAGTACATGCTGACCCAGAGGACAAAGCAATTTCTTGATTGAAAGTCATCATCAACCCTTCACCTTCAACATGTTTAAATGAAATATTTGCAACATGAGGCATTCTATGTTCAACATTTCCATTGATATAAGTTTCCTCCAGCTGACACAAGCCTTGCTCAAGTCTGTCTCGAAGTTTGCTTAACCTTTCTGCGTCTTTTGCCATTTCATTTTTTGCGATCTCAGCAGCTTTTCCAAATCCAACTATTCCGGGCACATTAAGGGTGCCAGATCGCATCCCTCTTTCATGGCCTCCACCGTCAATTTGAGCCGTAACTTTAACTCTAGGATTTTTTCTGCTGACATAAAGTGCTCCCACACCTTTAGGGCCATACATTTTATGTGCTGTAAATGCCATTAAATGAATGCCCAATTCTCTTGGATTAGTAGGGATTTTGCCAACAGCCTGAGTGGCGTCACTGAAGAATAAGACGCCATGCTGCTTACAGAGTTCACCAATTTCCTTCATTGGCTGAATAACCCCTGTTTCATTATTAGCCCACATGATTGAAATCATGATGGTATTTGGCTTAATGGCAGCCTCCAATTCTTTGAGGTCAACCAAACCATCTCTATTTACATCAAGAAAAGTAATTTCAGCTCCCTGCTTTTCGAGTCTATGACAGGTATCTAAAACAGCTTTATGCTCAGTCTTTAATGTTATAATATGGTTACCTTTTCTTCGGTACATCTCATAAACCCCTTTCAATGCAAGGTTGTCAGCTTCAGTAGCACCAGATGTGAAGATAATTTCTTTTGGGTCTGCATAAATTAGATTGGCAACTTGCTCACGTGCATAGTCAACTGCCTCTTCTGCTACCCAACCAAAAGGATGGCTCCTACTGGCTGCATTTCCGTGATTTTCAAAAAAGAAGGGTACCATCGTTTCTACTACCCTAGGGTCGCAGGGCGTAGTAGCATTGTTGTCTAAGTATATTTTTTTTACCGCCATTATTTCAGTTATTCTTATTTAGATTTAATCCAATCGCAAAGATAACACAATTACCTACAATTGGTTTTTAGAATTACTAAATTTTATGGGATCAATACCAAGTTTTCTTTTAGAGCTATTGGAATATAGGTTTAGAATCTTTTAAATATTATTTTTTTGATAGGAAATTTACAAATGAGTAATATACAACAAACAATTTTAAATTTTTAATAATGTTAACAAAAGAGTAATTTCATTGCAGTTTGTTTCATTTCACTATCAACTGCATCATTCTTCTGTACAATTACATTTTATTACTCAATTAACGTGTTTATTATGGAAACCATTTTCAAGAAAAGAGTCATAACTACAGCATCAGTTATTGTGATTTTTATAGTGTTCGCTTTTAGCTTAAACTACCTTTCAAATGAGGAGCTTGATGTAAAGAAGGTTCAGGAGTTATCCCACTTTTCTCTTTTTCATAAGCCCATAAATAGTCAAATTACCAATATGATTTATGATTTTGATAGCGCCTGGCGCCAAATTGAAAAATTCGAAAAAGATGGCTTACCAAAGTCTGCCCTTGAGAAAGTTTTAGAGATCCTTGATAATTCAAAAAAAGAGATTAGAAATGATCATTTGATCAAAGCACTGATCTATAAGGGCAAGTATGAAAGCCAGCTTAATGAAGATGGATTTGTTAAAGCTATCGCTGAATTAGAATTAGAAATTTCTATATCAAAATTTCCAGTAAAGAATATTCTACAATCTATGGTAGGTGAAATGTATGCTAAATTCCTTTCCAGCAATTTGTGGAAATTTCAAAACAGGACACAAACGGAAATCTTCAAAAGCGATGACATCCAAACTTGGACTATTCAACAATTGATTGATAAAAGCAATGAATTCTATTGGTCTTCATTGTCTGACGAACGCCTAAAATCTGCATCAATAGATGATTTTGAATTGCTACTTGAACAGGGAGTAAACGATAATAATCTTCGCCCTACCCTCTTCGATTTCTTGGCACATCGAGCCATAGATCACTTTATAAATGAAAGGAACTATGTTGCCCAGCCTTCTTATAAATTTGAAATAGAGGAAGAGATTGCTTTATCACCTGTAATGAATTTTTTAAAATGGAATATTTCAAGTCGAGATTCGTCATCCCAAAAATTACAGGTTTTAAAGTTATTCCAACAGCTACTTTCGTTCCGAACAGAACAGAGCAAAACAAATGAATTGGCAGTTCTTGACGCTAACTTAAAAAGACTTCAATTTGTTAGATCAAATGCAGTGCTGGAGGATAAAGAGGAATTATATCTTGATGCATTGAAAGGGCTACAAAAAAAATA
The DNA here is from genome assembly GCA_942490835.1 of uncultured Saprospiraceae bacterium. GTDB lineage: Bacteria > Bacteroidota > Bacteroidia > Chitinophagales > Saprospiraceae > UBA6168. Next base: position 72,207 of record CALNYY010000056.1, read on the forward strand.
TAAAAGTTCAATTGGGCTTGCTGACATTAATTATTTGATAGCTGTTCATTATGGTTCAAAAGGTAATCAATACATATCGCCTCCTTATGGCGAATCTGATGAAGATGAAAATAAATGGCTGCTAAAAGAAGCTTTTGAAATCTGTTTGGCAACTACAAAAGAATTTGAAGCAACAGTTGGAGCTAGTAATTGCAGACTGCTGATGAATTCCATTTTAGCAAAAAATATGCATTTTGAGACGGAGCTGGTTAATATTCCAAAACAGCCGTTTTTGACAAAGCTCACTTATAAAAACTTGCCAAAAGTTTACTTAAGGGTAATTCCATTTTCTGAAAATGAACGTGAATCTTTTGAAAAATTAAGGAACAATGTTGATTGGCAAAGAAAATCTCTTGAATTCCTGAATACTTGCAAGCCCGCAAAAACATGGTCTGTAGAATTACCAGATGATGGTGCCTATCAAAGTCATTCGGTCGAAATTCCAATTGACGGGCTTCCCGTTGGCTTATATGCAATTGTGGTATCCGAAACTGAAGATTTCGTGGCTGAATCTGGTAACACAGGATATGTCTTCACACATGTATCCAACATAGGATATTGGGAGAGAAAAGGTGATGGCCAACCAAGCGAGTTTGTTATTTTTAATAGAAACTCTGGTCAACCCATTGAAGGTGCTGAGGTGGAATTCTGGGTACAGCATTACAATTCTGTTTTCAGGAAGTATCAAGAAAAGAAAAGAGGAGAAGAACGGTCTGATAAAAATGGGTTTGTAAAATCCAACTTAAACGATCGTGAGGATCGAAACTTTCATATCAGAATAAAGAACGGTAGCGATAATTTGATAACTGATCAGCGATTTTACAACAATATTTACACGAATGCTCAACATCATTATCAACAGACCCACTTCTTCCTTGATAGGGCTATTTACAGACCAGGGCAAACAATCTATTTCAAAGGCATAGCAATGAACTATGATCATGAAAGAATGCCTTCAATTATTCAAAATGAAAAGGTGATAGTAACTCTGCGAGATGCAAATTACCAAGAAGCAGGAAAACTGGAGTTGCAATCGAATCAATTTGGAACCTTTTCAGGTCAATTCATTGCACCGAGAGGAGGCTTGCTGGGCAATATGCAAATTGTTTCGAACATAGGTGGATCTTCTAAACATTTTAAAGTTGAGGAATATAAACGTCCTAAATTTGAAGTAACCTTCGAACCAGTCAAAGAAAGTTTTAGATTAAACGACACCGTCAAAATCACGGGTAAAGCGACTGCTTATGCTGGCAATCAAATAGATGGAGCACAAGCTACCTGGAGGGTTGTTAGAGAGACTCATTTTCCATGGTACGGGAGATATTGGGGCTGGCTTCCTTGGCTAGGAGAAACAATGGAAATAAAGAACGGAACAGGAAAAACTGATGAGAACGGCAATTTCCAAATTGAATTTACAGCACTACCAAACAAGCAGATTCCTGCTGACAAAAAACCCGAGTTTCATTACACAATCTATGCAGATGTCACAGATATTACAGGTGAAACGAGAAGTTCACAGTCATCCGTAAAAGTGGGATATGTTGCATTGCAAGTAGACATTCCGATTGGTGAAAAAGTAGAGCTCGAAAAATTTGGTAAATTAGAAATCAACACTAAAAATCTAAACGGCGAATTCGAGCCGGCAAAAGGAAAACTAAAAATTGAAAAGTTGGAATCCCCAGAACAAGTCTATGTAGATCGCTTTTGGGAAACACCAGATCTCAGGTTAGTTTCAGAAAACCAGTTTAAAAAATTGTTTCCTCATTTCTCCTGGAAGCAAGAGCATTTACCACAAAATTGGAAAAGTGAGCAAATTGTTTATGCAAACGGTTTTGATTCGAAAATTGAAAGCGAAGTCAATTTGCCAATTACTAAAATGAAGTCTGGATGGTATGCGCTGACCTTGACTACTTCTGACAAATACGGCGTCGCTGTGGAAGTGAAAAAGTATTTCCAAATATTTGATTTAACGAAAAAAGAACTTGGCTTTCAGACACAATTGTGGGATCACCTCGAACCCAAACCATATTCACCGAATCAAACAGTTTCGCTGGAATTGAGAAGTACTGAAAAGCAGCCTGTCTTGGTTGAGCTGTTAAGAGGACCTGAGTCGTTGGATCGTAAGTGGATGACAGTAAAAGATATAAGTCAGTATTCATATTTAGTCAAGGAAAAAGACAGAGGAGGATTGAACATTGTCTATTCATACGGAGGCATGAATCGTTCTTTCAATGAATCCCAAAGTATTAATGTGCCATGGGACAATAAAGAACTAACGATCGAATATGGAACCTTTAGAGACAAACTGAAGCCAGGTCAAGACGAAGGGTGGATTGTGAAAATAAAAGGCCCAAAAGGAGAACAAGTTGTCGCTGAAATGGTCGCTGGAATGTATGATGCTTCTCTGGATGCGTTTGCACCTAATTATTGGAATATGAATATATTCCCAACTAACTACTCAAAAGTAATTTATTCGACTGGAGCTTATCAGACAACTGCACTGAGGAATATAACCTATTTTAATCCATCTAAATTTTCAAATTTCCAAAGCAAGTATAGGAGGTATGACCAGCTAAATTGGTTTGGCTGGTATTTGAATAATCAAAACTATATGCTTGATAAGCGAATGGGAGGTTTACCTACAAGAAATATCAATGCTTTATCAAGCATGGCTGCAGGAGCAACAAATGATATGAAAATGGAAGAAATCCAAATTAGGGGTAACAAAGATAACGCGACAAATTATTATGTTGATGGAGTTAGAGTAGAAGGTAGGATGAAGCCAAAACAAGATATTGAAGGCAATAGTTTTCAAAATGAAAGCGATTTGCCTCCTCCGCCGCCAATTAAGGTGCGTACCAATCTAAACGAAACAGTCTTCTTTTATCCAAATCTGATGACTGATGAGGATGGAAATATTTTGATAAAATTCAAAATGAATGAGGCGCTTACACGGTGGAAGTTTATGGGTCTTGCCCATACAAAAGATTTAAAATCTGGTATAACTACTAAAGAGGTTGTCACGCAAAAAGAATTGATGGTGGTGCCCAATCCTCCTCGTTTTTTCAGGGAAAATGATGAGATTGAATTTTCTGCAAAAGTGGTCAATCTAACTGATAAATCTTTAAATGGAAATGCAGAATTGCAGTTGGTAAATCCAATGAATTCTATGCCAGTTTACAAATGGCAGGACAATCCTCAATTCAATCAAAATTTCAAAGTAGAAGCCAATCAAAGCGCCAGGCTCGCATGGAGATTTAAAGTACCAGACGTGGCAGAAGTGCCCATTATAGAACATACCGTCATTGCAGTTGCTGGCAACTATTCGGATGGTGAAAAAAGTGCGGCCCCTGTTCTTACCAATCGGATGTTGGTGACTGAAACAAAACCACTTCCAGTTAGAGGAAAAGAGACCAAAGGCTTTGTGCTTAACTCTTTGAAAAACAACGACTCCCCTACCCTTCGCCATCAGTCGCTCACATTGGAATTCACACAGAATCCAGCGTGGTACGCTGTCCAGGCTTTACCCTATTTAATGGAATATCCACATGAGTGTACAGAGCAAATTTTTAGCAGGTTTTATGCAAATAGTCTTGCAACATCTGTCGCCAATGCCCATCCAAAAATCAAGTCAGTTTTTGAAAAATGGAGAGACTTTGAACCTGAGGCCTTGCAGAGCAATTTGAGTAAAAATCAAGAACTAAAATCTGCACTTTTAGAAGAAACACCTTGGGTATTGAATGCCCAAAGTGAAGAGCGCCAGAAACAAAATATTGGATTGTTATTTGACCTGAATAGAATGGCTTATGAACAAGAGTCAGCCCTTAAAAAATTACAGGATAGGCAGATGCCCGGCGGTGGTTGGGCATGGTTTCCTGGGGGACGTGACAGTTGGTATATCACTCAATATTTAGTTGAGGGATTTGGACATCTCCAACAATTGAATGCTGCTGATTTAAAAGACAATCCTTTGGCTTGGCGGATGGTCGAACAAGCTGTAAAATATTGTGATGACAGGATTGTTGAGCAGTATGAGCAGTTAGAAAAACGAGTTAAATCAGGTAGAGCGAAATGGGAAGATGATCATCTCAACTATTTGGCTTCACATTATTTGTACACTCGTTCTTTCTTTTTGGAAAGACCAAGCGGTGAAGCAAATACAGCCAATGGTTTTTTTGAAAAAAACAAGTCAATTCCATTTAGTGGAAAAGCTGAATTAGTACATAAATATTATTTGGAGCAAGCTGAAAAACATTGGCTCAACAAAGGGTTGTTTAGCGAGGGAATGCTTGCTTTGGCATTGTCAAGAAATGGAAATGCCACATCTGCCAAAAAGATAGTTCAGTCTTTGGATGAGCGTTCTTTGAACCATGATGAAATGGGTATGTATTGGAATTATCCATCTGGCTGGTGGTGGTACCAAGCTCCCATCGAAACACATTCTTTGATGATTGAAGTATTCAATGAAATTACAAGTAATCAAAAAGCAGTAGATGACTTGAAAGTCTGGTTGCTAAAAAACAAGCAGACCACGCATTGGAAAACGACCAAAGCAACTGCCAATGCAGTGTATGCCCTTTTGAATACTGGCGATAATTGGCTCATAGAAGACCAACCGCTGAGCATCACTTTTGGCAATCCAAGTGCTTCTGACGCAGACTTATGGAATGCCGATATTTCCAGGGCTCAAAGCAATGCAGAAGCTGGAACGGGTTATTTCAAGCTTAATTTTGAAGGTGAAAGAGTCACCAAGGATATGGCCAGTATCCAGATTTCTAATCCTAACAATGTGGTTGCCTGGGGAGCAATGTATTGGCAATATTTTGAACAATTGGATAAGATTAAAACATTTGAAGAAACGCCTTTAACGATCAAAAAACAGCTTTTCAGAGTCGAGAATTCAGATACAGGAGAACGCCTGCAAACTATCGCAGCTGGCGACAAATTGAAAGTTGGCGAAAAGCTTAAAGTTCGTATAGAGCTGCGTGTTGATAGAGACATGGAATATGTGCATATGAAAGATATGAGAGCTTCAGGTTTTGAGCCGATTAATGTTCTTAGTCAATATAAATGGCAGGGCGGCCTTGGGTATTATGAAAGCACACGAGATGCTGCTACCAACTTCTTTTTCACTTGGTTGTCAAAAGGGACATATGTGTTCGAATATCCACTTCGGGTAGTTCACAATGGCGATTTTTCAAATGGCGTTACAACTATTCAGAGTATGTATGCTCCAGAATTTTCGAGCCATTCAGAAGGAATTCGAGTTATGGTTGGGGAATAAAGACGACAAAGAACATAAGTTATCCCGAATTTTTGAAAAATCAAAAATTCGGGATTTTTTTCATAACTAATTGATATTCTGATGCTTTTGGTTCGGCCTTATTTGATTTGGCGTTAAGAAAATGGGATTGAAGTATTGGCAAGAAAGCGATCAGCGAGCGACGAAGGAGCGGCTCTGATCGTGAGCGGGAGGGAAATCCAATTTTTAGCCGAAACAAATACAGCCTTGATTTTTTTGCTCCTTTTTTTATCAAGAAAAAAAGGAGATACTTAATCAGTTGACAATCAGTATGTTTGTTACTTTTTCTTGATAAAAAGTAACCAAAAATCAAGACAAAACAAATGCAAGCGCACCATGCCGCCCCCGCACCCACCTGTTTTGTCACTCCCACCCCGCAATTCTTTTGGATAAAATTCGGGATGACTCATCTTTTAGTTTTATACATTTATTAGTTTACCTCACCAAAGTAACATCCCCTCGAATCGCAGGCATAGGATTACCGCTACCTGGAATCTGATAAACTATAGAGAATATATAAACATCTGAAGCGGCAGCATTATCATCAATCATTCCATCCCATCCATCGCTTCCATCCTGATTTTCGAAGACCAATTTACCCCATCTGTTCCAAACCCTGAATTCTAAAATATCCACTGGCACTAAGGAGACCAATGTCAATACGTCATTTACGCTATCGCCATTTGGAGTAAATACGTTTGGCATCTCAACTGGATTGTCAAGCAATTCTGATTCTAATGAAAGTGATTGGTCACAACCATCTGAACTAGTTACAACCACGGTGTATGTAGCAGATATATCTCCAGCGACTTCCGGTAAGAATATTGAACCAGAAGCTGGCTGATTAGTAACTGCCAATGTATCTCCATTTAATAACCAAACATAGGTTGCTCCAAAGAGTTCTGGTGTTGTGTAAGCAAATAGCTCGATCTCTTGTCCTTCATAAATACCTTCAAGTGTATCTACTGTCACTTCTACTATTTCCATTGAATCAACGGCAAAGCCATCGAGAACAAATAATCCAGCAATTGCTGAATCAGAGCAACCATTATCGTCTGTTCCAGTAACTGTATAAGTTTGATCAGTACAGCTTGAAGCAGTGAAGGTTGGCCCAGAACCTGTAGTTCCATCTGAACCGACCCATTCATAAGTCAAACCATCAACGTCAGCAGAAGCAGTGAACGTTGTTTGCTCTCCTGCAAGCACCGTATCAGCCACTGGATTAACCAAAACTGTAAATGCATCAACATCAAGCTGAACTGTTGCCGTTTGGGTACATCCATTAAAATCACTTCCGGTTACTAAATAAGTTTCATCTTCACAACTTTCAATATTGAGAATCTCACCATTTCCAACAATGTTACCATTGGCATCAGTCCAAACAAAATCAATTCCCGCAACAGTAGCCTCTGCCATGAAAGTAACAGGCTGGCCTTGAAGCGCAGTTGCGACAGGTGGCGTGGCAGTAATTGAATAATCTGGAGCAACTTCGACTTCGATTGACTCTGTGTGAGTGAAACACCCATCATTTACTTCTACAGTAAAAATGGCTGTTATAGGTGGTCCGACAGTTATTGTTTGCCCAGTTGGTGTATTACTGTTAATGTTATTTGTCCAATTGAACGTATAATTTCCAATTGAAGGATTAGCATTTACATTCAGTACTGTTGGATCATTGAATGGACAGGCAGCATCAACAGGATCGATACTGATGGTAAAGTCTTGAGATACAACAATTGTTATTTCTGTCTCAAAAGTACAATCGGCAATAGATGCTGATAATGAATAGGTAGTTGTCTGAGCGGGTGTTACAATTGGTTGCGGATCAGATGAGGTCAAACTTCCATCGGATGAAGTCCATGAATACACTGCACCCGGCACATTCAATGAATTTAACTGAACAGACTGCCCTGCACAAATAAAATCTGGGCCCGGAAATTGGAAGACTTGCGCCGGAACTACCAATGTTGTAGATGCACCTGCTGGGCAACCATCAAATTCTAATTCGACCTGATAGGTCGTTGTGCCTTGCGGTGTAGCAACTGGGTCAGGGCATTCCGTACAACTAAGTCCATCTCCTGGAGACCATGTAAAATCTGACAAGCCGGGTGGGCCTTCAACACTTAGCTGAATTGACTCACCTTGACATAATGTATCTAAACTTGGCACCACCGAAATATCAGCAACTGGCACCACTTCAATTTCTATTGAATCTACGCTCACACATGCCCCAACTGTTGTTGTTCGAACGTACGTAAATGTTTCAACAGCCAGGATTACTAAGTTTAAGAAGCTATCTGGCGTTTGCGCTCCGGGGATAGGCTGTTCCCATGTCAAATCTATTCCGGGGAAATGAGCGGGTTCATAAGTTGGTGATAACAAATAAACTTCATCACCCTGACAATAACTGTCTTTCTCAGGATCTGCAATGATGCTTAAATCAGGAAGTGAATCTACTCTTACATATACCGAATCAATTACTAAGCAGTTTGCTGTTTCTAAAACATTATAATACCAATTAGAAACTGGCGGGTACACGATTACTTCCTCAGGGCTGACCTCATCTAAAAATTCATTCGGCATCCAAGTTACTCCAACGCCACCAGTTGTATTGATAGAATTTAGTGTGACTGAGTCACCGATACAAACAAAAGTCGTATCCGGATTTAATATTTCAATATCCACCGGAATTACTTCAATAGTAACAGTAGAAGTGTCTGCACAAACATTTGCACCTTGTCCTGCAGTAGAAATTAAGGTATAGGTTGTTGTGACTTCAGGCGTTGCAATAGGCCCTGAAACGTCGGCAGAAGGCGACAAATAAAGATCAGGTGACCATTCATAGGTTGTGGAGTTTGAAGTTATATCTTCACCAAGGTCAACACTATAATTTTGGCAAATGACTGTATCAGCAACCAAGGAGGGCAGGTCAAATGGTACCCATGTAATGTTGATGTTGTCAGTTACAGTGCAACCTCCAATTTCAAGCGAAACGTTTAGGAAATCAACTCCAAATCCTGGATCACTAATAACTTGCAAAGGATTGGACGGGTCAGGCAAGGCTGAAAATGACGACCAAGTTATCCCCACATCATTCGCATTATTTTGTGCCAATAAAGTAACTGTTTCTCCTGAACAAACCTGAATGGCAGTCTCGTCAGGTAGAATATCAAGTTCTAAATCAATGACATTCAAATAAATGGAATCTATATCGTGACATATTCCCAATGTCCCTTCTACCGTCACCCATTGACTTGTTGTAGTACAAACGATAGGGTTAGCTATTGTTGGGTCACTGAATAAAGTATCTGCCTGCCAGCTATAAGTATGTGCACCACCAACCTCTAGCGGAATACAGCCAGCTGTAGCACAAATAATTGCAGTATCAAGAGCATTATCTAATATCTCAACATTTACATTGTCGAATATCAAAATAGAAATGGAAGAAACAACTACACTTCCGCATCCAAAGTCCCGAACCAATTGTATTTCGATTGTATCTGTTCCCTCAATAACTCCATCAGCAAGTGCTAAAATTGGGAATGTGAAAATTTCTGTTCCAGTTTCAAATGTAATAGTTGAAGGAATATCCAATTCATAATCCACTCCATGCTCAGCATTTCCAGCAAGAACAATATTATAAGTTTGAGGTGAAGTCAAAGGATTGCCAAAGCTGATGATAACTTCGTCCGGATCATCGACACATTCTTCAACGAGGTAATCAATCCCGGATTGATAATTCACTCCGACCTCAGGGGTTCCGCTATTAATTTTTGATATAAAAACACCTGAATCGAAACTGCTATCCCCTCTATCAGCTATTGCAAATTTTAATTTGTAAGTTTCACAAGGTATAGTTGGCACTCTTGCAGTCAAGCTCTTTTTTATTCCCAAAGAATCTGACGTGAGACCATCATAAACAATGGATTGGCTTTGCTCATTATTTCGATAAAATTGCCAATTCTGATTATGGTTTACGCTATTGATTTGAATGAACGTACCATCTTCAAGTGTGGCCACGTTCAATTGATTATCAATATTTGGATCTCCTGCTATCTCCGGGCCAGAGACCAAGAAAGCAAAAATGTCATTGAAAGTTGTGTTGACATATTCAGGATACTCTTCTGAACCAAACACATATTCAAAGGTCAATTCTTCTGAAGCTGCTAATACATCCAATTCAACGATACATGCATCCTGAGATTGAGAGCCATTACCATTTATGGTTGATAAATAATTCAGATCATCATCCGTTTGATTGATTCCTCCATAAAATGCAGCGGAAAAATCACTGGCAGGTGCAGGAATATTTTCAACAGAGCCGCTTGATAAAACCAACCCTTTATCCATGCTTAACGGAGAATCGTCAGTAATAGTAAATGTACCAACCTGGCCTTGAGCACAATCAACATTTACTACTGAAATGAGCGTTTGGCCAGAAATTACACTACTAACTATATCATCTGGAGATGCATTAGCATCAACAATCATTTCCGGTATTTCAAGTTCTGAACATGCTTCTGGTATACACTGCCAAGTCGCTAAAAATCCTTCAAAAGAAACGTTACTATCAGATTGGAATTGAACAGTAATACAGCCACTACTGGCTGAAACAGCATAACAAACACCTCCGTAGTTCTCGGCAAACGTACCTGCTCCGCTTAACTGAGCAAGCTGTGGCGAACTTGTGTCCGGTCCATCATATAAAGTAATTGCATCAGTATTAAACTCAACATTATAGTATTGGAATTCAAAAAGAATACAACCATGAGGGTCAGTAGGGCAGATAGTGAAAATGCTATTTTCGTCGTTTCCATAATCACCTGTTTCCCCGCCTGAGTCTGTAAGTATTCCTGAACATTCCGTAGAACCGCCCTGATCAACTGTATTCACTGGCGGCTTTTTAGTTACGCATAGCTTAAATGCACCTTCATTGGGTGTTCCTGATGACGACCAATCATTTATCCTCAAAAAATAAGTTATGCCAGGCGTGAGTCCTATTAAATCTACAAATACAGAAGTTTCACCGGGAACGGCTGAGACACAATCCAATAATTGTAGCCCATCAAATTCACAATCACCTCGATAGACTGCGATTTGTGGATTCACCATGGATGCAAGTCCAAGGTTTGGATCAGGGCAACCAATTACCTCAACCCTATAATCCAAAATGGTATCAGATGCCACAAAGGAGAACCAAACATCCCTGTCAGGCACACCAACAAAACAGTTTGGAAAGTTGTCAAATCCTATATTGCTTTCGGTAGCCCCAACATTATTGTAAAGGGTTGAATCACAGCTTGGAGCTATGCCTAAATCAACAATGCCTTCACAATCATCATTGGCAGGCTGGGCAAACAATCCAAAAGAAATCAATAAGAGTAATGAAGTAAAAATTTGTTTCATAATAGATCTTTATCCGTTTTGGATATAAAAATGGAGAGACTAGTTTATTTAACAGAGCGAATGTACGCCCTTTTGCTGGCCAAAAATATAAATGCTGCTCAAATCCGTGTCGTTTGAGCAGCATTTTAATAGAAAAAACTTTCTATATATACCTATCGGACTAACGTAAGGTCTCCTTTTTCTGAGTAAACATTGCTGCCGCCTGCAATTGAATATTGAATTTTGTATATATAAACATCTGAAGCAGCTGCTTTTCCATCTATATTTCCATCCCACGTATCATTGTCGTCATTACTTTCAAAAACCATTTTACCCCAACGATTCCAAATTTGCATTCCAACAATATCCACTGGCACTAATGAAACAGTAGAAAACAAATCATTCGTACCATCTCCATTTGGAGTAAATACATTTGGTATTTCAACTGGATTATTCAAGATAGTAATGGTTGTATCTAAAGTCTGGAAACAACCATTGGCACCTGTTACAACCAAACTTAATAATACATCTTGCATGTCAACCCCTTGGGGCAATTCAGGAACATTGAAATCTCCACTGTTTGGTGAATTGCCTGATGCAACCAATACACCGTCCAAGAACCATTCGTAAGTTGCTCCAGGAATCGGATTAGGTGTTACATCTGCATTTGATGCCAATACTTCACCTTCATAGATTTCAGCTAAAGTATCGAATTGACTCAAATTTATCGTATCAACAGTGAAGCTGGATATGACATTTACAATTACTGTATCAATCAAGGTCGTACACTGTTCTGGATGCTCTGCTTCTACAAAATAAATTTCTGTGTTACAAGGCGAAACAGTAATGGATTCACCTGTTCCAATTTCCATGTCTGAACTTGATTCTATCCAAATAAATGTCACCCCCTGCAGAGTAGCTTGAGCAGAAAGATTAATGGACTCACCGCCATTTATGGTTTGATCGTCAGTTACTGACAATGTAAAGTCATCATAAATATCTACCTGAATCGAACCCATTTGAGAAAAACAAGGAACCGGATCAGACGCTGTAACAAAATACACTTGAGAGCTTCCAGGCAAAAGTCCTGTTAGATTTGGGTCTACCTGGTTACCATTAATATCTGTCCAAGTGTAAGTAACATTCGGATTGGTCGAAGTAGCTGACAATGTAATTGTCTCATTCCAGCAAGCTAAAATGTCATCAGCAACGGTCAAAACAAAGTCTTCTTGAACCTGAATCGTGATTTCATCAGTAATTGCAGGGCAAAGGCCGTTGTCAATAATCAATGTATAGGTTGTTGTGACAATTGGCGATACTGCTGGTTGAGCTTCAGTACTTAATAATGATCCATCCTCATTCAGCCATTGGTAATTAGCATTCGGGTCCAAAACGTTATTCAAAATTATTTCATCACCAGAGCAGATAAATGGTGGTGACGGAAAAGAATAGCTTGGATCCGGCAATACCTGAATGGTTACTTGTGCGCTTGAAGGGCATCCCATAAATTCACCTTCTACTTGATAGGTAATCGTTCCGGGAGGAGTTGCAGTCGGATCGGTGCAATCTGAACAACTAAGACCTGTCGCCGGTGACCATTCCCATGAATCGATAGGCTGATCAGCAGTAGCTAATAAATCAACAGATTCACCTGGGCAAATTATTGGATTTTCTGGCGTTATAGTTATTTCTGCAACAGGAATCACAATTATTTCAATAGTGTCCGATGCTGCGCATGCATTATTTGTAGTCTCACGAATATAAGTTTGTGTCGATACTGCATTTATTGCCAGATTATAAAGGCTGTCGGGGGACACTGCCCCAGTTGTAGGTGTCCATTGAAACATTATGTCTGGAAAGAAAGCCAACTCGTAATTTGGCGATACGAGCGATACTACCTCTCCCTGGCAATAAGTATCTTTCGCTGGGATTGCTTCAATATGCATATCTGTTGGCAATGAATCCACTCTGACATAAACGGAATCCAAAACGGTGCATGAACCAACTACTAAAGTTGAATAGTACCAAGTGGAAACTACTGGATTTACAGTAACATTTTCCAGATCAATAATTGTCAACGAATCAGTTGGAGTCCATGTTAAACCAATACCCCCAGTACTACTGGTTGCAGAAATATCTGCACTTTCACCCAAACAGATATAGATTGTATCTGGCGATATGTCAACATCTGCAGGCAGAACAGTAATTGTAACCTCGTCCATTTCTGTACAAAGTCCATTGACACTTGTGGCTGTCAACGTATATGTTGTTGTTTGATCTGGTGTAGCTGTAGCGTTGGGTATGGTAGCATCATCCAGCCAATCACTCGGTGTCCATTCAAATGTTGTGGAGCTATTATTCACCTCAGCGGCCAATTGCACACTTGAATTTTGGCAAATAAGTGTGTCATTTACCACCCATTCTGGGAAATTGAATGGTTCAACATTTATGGTTATTTCGTCACTTGCAGTACACCCTCCTGTTGCTGTAACAGATGCAGTATAAGTGGTGGTTGCTGTCGGATGAGCATTTGGGACATTACTTGTCGGATCATCAAGTCCTGTTTCTGGATTCCAAACCAAACCAACATTATTTACATTATTGACAGCCTCTAATTGAACAACCTCTCCTTCGCAAATGTCAATAGGTCCAACAGGTAGGATATTTAGTTGTGGAGAAATTACTTGCAGAAATATCTCATCTGTATCAGTACATGTCCCAACAGTTCCTGTAACTGAAACAGTTTGACTTGTCATCACAGTTGCAGTTGGCGAAGAGCTATTGGGGTTATCGAATACAGATGCCGGTTCCCAACTATAGCTCGCCGCGCCAGTGGCTTCGAGGTTCGCAGTAAAAATTCCATCGCAAACAAATACCGTATCACTATCGGATAGAATTTCTACTTCAACATTGTCTTTTAACTCAATCGTTAGCGTTGATAATTCAATTTCACCACAACCATAATCGCTTGATAATGTAATTTCTATTGTCTCCGTTCCTTCTGAGATTGCATCAGCAACCGCGCTTATTGGAAAACTTATCTGGGTACTACCAGCAGGGATTGTAATACTTCCGGGCAATGCCAAATTATAATCAGTCCCTAAAGTGGCCGAGCCTCCAAGTGTTACATTAAATATAGATGGCACCTGCAAAGGCTCCGACAAGTTTATTGTCAAGTTCCCTTCTGTTGAAATACACCCTTCTACCAAATAGTCTATCCCGGTATTATAATCTATTGCCAAAAATGGCAATCCAATATTTGATGATTGAATAAATAGGCCGGAATCATCATTTGTATCAGTATCACCAATTGCAATTTTCACATGATAGGTAGCACATGCATTTACATTCCTTGCCGCTTTCAAAGTTTTAGATGTACCCAAATAGTCAGAAGTTAATCCGTTGTAAGTGATATTTGGGCTGTTTAGATTGTTCCTGAAATATTCCCAATTTGTGGATGCATTAACTCGTTGAATTTGCACCAAATTGGTATTGCTGGTGCCAGGCACCCACGCCAAATTCTCCTGACCGTTTAAGCCATTTAGGCCAACAATGCCAGGGCCAGATATTAGAACTGCAATAAGGTCATCCGAAAATGGTGAAAAATCTTCTTCATATTCCTCTGAACCAAAAACATATTCAAATCCTATTCTATTTGTTTTTGCTAAAATGTCCATTTCGACAACACAGACATCGCCAGTTCCAAAACTGAAGCCCACTCCAAAAGTTTCATCCAAAAAATTTAGGTCTGGGTCTCCACCAAATCCAATATCATTATCAGCATGAAAACTTGCAGGATTACTTACTTGCGAAGCTGAACCTGTTGTTAATAGCAAGCCATCTTGCATTCCTAATGTAGTTTCGTCTCCTTGCTGAAACAATCCATAAGCATCATTGTCACAATTAATATTAGTGACTGTCACGTCAAAAAATGGATTAGCAAACATATCTTCAATTGCAGATGCTGAAGGACCAACTTCAAGGTTTAAATCGCCCGAATTGCCACAATTATCGCTGCATTCCCAACTTCCGATAAATCCTTCAAAGTTGACTGAATTGTTAGAAGTGAACTCAACAGTCAAACAACCACTACTAGCTACCACTTCGTAACACACACCACCGTTACTGTTATTATTCGCTAATGTTGACCCATCAGCTATAGAACTAATAAAAGGACTGTTTGTGTCAGGCCCATCATAAAACGAAAGGTTTTCACCTCCATTCTGAATGTTATATTGACTTAGAGAAAAAATAAGGCACTCGTGAGGATCAGACGGGCAAATTGTAAAGGAATGGTTTTCATTATTTCCATAATCACCATTTGGCCCTCCAGTATCGTAGAGTACACCGGAACATAGATCACTTCCGGAGTCTGCAATTGAAAATTCTGTTTGAATAAATTCCTGAATACATAATTCAAAATCACCCCAGTTCTGGCTTGCATTTGCAGACCAATCATTTATTCTCAGAAAGTAAGTAATGCCGGGCGTAAGTCCTGTAATATTTATAGAAACCTCAGAATCATCATTGTTTGATGTCGCACAATCAAGCAGTACTAACTCATCAAATCCACAATCGCCTCGATATAATGCAAGTTGGGGGTTCGAAATTGGTGCTCCACTTGCGCCTGTTACATTTATTTCATAATTCAAAATCGAAGCGGAGGCAACAAACGAAAACCATACATCTCTGACTGGCGTACCATTGAAACATGGCGGGAAATTGTCATTTCCAATATTACTCTCAGTCGCATCAATATTGGTATATATTCCAGGGGAAGGACAGATAGGTGCTTCACCTAATTCAATAATTCCAGTACAGTTATCATTTATGGGTTGGGAGAACGCAAAATTGGAGATAAATGCCAGGGAAAGCAGAAAAATTATTTGTTTCATATAAAGGGAAAGTCTATATTTTTTGAAGTGTCTAAATCATAAGAGGGTCAAATTTAGCCCCTTGATTCATATTCGTTTAACATTTGGTAAATAATCGTGTCGGTTGTGAGGCAATATACTTTTTCACAATCCAAAAGATTAACTTCCTGCATAAGAATGGTTTCAAACATGCAACCATTTTGACAGCAACTGTCAGTTATAGTCGCCTTTCTTTCAGATTCAATAAATACAAGCTAACTTTCCTTTTAAATATTAATCATTCACAAATTAACTATTCAATGAAACAATACATAAACTACCTCACATTATTGGCTTTTCTTGGATTCAGCCAATTTGCCTTTGGACAGAACATGGTCTTCACTCCAGAGAAAATTAGCCCTGGCGATCAAATATCTTTCAAATATAACCTATCCGAATCTCCATTTACAGGAGTAGAATCTATAGAAATTGTTGCCTATCAATATAACAACAATGAATTGATGGCATACGATGTGGATTTCACGTCTGTCAATGGTGTCATTTCTGGAAGCATTCCCACAAATGAGTCTACTACTGCTACATTTTTCTCCATTAAAAGCGAAGACGGAAAAATCTCCGATAACAATAATGATAAAGGATACAAAATCCTATCTGTAAATGACCATGGCGACCCGGTGATGGGAGCGATAGGTGCTAAGGCACTTATGTACAGCTCTTATTACCGATATGCTGGCATAGAAATGAATCGTGAAAAGGCATTCAACTTATTTAAAAGAGAATTTGAAGCTTACCCTGCGTCAAAATCGAATGGTACATTTTTAAGCAATTACGCATTTCAGTGCAATAAACTCAAAAAAGAAGGCGAATTAGCACAACTTAAAGATTGGATGTTCGAGATAGCTAATAATAAAAAAGCCAGTGAAGAGAACTTGGTGACAGCTCGTGGTTTTGCTGCCAACATTTTCGAAAATGAGGAAATGTCAGAATCGCTCAAATCAACTATTTTGAAAAATTATCCTAAAGGGAAATTGGCTCAAAATGAAATGAAATCAGATTTCAGGAGCAAAGACTTGACTGAACAAGTAGCATTTGTAGATGAGTACGCTAAAAAGTTCAGCAACTCGGAGACACTTCAGGCTGACCTTGATTATATGTATGCAAGTATTGCTTCTAAATATGCTAAAGAAAAAGATTTAGAGGATTTTGAAAAATACATGAATAAGATCCAAGATCCAATGAGAAAGGCAGGATCATTAAATGGGCTGGCTTGGCCTATGTCTGGTGAAAGCATCGCCGCAGAGGCGCCTATGGCGAAGGATGGATTAAAATATTCCAAAAAATCATTGGAATTATTGGAATCCGCCATGTCTGATCCAGCGAGTACCAAGCCAAATACTATTTCCATCAACAACTGGAAGAAAAATTTAAAAAGCAGTTATGGAATGTATGCAGACACTTATGCTTTATTGGCTTACAAAACAGGAGATGTTTCAACAGCCTTAGAATATCAAACGGTAGCCTGTGAACAAAACAAGTTTCGTGACGGAGAAATGAACGAGCGATATTGTATTTATTTTGAAAAAAATAATGGCGGAGCTAAAACGGAGAAATTGTTGGCAAAATTTATAGCGGAAGGTAATGCCAGTTCTGCAATGAAGGAGAATCACAAAAAATTATTCATTGAAAATAACACACTTGAAAGTGCTTATGACAAATACTTGGTGCAGCTTGAAAAAGAAGCTATTGAAAAATTGAGAAAAGAGATCAAAGAGAAGATGATTGAGAAAGATGCTCCAAATTTCAATTTGGTTAATCTTGATGGCCAAAAAGTTTCACTCGAATCACTAAAAGGAAAAGTTGTTGTAGTTGATTTTTGGGCAACTTGGTGCGGCCCATGTAAGGCGTCTTTCCCAGGCATGCAAAAAGCAGTTAATAATTTCAGTAAATCCGAAGACGTTGCTTTCGTCTTTATCGATACATGGGAAAGAGGAGATGAAAAGGAGAAAAATGCAGCAGAATTTATCAACTCTAACAATTATACTTTCAACGTATTGATGGACAATGATAATGAGGTCGTAACAGCCTATGGTGTTAGTGGCATTCCAACAAAATACGTGATTGATAAGAATGGAAAAATAAGGTTCAAAAGTGTTGGATTTGGTGGCAATGATGAGGAATTGGTAACGGAGATGGAGGTGATGATTGAAATGGCAGGAGGCACACTTTCAAAAGAACTTACCGGAGCACCATAAGTTTCAAAAAATGAGGAGTCAGGTAATTTCATGGCTCCTCATTTTTCCTTTTCTCTTACCCATTCTTCCAGCTCTTTGAATGTCGTCAACAATTCTTCTGTATCCTTGGCTGGCCTTCCTCCACTCTCACATTTTTTCTTGAATACATCGATCGGTTCTAATTCATCCAGTTCCTGGTGTTCTAATTGTTCACTAAGGGTTTGAAAATTGTATTTTGCTCGGGTTTTCAAAATTTCAACATTGAAGTCTTTCACAAATTCTTGGAGAATTCCATTTAGGTTTGGAATAATTGAGTCCGATTCAACAATAACTTCTACCCAAACAGTTAACCCATCTTGGTAATCATGATGTAGTTTTTCCAATCGCTCTTGAACGTATTCGAAAGTCCCTGAAATAGATTTAAGCCTTCTAAAAATGGGTACTTTTATTTCTTCGATATTTGAAATATTCTTTCCTTGAAATTCAATCAGCGTAACTGATTTTTCATCTTTTGTTTCACTAAAACTCAGAGGAATTAAAGAACCAGAATATCGGATCTTTTCAAATGGTGCTATAGCTTGTGGTCGATGAATATGCCCTAAAGCAACATAATCGAAAACAGAAGGAAACTGATCCGCCGAAATATTCTCCAAACTTCCCAAATAAATATTATCCTGCTTTTCACTGCTTTTATGGCCTGTAACACATAAGTGGCCTGTAGCAATTACGGGTACTTTCGCAAAATCTTCATTTAAACAAGCTTCGCTAATATTTTGGTAATGGTTGAGAATTCCTTCTCGAATCCTTTCAATTCTATCATTACTTGAATTATTTGAAACGACCCGTCGAAGGTCTTGATCTCTTAGAAATGGAACAGCTGCAACCACTAACTGCAAATGGCCTTTCTCATCTGTTAATCGGATGATTTGCTCAGAGGGGTCTTCGGCAGCTTTGCCAACAAGATGTACATTTAATATTGACAAGATTTCTTTAGGGGCTTCAAGCATTTGTGGAGAATCGTGATTGCCGCCTATAACAACAATATGTCTGCATTTGGTCTGCCACAGCAACTTCAAGAAATTATAGTAAAGTGACCTTGAACTACTGGGTGGATTGCCTATGTCAAAAATATCACCTGCAATGATGAGCACTTCAATCTCCTGTTGAACGATTATTTCCGCCAACCAATTTAAAGCCAATATGTGTTCTTCCTCTCTTTCTCTGGAGATGAATTTCTGGCCTAAATGCCAATCGGATGTGTGAAGAATTTTCATTTGATGCAAATGTAGCTTTTGAAGCAATTACTTTTCCCATAAATTCGCATCGCCTCTTCATTCTCTATTTAATCTGACCAATGTGATGAAATATTTTTGTAGTTCCATTTTAGTGCTATTCTTGATTAATGCCTGTAGCAAAAGTGTCCAAAAAGCAAATGAATCCATTCAGCGTAACCAAATCGAAAACCAGGAACCCTACCTAATTTTGATCTCATTGGATGGCTATCGCTGGGATTATACCGAGCGATTTAACCCGCCTAATATTTCGAAGTTTATCCAAGAAGGTGTGCAAGCAGAATCCTTAATTCCTTGCTTTCCTACTAAAACTTTTCCAAACCATTACTCCATCGCCACGGGTATGTATCCAGACAAACATGGACTTGTTGACAATAATTTTTATTCGCCGGAAAAGGCAGCATATTATAAAACAAGAGATCGGGAAAAAGTAGAAAATGGTAAATGGTACGGAGGAACGCCTATTTGGGTGCATGCTGAAAACAATGGGCTCATATCGGCATGTTATTTTTTTGTTGGATCGGAGGCAGACATTCAGGGAATTCGGCCAACCTATTATTTCAACTATGATGGTAGTGTTTCAAACGAAAAGAGAGTAACACAGGCGTTGGATTGGCTAAAATTGCCATTATCAGAAAGGCCTCGAATGATAACGCTTTATTTTTCTGATATGGACGATGCGGGACATCGATTTGGGCCTAATAATGACGAGGAATTACAGAAAAAATTATTTGCCCTTGATATGACATTGGGGAAATTGTTCGATGGTGTTAAAGCAACGGGATTGAATGTGAACATCATCATAGTTTCAGATCATGGCATGCTTGAAGTGCCCATTGAGCACTTTATGCCAATTGAACAGCTTGAAGATGAAGACCAGTATCAAATAGTCAGCAATGGCGCAATTGCACATGTATATGTAAATCAAGAAAGCGACTTAGATAAAATTTATAGAAAATTAAAAAATCAGGAAAATCATTTTGAGGTATACAAAACAGTTAACGCCAAGGGATTCGATCAACCACCGACAAATCCAAATTGGGGAGATATTCAAATTATTCCTGACAAAGGTTGGTATTTTACTTACCAGCGATCACTTTCTTTTATGAAAAATTCTGGAGTGAAAATAAAAGGTGAGCACGGATATTCGCCAGAATCAAAAGAACTCCATGGTATTTTCTATGCAAAAGGGACGGCTATAAATAAAGCTCAAACAATCCCATCCATAAAGAACATCCATATTTTTCCATTGATGTGCCACATTCTTGGTTTGGATGTTCCAAAAAACATAGATGGTACACTTGAACAAATTGGCGGAGTACTAAAATAAAAAAGTCCAAGCCAATATTAAAGGCTTGGACTTTTAAAAGTATCTATTTTGGTCTATTTACCACCGAAGCGGTAACCAATTCCGAGTTTACCATTGAACATAATATTGGTCCAATCTAAGTCGTAAGTTTCACCATCTACATCATAAGTGATATTGTCAACGATAGACCTTCCAGCACCAACTCCAATATCAAATACAAAACCAGAGTTTCCTACTACTTTGTATCCAAGTCCAAATCCAACTCCCATACGAGTAGATTTAGATCCGCCGAAACTTACTCCAGCATCATACTTCCTGCTTACAAAACGAAGGAAAGCATCGACATAAAATTTATCAGCGCCATGATTAGGGCTAACATAATATTTGCCAATAGCTGTCACTGGAAAAGAACTCCATTCTTGATCGCCTAAATCGCCGGCAGAATACCCAATAGCTGCTTCTACGCTTAAATTATCGGAAATTCCAAAATCAGCTCCGACATTAAAGTTTCCAAAAAGCAATCCTACGGGGTTGATAGTTGCATCAATTTGGGCATCAGATTTTGCCATAAATGTGCAGAAAATTGCAATAAGTGAAAGTAATTTAAATTTTTTCATAAATTAGAATTAGGTTTTAAACGGTGAAAAAAATCGGTGGAAAGATAAAATCAAATTTGATTTTCCATACCTCCTTTATGATTTATTTAATGCTTTACTCACTTTTTTATGATAACGCCCTTTTCTTCAAACTTCGTTACTTTAATCTCTGTCCTTCTGTTTTCTTGGTGCTCTTGCTCGCCGCAATCAATGTCATTACCACAATGATTTACTAATTGGTCTTCTCCATATCCAGCAGCTTTTAACCTTGTAGGCTCAATTCCTCTTGAAACAATGTAATCAACAGCTGCCTGTGCTCTTCTTTGAGATAATGCTCTGTTGTAATCATCGGACCCCCTGCTATCAGTATGAGACATCAGTTCAATTTCAAGTGATGGATATTTCTTCATATAATCAACCACTTTTCGCAATTCCAAAGCTGCATCCGCTCGTATAAAGTGTTTGTCATAATCATAATACAAATCATCCAAGCGATGAATCATACCTACTTCAAAATCGGGTTCCGGTGTATCCTTTGGATCAATTTTCTCTAAATACAATAACACGACCGGATTGTCATTTTCACATTCAACATCGTAAGAGTAAACTATCTCAAAATTATTTTGATAATCGCCTTTTGATGCTGCCACTTCATAGTCACAACTACAATCCATTGGGAATGTAAAATTACCAGTCCTGTCCGCTATTACGTCTTGAGATTGCCCATTGCAATTGTTCGTAATTTTTACATCTGCAAAAGGAATTGGTTTATCATTGTATTTGTCTTTTACCTCACCACTCATAGCTATGGGCGGTTTTCTTTTTATTGGAATCAACCATTCTCTATCAGTTAAAATCTCTGTACCTGAAACTTTTCTTTTCATTGGTAAATAGCCTGGTTTATCAACTGTCACTTCATAATATCTATCTGGCACAATCGGGTATTCAAGACCACAACTTTTTCCAAACTGGGTAAAAGAATCATTTTTCTTTTCTCCTTCATAGGGAACTAATACAGTATAATCCTTTCCATCAATTGATTTTGCCTGCATTTGCATATATGGTGTCTGTCCGTCCTCACCTACAAATACTGCCGCACCTTCCATTTCTTTACTAATCGCTTGAATGCTTAAATAGGCATCCTGAATTCTTTCTTCTGTTCTTTCATCTACCACACAGATATGGGCAATAGAAGGTTTTTGACCTGTTTTTTTCCAGGCGTACAAATCGTCTTTCCCCATTCCTTCTCCCCTATTGGATGTCAGAAACCCTTCTGATCCATCTTTATTTGTTGAAAAACCAAAATCGTCAAAAGCAGAGTTAATCGGCACTGGAAGATGACGTCTGGTCGCCATTTCTCCATTTGAAATTGGCATAGCATAAACATCAAGTCCACCAAGGCCACTATGCCCATTTGATGACCAGAATAACACGCCTTCCGGAGATATAAAAGGGAAAACTTCATTTCCCGATGTATTCACTTTAGCTCCAAGGTTGACGGGCGTACCCCAGCCATTTTGCTTTTTTTCAACTACATAAATATCCATTCCTCCATATCCACCTGGTCTATTAGAAGAAAAATACAGCCATGTTCCATTAGAGGTTAAAGTTGGATGACAAGTAGCATATTCATCACTATTAAATGGTAGTTCTTTCACATTTGTCCAAAGCCCATTTCTAATATCGCCTTCATAAATTTTCAAGTCGATTGTTCCCCATCGGTTTGTTCCTTTCGTGTTATTCCTTGAAAATATCATATGTGTTTGACCATTGGTAAAGGTGCACGCACCGTCATGGTATTTGCCATTTACATCACCTTCCAATAACTTAGGGGGCATATAAAATCCTTCCTGATCTTTTTCCGAAAAATATAAATCAGAATAATGCCCTCGAGCAAAATCGGCATCGCATCCAAACAGTTTGGTTCTGTTTCGAGTGGAGGTAAAAACAATTCCGTTTCTGAAAGGGATAGCACAATAATCCAGTTGGGAAGAATTGAGCTCTTCAATGTTTTGGATGGAATATTCCTGTGCAGTAGGCTGCGAAAAATTCGGGGATAAAAATTGTTGGGCAGGCAGACTTATTGCCAACAGCATTACCCAAATTATATTTAAAATATGTTTTCTCATTTTCTTCTAAGTTTGAATTCTAACGTGAATGGCCAGCTTTAACTCGTGATTTTAGAAATATCGCAAATGGTTTACATTACAATCTTTGCATTTGAATGTATAACCTACCAGTATTTCAAAACTGCCATTTGTAAATTTCTCCAGATCAGAAGTGGTGAAGTCCAAAGCCATGCTCATGCGCATTCCATTTTCAAATTGAAAGCCTACTACGCCATCAACAGAATCAGCCAACCGGTAACTTGCTCCGAGAATAAATCTGTCAAGCAAAAGCAAATTGGCATTTAAATCCAGATCGACCGGAGCATTTGAATTATAGGTAATTAAAAAAGAAGGCAGCAATTTGAGCCTTGAATTTAATCGGGTAATGGCGCCTGCGGTCAGGTAGTAGGTCATGATGGTTTCCTTTTGAATCAATTCTGACCTATCAAGAAACAAAGCGTTTTTCAACAGCCTTGGAATAGACAAACCCACAAAGAAATCATTTGCATAATAGTATGCTCCGATTCCAAAATTTGGAGCAAAAGAAGACTCATTTGCCCCAGGAATTAAATCGTCATCCAAGTCCAATGGATCGGCAATCGACCAATTGATTTTGGCCTGTTCTACCCTACCCTGTAAACCAATGCTCAATTTGCTATTATTTGAAAACGGCATATGGTACGCATAAAATAGATCTACCGAATTCGTATTTACTTTTCCAATTTCATCATTGGTAAATGCCAAGCCTATTGCATTTCTTCCACCTGAAAAAGGAGCATGGGCACTAAAACTCATCGTGGATGGAGAGCCATCTATTCCTGCCCATTGTTTACGATATATACCCAGGGCATCAAAAGCACCTTTGCTTCCTGTATATGCTGGGTTGTAGGACAGTTTATTGTACATAAAATGCGTAAACTGCACATCGCTTTGAGAGAAGCCTATAATGCTGAAAACGAGTATGACAAAAACGGTTAATAAAGATTTCATAAATGATATTTTTTAAATTCAGTTAGCAATAATCAGCAAGCTGAATTTCTATCTTGTTAATGTAAAATATCCCTGTAAACAATGGTCGTCACTTGTATCTAATTGCAGTACATAGAAATAGGTGCCAGGCGGTAATTGTGTATTTCTATATGTGCCTTTCCAGTTGTTTTGATAAGGCTGCGCTTCAAATACGAGGTCGCCCCAGCGATTAAATATTTTCAAATTATTATTGGAAAATTCTGTTTCCAGGCAAGGAATAACGAGTCCATCATTGGCACCATCGTCATTTGGCGTTATAACATTTGGAATAAAACAAACTTCGTCTTCATCATTTTCTCTATAGACCCTTACGTTGACAACTGCTTCTTCGCATTGATCAGGGCAATCAGGGTTGCAAATCATATAAATGAAAACATCGTTGCCTACTTGACCTTCTTGAGGATAGTAAACAGGCTGGCCATTCTGATCAAATTCTATTCGACCATTTACAGGTTGGCTGACTATTGTTATTTCCCAATTTGAAATGTTTGAGATTTCATCATTCTCGATCCAATCTTCAGTCGTGATCGAGTCCTCAGTCGTGATTTGGAAAAAGTCTTCATTTGCAAAAAGATCATCAAAAACAAATACCTCTGTACTTTCTGAAATAAAGGCACATCCGTTTACTGTTTCTACAACAACAGAATAGGCTCCTGCATTTTTGCTACTGACATTTTCAAGGATTGGATTGATACTTTCAGATTGGAATCCATTCGGGCCAATCCATTGATAATTTGCTCCCAAAACAAATGGAGCACTCAATTCTACGATGTCGCCAACACATGCCACATTTACGGAGTCGGTTGTATTGGACAACTCTAAATTAGGTGACATTTCAATAACAACATCTTGTGCATTTGATAGCTGGGAAGTGCAATCTCCAACACTAACGGAAACCATATATATTCCCTCATCTCCATTGCTCGCATTTTCTATAAACAAAGTTGGATGATCTGTTATGGCGACCTGTATGATACTATTGCCATTATCAAACCACCAGTGGTAAGTCACATTATTTCCTGAAACTGTGGAGCTATTCAATTCTAATATCCCGCCCTCACAAACAACATCATTATCAGCTGTCAACGTAGGTGACTGATTAAGCAAGTTTGTGACATTTATCTGCTGGGCATTTGATTGCTGAGAAGTACAATTCCCTACACTTACCTGCACCGTATAAATCCCTTTATCAGTCAATTCCAAATCATCGATAAAATAGGTTGGAATGTCAGTTGTTCCTAATGATACAGGTCCAGATCCATCATTAAAAAACCATTCATACGTCACATTCCCACCTGTTACAATGGAGCTGTTCAATTCGAGTGATTCACCAATACAAAAGTTGCTTGAATTTGCTGCGAGCAATGGTGTTTGATTGCTTAAGTTTTCCGTTACTTCAACAGCTTGAGAGTTGGAATATTGAGAAGTACAGTTTCCAATACTGAATGTCACTTGGTAAATGCCTTCATTATTAGCGTT
This sequence comes from uncultured Saprospiraceae bacterium, assembly GCA_942490835.1. Lineage (GTDB taxonomy): Bacteria > Bacteroidota > Bacteroidia > Chitinophagales > Saprospiraceae > UBA6168. The sequence goes on from CALNYY010000056.1 coordinate 97,851, forward strand.
AATATCATTGATGAAGAAAGTAGGCACATTGGTCGTTCCAAGCGAAATGAATCCAGTTCCATCATCAAACCACCATTCATAAGTCACATTATTTCCAGTGACAACACTGCTGCTTAAAGTCAGCATCTCGCCTTCGCATATTAGATTTTGACTTGCATCCAACTGTGGCGTTTGTGACGATAAATTTTCAGTAACCTCAATATCTTGAGCATTTGAGAATTGTGTTTCACAATTTCCAAAAGAGGCTGTTACGGCATAAATGCCCGAATCATTGAAAGAAGCATCAGGAATAAAATAAGTTGGTAAATCGGTAGTCGTCAGAAGAACAAATCCGTTTCCATTATCAAACCACCAGTTGTAAGTTATATTTCCACCAGATAAAATGGATGCATTCAATTCGATCAACTCTCCTTCACAAGGTTGATCTTGCAAAATTGAAAGAGCCGGTGTCTGTGAATTAAAGTCATCACTTACATCAATATTGGCAATAGCTGATGGGGAGCTTTGACAAAGGCCATTGGTAACAATAATGAAATATTCTCCTGAATTTGAGACAGTTGCATCTGAGATATTAAACGCAGGCACGGCTGTTGTCTCAAGCAAAACAGCTCCATTTCCATTATTAAACCACCATTCATATTGGACATTATTCCCTTGGACTGCTGCGCTGTTAAACTCCAATGATTCTCCTTCGCAAAACTGGTTCTCTTGAACTGATATTTCTGGATAAATACTCGAAAAACTATTATCTATTTCAACCTCTTGGCTATTCGATGTTGGGCTGTTGCAATTTCCGCTATTTATGATAACTGAATAAGTCCCAGCATTATCTATAGACAAATCATTTATGGTGAAAGAAGGGTTGTTGGATGTTCCTATAAGAGCCATTCCATTTCCATCATCAAACCACCATGTATATTCTATGTTGTTTCCAGAAACGGCTGCAGTGGAAAGCTGCAATGATCCTCCATCGCATAGTTGGTTTTCATCTACATTTAAAAATGGTTGTACGCCGGTTAGGATATCACTCACGACAATGTCTTGCGAATTTGATTTTTGAGATTCGCATCCATTTAGATGAACACTTACATTGTAAACACCTGTATTACTGATGTTTGCGTTTTGGATAAAAAATGTTGGAACATCTGTAATCCCAAGAGATACATCGCCAGAACCATCATTGAACCACCACTCATAAGTAACATTTCCTCCTTGTACAATTGTACTATTTAGCTCAATAAGATCGCCAACACAAAGTATATCATTATCAACTGCCAATCCTGGGGTTTGTGCTACTATGTTCACTACCTCTATTTCTTGTTCGGATGACATTAGCGACATACAATTGTTTACTTCCACCTGAACAGAGTATATGCCCGATTGGCTAATTTCAACATCCGTAATTGATAAAACAGAATCGGTTGAAGTGGCTATTAATTCAGGTCCAGAGCCGTCATCAAAATACCATTGATAATTTACATCTGTTCCCGGATATCCATTTGCTGTAAGCAATATTGATGATCCAACACAAAGTTGGTTAGTATTTGGTTGAATCTCAGGAGTGGAAGGTGTTAAATCAAAATCAATATTTACACTTCCAGGCTCGCCGACACATCCATCTTCTGTGTATAAATAAAGTGTAAACTCGCCCTCGTAATTATGAGACAAATTTGGAATGTCAATGGGGAATGGCCCAAACTCTGTGGTCATTTTTGAAAATTGGAACCCATTTGGTCCAACCCATTGGTAAAGAACTGAATCACCTGCTACGTCGATTGAATTTTCTCCAGTTAGAGAAGCAGTTGACCCGATACAAAAGGAAGTTCCATTCGAAGTAACATTCTCTACTATTGGGACAATTACATTTGGATTACAAAAGAATTCTCGCCACTCGGGAATACCATTTAAATTAGCATCAGGGCATGGGTCACCTGCTGGGCATTCATTTGAATCGGAAAGCATATCTCCGTCAGTATCAAGGTCATCCAAATCAGGAATGCCGTCACCATCAGTATCAGGGCAAGGAAAACCGGTTTCGCATTCATATCCATCAAAAATGCCATCATTATCTCTGTCTGGATCTTGGAAATCTGCTGTGTTGTCACCATCGCCATCTGTACAATCAGAAGGATCTGGGCATTCGTACACATCAAGAATACCATCATTGTCACTATCTATTTCCTGAAAATCAGGAATGCCATCTCCATCCGAATCAGTAGGTTTTGAAGTAGCTAAATAATCTACAGAAGTACCATAAATATCAACATTAGGCATGCCCGTACCGATAATACCGTCAAAATCTGGGTCAGATTGATTGGCTTCTCTAACATCCAACACCCCATCACCATCGCTATCAAGTTCTTGAAAATCTGGAGTACCATCTCCATCGGTATCTGTGGGCACAGAAGTAGGCATGTGGTCAATTGATTGGCCAAATATATTTACGTTGGCAACACCAAGCCCAACCATTCCGTCATTGTCAGGATCTGGATAATTATGCTCAGCAATATCTGTAATAATATCGTTGTCTGAATCTAAATCCATATAATCGCATACCAAGTCAGTATCGGTATCTTTTGGATTTGAGGTAGTAGTCAATATGATCCCATTAGCCGATATTGCCCTGCCTTTATCATCAATTGTAATTATTCCAGTTTCGGGGAAACCATCATTGTCAGGGTCATTTCCATCTGCTTCTTTGACGTCATTAATACCATCATTATCGGTGTCAAGGTCATGGTAATTAGGAACAATATCGCCATCCGAATCCATAGGGTTTGAAGTTGTGAATATCCCAACTCCAACTGCCAATCCGTTTATGTCGACAGGTACAAGCCCCACTCCAATCATTCCATCATTATCGGCATCCTTGTTACCACCTTCTTCGACATCATGAATCAAGTCATTGTCTGAATCTAAATCATGCCAATCAGGCACTGCATCGCCATCAAAATCAAGTAAACTTGGTATGGGTTGACCTGTAATCAGTGGATCTATTTGTGGAGCTAATCCTGTCATACCAGTAATTGGAATATTTCCATTTCCATCGTCAATACGGCCATCATTATTTGAATCTGAAATAGCATGGCCACCTTCCTCTACATCATGGATTCCATCATTATCGCTATCCAAATCATCATAATCAGGAATTAAATCTGCATCAGCATCATATCTTGAATAGGTCTCAATCGCATTTAGATTATCAGGATCAGAAGCTATGGCATTATATAAGCCATTTGCGCCAAATTCTATTGGGAGTCCATCTATCACACCATTTCGATCAACATCTGGCTGACCATGTCCTGCCTCAACTAAATCTGGAATTCCATCATTGTCACTATCCAAGTCAAAGTGATCTGGAATCCTGTCTCCATCAGTATCATAAATGCCAGCTATTTCATCACAAATTCCATCTGCATTAATATCAGGGCAAGGGTTTGCAAAATTTGGATCATCCGCATCTTCGAAATTTTGAATTCCATCAGCATCAGCATCAGCACTCGGATCCAAACCTCCTGGCAAGCAGGCATATCCTGTTACGGGATTACAGAATTCACTTTTATCTGCCACACCATCATTATCATCGTCAATATCTATAGAATCAGGTATTCCGTCTCCATCTCTATCTGGTCCTGGATCAGAATTACAATCATCAGTAATAAGGAATTTAATTGTTCCGATTGCTTTGCCATCATATTCATAAAATGCCCAGTAATCGAGGATATTATTATTGCCAAATCCATTTTGGTAAGTGAATGGAACATTCGTTGGCATTGCATTTCCAGGCCATCCACCTCCGCTTACAGGAGCACTTATGGGTGTATGATCGTAAAAAAACAAATCATTGTTATTGTTCTGACCACTATTCTCTAAATAGAAAGAAACACCACCTTGGTTATTTTCGACATCAGTCAGCAACACATGCGATTCTCCTCCTCGCATAGTTATTTCATAATCAATGGCAATATTTATATCAGTTGGCAAGTCGTGCCCTTCGCCATCCTTTGTCTCCCAAAAAACATTATTGTTTCCAATCTGAATTTGCTGGTAAAGAATCCGGTCAATCGAATCTTCGAAATCGCCATCTTTATTGATATCAAGTTTCAATATTGCAGTTCCACTTAGGTTGGAGTTGAAATTGAATATTGCACCTGAACCAACTTCAAGAATTCCTTGTGGACATGGGGGAGCAGAATTATTTGCTGACAACAGTTGGACATCATTGATGTCTAATGTTGTGATTAACGGATTAATTTTCAACCAAGTCTCGTGTGTATTTTCCCTAAAAACATCTGTGTTTTTAGCTGTACTTGGCATATCATCATTCGGATAATTGAAGAAGATTTTATTATTGATAATTAACCCATTCCCGTAATCTTCAGCCTGTGGCTCGTATAAATAATAAGAACCCGATGTCCATGTAGCTGGATCATCAGATTTCACAATCATGCTTCGAGGCTGCGAACTATAAACAGGCAGAAAGTCGTGTTTTACAAATCCACTACTATTGGAAGAAATTGGGAACCTAAATGGATCCGCATCGTGAAATTCTATTTTAAAAATAAATCCTTGCTTAGTTAATACATGGAAAGAAGGAGAGGTGTGATAGCCATTTTGATTAATGATCAATATCAATTCATTGGCATAAACCCTCCCAAAAATAGGTTGGCCTCCATAGTTTCCAGCATTCTGTTTGGTCACTGTAACGTCCCATGCCAAAACTACTCTTGGTGTTTTGGGCTGATCAGTTGCTCTTGTCCAAGCAGCACTATTCAAAATATTAGGAAAATCAGTGGAAGAATAGGTTGGATAACCAAAATAGACAGTCCATATTCCCGCCTCATCAGATCCCACTTCTAAAACTGCAGGCTCATATCCAGCTCCGTTTGTGGAGCCTCCTCCAGTTGGTCCTGCATCTTCCATAGCTTTATTGAAGATGATCCCTTCATTGCCATTGCTTCCATCAATCAACATAGCCATTGTCCCATCTGGCCGATACACTGTTATGAAACCTCCCTCGATTCCAAGGTGGCTTGAGCCTATGTTAAGGAATTCGCCAACATTGGCATATACTTTTAATTGTTGGGTATCTCTGGTGTCCAAAAAAAGCCTATATCCAGCAGACTCAGCTAAATCTTTTGACCCCTCGGCAGCAAGGTCTGAAAAAGGAGTTGCAACAAACATTGCTAATATTAAGCATAGGGATAATTCTGGGAACAACTTGTGCGAATGCGCAAGTCCTTTGCGTAAAGGCAGGGGGATTCTCATACTCGGTATGTTTAGTTGACAAACACACTTCCTGGAAACTCAATATCATAAACAATTCCAAGGAAGCTGTTTTAACTTCAATAGGGATTTAAAAAATCTATTTTAAAATATTGGAAATACGAGGAAACTCAGATAGATTGGAAATATGGTGAGTGGTTAGGAGTACAGGATCAAAAACGCTGCCAAAATTTTATATTTTTTTAATATGTTCTGGATACCTTAATATATGGATCTTTCAAAAAAATTCACAAACCAATTCCCATTTCGTAGGTTTGGGTTCATAAATTCTTATTTATCAAACAGCAATCAAAATGGCATATAAAAGTCTCAGAGCATGCTTGTTAGATCTTGAAAAAAACGGTCACTTAAAACGTATATCAGAAGAAGTTGATCCAGATTTAGAAATGGCCGAAATTCATAAACAAGTATTTGACAATAAGGGCCCTGCATTATTGTTTGAAAAAGTGAAAGGCAGTCCATTCATGGCTGCTTCGAATATTTATGGAACGAATGAACGGACTGCTTTTATCTTCAGGAAAACCCTGCCTAAGGTCAAAAAAGTAGTTTTACTAAAATCTGATCCTACCCTTTTATTTAAAAATCCATTAGGATTTCTCTCTGCTCCAATGACTGCATTGACCGCTTTACCTTACAAGTCATGGAAAGCGCCAGTAACGTATAGTAAAACAACTATAGATCAACTACCCCAAGTGAAAAGCTGGAAAATGGATGGAGGTGCATTTATCACCTTGCCGCAAGTAATGACTTTGCCACCAGGCGAAAAAAGTATCATGAAATCAAACCTGGGAATGTACCGGATTCAGTTGTCTGGAAATGACTATGAAGTAAATAAGGAGGTTGGATTACATTATCAATTGCACAGAGGAATAGGAGTTCACCACACTCAATACAATAAATCTGATGAAGATTTCAGATGCTCCGTTTTCATTGGAGGGCCACCCTCTCATGCATTCGCAGCAATAATGCCGATGCCTGAAGGAATGAGTGAGTTGACCTTTGCAGGCATGTTGGCAGGGCGTCGATTTCGATATAAATGGTTAAACAATCATGTGATTTCTGCTGATGCTGATTTTGTTATTACAGGAAAAATCAGAAAAGATATTAAAAAACCAGAAGGGCCTTTCGGTGATCACCTCGGCTACTATTCGTTAACGCATGATTTTCCAGTGATGGAGGTCGAAAATGTGTACCACCGAAAGGATGCTATCTGGCAGTTTACTGTTGTTGGACGCCCACCTCAAGAAGATTCCGCTTTTGGTTGGATGATTCATCAATTAGTCGAGCCACTTACATCCCAAGAATTTCCTGGAATAAAAGAAATACATGCGGTTGATGCAGCTGGGGTACACCCATTGTTATTGGCCATTGGCTCTGAAAGATATATGCCTTTTCGTGAACGAAAACCGGAAGAAATACTGACCCAAGCCAATCATCTTTTAGGAAAAGGACAAACTACTTTATCAAAATTTGTTGTGATAGCTGCGGAAGGCGATGCACCCAACTTGGACACGCACAATACGGAACACTTTTTCAACCATGTTTTGGAGCGCATCGACCTCGAAAGGGATTTACATTTCCAAACCCGCACCACTATTGATACATTGGATTATTCTGGTAGTGGATGGAATGAGGGGAGCAAGGTAGTGATCGCTGCTTGCGGCGAAAAAGTACGTAAACTAAAAGCTGAATTACCAGCCGGGATTTTATTGCCAAACGGATTTTCTGACCCACACTTTGTTCAGAAAGGTATTCTGGCAATAAAAGCTCCTGCGTTTAATCAAGAGGTAAATCAAAAACTCCTAGCGTCATTTTGCAAGGAGATGGAGCAATTTTCTGATTATTTTCAGCAACACTTACCACTAATTATATTGACGGAAGACCCAGCCTTTTTGGCTAAAAACCAGCTCAACTTTCTCTGGGTCACTTTTACCCGAACAAATCCTTCACACGACATTCATGGAATAGGATCATTCTTTGAAAACAAACATTGGGGATGTAAAGGAGCGTTGGTTTTTGATGCAAGGAAAAAACCACATCATGCGCCTGAGCTGGAAGCTGACAAAGCTGTAGCTGCTAAAGCAAAGAAAATAGTTGATAGAATCCTGTCAAAATGATGCTCTTATATGCCTAATCGCTGTCTAATTGCTGGAGGGACTGCATTTTTATTTACCATCAAGCCAACTGTTTTTAATTGAAAATATGAAGCTGACATGTAAACATATCCCTGGTAGGGACTAATTGCCCCCCATGAATTTTTTGTATAATAATATTTTTGGCCATTTTGATCTTTGGCAATGCCTGTAACATGCATCAAGTGATCATCCTTTGTGGAGTAATTTTGAAATGTAGATTGACGAAGTGACTGCGTAACAGCAACCTCCTTTACGGGGTTTTGAAATATATCTTCCCGTTCTTCATCTATTGGCATCACCGCAATTCCATTTTTTGAAGAAAACCCTTTTTCGCTAACATCACCGTCCCATGCAACAGAATACCCTTGTGCCACAGCATAATCTGTGATGGCAAGCAGGTCTTCCATTGGGACATTATAGTAGGTTCCATTGGCATAATTATCTGGAATTTCTAAAATAATTTTTTGATCAAATGGATGATGCGTGTAAGAGGTGAAACTGATATAGTCATCGGGGTTTATTCCAAGTTGATTTGCAAAGGATTCAGGCGTGTATTCCTTACCATTATAAGTGAATTTATTAGGTGGAGTTCCTAAATAGGCATTCATTAAAGCCACAAATCCTGCCCTCCATTTTTCGCTGATTGCCTTCTTTGAAATCAATGCATCCAACATTCCTTTTAATGCAGTTGCCATTTCATTATGGTCGTGTTTTGCATCGCCCTCTAACTGCCCAGAATAAGCTTCTTCTGGAACTGCTCCGTAATATTTGAATGCAGAAATAACGTCATGAGAGAGCCCTCCTTGACTAAACTGCGCTTTACCCTGCCTGAATAAATAATTCTCCGCTTTTTTGACATATATATTCCTTACAAAATACATTTCTGAAAGATCATACTCCGGCTTACCCATTCTCATCAATTCCGACTCTAGAAAGGAGGAAGTAGCAAAGCTCCAGCAAGTTCCTGTTTTATCTTGACTTTTAACTGGCGTGCAATTACAGTCATGCACCATAGTAAATTGGTACTGCGCATTTAACGAAAAACAAAATAGCACGGTAAATATGATAAGGAAGATATTTTTCATAAAAGTATTTTTCGGATGTATAAAACGGTGGTAAAAGTAAAAAACAAAAACAGTTGTTGCAATTGTTTATCGGAAGCCTTCCTTCTTACATTTGTGCTTAAACAACTAAAGATAAATGGATAAAAAACCACTCATTTTAATTACAAACGACGATGGTATAAATGCACCAGGGCTTGCGGCTTTAGTTGAAGCTGCAAAAGATTTTGGAACGATCGTCATTTCTGCACCAGATAGCCCCCAGTCCGGACAAGGTCATGCAATCACTATCAAAGACCCATTACGATTAAAAAAAGTAAAATTATTTGAAGGAATTGAGGCTTACGAATGCAGTGGAACGCCAGTTGACTGTGTAAAACTGGCAAAGAGCGTGATCCTAAAAGACCAAAACATAGATCTCTGTCTTTCCGGCATCAATCATGGCCCAAACCACTCATTAAATATCCTTTATTCTGGCACCATGTCGGCTGCAATGGAAGCATCATTAGAAGGCATAAATTCCATTGGGTTCTCATTGTTGGATTTTTCTTGGAAGGCCGACTTTGACCATACAATTCCACATATAAAAAAATTGATAAGTTTTGTTCTTGAAAGAGGAATGACTAATTGCAATTTGCTGAACGTCAATATCCCTATGGTATCAGAAAGTCCAATTGAAGGTTTCAAAATTTGTCGACAAGCAGAAGCAAGGTGGGTCGAAGAGTATGTTGAAGGAACGGACCCTTATGGTCAAAAATACTATTGGTTAACTGGCAATTTTGTCAATGGAGATGATGGGGCTGATACGGATGTTTGGGCATTGGAAAACAATTACATCTCAGTCGTGCCTTCTGGCCACGATTTAACCAAATACAGTGCTTTTGAAGATTTTAGCGCCCTGGAAATAAAATCCAATTAATAAAAAACAGAATTATATGAAAGACAAAAATTCACTCCTTGTCGGGATTTTGGTTGGAGTATTATTGCCGATAATAGGATATATAATTGTCTTCGGAGTCTATGAATTAATGGAAGGATTGGGATGGGTGAGTGATAGTGGATTCAGGCCAAAATTCCGTGAACGAACAACGGGAATAATCGCTATTGCTTTTAATGCTATTGCATTAAATTTTTACCAAAAAAAATATTTGAATGATACCGTACGAGGCATAGTTGTAACAACAGCTTTATGGGTGATTTTGTGGTTGGTATTATTCGGACAGTATGTTTTGTAAAAATGAAATATTACATCATAGCTGGGGAGGCATCAGGGGATTTGCATGGATCAAACCTCATTAAATCTTTGTATAGTGAAGATCGGTCAGCGAATATTCGTGGCTGGGGAGGTGACCTGATGAATGATGCGGGCGCAGAAATAGTAAAACATTATAGAGAGCTAGCCTTTATGGGTTTTGTAGAAGTGTTGAAAAATTTACCCACCATCCTCCAAAATTTTAAAACTTGTAAAAAAGACATATTGCAATTTGCTCCTGATGCATTGATTTTGGTTGATTATCCAGGTTTTAATTTAAGAATCGCAAAATGGGCAAAAAAAAATAACTTAAAAGTATTTTATTATATCTCTCCTCAATTATGGGCCTGGAATACTGGTCGTGTAGATATCGTCCGAAAATTTGTTGATCGGATGTTTGTAATCCTACCATTCGAAAAAGAATTTTATGCAAAACACGGAATTGAGGTTGACTTTCCTGGCCATCCCCTGATTGATGTGATTCAAAACTATAAACCTGCAACAGATTTCTTCGAGAAAAATAAATTGATTGAAGACAAACGGATTATTGCAGTATTGCCTGGCAGTAGAAAACAGGAAATTACCCGCATGTTGGATCAGATGCTAAAATTAAGTACCCAATTCAAAAACTTGCAATGGGTGATAGCAGGGGCGCCTTCTATTGAGCTTGAATTTTACCAGTCTTTTTTAGAAAAATATCCAACTGTAAAGCTTGTTCAAAATCAGACTTATGACCTCCTTTCACATTCATACGCTGCATTGGTGACATCGGGGACAGCAACACTGGAAACAGCTCTTTTCAATGTACCACAAGTAGTGTGTTATAGTGGAAACGGAATATCCTATTGGCTGGCCAAAAGGCTGGTTAACAAGGATTTGAAATATATCGCCATGGCAAACCTAATAGCTGACCAACGAGTGGTAACAGAACTGATTCAAGAAAAATTTTGCTCAAAAAATATAGAGAATGAAATAGAACAATTACTTAATGAGGCAACCAGGCAGAAGATTTTTGACGGATATAATTCGATTAAACTAAAGCTTGACAAAGCGGGGGCATCTGAAAATACAGCGAAATTGATTTACCAATATTTATCACCACAGACTTAATGACTTATGTTGTCTTGATGGATCGGCTTGGCATAAAATGTCTGCCAATCTTTTCTCATCTGATAATTTGCGGAGCAACAACGCTTGTGTTTTTGGCAACACCATTGCGTGCTCATTAAAAAACCTTTGGGCCGAGCAGGATGATCCCAAATAATCGAGAAATGATCCGGCCCACCTTCTCAAGAGATGGATAACCATATTGAACACTTTGGGTAATTTGGGTTAATGAACAGTATCAAAAACCATTAAGGTTTTTATCGCTTCTTCTGTTTTTCCTGCTTCCAATTTCAATTTTGCCAATTCATGAATTTTTAATTTCAACAGGCCTCTATTATTATTGAATTGATGCAAAAGGTCTTTTATTTCAGGGTTATTTGCCCATTCCGCTAAAGACTTTTGATCTGGCAATTGCTCTACATTTCCGATTCTTCCTAAGTTGTTTCCTGTAAGTACATCACTCTCTCTAATTGATTGTGGAAGCATATCGATTCCAATGCCTTTAGTTGTGATGGGTTTAGGAATTTCAAATAAAGCATCACCAGATGCCCTGCAATACCAACTGCCGCCCATCCTGGCAACAAGATCCAACTTCGTTGTATCCAAATGCCCATTCTCATCCAAATATTCTTCTTTGATATGCAATTGGACAACCCTTGCAACAATTAAATTACCGGCACCGCCCTCTGTTCCAGTTTCTATAATTTGATCGACCACACATTCAAAAGCGACTGGAGCCTCTCCTACCCTTGGTGGTTTGATTTTAGTTGAAGCGAATGCTGTAAGTCCCGACTTTTCGAATTCATTGATCCCTTTATCATATTCAGTACTGGATAAAGACATCTGCTCAACGATTGGGAAATTCACAATATTGATAACAACCTCGGGCACTTCTTGTACATTTTCCAAGGTATGCTTGGTTGTATTGTCTCTAACCCGTCTTGCTGGCGAAAATATCATTATTGGAGGGTTAGCTCCAAAACAGTTGAAGAAACTGAATGGACTAAGATTTACATTTCCTTCCTTATCAATTGTACTTGCAAAAGCAATAGGTCTTGGCGCTACCGCAGCTAACATATAGCTATGGAGTTTTCCAGTAGAAATGGAACTTGGGTCAATTGAAAGTATGGATGACATGCTTATTTGATATTTGGAAGAACTTTGGTTCTGACCTCTCCGAATCCAACCCTTATTCCGTCTTTTTCAGCATAACCCCTCATGGCCACAGTGTCGTTATCTTTTATGAAAACCCTCGTAGAGCCATCATTCAAAGTAATCGGATTACTCCCTGCCCATGATAGCTCCAGCATAGACCCGAACTCAGATTTTTCTTTTCCGCTGATGGTTCCTGATGCCATCATATCTCCGACATTGACATTGCAACCATTTACCGTATGGTGGGCGAGTTGCTGTACCATGTTCCAATACATATACTTGTAGTTGGAATTGCTGACTACCGTCTCTTCACTTCCTTCAGGCTGAATTCCTACTTCGAGATTGATATCAATATTTTTATTCCCATTGTATTGTAAATAGGGCTGGACAGGTGGATCTTGGTCATATCCTTTCACTTTAAATGGTTCAAGAGCTTCCATTGTAACCACCCAGGGAGAGACACTCGATGCAAAATTTTTCCCTAAGAACGGCCCGAGTGGAACATATTCCCATTTTTGCAAATCCCTGGCTGACCAATCATTGAAAATGACAAAACCAAAAATGTGGTCTTCTGCATTTTCTGTTGTTATTGGTTCGCCAAGTGCGGTTTCTTTACCAATGATGAATGCCATTTCCAACTCAAAATCCAATAAAGCTGATTCTTTGTAAACTGGCTCGGTTGATCCCTTTGGCAGGACTTGACCTTTAGGACGGTGAATGTCCGTTCCACTCACGACAATGGAAGATGCTCTACCATGATAGCCAACAGGAATGTGCTTCCAATTGGGTAATAATGCATTCTCCGGATCCCGGAACATTTTACCAACATTAGTAGCATGTTCAATGCTCGAATAAAAATCTGTGTAATCCCTCACAAACACAGGCATGTGCATCGTGGCATCTGATTGTTTCTCAAAAACATTATCCTTCCCTTTCAATGGAGAATTACTATCAGATAATAATTCCTGCACCTTCAATCTAACAGCATTTGTAATAGGCTTGCCGAGTGCAATGAAGTCGTTTAGATATTCATTATCAAATACCTCTTTTTTTACTCCAAGGCTATCGAAACAACCCAATTCGGCCACAGCATACAAGTCAAGAATTAGGTCACCTATGGCTATGCCTACTCTTGTTTTCTTACGGCCAGCGGAAAAAACTCCAAAAGGTAAATTGTGAATGGAAAAATCAGATTCGTTAGGTACATCTACCCAAGTTGTAAGGTTTGTCATATTTGTTGTTGAAAAATTATTGCCTTTTAGTCTATGAAGAATAATTGTTAGAAAGTCGGTAATGAGAGTTTAGAATTCAGATAGTAGACAATAGACAAAACGTTGTATCCCAATTATTTGTCTATTGTCTTTCATCTAAAATCTATTGTCTTTTTACTTAAGAATAAAAGAAGAAACAAATTCAAATTGCCTCTTCTTTTTCCTTATTAATTTCCATTTAAAGCAGCAGTCTCACCATGCTCCAGCCAAGATTGATAATATTTCCCATCATCTAATTTTAGAGCATTTTCAGTAACCTGAAGTGGCTTGAAAGTATCAATCATTACTGCTAACTCTTCTGTTTCTTTTTGTCCAATACTCCTTTCATAAGCACCTGGATGTGGCCCATGAGGAATCCCCGCGGGATGCAAAGTAATATGCCCAGGAGCAATATCATTCCTGCTCATGAAATCACCATCTACATAATACAACACTTCATCTGAATCGATATTGGAGTGATTGTACGGGGCGGGAATTGCCTGTGGATGGTAGTCATATATCCTCGGGCAGAAAGAACAGATCACAAAGCTCTTTGTTTCAAAAGTCTGATGAACTGGAGGTGGCTGATGCACCCTACCTGTTATAGGCTCGAAGTTATGAATTGAAAATCCATAGGGGAAATTGTACCCGTCCCAACCAACCACATCAAATGGATGGGATTCATAAACCAACTCATGAAGCATGCCTTGTTTCTTGATCTTCATGTGGAATGCCCCTTTTTCGTCGTGTGTTTCCATTTCTACTGGCAACTTGTAATCACGCTCGCAAAAAGGTGAATGTTCCAGCATTTGCCCAAACCAATTGCGATATCTTTTGGGCGTGTAAATTGGGTCAAAAGACTCAGCGAAAAGAATTCGATTGTCTTTTGTGTCAAATTCGATTTGATAAATCATCCCCCTTGGAATAATGAGGTAGTCCCCATATTCAAATGGAATATTCCCCAAGAAGGTCTTCAATGTTCCGGTGCCTTTATGGATGAAAAGCATCTCATCTGCATCTGCATTTTTATAAAAATAGGAAGTCATCGATTCCCGCGGAGCTGCCACTCCAACGTGGACATCATTATTGATGAGCAATGGTTCCCGGCTTTCCAAAAAGTCATCCTTGGGAGGAGCATTGAACCCGATCAATTTTCTTGAATGAATGTTTTTTGCAACTGCAATTTTAGGAGAAACATCTGTTGATGATAGTACCTCTTTTACCATTGTAGGTCGGTGAACGTGGTAAAGCAATGAGGACATTCCATCAAATCCTATAGTGCCAAAAAGTTGTTCATAATACAAGCTGCCATCTGGCTTCTTAAATATGGTGTGTCTCTTATTGGGTAGCTTTCCTTGTCTGTGATAAATTGGCATATCTTTGATTTTAAATTTGGTCTTCTTCAAAGTTGTAAAATTACTAACAATTCAGGTTCAGGCAAACCTGATGTTCATCACCGTTCATGTCTACCCTTTTAGAACTCATTTCATCATACCAATTAACCACCTTAGAATGGGTATTGTCATTTTTGGCGGCCTTTATTATTGGCCTCTCGAAATCCGGGATTAAAGGAATTGCCATTATTATAATCACCATTATGGCAATAATTTTTGGTGGCAAAGCATCCACAGGAATTGTAGTACCTATGTTCATTGTGGGCGATATTTTTGCCGTGATCTATTATAACAAACATACACAATGGCGATACTTAAAAAAGCTGTTGCCATGGATGATTGCAGGAGTCTTGTTAGGTGTTTGGTTTGGAAAAGATTTGCCTGAAACCCTTTTTAAAAATGGAATGGCAGTTATAATTCTGATAACAGTTGCTATGATGTTTTGGTGGGATAGGCTGAAAAGCACTGTAATTCCAGATAATAGTTGGTTTGCTGGATCGATGGGCATGTCGGCTGGATTTACCACAATGGTTGGCAATTTAGCAGGAGCTTTTTCCAATCTCTATTTCCTGGCAATGCGATTGCCAAAAGATCATTTCATCGGCACAGCAGCCTGGCTCTTCTTTATTATCAATCTCTTCAAAATGCCTTTTCATATTTGGGTATGGGAAACGGTCACATTAAAATCATTTGCACTGAATATTTTTCTTCTGCCAGGAATATTATTGGGATTGTTTGTCGGAGTGCGAGTCGTTAAAATGATTAATGAAAACTACTATAGAAAAATGATTTTGGTACTCACTGCCCTTGGAGCATTGGCCATATTCTTTAAGTAGTCTCAGTTTATTGAACCATCAATTTTTCAACCCAAATTTTATTTTTTGACATTAATTCTATTAAATAAAATCCCCCTTTCAAATTAGACAAGTCAATTTTTGTAGAACTATTTAATTGCTTTTCTCCAGACAGCACTACCCTACCATTTATATCAAAAATGCTAATAAATAAGGGTGTTTCTATGATTCCTTCAGCTTGAACATTGATATAATTTGAAGCTGGGTTAGGGAATATTTTAAATGGAATAACCTCCCCTGTTTCTGAAATAGAGACTGGATTGCAAGCATCACTATTTAGTAGTCCCTTCCTGAATGTATTCAGCGTTTCATGCATCCTTTCTTTTTGACCAAGCGTGAACATGCCCAAACAAGCATCATTTGAATAAAACATAAAATTCATGAACATATCGGGACCACTGCAAGAAATAACAGGATGAGTTGGACAGATGCTTAAATAAGTATCACAGGCTTCCGGGGTATCGTCCACATAATCATCTTCACAACAATCCGTAATATTAGGGCCCCATGGATGTTCAAGGTTTAGATAGTGTCCAATTTCATGGGTTAATGTTCGTCCAAGATGATACGGAGGTTCAATGTCGATATTGCCGAATTGCAGAAAGTTTACTTCGACACCATCCTCAGCAGCAAGCGTCCCAGGGAAACTACCGGTACCTCCAATATTTCCTGCGAATTTTGCCACCCATATATTTAAGTATTTTTCTGAATCCCAAGTATCCTGCCCACCGAGACTTGAATAATGTATGGCCGATGTACCTCCTATTCCCACAACGACAGGTGTGAATTTCCTCGTAATCCCATTTGTAGGATTGCCATTGGGGTCAACTTTGGCCAGGCAAAATTCGATTTCTGTATCAGCTATGAAAGGCTGGAATACAGATGGGATATTTGCGATCTCATTATTTTCTGCTCTAAAATCTTGATTAAGAATTTCAATTTGAGACAGTATCTGTTCATCAGAAATGTTTTCAATAGGCTGATTCCAAAGCACATGAACCACAACCGGAATGGTAATTAATGAACGAGTTTGGATGGAAGAGGAGGAAAGCACCGCTGATGTAGAAGTGACTTGATTGCTGATTTTTATCGATTCAATTGATCTTTGCTCAGAAGCAATGCACCTGTGCTGAGCCAATAAAATAGGACATTTAGAGATTGAAAGTATTATTATAAAAAGGTAGAGGTATCGCCTCATTGATTATGCATTTGAATTTAAATCTTGAAACGATAAACGAAAGATAATGTTTTTTTGTGGCTAAAGACACAGGAAAGAAAATAGCCCATCATTGGGATGATGGGCTACTCATTGAAAACTTTTTTTCTATCAATTTAGAATATGTGTTGACCAATAGAATTTACAACTGATACAACAATAGCTAGTGCGAATGCCCACCAAAAATTTTCGATTTTTAAGCCTTTCATAAAATAATCGACTACCATAAGCACTATTGCATCTACCACGAAAGCAAATAAACCCAGAGTTATCAAATTTAATGGTAGAGTTAGGAAATTAAGGATGCCCCCAAGCGACCAATTCAGGAAGCCAAGTACTATTCCTATAAGAATTGCTCTTATAAAATCTTCGACTTCCACTCCTCGCAAAAGCTTGGCACCAACGTAAACTGCAATTGCATTTAAAAGAACTACTAATAACATAATTGATTTGAGTTTGATGAATGCTGCATTTTATTGCAATGTCTATTTTCGATCAACAATTATAGACAAATACTAGAATAAATATCCTAAATCTAATTTTCAGCGGCTTCCCATACGTTATTTTCCCTTTCTACATCTGCCATTCGGAGAGAAGGATCGATCTCAACTTTTACAATATTTTTTGTTTTAGCAGTTAGTACCCACTCATATTTTTTATGCGTCCATCTCCAATCTGGAAGCAAACCGATGTTTTCAGAATAGTTATCTGTATTTTTTGCTCCTCTCATGATTGATAGCGGGATCGTGTAACTTTCAACTTTTCCATCTTTGTAAGTTATCTGCAAATCTATCGGCATAGGCATATCTCCTACTCTTTCAAAAGTTAGTTTGGTTTCTTTTCTATTCACCCTCTCAACCGAGCCTATAGCATAATCAATCTGCTTGGTAGTATTAACGAAATATTCCTTAAACCAGTCCAATTCTAAACCAGCCTCCTTTTCCATAATCCTTATAAAGTCATTTGGATTTGGATGTTTAAATTTCCAAATATCAAAATAGCGTAAAAAAGCTTTATCAAAAGTTGGTTTCCCCATAATATATTGCAATTGTGTTAGGAAAACATGGCCTTTTGTATAAGAAGCCATTCCATATGCCGCTGCAGTCAAATAATGATCTGCATGCGTCGATAATACCTCTTCACGACCACTTTTGATAAACTTGATATAATTTGAATTTGCTCCAAGGTGTGGATCATCTACGACGTTACCATCCATTAATTTTTCTTTTCGTAAAAAATTCTTGATTTCCTCTTCAGCATATTCAGTAAAACCTTCATCCATCCAAGGATAAAGACTTTCATTCGAGGCCAGCATTCCGTAGTACCAAGCATGCATGAGTTCATGAATAAAGGTTCCAATTCCTGCACCACTAGCTAAAAAAGTTGCCATAGGGTATTCCATTCCGCCATCACCTGCATGGAGAAAGGAATAGGATTTATAAGGATATTGTCCGTAATTCTTGTTTGCAAAATCAAATACCCGATCCATTTTTTTAGGCATGGATGTCCATTTTGCCATGGTTTCTTCATCTTTCGCATCAAAAAGAAAATGCATTTCCATTCCATCCTTTCTTAAATACTTGATGTGCTTGTATTCTGGATCGGCTGACCAAGCAAAATCATGAACATTTCTTGCTTGCCATTCCCAAGTCAATTTTCCATTTTCTGATTGCTTTACGATTGCACCCTCAGCTTCGTATCCATGTCCAATTTCTGAAGGGTTTTGCAACATTCCACTTGCCCCTAAAACATATTTGGAATCAATGGTAATATTGACATCAAAATCTCCCCAAACACCATGAAATTCTCTTTGAACATAAGGGCTTGTATGCCATCCTTGATAATCGTATTCAGCCAGTTTTGGATACCATTGGCTCATTGAATAGGCAATCCCGTCTTTGCTATCACGGCCAGACCTCCGTATTTGAATAGGAATTTGAGAGGTGAATTCCATTTCTAAAATAGCAGAGGTTAAAGGTAAGATTGGTTCCATTAAATCTACTTCTAAAACCGTTTCGCTAACCTCATATCTGGTCTCTTTCCCATTGCATTTTAGGGAAGCTACTTTGTGCCAACCATATTCATTTGGACGCAGTTCAGAAATACGATTTTTCACACGAGGATCTGCCCGAAGAGGGTCCTGATTGTATTCATCCATCATGCTTCCGGGCTGAAAAGCATTAAAATATAAATGGTAGAATATCCGATGCAACGTATCTGGTGAGTTATTGAAATACTTGATTTTTTGTTTACCCGACATTTGATGGCTCGTCACATCTACCTCAACATCCATAGAATATTCGACACGCTGCTGCCACCGATCGGGTTGTGCGGATATCGATAAATAAAAGGCTAGTCCGAAGATGGAAAACATTATTTTTTTAATCATTGTCATTTTTTTTTGAAAGCACAAATTTGAGAAAAGAAGGTTTTAATCCAAAATCTAATTTCTATCCACATTGTAATTCTTCAATTGAGAGTTTTGAAGTAAATCATTGAGCATCATGACTAATGTCATTTTATTTACATTTTTCAGCATATACATTTGTGACGATTAGAATAGATACCACGAAAAGTTGTGGATTTCGATCAGGTTAAAACAGACAATAGATAGGCTTCAGTAGTTGCTGTATAGTTGATAATTTAAAATGAACGTATCACAATTGTTTAATGAACAATAATGGAATTAAGCACAGATAAAGGCAATTGCAATTATTGTAGCAAAACGATCTAAACCGCTCGAAATCAAATAGTTTCTAAAAATCAATTTACCCCAATAAAGAGCTCATTCTTCAATGTGAGAGGTGTATGATGGAAGCTGCTTTAATTAGTGGCTTCCGTTTTTTTATCCCTTTTTAAATTGGTCAAGCACCTCAATCATTTGTGATTCGGACATCATACCTACATGCCGCCATTTTTCTTCTCCTTCTTTAAATATTACAAAAGTTGGGACACCAGAAACCCCCATATTATTAGCGAACTGCTGGTTTTGATCAATATCAACTTTTACAATTTTTGCTGATTCTCCTACTTTCTTTTTCACATTTACCAAGATTGGAGCCATGGCTTTGCAGGGGCCACACCAAGATGCTGTGAAGTCGACCAAAATGGGTAATTCTGAATTGATAAGTTCTTTAAAGCTTGATTTCTTTGACATAGTATTAGGTTAAAAAAAAAGAGCATCCATCAACGGATACTCTTATAACATTTAAATCACCCGAAATATTAAATCAGCTAATGATTTTTTATTTCAAGCCAAATTTAAACATGGATTAAGTACATATCAGTGAGTTAAGTCACTTGACCTAATGATAAATCCCACATTGACAAAATTCATTTAACACAATGATGGTTGTCACTTTTCCCACCATTTACAAAAGATAACTTTGGACTGTTCTACCGCTCTATTTATACACTATCTACTCACATTTAACATTCTCACCATGGGTTCAGAAAAGGTTGCCATTATCAAAGACAGCACGGATAGATTAAATGCTACTCAACACCTATTAAGGGATTTGCAGGCAGTTGAATTGATGTTGGAAAATGACATATTTGAAACAGGAGCAAGAAGGATTGGGGTCGAGCAAGAACTTTCTCTAATAGGTAATGATTGGAAGCCAGCGCCCCTGTTGATGGAGCTATTGGGTATGATCGATGATGATCACTTTACGACAGAATTCGCCACTTATAATATGGAGGTCAACTTGGACCCACTTGAACTTAAGGCAGATTGTTTTAGTCAGCTTGAAAAGAATTTATGGCGATTCCTTGCTAAGGGTGAAAAAAACGCAAAACTCCTTAACGCTCATTTGTTGCTATCTGGAATTGTCCCGACCCTAAATTATAGTGATATTGATTTAAAACACATCACTCCATTACAGCGCTATTATGATTTGGTTGAGGCCCTTAAAGAATTGAGGGGCGACAATTTTGAGTTTCGAATTCAAGGGCAGGATCAATGGATTTCCAGAGCAGAAAACTGCTTCTTTGAGAGTAGTAACACCAGCTTCCAGGTTCACTATCAAATTGACCCAAGTAATTTCAGGGATAGCTATAATTGGGCTTTAGCTATTACTGGGCCTGTAATGGCTATGTGTCCTAACTCACCCTTGCTATTGGGTAAAAGGCTATGGCATGAAACAAGGATTGCTCTTTTCCAGCAGGCAACTGATGTAAGAAGCTCTTCAAATATTTATAGGGAAAATTCACCAAGGGTTGATTTTGGAAACGATTGGGCAAAGGATACGGTGCTTAGTTTTTATCAGGAAAATGCATTTCGACATAAAATTGTCTTGTCCTCAACTAGGCAAGAAGATGCCGTTGAGGAATTACAAAAAGGAAACATTCCAAAACTCTATGGCTTAAACACGCATTTAGGTACCATCTACAATTGGAATCGACCTTGCTACGGTATCACAAATGGAATACCCCATATTCGTATAGAAAATAGAATAATGCCATCAGGGCCTACTATAATTGATGAGGTTGCAAATGCTGCTTTCTGGATAGGGCTAATGAATGGAATGCCTTCTGAATATGAAAAAATCCACCAAAAGATGGATTTTGGAAGAGCTAAAATGAACTTTCACACAGCTGCAAGGCTGGGGCTCGAATCATTTTTTAATTGGCCCGGTGTAAGCCATAAAATTTCTGCGAATGAATTGATTTTAAAAGAGCTACTCCCGATATCAAAAGCTGGTCTGGAAAAAGCTGAAATCGACTCCACAGATATTGATAAATATTTAGGCATTGTTGAGGAGCGAGTAAGCACGGGAATGACAGGTGCAAGGTGGACATTGGATGCTTACGATGAACTTTTAAAAACAAATACGAAAGACCAAGCACTTGTAAACTTAACAGCGGGTATGTCCAGCAGACAACAAAAAGGCGCTCCTGTACATACCTGGGATCTTCCAAAACCAGATGAAGCCAGAAACTGGTTAAATAAATACCAGACGATTGAGCAAATTATGAAAACTGAATTATTTACTGTTTTAGAAGACGATCCTATTGATCTAGTGAAAAAAATAATGAAGTGGAAAAATGTGCGTCATATTCCAGTTGAAAACAGTAAAGGAGAATTTACAGGTATGATTTCTTGCAGGTCGCTTCTTTTTGAAGAAAAAAATCTCAAATCAGCAATGGATGTTATGACTACTGACCCAATAACGGTTAATCCAAGTATGTGTACCTATGAAGCTATAAAGGTTATGGAAAAAGAGAAGGTAGATTGTTTACCAGTTTTAATGGGAGAAAATTTAGTTGGGTTAGTTACTGAAAGGGATTTCATTTTGCTGGCATCATTATACTTAAATGAATAATTCGAATTAATCTGTTTTTAAACTATTCAAAAATGTCTCTTTAAAACTATTACTTATTGGAAGCTTTATTTCACCAATAACAGCAGAATTTCCTTCAATGAATGATAATGCATTTTTAGAAACAATGAATTTTCTGTGAATTTGAACGAATTTAGTTTCAGGTAAATTTTCCATAACGGCCATTAGTCTCATTTTAGACAACAACATTCTTTCTTTTGTAAATATCTTAACATAGTCTCCATAGGCTTCTATATACAGTATATCATCGACATTTACTTTAAATAATTTTTTATCGGACTTAATAAATATAAAAGCAGGGACTTCCTCCTTTTTTTTTCTTAATTGATCTGATATTTTATTCACAGCTTTGACAAACCTATCAAATGGAAATGGTTTTACAAGGTAATCAATTGCCTCCAATTCAAATCCTTCAACGGCATATTGTGGGTAGGCTGTAGTAAAAATAATAGCTGGCGCAGTTGACAAAGTTTTCACAAAACTAATTCCACTTAATTTTGGCATATTAATGTCTAAAAATATAGCATCTACGGGTTCTCTGCGAACAAATTCCATAGCAAGAAATGCATCATTAAATGTCTCCATTAAATTTAGGGACGACACTTTTTTTGAATAATTTTTGACAACATTTAAAGCCAACGGCTCGTCATCTATCGCTATGCAATTTATCATGAGCAAATTCTATTTTTAAAACTACAGAATAATAATTTTGAAAATCCGAGACGTCAATCATATAAGCCGCTGGGTACAACAGATCCAATCGTTGCCTTAAATTCATTAGACCCAAACCACCTGCACGGTTCAATTCCAGCACACTTAGCCCACCTTTTGAATTATCAACTTTAAACGACAACCCTTGTTCGTTAATAGTCAATTTAATTATTACAAATGATTCTCCATCATCAGAAACTCCACCATGCTTAAAGGCATTTTCAACAAGGGGTAAAAATAAAAGGGGGGCTATTTGTTTTTCATTTGGTGTCCCTTCAATTTCAAATTCTATTTTACAATCGCTAAGACGCCTTAGTTTTTGAAGTTCGACATAGTTGCTGACATGATTAACCTCACGCTCCAATTTTACTTTATCGGAATTGGTTTCATATAATACATATTTCAACATATCAGAAATCAACAATACAATATCAGCAGTTCTTTCGTCACCATCCAAAGCCATGGAATACAAACTGTTCAAGCTATTCAATAAAAAGTGCGGGCTCACTTGTGCTTTTAAAGCGCCTAATTCAGCATCCTTTTTTTCTTTCTCCATTTTTATCAACCGCTGCTCAGTTTCGAATTGCCTAAACCAACTTTTGGAAAATTTTAATAAACTTGAAACAATTATATATACTACAACAAATTTTGATAAATCTTTTACCCCGTAGCTTTCAATAAAATAATAACCTGGGAATAATATATCTGCTAAGTAATTAAATGTAATATTATTTATAAATACTCCAAAAATTACCACTAAAATCACAAGAACAAAATAGATCGCATAAGACCTTTGCCTCAAATATTTTGGAATTAATAGTCTTAAATTAATATAAACAACCGTTACCAAACTAATATGAAATAAGCCGGTATAGATAAAATCCACTGCTGCAAAATCTTCAACGTGTGCGAATATCGTCCATAATACGATATATGAAAACACCCAAAACAATACATGCTGAAACCATCTATTCCGAACTGTATTTTCAAATTTTTCAATCATAAACTCAATTGGTTTTGAAAAAATGAAATTCAATTTTTCAAACATTAACTGCATCTAATCAACTTTCTCCAAAGCAATTACTTCATTAATATAAAGCTCTTCATTGCTGGCATATTTTTCTACAAATTTCTGTAATTCTTCAGGTTGTGCAGTCAGCACAAAACCTCCATCAGTCAGGGCCTCATGCTTTATCCTCACCTTTCTTTCATTTAAAAGTTTGTCTAAAAAATCAGGGTCAAATAGTTTGATCTTAATTTCATCTTTTTCGATCACGAGTTTAGCAAAAGTATGAACTGGAAGAAGGTGATAAGCTAACATGTCGTTTTTTTCATCTTTGAAAATATCGGTAATGCTTTTCGATTTTTCTGGCATATCTGTTGGATAAAAGTCCATAAAATAGGCTCCATCCAGTTTTACCAGATTTACTTCAAAAGCTGCCTTAAAACCATCATTGTCCTGATGAATGAGGAGGTAACCATCGGAGTCATTTTTCCTAAAGTTCCAAACCTCAGCTCTTCCAGCGCCTTCATCATTCGTTTTAACAATAGCATCTATCTTGCTTCCTGTTTCTGTTTGGGTGGTATTAAGCTGAACATCCATGGGGAAATTTGACCATATACCTTCCAATTGTTCAAGATATACTTTTTTATCTGCTGTGTATAATGGATGCAAGGACGGAATACAACTCTGCATCAAAAAAACAATCGTTATAGCTATCAAGACTCCAATTACATTTTTCATGAATAAGGGATTTAGAGCATGTTTAGTTTTTCTACTTCCTGACAAGCAATATTTTATGAACTTGACAATGAATCAAATCGGTCGCTTAACTCGCTATGCTCCCTCTTTGATTCTTCGCCAAAACCCTAAACTCTTGATTCTCAGTTTGCATAAAAACTAAACATGCTCTTAAAATGAATGATGAGTCAAAGTTGCGATTGATACAAAAGAAAGCTGAAATTTATCGGTGAATGGGCATATTTTGAAGTTGAAATTGCTATCCAGTAATAACTATTTGATTGAAACCCATTCATTTGTACTTTTGTGAGTACTAAAAACCATTTGTACAGTTGCCCATTTATATGGATTCTAACAATAAATACCCAGACTTAAAGAAATATAGGTTCCGTGAACTGAAGATTTACTCATCTACTGAGTGGCTCGCTGATAACAAAAAGAAATATCGCCAGGTATTTGATCGGTGGGAAACGACTTATGTATATGCTGAACTTTCGTTTTACAATAAACAATATGATGAGGAAGAATGGGAGGTAGAAGTTGAGTTAATATGCTTTTCTCTGAGGAAGGGGAAAAAAGAGCTTTGCGTGCTGCCCTTTAAGCGCAAAGTGAGCAAGTATGACAACATCGTTTATATACGTGAAGGTTGGGGCAACAAGTCAGAAGGAGTTTTTTGGAAAAAGGGCACCTATTCCTGGGAGGCCTATATAGAAGGAGAGAAAGTTGCAGCCAAATACTTTTATATAGAAGACGCTGGAAAAGACGCCATGAAAATAGGGACTCCCTATATTCAATTGCAATCGTTTCGGCTATACGAAGGCCCATATGATGATGTGATGGAAGATGACAGGGTTTATTATAAAAAATTTGATGGGAACGACACACGATATATTTATGCAGAAATACTTCTGAAAAATCTCCACTTCGACAAATCCTGGCAATGTGAGCTTTTCATAAAATTCTTAAATGACGCTAAAGAGCTAAAGGGCCAAGTTGTTCGATTGCAAAAGATAGAACGCAAGGATGACTACATCAAAATTACAGCTGGCTGGGGGAGTAATGTTAAAGGCTCTTGGAGAAAGGATAACTACACCTGTGAATTGGTATTCTTGGATAAATTACTTGGATCTATCCCATTTGAAATAGGCGAAAGGTTCGAGGAAGGCATTCCCGCAGTTTATGTTCCGGAAAAAAACGGCCCTGTATTTTTTCAATCTATTGAGGAAGAGAATGAAACGTTTGAAGAGTTGATGATTAAGCTGGACAGTTTAGTTGGATTGACAGAAATAAAGGAGAAAGTCAGAGATCACGCAAAATATATTCAGTTTTTGCAACTGAGGAAAGAGGTAGGCTATAATGAAAAAAACAGTGTAAATGTTCACTCTGTTTTCATAGGAAATCCTGGAACTGGAAAAACGACGGTGGCAAAAATGATGGGTCGCTTGTATCGCAAAATGGGCCTACTTACTCGTGGGCATGTCCATGTAGTTGATCGAGTAGATTTAGTCGGTGAGTATATTGGACAAACAGCCCCTAAGGTAAAGGCAGCAATAGAGAAAGCAAGAGGAGGAGTACTTTTCATTGACGAAGCTTATGCGCTGGTTAGATCGGTGGAAGACACTAAGGATTTTGGAAGGGAGGTTATAGAAATATTAGTGAAAGAGATGTCAGATGGCCCAGGTGACCTTGCCGTTATTGTTGCTGGCTATCCAAATGAAATGAACAAGTTCCTTGATAGTAATCCGGGCATGAAATCAAGATTTAAGCATTATTTTGAATTCTCAGATTATCTGCCTCAGGAACTTTCAGAAATTGCAAACTACGCTTGCAATGAAATGGAAGTTAAGCTTTCGCTGGAGGCCAGAACAAAAATTGACGAATTGATTGTCAATGCATATCGAGATAGAGACCGCACTTTTGGAAATGCAAGATTTGTCCATGACCTTATTGAAAAATCAAAATTTAATCTTGGCCTGAGAGTAATGGGGCTTGATTCGCCTGATACCTTGGATAAAGAAATTTTGGAAACAGTAGAGGGATATGATGTGTCTAAAATTGACATGAAACCTCGTCGTGAGTTGCCAAACATACCGATTGACGAAATACTCTTGCATGAAAGCATAGCTGAACTAAATCGTTTGATAGGTCTGGAAAAAGTGAAAGAGCAAATAATTGAGCATGTTCGATTGGTTCGATATTACCGAGAGACTGCAAGAGATGTACTCAATAACTTTTTCCTTCATACAGTTTTGATTGGCAATCCAGGCACTGGAAAAACGACTGTCGCCAGAATTTTGACCAAAATCTATAAATCACTTGGAATCCTTGAAAGAGGACACATGATTGAGACTGACCGACAAGGTCTGGTCGCAGGATTTGTTGGCCAAACTGCAACAAAAACCGCAAGCAAGATTGAGGAAGCCATGGGAGGTGTATTATTTATTGATGAAGCCTACTCTCTTTCCCATAAAAGTAATTCCGGCAATGACTTTGGCGATGAAGCCATTCAAACCATTTTAAAAAGAATGGAAGATCACCGGGGAGAATTTTTCGTATTTGTGGCGGGCTATCCTGACAATATGGAGTCCTTCCTAAAAGCAAACCCCGGACTAAGTTCTAGATTTGACAAAGTGCTAAAGTTTGAAGATTATTCCACAAATGATCTTTTGAAAATATCGCTTCAAATGTTTGAAGACAGAGGAATTGTGCCGTCACCGGAGGCAGAAGAGCATTTAGAGAAATACTTCAACTTCCTTCACAATTACCGCGACAAGTACTTTGGAAACGCAAGAACTGTCAGGCAAGTGGTTATAGAAGCTATCAAAAACCAGAACTTGAGACTGGCAGCTCTTACTCCTGATGAACGGGAAAATGTCTCTTCTAATGTCCTTTTAATGGAAGATGTCGGAGAATTGAAATTGGATACCAGTGAATTTATTTTCAACAACAAAAAAGGCATTGGCTTCCGGAGAGGAGGCGATTAATTTTACCTCTAACATGAGATACTTTTTAATAATTTTTCTGTTTGCAAATTTTGCCGCTTGTCACGATATTTCCCAAAATCAACTTGATGGAGCTCACAAAATAATAGCTTCCGTCACTTCAAAATTTGTATCCGATAAAAGGCTTGCCCTTTTTAATATTGTTCGGAAAATTTCAATAATAGTATTTTACTAAAAGGAGAAACAACTATCCCAGCAGCTCATGAAGAACTTATCGAAAAGCTAAATGAGTCGTCCTTATCTTTTATCGACAGCATTTCAGTGCTTCCATCTGCAAACTTGAATGGCAAAATACACGGTGTTGTAAATCTTTCGGTTTGCAACATTAGATCCCAACCCAAGCATTCCGCTGAATTGTCAACGCAGGCCTTAATGGGTACGCCATTGAGAGTTTTCAAAAAGCAAGGCGATTTCTATTACATCCAAACTCCAGATAATTATTTAGGCTGGGTAGATGATGGCGGACTTCAGTTAATGGATGATTTGGAATACAAATCTTGGCAAACTTCTGAAAAAGCCATTTGCATAAAAGACTTTTCCTATGTTTACGAAACTGGCAATGAGGACTCACCAAAAGTTTCAGATTTAATTGCAGGAAGTATTTTTGAAACAGAAGAAATTAAAGCCAATTTTTCCAAAATTGTTCTCCCTGACGGAAGAGCAGGTTTTGTTAAAACAGATGACCTCCTACCCTATCAGGATTGGCTTGCAGCAAGCTACCCTACTCCTGAATCCATTATTTCTACCGCCAAAGAATTTATGGGGCGACCATATCTGTGGGGCGGCACTTCTGGCAAAGGAATGGATTGCAGCGGATATACAAAGACTGTCTATTTCTTAAATGGGATTCAACTCGAAAGAGACGCAAGTTTGCAAGTTCATACTGGCGAATTAGTGGAAACCGATACTACATGGAAGAATTTAGAAGTCGGAGATCTTCTTTTTTTCGGAAGAAAATCTACTCAAGACAAAAAAGAAAGAATTACGCATGTCGCCATTTATATGGGAGATGGCAAAATAATTCATGCCTCTGACAGAGTAAAAGTTGAAAGTCTAAAAAGAGGAGATTCGGATTTTGCTGAACATCGAGTAAATTCATTTATCCGAGCAAAACGGATTATTGGCTCAGAAGGAAAAAATGGCATCATTGCCCTGAAAGATTCACCTTTCTATAATTTCCAAATCCACTAAAGTTTAGCCAGGCAATTGACTAAACTTTGTCGCCAATGGTTTATTTCCAAGCCAAAAGTGGTTTTGATTTTGGCTTTATTCAATACACTAAAATGCGGGCGTTTTGCAGCTGTTGGGTAGTCTTTCGTCTCGATAGGTTTCAGCTTCACATCATAGCCTTTAATTTCAAAAATGGCTTGGGCAAAGTCGAACCAGCTCGTTACGCCTTCATTACTATAATGATAAATCTGGTTAAAAACTTTTGGGTCAATTTCCTTGCTCATTGTTTTCTCAATTATTTCCAAAATGGATTTGGCAAGGTCAGCTGCATAAGTTGGAGTCCCAATTTGATCGAAAATGACACTCAGTTCTTTTCTTTCACTTCCCAGGCGAAGCATGGTTTTCACAAAGTTGTGCCCAAATGAAGAATAAACCCATGAAGTCCGAACCACCATGCCGCCTTTTGACAAAGCGATGTTGTCACCAGCTAATTTAGTTTTAGCATAAACGCCTTTTGGACTGGTGGGGTCTGATTCAACAAAGGGTGTATTCTGCCGATTATGATACACATAATCTGTTGACAGTTGTATGAAATTAACAGAGTGGCTTTGGCAAGATTCTACCAAGTTCGTTACACCTACTACATTCACCCGTTCTGCTAATTCAGGCTGCTCTTCCGCTTTGTCAACTGCCGTATATGCAGCGCAATTCACACAAAAGTCAAATTTCTTTTCTTCGAAAAACGCTGTTACTTTTTCACGATCTGTGATATCAAGCTCATCAATATCTACAAATGTGAATTGAAAAGATGAGAAGTCATTGGACAACACCTGCAGCTCTTGTCCCACCTGTCCTTTGCTTCCAGTGATTAGGATATGACAGCTTTTCATTTATTAATTTTTTACTTGGAAGAAAATGCTATCTGAGTATATGAAAAAATAAAACTTAAACCGGCACGTGTTTTCCAAATGAAGGGAAATTTCTATCCCTATCAGCAATTTTTGCTTTATCAAGATCAAATTGCCAATCAATATTTAAATTGGGACAATTCGGCTGAATGCCCGCTTCATGTTCTTTTGAATAGAAATTGTCGCATTTGTAAAAAAATGAAGCTGTCTCGCTGAGTACAACGTAACCATGAGCAAATCCTCTTGGGATATATAACTGGTTATTCTTCTCTGCATTCAAAATCAGACTAAAACTTTCCCCATAAGTCTTTGATCCCATACGGATATCAACTACAACATCCAAAACTTCACCTTCCAATACCCTTACCAATTTCGCCTGAGTAAATGGCGCTACTTGATAATGTAATCCTCTCAATACACCTTTACTTGAATAGGCTTGATTGTCTTGCACCCAGACATTTGACACGCCTGCATTCTCAAAAGTTTTTTTATTAAAACTTTCGAAAAAACACCCTCTATCATCGCCAAAAACCTTTGGTTCAAAAATCAAAAGTTCGTCTATTCCAGTCTCAATAAATGGCATTTAAAAAAAATGTTTTGTAATAGAATTGATCCTACTTTTCACGGAAATAAATCTTTATAGGAACTCCCGTAAAATTGAAATGCTCTCGTAATCTGTTTTCCAAAAAATGACGATAACTTTCCTTTACATGTTTTGGATGATTACAGTAGAAAGCAAAAGTTGGATAATAGACAGGTAATTGGTTGACAAATTTGATGCTAACAAATTTACCACGGTGAGATGGAGGTGGGCGGCGCTCAATTTCTTTCAGCATAACTGTATTGAGCAAAGATGTTTTAATCTTTTTTTTCCTATTCTCGCAAACTTCTAAAGCGACTTCTATTGCTTTAAATATTCGCTGTTTTTCATGTACGGAAATAAAAATGATAGGGAGGTCATTAAAAGGGGCAATTTTTCTTTTAATTTCTTCTTCAACATCACGAATGGTATTGGTCTCCTTGTTTTCGACTAAATCCCACTTGTTTACTAAAATCACAATACCCTTATTCCTTTTTTGGGCCAAACGGAAAATACTCATATCCTGGTGTTCTATCCCCACTTGCGCCTCAATCATTAACACACAAACATCAGCTTCCTCAATTGCTTTAATAGCACGCATCACAGAATAAAATTCAAGATTTTCATGGACCTTAGATTTTTTCCTTATACCTGCCGTATCTATTATCAAAAAGTCTTTATCAAATTTAGTGTACCGTGAGTGGATGGTATCCCGTGTAGTTCCAGCAATATCGGTAACTATATTTCGCTCTTCCCCTAAAAGGGCATTGACAAACGAAGACTTTCCAACATTTGGCTGTCCAACAATAGCAAGTTTTGGGATCTCAGATTCCAATTCTTCCTCATCTTCTTCTAAATGTTCGGTCAATGCATCCAACATTTCTCCTGTTCCACTACCTGTTAGGGAAGAGATGAACAAGGTCTCATCAAAACCCAGGCTATAAAATTCATTCGCTTCCAGCAGCCTTTCATGGTTGTCAACCTTATTTACAATTAAAATCGTTGGGCGATCCGACCTTCGAAGCATCCTGGCCATATCTTCGTCAAGATCCGTAATGCCAGTTGTCACATCCACTAAGAAAATAATTGCGTTAGATTCTTCGATTGCTATTTCAACCTGAGACCGAATCTCTTTCTCAAAAATATCATCTGAAGATTTCACAAACCCTCCAGTATCCACAACTGTAAATTGTTTTCCATTCCACTCAGAGGTGCCATACTGTCGATCCCTCGTCACACCGCTAATATCATCCACGATTGCTTGCCTGCCTCCAATTAGTCTATTATAAAGAGTTGATTTGCCAACATTTGGCCGACCAACAATTGCTACTATATTACTCATTTAAGAGATTTTGAAAAAGTAAAAACGGATTCAATTAATTTATTAAAAATTCGATTTTACTTGACTTATTTAAACGGATTAATAATATTAAGAATCATAACCAAAACTCTTCAGCATACGGTCGTCATCTCTCCAATTATCCTTAACTTTTACATGTAATTCAAGAAACACTTTGCTTTCAAGCCATGCTTCAATGGCTTTTCTGGCAGAGGTTCCCAATCTTTTAATTGCACTACCTTGTTTTCCTAAAACAATCATTTTTTGGGTATCCCTCGCAACATATATATATGCGTAAATATTTACAATAGGCTTCCCGGCTTTCGTAGTTGTTTCTTTAAATGACTCAACATAGACTTCCGTTGAATAGGGAATTTCTTGATGGTATAATTCCAATATTTTTTCCCTGATTATTTCGCTTACAAAAAAACGTTCTGGTTTATCGGTGAGTTGGTCTTTCGGGTAATATGCAGGCCCTTCCGGTAAATTATCTTGAATTAAAATTGATAATTTTTCAACATTGGTTTGCTTTAATGCTGAGATAGGAATTATTTCATCAAATTTAATTCTATCATTCCACCACTTAATTAATGCAAGTACTTTATCGGGTTCTGCTATGTCCGTTTTATTTATTAATAAGAATTTTTTAGCTGGATGATTCTTAAGGTTTTCTATTACTGGGTCATCTTCTTTATACCTCTCCGTAATATCTGTTACAAATAAAATCAAGTCAGCATCTTCAAAGGAAGCCTGAACAAATTTGTTCATAGCTTCTTGCATTTTATATGCAGGGTTTTTAATGATTCCTGGAGTATCTGAAAAAACAATTTGAAAATCATCTCCACTTAATATTCCAAGAATCCTATGCCGGGTTGTCTGTGGTTTTGAAGTGATAATAGACATTTGTTCGCCTACCATTGCATTCATCAAAGTGCTTTTCCCAACATTGGGATTACCAACTATATTTACAAATCCTGATTTATGCATTTATTTATTTTTACAATCTGACTTCTTCTCCATATCTATTCAATTGTTCATTTACTTTCTTAAATTCAATTGCTCCATGAATTCCATTAATTAAGAAAAACAAAACGATTCCTTTAGCAATAATCCCATTATAAATTGCTTCAAAACCAACCAACATTAGTCCTAAAAATTGGCAAAGCATATAAGTTGACAAAACAATAATGAAGGCAACTTTCGGACTATCTTTCATTTTGTTTAATCCAATTAAATATAAAATCAAATAAAACAAAAGTTCGATGCCGATATAAAGAGCATCATTTTCTGAATTAAAAAAACCAAAAAATACAATTACTAAATGCAAAAACACTAAAACATAAGCTGCAACTCGGCCATTTAATATTTGAGCTTTGTATTTATCGGCACTTCGTTTGAGCACTCCTACGACAGGAGAATTTGGGTCGAGTTTTTTATTGAACCCTTCATCAAGAACCTCCATGGTTTGGTTGGTTTTAGGTTAAATATAATCTTACTTCTTCTTTTCTTTTTTAGTTGGAACAAGAACGACAGTGGCTAACGGCGGCAAAGTTACTTCTATTGAATGTGTTCTGTTATGACACTCTTTCTGAATCGATTTAATAGGCTTGTCATTCCCAATTCCACTACCATTATATTTTTCATCGTCTGAATTCAATGCCTGGGTGAAGCTGCCCGCAAATGGAACACCGAATTGATAATTTTCTCTAACAATGGGCGTGAAGTTGCAAGCTACAATAGCAATATCCCTTTTTCCTTTGCCCTTTCGAATATATGTTAAAACACTGTTTTCATAATCTGCATGCTCAATCCATTCAAATCCATCCTCTTCAAATTGCTGCTCATACAATGCTTTTGAAGCCTTATAAAACTCATTCAAATCCTTTACCCAAGTTTGAATCCCCTTGTGAAATTCATATTCCGTTAATCCCCATTCATTACCTCGCTCAATACTCCACTCTGTTGTCTGTCCAAATTCGCCACCCATAAAAACCAGTTGTGCCCCAGGGTGAGTCCACATGAAACCGAACAAAAGTCGAAGTCCTGCAAACCGCTGTTCTTCATTTCCAGGCATCCTGGTCAGCAAAGTCCCTTTTCCATGAACGACTTCATCGTGAGACAGGGGCAACATGAAGTTTTCTGAAAACGCATAGACCAAACTAAAGGTCAATTCATGATGATGGTGCTTCCTGAAATATGGATCAAACTTCATGTACTTTAGAGTGTCATGCATCCATCCCATCATCCATTTTTGATCAAAGCCCAATCCGCCATCTTCCACTTTTCGAGAAACTCCAGGCCAAGCTGTAGACTCTTCAGCTATAGTGACTACATCGGGATAGTCCCGATGTGTTATTTCATTGAATTCTTTTAAAAAAGTAATAGCTTCCAGATTCTCATTTCCTCCAAAATTGTTTGGAATCCATTCTCCATCTTCTCTTGAATAATCAAGATAAAGCATGGACGCAACTGCATCTACTCGCAATCCATCCGTATGGTACTCTTCCAACCAGAACAAGGCATTTGAAATAAGAAAACTTCTTACCTCCCATCTACCATAGTTGAAAACTGCACTTTTCCAATCTGGGTGAAATCCTTTTTTTGGATCAGCGTGATCATACAAATGGGTTCCATCAAAATCGGCTAATCCGTGGGCATCGTAAGGAAAGTGGGATGGCACCCAATCCAGAATAACACCTATCCCTTCTTGATGAAAAGAATCTACCAAATAAGCATAATCTTCAGGAGAACCAAAACGACTTGATGGAGCAAAATATCCCGTTATCTGATAGCCCCAAGACGGGAAATATGGATGTTCCATCACTGGAAGGAATTCCACATGGGTAAATTCCATTTCTTTCACATAAGCCACTAATTCATCCGCCAATTCTGTATAACTTAAAGAATTAAATCCTGCATTTTTCTTTTTCCAAGAGCCCAAATGAACTTCGTAAACAGAATAAGGTTGAGGCTTTCCGGCTAGTTTCTTTCGCTGTTTCATCCATGCATCATCCTTCCATTTATAGTCTAAATCCCATACAATCGAAGCTGTATTTGGTGGTATTTCCCAGAACCTAGCAAAAGGATCGCCTTTTGAAAGCC
Source organism: uncultured Saprospiraceae bacterium (assembly GCA_942490835.1). Classification (GTDB taxonomy): domain Bacteria; phylum Bacteroidota; class Bacteroidia; order Chitinophagales; family Saprospiraceae; genus UBA6168. The sequence continues at coordinate 132,456 of CALNYY010000056.1, forward strand.
TACGGCCATCAGCAGCAAGAATACTGTACTTATACAAAGTTCCTTTTCCAACACCAGGAATAAAGCCTTCCCAAATGCCTGTGCCATCTGGCCTTAAATAAAGTGGATGTGACTTTTCATTCCAAAAATTGAAATTGCCAATTACTGAAACCTCCTGAGCTGTAGGCGCCCAAACAGCAAACAGCGTCCCCCAAACTCCATCTAATTCCATTGTATGGCTACCGAGCTTTTTGTAAAGCCGAAAGTGTTTTCCCATTCTGATCAAATCAATATCAAAATCGGTAAGAAGTGAGTGAGGTTTGACTTTTGTCATAAGGTTAGTCTAAGGCTAATTTAATAAACCACAAAGGTAGAAAAAGCACAGGACTGCAAATGATCTAAATCTTTAGGCCCGAATTAATCTTTTTTAAGTACCAGGTTGTTTAACCACTTGCAAAAGTGCTTTAAGAAAATCATCCTGTTACTTACTTTTGCGCCCTTCACATTTTCAAATAGAAATCTTAGCATTACAACATGTCTGAAAAAATCCACAAAACTATTATTATTGGTTCCGGACCTGCCGGATATACTGCTGCCATTTACGCTGCCAGGGCAAATATGGAACCTGTGCTTTTCACAGGCCCTGAGCCAGGTGGTCAATTGATCACTACAACTGATGTTGAAAATTATCCAGGCTATCCTAAAGGAATAGGTGGCCCTGAAATGATGGAAGAATTCCGTGAACAAGCGGAGCGATTTGGCACAACTGTCCATTATGAAATGATCAGTAAAGTTGATTTCAATACCGGAAAAAAATACCACACAATTTATTCTGAAACTGGGGATGCCCATCATGCATATACCATCATTATTTCTACCGGGGCAAGCGCAAAATATTTAGGCCTTGATTCTGAGAAAAAGTTGATGAATAAAGGCGTAAGTGCTTGCGCAGTGTGTGATGGTTTTTTCTATAGAGGCCTTGAAGTCGCAGTTGTTGGAGCGGGCGATACAGCAGCTGAAGAAGCAACCTATCTTGCCAAACTTTGCCCAAAAGTCCACATGATCGTAAGACGAGATGAAATGAGGGCTTCAAAAATTATGCAGAAAAGGGTTTTCAATACTGCCAACATAGAAGTTCACTGGAATACTGAAACGGAGGAAGTATTAGGAGATGATAAAGTTACTGGTGTCCGTTTGGCTAATAACAAAACTGGTGAGAAGAAAGAAATTGCCCTTGAAGGCTTTTTCGTTGCAATTGGCCATAAACCAAATACAGACATTTTCAAAGATTGGTTGGAAATGGACGAGACCGGTTATTTGATCACAAAGCCAGGCACCTCCTACACAAATGTCGAAGGTGTTTTTGCAAGTGGCGATGCTCAAGACAAAGTTTACAGGCAAGCTGTAACTGCTGCGGGAACAGGATGTATGGCTGCTTTAGATGCTGAACGGTATCTGGTTGAGAAAGAGCTTGTTTAAAGAAAAATACATTGATATAATAATATAAGCCACCCTTACAGCATGTATTGGGTGGCTTATATTTTAAAAACAATTTTCAAAAAATGGATTTAGAAAAATTACGCTACCCTATTGGTAAATTCAAAATGCCGACTGAAATGACTTCGGCAATTCGTAGTCAATATATGAATGATCTTGCCACTCTTGCAGGAAAGTTGGAAGCTGCCACAAGTTCATTAACGAATGAACAATTGGACACTCAATACCGTCCTAATGGATGGACAATTAGGCAAGTTGTCCATCATTTTGCGGATAGCCATATCAATGCATTTTGCAGAATTAAAATGGTGCTTACGGAAGAAAGCCCGACTATAAAACCTTATCACGAAGGATTATGGGCTGACATGAGTGAAGAACAAACACTACCCATATCGGCGTCTATTGACATTATTAGAGGATTGCATATTCGCATGGTCAATGTTCTTTCAAATTTGAGCGAGGCGGAACTCCAGAAATTCTATACACACCCTGAATACAATAAAACTTTTACTTTAGATACAGTTATTGCTTTGTATGGATGGCACTGCAATCACCATCTAGCTCATATCACTGAATTGAAGAAAAGAATGGGGTGGTTATAGTGAGATTCGCTTTTTGGCTATTTATTTGAACATTAGATTGAAAAAGAAATACATCAGCAAATGGAAAACCCCTGGAAGACAATCAATCAACAAATAGCTTACGACAATCCGTGGATTCAAGTGACTCACCGGAATGTCCTTAATCCATCTGGAAATCCAGGTATATATGGTGTTGTCCATTTTAAAAACAAAGCTATTGCTGTTGTGCCACTTGATGAAGATTATAATACCTGGCTAGTTGGGCAGTTTCGATACACGCTAAACGAATACAGTTGGGAAGTACCTGAAGGAGGCAGCCCTCTCTCCATGAATCCTTTAGAATCAGCGAAAAAGGAACTTATCGAAGAAACTGGAATCCGGGCCAACAAATGGATTGACATCGGCAAACTGCATACTTCAAATTCAGTGACCGATGAAGAGTGCTTGATGTATGTTGCAAAAGAATTGACATTTGGAGAAGCACAGCCAGAAGAAACGGAGGAGCTTGTGGTGAAAAAGCTTCCTTTTTCTAAAGTCGTAGACATGGTTATCAATGGAGAAATAACCGACGCATTAGCTGTTTCAGCTATCTTGAAAATTAATATCCTTATCGAGAGAGGAATCATATAACAAAAAATTGTTTTGTTAAAATCTGATAATCCCACTCCAAGCAAATCGTTTTAATTATATTTGCTCACGTTTACACCTAAAACCTTTCTGTAAACATTTTTGCTTCCCGAGGACTGATCCTTCACTATCTTTATAATTCCCACTATATAAACCGTTTGCAACGACATTAATAAATGTCTACTAATGGCAGAGGACATTAATACAATTTTGTCCTTTGCCAATTTTACAAAAAAAGATTTTCCAATCTCCGCATTCAAGCAACTTTCGTGTTACCTTTCCTGTCGTTTATTTCGTCATTCAATTATTCACCCAGGCTCAAGCCCGGAATTTTTTTGACTTAAAAATCACTCGAAATGAAAAGAATTTTCCTTTCACTCAGTTTTCTTGCATGTCTATTCTTAGCGGTAAATGTGCAAGCCCAACAAAAAGACCAATCTTCACAAAGTGTCGTTATCATTAAAACTTCCGACAAGGATGGTAACACAACTATCAAGAAAAAACGCCTGGACAATGGGCAATCCATCAAAGAATACGTTGAATCACTAGATATTGAAGACTCGCCCGATATCAACGTTATTATCTCACATAATGGAAATGAAGAAGCCGATAAAACAGAAAATCTGTTTTTCTTCAAAAGCACGGATGGCAAAAAGATCGAGATCAATGGATCTGGCGATTGGCAAGAAGCTTTACATGAAATGAAATTCAATTTTGATATTAATGATTTCCATGACCACCACGATGTAGTCTATGAAGTTAAGGATCAAAATAAAGCACTATTGGGTGTATATCCTGAAAATGGAGACAATGGCGTAAAAATAGACGGTATTGTTTCTGGAAGTGGAGCTGAAAAGGCTGGACTTAAAGAGAATGATGTAATGATTGCCATTAATGGTATAACCATTGTTTCAAAAGATGACCTTCATGTTGAATTGGGACAATACGAGCCAGGGGATGTAATTACTGTTGATGTTCAAAGAGATGGCAATGTGATGACAATTTCTTCTCAGCTAACCGCTCGTGGAACAACATTGCATCGTAGTTCTTACCGTGACCCATGTAAAGTATTTTATGGTGTTTATGTAGGAAGCTATGGAAATGGCAAAGAAGGTGTTGGAGTTGCTGGTATTGTAGGCGGCAATGACTGGCCAGCTGAAGTAGCAGGCTTGAGAAAAGGCGATCGCATACTAGCTATAGATGGCATTCCAATTGGAAACCACAGAGAATTGGTTACAGAAAGAGATAAGCATGAGCCAGGAGAAGCTTTCTCATTTACTTATCTCCGTGATGGTGAAATCTATGAAGTAGATGCCAGATTCAAATCTTGTCCAAAAGATGAAGTTGAAGTGCCTGTTGAAGAAGAAATTGAAGTGGATGAAACTCAATTAGAATTTACTGACAATGCATTGGAACTTGAAGAATTCAACGCATATCCAAATCCTACTTTTGGAAACTTGAATGTCAAATTCCGCGGCGAAGCAGTTCCTACAACAGTTCGCATTGTAGATATTAATGGAAAAGTTGTCCATGAAGAAAATATCAAAAACTTCGATGGCCATTATAACCGTCAACTTGACATAAGTGATGGAGCACTTGGAACAATGATCCTTAGTGTGACTCAAAATGGAAAATCAATGGCAAAATCAGTTGTACTGATTAACAGAGCTTAATTGCTCAATATAAATAGCCTGAATGTGCGGGACAGTGAAATCAATCACTGTCCCGTTCTTATTTTATACCTTTAAGGTTTGGATGAAAATTTGCTCTAAATACCAAAACTAACCCAAATTACAATCAGTAATCTTTTACACCAATGAATGTATTTATCTACCGTTTAGGCAATCCTTTGTTACTTGTTTTTTTTTGCATCAACATTAGTGTCAAGCCAAGAAATTATTCCAAAACGTGAATTTAGAGGGGCTTGGATTGCGACTGTTGCAAATATCGATTTCCCCTCTGCTCCCGGATTAAGTGTCCAAAATTTGGAAAAGGAATGGAATTCGACTTTAGATTATCTCGCTGAAACTGGGGTCAATGCAGTTTTGACTCAAGTAAGGCCAACTGGAGATGCATTTTATAAAAGCAAAATAGCGCCTTGGTCTAAATATCTTACTGGGATACAAGGCAAATCACCCGCTGGCGAATTTGACCCCTTGCAATACATGATTCAATCGAGTCATGAAAAGGGAATAGAATTTCATGCATGGCTGAACCCATATCGGGCTTCTATGGATACATTGGTTGAAAACTTTAGTGAGGATCATCCCTACTCAAAGCACCCAGAATGGTTCAAAAAATATGGAGGGCGAATTTATTTCAACCCCGCCCTTCCTGAAGTAAGAAACTACATCACTGAAATTGTATTGGAAATAATCATGGAATACGATGTTGACGGTATTCATTTTGATGATTATTTTTACCCCTACCCTGCCGGAGGTGAAGCATTTCCTGATAGTGAAGATTTTGCAAAATATGGATATGGTTTTTTGAGTATTGATGAATGGAGGCGCAGTAATATTAATGCTTTGATTTCCCAAGTATCGGAAATGATTAAAACTGTTTCTCCTCATGTGAAATTTGGTGTGAGTCCTTTTGGTGTTTGGCGAAATAAAAATGCAGATCTTTCAGGATCGAATACTTTTGCAAGCATTACTACTTATGACAACCTATATGCTGATGTGAGATTGTGGCTTGAAAAAGGTTGGTTGGATTATGTAGCGCCACAACTTTATTGGCAAATAGGTTTTGAAGTTGCAGATTATGAACAACTCCTTGACTGGTGGCATAAAAATTCATTTGACAGACATGTTTATACTGGCAATGCCATTTACAAAGTAGGAAATCATCCTGATGAAGCCTGGCGGTCTCCAGATCAAATTCCTTTACAAATTTCACTAAATCGAATTTTCCCAAATGTACATGGATGTATATTATTTAATACAAACACGTTGATGAAGAACAAGTTAGGCGTGAGAGACTCTTTGCAAAATCATTATTTCAAGGACCCTGCTCTTTGGCCTGAAATGAAACATATGTCAGAAGAAGGGCCAAATGCTCCAAAATTATATAGGACATTTTATAGGAAAGGAATATTGAAAATGAAAGCTGATCTTCCAAAAGATGCGCACAATCTTGTGGTCTACAAGTTTGAAGACAGAAAGCCTGGGGATTATAACAACCCAGCAAACATTCATCAAATTATTCGGGTAAAGGGTTTGGAATCCTATGTGATAGAGGACACCAATATTGATATTGGCAAAACTTATACTTATTCAATTTCTGTCACCAACCGTCAGCATAGTGAAAGCTTACTTAGTGAATGGCGGGCTGTTGAAATCAAAAAAAATAAAGCAAAAAGAATTAAATAGCTAATGCTTCTTTGACTTGATCTCCCAAATTGCTTTTGCCAAAAAACTATGTTCATTTGAGAATTTCAAGCAATAAAAGTGAAATAATAACATGGATAAAATTACTCCTATTAGGCTTCCAAAATACACATCAATAAAGAAATGTTGAACCAAATAGATTCGTGAAATTGCCACTGATGTAGCTATTGTTACAAGGGGCATCACGATCCATTTCTTTTTAGGCAAAAGCAATATCAATAGCCCATACAATGCAAATGCCGACATTGAATGTCCGGAGGGAAAACTCGTTGCACCAGAATGCACATCAATTCCATCAACTAATAATATTTGATCTAAGAAATCCGATTTTCTGAAAAATGCCAATGGTCGATCTACTGCAAAAGCGAGCTTCAATAGGTAACTAGTAATCATTACTATAAATCCAATTAAACCAATAACAAGTCCATGCCCAATTCTATAAAACAAAAGAACTCCAGCAATAATAAAATACATTGGTTCTTCTCCTAAAGTTGTTGCCCAGGAAAAGTATAAATCCAGACTCCCATTCCTGTTTTGGTTTAAAAAAAGTAGAATATCGGGCTTATCATATAAAACCAGTAGCACTCCGCCTAAGGCAAATAACAGAGCCAAGCAGAAAATGTAAAACTTGTTATTTTGGTAAATAGCTTTCATTGGATGTCACTCACAAATATCATAGAAGCGTAGGTTGAATGAAAACAATACCTACCTTTATTTGCCTGAATCCAAATTTTACCTAAGCTTACTTTTATATCAGTTCGCCAAATGATAAATTGGCGTCTTTTATGATAGAACCAGCACCTAAATGAAAATTCAACCTTTCGCACTCCTACTATTTTTCTTGTGTTTTTCCTTAGTCTCCAATTCTCAGGATTCATCTATAGTAGTTGTTTCAGATTACTCTCTTGTTGCTGAGCAAGGGAAAATTTTCTTGAAAAGCAACGATATTTCAGGACTGGCAAAATTTGAGGTAAATGGAGATGAAACTGATTTGCTTTTTCAAAATGGAATTGCACCATTGGAGCTAAATCCGACTGAAAAAGGGGAGCTATTGCTACTGAAAGGAAACAAGGCTGATTATAAACTATTCCATGTTTCTAAAAATACTGCAGGACAAACACGTATCCGGAAAATTCCTTTCTGGCTCTCAGTCGTTCCTCCATTGGTTGCTATAATATTGGCACTCATATTTAAGGAAGTAATTGTTTCCCTTTTTATTGGTGTTTGGACTGGAGCATTCATTGCCGGAGGAATGCGAATTGATTCTTTATACTATTTTTTTGATAGCATTTTCAGTGTAGTTGAACGATTTGTTATTTCAGCGTTAGCTGATTCAGGTCATCTTTCTGTATTAATATTCTCACTGCTTATTGGTGGAATGGTTGCTGTCATTTCAAGAAATGGAGGAATGGCCGGAGTAGTCCAATCATTATCAAGGTATGCAAAATCGGCACGAAGTAGCCAATTCATAACTTGGCTTTTAGGTGTTGCAATATTCTTTGACGATTATGCAAACACCTTGATCGTAGGCAACACCATGCGATCTGTGACTGATAAATTTAAAATATCAAGAGAGAAACTGGCTTACATAGTTGACAGCACAGCTGCGCCAGTTTCAGCGGTCGCTTTTATAACGACATGGATTGGAGCAGAACTTGGTTATATAGATGCGGGAATGAGTATGTTAGATGATTTTGGAAAAGAAACTACACCTTATGCCATATTCTTAAGTTCATTGAAATACTCCTTCTACCCTATTCTTACTCTTTCTTTTATACTGATGCTGGTTTATACGCAAAAAGATTTTGGCCCAATGCTAAAAGCGGAAAAAAGGGCACGTTCTACAGGGAAAGTAAGCCCATCCGTTACTTCCGATATGGAACATGATGATGAAAAACTTGACCCTATTCCTGGAGCACCCCTAAAATGGTACAACGCAGCAATTCCTGTACTAACGGTCATTTTCGTAACTATCTATGGGTTAATCGATACTGGCATGACTGGGTTGTACGCAACTATTACTGATTCAGGAATTGAAATCTCCAGCCCAACTTGGGGACAAACCTGGGCAGCATTGAATACCTATAATAGTGAAAACGCCAGCTTCTTTTTCAACCTTGGATCGTTGATAGGCTCTTCTGATTCATATGTTGCATTACTCTGGGCTTCATTCGCTGGGGTGTTTGTTGCTATTTTCATGACAATGGCCGGAAAGATTATGCGATTAGAGCAAGCCATAAGCACAATGACAACAGGCTTTAAGGCAATGCTACCAGCTCTTATGATTCTTACACTTGCCTGGTCATTGGCTTCTACTACTGAACAGTTAAATACAGCTACCTATCTATCCTCAACACTCGAGGGCTCTATCAATCCATTCCTGATGCCAGTAATCGTGTTTATTCTGGCGGCATTTATATCCTTTGCCACGGGATCAAGTTGGAGTACAATGGCCATATTGTATCCAATTGTAATTCCGACAACTTGGGCAATTTGCTCTTCAGCTGGCTTAGAGCAAGCCATTTCAACTGAAATTTTACTTAATGTAATTTCAATCACACTCGGTGCATCCGTTTTGGGTGATCATTGTTCTCCAATTTCGGACACAACCATATTGAGTTCGCTCGCTTCTGATTGTAACCATATTGACCATGTTCGAACCCAACTTCCTTATGCTCTAAGCGTGGGAGTAGTAAGTATTATTTTATGCTTTGTTTCAACCCTTTTGGGTGGTGGCTGGTTTATTTGCTTTGTTATGTTGGTATTTGGGCTTCTGATGCTAGGATCACTTGTTTGGTTTTTGGGAAAAAAATCGACTCCCTGATCTGTATGAAATCGACCATGATATTTTAATCAATTCATTGCCTATATCTCCAAATCAAATAGAAATAAATGAGTATCGAAATTCGAGAGGTTACGACAAAGGATGAATTAAAACAGTTTGTAAAATACCCATTCGAACTTTACAAAGGTGTTGAGCAATGGATTCCACCAATTATACAATCTGAAATAGATACATTTTCAAAAGACAAAAACACGGTTTTCACGCATTCAGAAGCAATTATATATACTGCTTGGAAAAATAATATAATGGTCGGTCGAATTGTTGGTTTGATCAATCAAATGGAAGTCGATTTTTTGCAAGAGAAACACGCCCGTTTTGGATGGATTGATTTTATTGAGGATGATGAGGTTAGCGCTTCTTTAATTAGAGCTGTAGAAAATTGGGCAAGGGAAAAGGGTATGACTTTGCTTAAGGGGCCCTTTGGATTTAACCAATTGGATAAGAATGGAATGCTAACAGAAGGATTTGACACCGTTGGAACTGTAAATACAATTTACAATTATGAATATTATCCAACTCATTTAAGATCTCTTGGCTATACACCTGATTTAGAATGGCTTGAAATATTAATGTTCATGCCTGATAAGCCACATGAGCGTTTTATGAGGTATTCAGATCTTGCAAAACAGAAATATGGTCTGAATACAAGGCAGCCGAAGTCAAAATCAGAAATGATTTCTTTAGGTAAATTACTTTTTGACTTGTTGATGGAAACCTATCAAAATTTGCCTGGCTTTGTACCAATATCTGAGGTACAACAGCAAGAGTATATCCTAAAGTATATCAAATTCCTGAGAAGGGACTTAGTTACAATAGTTTATGACTCCGATGAGAACCCCATTGCCTTTGGAGTCACCATTCCTTCTATGACCAAGGCCTATAAAATAGCAAAAGGGCATTTATTTCCATTCGGTTTAATAAATATGATGATTGCCCGACAATGGAATAACACGGCTGACCTTGCCCTTATTGGTGTAACGGAAGAATGGAGAAAACGGGGGGCCCATGGGCTTGTTTTTGCTGAGACTAGCAAAGCATTAATTAATGCAGGTATGAAACGAATTCAAATAAACCCTATGCTCGAATCGAATTCGCATGTTCTTTCTCTTTGGAAGGACTTTGACAACAGGATTTATAAAAGAAGAAAAACTTTCAAAAAAGAACTATAAATTCAATTCTCCAACAACTCCTTTGGCAACTCCTTTGATGCCTTTGCTCCAAGCTTTTTAATTTTTTCAGCCCTCCCTATCAAAGTATCACCATATTTTTTCGAATCTGATAATTTGTTCATCGCACTTCCCCAAGCTGATTGAGCAGAATTAAGTTTACTCCCCACATCATTCAAATCATCAACAAACCCAACAAACTTATCGTACAATAAACCACTTTGTCGGGCAATTTCAAGTACATTCTTTTTTTGTTGTTCTTGTCTCCATATAAAGGATACGGTGCGCATAGTAGCCAATAAGGTCGATGAAGTTACCAGTACAATGTTTTTGTCCAATGCGTCCAAAAATAATTTTGAATCATGCTGTAAAGCGACCGCAAAAGCCGGTTCGATAGGGACAAATAACAAGAGATAATCAGGAGAATTAATCTGATAAAGATTTTGGTAATTCTTACTTCCTAAATCTTTTATGTGGGTTCGAATACTGTCAATATGAGATTTTAAAAATCGCTTTTGTTTATCCTCATTATCCGCATTGAAATACTTTTCATATGCCTTTAATGACACCTTCGAATCAATGACTATGTGCTTTTTTTCAGGCAAATTAATAATGAAATCAGGCCTTTTGTCTTTTCCGTTTTCATCTTTAAAAGATGGCTGAACGATGAAATGAGTATCTTTTAAAAGCCCAGCCTTTTCTAAAATCATTTGCAATTGCACCTCTCCCCAATCACCTTGAATTTTTGAATCTCCTTTAAGTGCAGACGCAAGCAACTTAGCATCGGAACTTAATTGTGTATTGAGATCCCTCAACTGCTCTATCTCCTTTTTAAGTGAAACTTTATCTTTAGCCTCTTCGGTAAACCTTCTTTCTATATCCTTGCTAAAATCTTTGATATTCTCACGAAGCGGTTGCAACAAATCGTTTAATTTAACTTCGTTATGTTTTGTAAATTTTGCAGTTTTTTCTTCAAAAATCCGGTTGGCTAAATTTTCAAATTCATGATGGGCTTTATTCTGCAGCTTGTCAAAGTCAGATTTCCAGGTGAATAATTTTTCTTCTAAATATTGAATGTCACGATCTTTTTCAGACAATCTTTTTTCCAATTCTAAGGATTCAATTCTTTTCTTTTCTTCTAATATTTTTGACTCATCTAATTGTTTTTCAACAACTTGAAACAAACTTTTATCGACATATTTTTCTTCCAATATTGAATTAGAAACAGCGTTGCCAGAATATTTAGCTTTAGAAATAATCCAACCAACTACAAAACCAAGTAGGATGCCACACAATAATAGGAATAGAATTAAGAGAGGTTCTTGCATATTAATTATCTGTTTAATTGATAATATATGCAAGGTCGCAAAATTAAGCAGGATTTAAAACAAATTGGTTTAGTAAAACTCAAATGCAAGCACTTAAAGAACAGTTTTTTTTATTACTTCTCTCATTTGTATCAGTTGACTATACTGTTCATTATTCAATTTACTTGCCTTTCTGGCTGACACCCATTTTTTCATAAAGCCTACGTAATGAATGTAAAATAAGCCCAGCAGTGGCAAAGCAAGCAGGATAAAAGTCTTCCAACCGAAGCCCATTGAAAAGCCTGTTGCATAAAGTGCTATTCCGTAAAAAATATACATGAAAGAACTGAAAACTATCGCAGTGGCAGCCCGGAATTCAATGGATGGTGAGATTTTCTTAGAAATCAAATTTCCAATCCAAATCGGTAGGATATTCAAAATACGTCCTATTATAGCGGGAATAGCCCCAAGAATTATGAAGAGCGTTCCCCAAAAGGTAAATGATTTTTTATTGACCAATCCAAAATCCGAAATCCTTAACTTGCTGAGTTGAAGGTAATACGCATCTATTTTAGACTTTAGGGCTAATTTTTCATCAGGCGAAGCTTGATTGATTTTCTCTGATACTTTCTTTTGCCTGTTAAACAATGAACTGTCATTTGATGATACAGGAAAGAAAGTCATTTCAGTATCATTTTCAAGTATATTTAAGATAGCTTCTACTAAGACTTCATCCTCCTCTTTATCAATATGCACAATCTTTTCCTTCAAACGCCTCCCCATTTCAGAAGTCAATTCTTTAATTGCTTTGGCTGGGTTTTCATTGTAAAGGTCATTGTATTCTGAGCATCGAATTGGTTCAGCGAATTCGATCATGGCAACTGATCTAAAGCTATCTGAATCGGTGTAATTTATACCTACAGGAACAAGGTAAATGTCTAAGTCACCCACATTTTCTAAGGCACTAAAAACAATTCTGGCAGTTCCTTTCCGCATGGGGCGCATCCTTTTCTCATGCAATGTCAGACCTTCCGCAAGGATCATTAAAGTCTTGTTTTTTTTCAGTATATTAAAACACCTTTCGAAGGTCGCATAATTGCTCGTTAGATTACTATAGCCCGTGTCTTCTCTCCTAAAAATAGGCGTCATGCGGTACCAATCATATAATTTGCGCAGCAATAGGTTGTTCTTGTATAAATCTCCCCTTGCAATAAAACTCAAAGGTTTATCCAACCAACAAGCTAAAATACAAGGCTCAATGAATGCAGTTGGGTGGTTGGCAGCTAAGATAATCGGCTTGTCCTTTGGCAATACATCTGCATTGGCGATGTAGATTTTTCGGAAATACACCCCGAGCGCTATTTTTGCGAACGGTCTTGTAATATCATATAGCATAAAACAATTCTTTGTAAATCAGGGGTTCTTTTAAAAAAGTGCGCAAAGGTAGAAAATACAAGGTTGAAATATTTATTTTCAGATTATGAGCAAAAAGTATTTGATAGTGGTTGGAGGCCCAACAGCCAGTGGCAAAACATCGGTGGCAATTGAAATTGCTAGGTATTTTGGCGCTCAAATTATTTCCGCTGACAGTCGGCAATTCTATCGGGAAATGGGCATTGGAACGGCCAAACCTTCGGTAGAAGAGCTCAATGAAATTCCTCACCATTTTATTAACTCTTTGAATATTTCTCAGTCATATTCAGTTGGCGATTATGAAAGGGATGCAATTCAACTGCTGAATAAGTATTTCTTAGAAAACAATGTTGCTGTACTTGCGGGAGGTTCAGGGCTTTTTATAAGAGCTGTTTGTGAAGGGCTTGATGAATTTCCTGATGTGCATGAAGACATTATAAAGGACTTAAATCTATCATTTGAAACCAATGGAATTGAACATCTACAAGAAGAGTTAAAAGCAAAAGACCCCACTTATTATTCAGAAGTTGATCTGGCTAATCCTCATCGAATATTACGTGCATTATCCGTGATTCGTGCTAGCGGAATGCCGTTTTCAAGTTTTAGGAATAAGAAAAGTGTCAAGAGAGGTTTTGAGCCTATTTTCATCCTCCTCGAAAGAGATCGTTCCGAACTTTATGAGCGGATAAATTTAAGAGTAGAACAAATGGTTGAAAATGGATTGATCGAAGAGGCAAAAGGATTGTTTGCGAATAAACATTTGAAATCATTGCAAACTGTTGGGTATCAGGAGTTGTTTGACCATTTCGCTGGAAAATATTCCCTCGCCGAATCTTTAGAATTGATTAAACGAAACTCTAGAAGATATGCGAAACGCCAAATGACGTGGTTTAGGAAAAGGGAGCACTGGAATCGATTTCATCCTGACAATTCGACCAAAATCATAGAATTCTTAAAAAAAACAATAGGCACGAGTTAGAGCTATTTCGTGCCCATCCAGACAAATCCTTCAATTGTCGCTGTACCAAGTCTATATATTTTATAAATTCGAGTTTTAAACTAAAATAGAGTTCATGAAAAAAGCTATACCCTTTCTATTACTATTTTTCACAGTCAATTTATCAGCTCAGGATGAGATCTTACCAAAAGGTTTTACTCCTGAAGAAGAAGCCATGCTCGAATGGTACGACTGGACTGCAACACCTACAATGGATCGCAGCGTACCCGACCCACCTCCTAATCCCGTTAGGCACATGGCCGAATGGGAAGAGCTCGAAGCATTAGTAGTTACCTGGAGAAGTTTTCCAGACGTACTGCGTGAAATAATCAGACACGCCAAAGAAGAGGTTAAAGTGATTGTAGTAGTTTCAGCATCAGGAACCTGGACACAAGCAAACTGTATCAATAACCTTACAAATAATGGTGTTTCACTAGACAACATTGAATTTTTAGTTACGCCTTCAAATTCTGTTTGGGTTCGAGACTATGGCCAGAATACGGTCTATGCGAATGATATTGGTGAACGCTATTTCATTGATTGGGTATACAATAGGCCAACTAGACCTGAGGATGATGAAATGCCAAATGCAATTGCTGAATACCTTAACTCTCCGATCTATGCTACTATAGAACCTCCAAACAGAATGGTAAATACTGGAGGCAATTTTATGTCAGACGGTTTAAATACCGCATTTGCCTCAAAATTGATTTTGGAAGAAAATGAACCCGGCAACCAATATGGAGCTGGCCCGCATGATGAAGCTGCTATAGATAACATCATGCAAAATTATATGGGAATTGACCGCTTTATCAAGTTTGAAACACTGCCCTATGATGGAATCCACCACATTGATATGCACATGCATTTAATCGATGAAGAAACCATTCTATTTGGAGAATATCCAACAGGAATAGCAGATGGACCTCAAATAGAAGCCAACATTCAATATTTATTGGACAACCATTTGTCTTCGTTTGGAACCCCATATAGAATTGAAAGAATTGTCCAACCTCCTGATTCTAATGACAAATATCCACATCAAGGTGGCGATTACAGGACCTATACCAATTCTGTATTTGTCAATAAAACGATCATTATTCCAAATTACGAAACACAATATGACACCATCGCTCAAAGAATTTATGAGGAACATTTTCCTGGATATAAAGTAGTTGGCATCAATTGCAATGGAATGATATGGGCCTTGGGGGCACTCCATTGTATTACTAAAGAAGTGGGATCATCTGACCCATTATGGATTGTACACAAACGACAACATGATATTTTTGACAATGTCCTTTGGGGAGATTATGAGCTAACTGCTGACATCCAGCATACCTCTGATATCTCTGATGCACAATTATTTTGGACAATTGACACCACTGCTGAATATTCTTTGATTGATATGACGCTTACTGATCCCGGAAATCATACCTGGTCGGCATCCATACCGCACCAATCTGATGGGACTAAGATCTATTATTATATTCAAGGGACTGCCAATTCTGGAAAATCCCAAGTCAGGCCGCTCGCTGCTCCAGTTGGCTATTATCACTTTACAGTAAATACAGATCCATTGTTGGATGTTGACCAAATCAAGGTGGATTTAAAACCCGTTTTTCCAAATCCAGCATCAGAGATAACAGTGATTCCAGTAGAAACTAATTGGAAGATTAGTGCAGTAGTAGAACTAATAGATGTTATGGGACGCACGATCGAAGTTTTGCATAATGGGGAATTATATCCTGGCAAATCAAATGTATTTTTTGATGCGAGTCAATATCCTCCAGGTAGTTACTTTGTTAGGGTCAAAACGGCACATAATCTTTTCTCGCAAAAGCTAATTATTCACTAAACAATACTCGCTTCCAAACAAAAATGCCGGACATGCAATTGCATGTCCGGCATTTTTGTTTGGAAGCGAGTAATTTAATTTCCCAATCCCATGCCTAATCCCCCCATTTGCTTTTCAAAATCCTCCATTGTCATGGGTGTATATTCTCCATCTTTTGCACTAAAAACATCATCACTTACATCACCCCTAACTTCTTTTGCGGTGAAGGTAAGTTCCATACCAGCACCAGAATCAATAATCATTTCGAGCGGATATCCCTTTAGCATGTTATTGTCTTTTTTCTTTACTGGACTTGGTGGCTTAATTTTTTCCGTAATATAATATTTCATTTTAGCCCCATTGTCCATTTTAAGTTTAGCGGCATAACAACTGTAGCCTGCAATATCCTTCTTGTCATTTTCGTCATATGTTACTTCTTCTATCCCATCAATATTCATGAAACTATTGCTTTCTGCAAGCGCATCTTCACTAATCTCAATAATCTTGATTTTTTGCCCCATCATATCCATCAATATCAAACCGTCTTTAGGGCTATCAATTGGTGTAATTGTTTGAATCCTCATCATTCCACCCATCATGCTCATGTCCATTTTTTGGTTATTTCCTTTGAAATAAAAATCTAATGTAGTCGAACCCATCATTGCCATCTCAGGAGAATCACCAAGAGCATCCATGTTCAGCTCAAATTTTACAGACCCTTCTTTGATTTTTTTCTGCGAAAATGCTTCTCCATTAATACCTATCAATAAAGCAAGAATTGAAATTAACTGCAGTAATTTTTTCATTTTATTTATTTGAAATTGTGAGTAAATTTTTGATTAAAAGAGATGGATATATTTTCTTTCCATATCGTAGGGATATTTAGAGATCAATACTGCCATATGTCAATGTACTTAATAAATATCTTAGCTAAGTTGTGCGCATCAGAAATACCTCTGTGATAAACTCCTGTAAACTCATAACCCTCAAGTTCCACAACTTTTTTTAGTCCTTTATATGTTCTCCAATTTCGAAAATCGTGATATTGCCTGCGAATATTAATATGCCTTTCTACCCATTCAGTGTCAATATCATGCAATTTGGAATCCTGAATTAGAATCTTTTTATCAAAATTCCCCCAAGAGCATAAAAGATATTCTTCATCATCATATATGCCGGCCCATTCTTGAAAATCAAAAGCGACTTCTCTGAATGGTCTTGATCGGTTTATAGATATTTGGTCGATTGTAGTTAGTTGTTGGCAAAATGAGGAGAGATTCGGATGTATTTTGGGCCGTACAAATCGTTCGAAAGTATCTACCACCTCACCAAATCTATTGATCTTCAATGCGCCTATTTCTATGGTTTCTTGTATTTTATCTATTGGCTGTTCATCCCAGCAAGTAGCTTCTATGTCGTAAACAATAAAATTCATTCTCAATTTTGGGTCAATTGCAAAGAGTGATTCAACGAAACATCTCTATATACCCTCGTTGAATCTTTTTTGTGCCGCTATCAAACCATTCAAGTATATAAAAATAAGAGCCATCTGGCAGATCAATATCCTGCCCCCATGTGCCTGGCCAATTATTATTATATCCGCTATCGCCAGAATCAAACACTAAACTCCCCCAACGGTTGTACACCCATAGTCTATTATTTGGAATGCTTTCAATTTTGGCGATGTAAAAGTAATCATTGACCCCATCGTTGTTAGGAGAAACTGCATTAAAAATTGTTAATTCAACACATTCAATAAATACTTGAACAGTAGCGGTGTCGCACCCAATGGGATTACAAGCTACATATGAAAATTCATCCCACCTTGCGCAAAAGCCCTCTTCTGGGTGGTAGGTGATTGAACCATCCAAATTTATGGTTGCTTGTCCTGAAATGGGTGGAGATAAAATAAAATAATCCGATAACCCTCCTAAAATTGTATCATTTGATAAGGCATCAATAATTTCGGGAGTTTCTGCCAATGTACTGGTAGTATCATCGACAAGTCCCGGTCGGAACGAATAAGGGATTGATGAGACCTCAATGATAGTCGTATCACAAATACCAGAAGCATCACAAACCACAAAACATCCAGCTTGTTCACCCAAAGTCAATCCCTCAATGTTGAAGCACGAGTCAGCGATGAGTTGATAAACAAAAGTAGTTGGAGGTTGGCAATAATTGAAGATTGTGTCAACAGGGCCAGTTAATCCAATGGGCATTAAACAAACTTGTTCATTTTGACCGATGAATAGTTCAAGTTCAATAGTATCCGGCTCGAATGAAACTAAATCCGAAATACTGGTGAAATGAATTAAATTATTGCCTGAATTTGAAAATCCTATTCCAAAAGAAACATTATTGAATGACCCTATAAAATAAAGGAGAGCAATAAAAAGGATATGTTTTAGCAATGGATGAAGCATGGATTTTTAAAACCTCGGTCAATGGGCAGTTTTGCCAAAATTATACCAAGTAAACCCATTTTAATCGTTGCAAATACTTATTGGCCGACAGCTTTAGCTCTATTGACAAAAGCATTTGCAGTAGAAGGCTCCACAGCTTGTATTTCATAAACATCTTCGCCATTTTTCACAATCCGATCTTTATCTTTAAGGCCAATTAATTCGTCCATGAAGCGGGTATTATTTGAAACAACATTGAGGATACCTTGCTTATATCCAAAGAAATAATACAATTGGCTTGGCGATTTTAAGTAGATATACAGGCGGTCATCATCATTAGTTGGCATTTTCGCTTCAATGTATCCCGTAACATTTGTGTTAAGCATTTCACCATCTATACTTATTAAGCCTAACTTTTCCTCTGTAGCTACAAATGATTGATAGTCGACGTCCCAGGCCATTGGAGTTTTCGCAAATAGGAAAGTATAGTTGTTTTGCTTTTTAGGGACAGAAAATGAACCCAAGGCAATTCCATCTATAGCACGTTTCATTTCATCATTTTCCGGAAAGAAATTGGTAGCGGCCATCCTGTAATAACTCATATCTTTTGCATAAATAATCGGCATGGCATCGAATGTACTTGCTTTAAAATCATTCAACATGATTTTCTTCAAGTTGTCTGGGAGGATGATATTTATACCGAGCAAGGCTTCAATGGATGTTTTTGAATTCATGGCCGCTGTCCCCAATAAGGTGTCGACGATCATGTCTCCAAATTCTGTATTTACAGTTCCTGAAGCTTCAATACTTACAAATTTTAGCCCGCTGCCAAGGGTTAGTTTGCCCTCCATTTCCAGTGTTCCTCTTTTATTATCATAAATAAGCTGGTTTCCTTTTACAGCTCTGGATGTACCAAAAACCCTGGAAGAGTCACCAAAAATAAATTTATCAGCTCTTTCATCGTATTGAAGAAATCCATTTACCTCAAGAATAGGTCTGTCTTTTCTAAAATATTTTGGCATCAATACAGTGGGATAAGTGGAGGCGGTCTCTTTGCTCAAAAACAAACCAACATGCAAGCTTTCGCCCTCCGGACTTAAAGGCGTTTTTAATTCAATTGCCAAATCATTTTTGTCCCCTTCACATTGAATAGAAAACCAGTTAATGTTGGGAAGTGTAGATGATTCTAATTTTGCAAATCCATCAAATCCAAGGTTTGGTTTTTCTGCATTTAGATTGATAGTGCCCTGAAATAGTGTTTTGTGGTCAATATAAAATTGATCCCTGATATTAATATCTCCGGTTGCCCTGGTCACAGATTTTTTTTCACTGTGCTTACCTTTTCCAATCCTGGTTCCAACAATTTCTTTGAATTCAATTTCTTGTTCTTTATCTCCGATATTGTACTCGTAAAATCCTTTAGCTTTATATTCCTTTCTTCCTAATATATTAACCGTTGCACGATTGATAACGTGGTATTTAGAAACTGTATCCGCAACGATTTTTGCATTCGTCAGTTGTGCCATTACTGCATTAGGTGCTATTTCAATATCCCCTGTTTCGGGATAGATGTAAGCATCCGAAGAAACAATAAATGGAACGCCACCAATTTTTAACTGATTGGATCTTAAATCATACAATGCCGACTCTCCTTCAAACCTGAGTGAATCCTGATTGGGGTGAGTAGATAGAAAACTTCCCATTTTACCTTCAGCCGCTTTAAAGTTCACGGTTTCTTCCTTCATATCCCAATCGAATTCGTTGAACGAGGTCTCATATTGGTTATAAGGTAGGTAAGTCGTCAAAAATTCAGCGTTTGCTTTGAACCTACCAATTTGTTCATCAAAATCGACGCTACCGTTCAAGTTAGAGGTAGAAAGGGCAATTGCATCTGCATCAAATGCTTTGATTTTCAAATCTGTAGTATCCGAATTTGCAGAAAAAGCACCAAACTTGAATTGCTGAGAAGTCATACTTGCCTGATCCCAATCAAATAAACCAAGTCCCATCAAACCACCAGGCGTCAAAATCAATGTCCCATCCAGCTTGTGATTACCTTCTTTAAATAACTCAAATGGTGAGTCTTTAGATGTAATGTACATGCTGTCTTTATAGGGCCTCCAATCCATTTCAATATTGAATCCTCTTACTTGAGGTACTTCAATTTCACTATCTCGGTCTTCTTCCATGTCAAATCGTTCTGCACTTCCTGTCAACTGTTTGGGCCTAAAAACAATATCATCTGAATCGAGCGTTGCACCAAGATAATTGAGTGTTCCGCCCCCTTTGAATCCTTTGTTACTCAAATCCATTCCACCATTAAACTGTCCTTTCGCCAAATAGATGGGAGAACCATCAGAAGGAGTTTTAGTATAAAAGCCTAATGACGTATCTTCTTTAATGACCAAAGTCTCGTCAAATACTGGAAAAATATCTGACGTATACATTTCCCCTTTAAAATGAACATCGCTTGGACCAAATTTATCGAGACTTTGAAAGCTAAATGGAGCTAACTCAAAATAGAAAGAGTCTCTTGTATAGACTCCTTTTTGGATGCTTTCCTTGTCATAAAAAACATAGGACTTTTCTTTACTCTCAAGGGAAGGGAACATGGCAATGTCTTCAACCCCTGATTTATTGGAAGGGGCATCGATCAATAAGACGCCATTTAAATTTTCTATCCGAGAACCTAAGCCATAAGCTTCTGGCTGTTTTTCTTTTGTAATATTTCCGGTGGGAATGAAAAGATCAAAATATTTTACAGAATCAAGTGTAATGTCATATCTATCATAAGAAAAATGGAAGTCCTTCCCTGAAGCAACTGAAAAACCTGCAAACAGCCTTCCGTTAAAATCCATATCCCTGTTCTTGTTAATCACTACTTGGTTTTCGAGTGGCTTCAAGCCTACTTTCTGGGATGTACTGAATTCAATATTTTCAACTCCATCAACAGCAATAGACTTGCTTTTCAAGTCAAATACTCCATTCGTTTCTTGCGATTCTGAAGTGACTCTAAGATTGTCATAATCCACCTTTTTCTGACTTGCATCCGCATAGTGGAAAATTTTATCCTTTAATTCGACCAATTGCTTGTCAGCATCGTAGTTAACAAACCCCTTTGCCACCAAATCGTAAAGCAATGATTTAATATTCTCGACTGTATATTTCGGATTCAATTTATAGGCAAGAAAATCTGCATCAAGAATTCTATCCCCAGTTTCGAGGTAGGCCACTTTCATCAAAGCAATTGGGTTGGTAGTGGCAATATTCTGCAACCGCCTGTAATCTCCTTCTTCAAAGTACTTAAAAGATTCAAATACGCTGGGAGTGACATTTTTTGCGAAGCCGATGCTTCTTTTTCCGACATAGATACTATCAGCATCAACGTTGTACTCAAGCTGATCTGAATCTATATTGATTTTATGCAGTGAATTCAAAAAAGGGTTACGATCGCTCCCCCTTTGACCACGCGTAAGTCCCAATATTCTTTTTTCAATATCAAATCTTAAGTTGACCGATGGATGATAGATTGAATCCTGATCAAAATAGAATGTTGATTCAACACGCTCTCCTACTATCTTTTCTTCTCGCTTAATGGCAAATAATTCTGCCCGCCCTCTAAAAACAATTTTGTCACCTTTTCTCAAGGTAACTTCTGATCTATTTTCAGAGCTGCCAAATCCGTAAACTGTGGTTCCATGCAACCTAAAGCCTCCCTTGTAACTAATTCCCTCTCCAATATTTTTTACCTCTAGGATTGATTCATTTGATTCAAATCTGGGATAGGATCCTTCAGTGGCATTATTTTGAACAACCAATTTGTCAGTGAATTCTCCTAAAACCTTTTCATTTCCAAAAAAGAGTGGGTAGTGCATGACTGCATTCTTTGCACTGTAAATACTCTTTTTTACCTCTACAAAATAAGAATCCAACTCAACAAAAACATTGCTTTCCAATCCAAGTCGTTCCCAGGTCACCCTGCCGCCAGTCCCATACCAAATGTCATCTTCAGGTATGAAATATCCAGATGTATGGGCAATCATAATCGTATCAGACTTTCTTGAAGCCAATAAATCCAATTCTTCGAAATTGATCCGAACCACTCCATCCACAAACTCAATATCATCCTTACCGTTTCTCACAGCCCAACTCACTCCACCACTTGAACTCTTCAAGGCACTGCTTGTAAAATAATCAAAGCTAAAATCTACAAAACTCTTGAACGCCTTTTTCTTATTGTCACTTACCGTCAAGAGCTCTCTTAGCACTCCATGCCATTGCATAAACCTTTCATCTCCATTCTCTGCATTTTTGACATTGGAAAGTGCTTCCAGATAGGCTGAAAAGTATGGGTTGGCTGTCATCCGCTCCACTAACATTAAATTAGAAGTTGAGATGATTGTGTCTTTCTGTTCTGTCGTAAAAAAGCTGCTTTTGTAAAGCTTATCAAACTCCTTGTAAAGATCTTCCAAGGTTGGGCTTTTACTTGAAGTCATAAACTCTTTGAGGTCGTCTATATACTTTTCACCTTCAGAAAACTTTTCTAAACGTTGAGATAATAATGGATTAGTAAAAATGAAGCTAATTAAAAGTAGGCTGAACCAATATTTCATTTTGAAGGATTAGTTTTGGATATGGGACTTACTGTCTGTTAAAACGACATAATTATGCTTTGATGCAATGCATTGCCAACCAATTATTTTTAGTCAATGTTTTCTGGACTACAAATCCTTTGGCAGCAAGTTCACGTTTCATCAATTGCTCATCATCTCGAATAAAACCGGAAAACACGACATTCCCTCCAGTTTCCATTATGAGCAATAACGGATCAA
>CALNYY010000057.1:0-3397 GCA_942490835.1 uncultured Saprospiraceae bacterium
TCTTCACATAAAACAGACGGAATAGCTGAACCATACTCTCGGATAATTTCAAAATTTCTAAGGTCATATCTTTTTTAGATTGTAATCGCTATACGCCAGTTCTATAGCGCTTTCTATCAATTCATCCAGTCGCTTTTCAGATTTGCCGCCTTCATTTTTTCTTGCAAAACTGAGCATATTATCTACAATCCCAGCAGCTCGTTGACCAGCCTGTTTAATATTGTCAAGGAGTTTAAATACCTCTCTTTTCTGCATGTACTGTTCTATAGTTTGAAGTGACGTTCCAAGTTCTTCTGCAACCACACAGTTGCCAGGTAAATTCCTACTTAGCCGGTTGCTGATAACTTGAGCGTTCTGAATCATTCCAGCCAATGGATTGTTGATCTCGTGGGCCATTCCTGCGGCCAGACCTCCCACAGACATCATTTTTTCATTTTGCTTTAATATTTCTTGCGTGCGTTTTTTTTCGGAGATATCAATCAAAAAACCTCTAAAACCAATGGGCTCTTTATCCTTAAAAATTACTGAAGAATGCAATAAGGCGGGGATAAAGCTCCCATCTTTTTTTTGAACGTAATATTCATTTATACCGATATCTTTTCCATTTAGTATTTTCGTTATATTGCTTTTCGCTTTCTCCCTATCCTTTTCATGAATGAGGTTAAGAATATTTATTCCATTTGCAACATCATTCTTGGTATATCCAAAAATATCAAATGCTCGCAAATTAACGAAAGTTATGTTGCCAATTAGATCAACTTCATAAATTGTTTCAGGCAACATTTCTGCTAACTCTAAACCGTTTTTCACTTTCTATCAGATCACTTTCAGTCTGTTTTCTCTCTTCTTTCTCTTTCTGATGAGCTTCAATTTCTTTCTGAAGGCGCTTGTTGGTTTGGTTGATATCCAGAGTACGTTCTTTGACTCGCTTTTCCAGCTCTCGGTTTAAGGTTATCGTTTCGTTCTGAGTGACTTCAAGCTGAAGAGCCATGAAAAAACTTTTTCTGGAGTACAATTCACTGGAATAACATATAAACATCCCAATGATATTCGCACTGATAAAGAAAAAATTATTGTTCAATAAAATATCACTCGGAGTTTGAACCATCCATACAGCAACAATTTCATATAAAACAACATTAATCCATCCGGTTATGCAGGCCCATATAAACCGAGCCTTGATAAAACCGTAACTCATCATAAAAACAAGTATCAGTCCTGCATAATAAGAAAGATTGGCCGGTGGATTTGCAATGGCGACCATGATACTGATGCCGGAGCCGGCTACGATCATTAGTAAGACAAGACAAGCCTGAATATATTTTTTAAACTTCGGTATAAAGGACAAAAGGATACTGATTAAAATGCAGGGACAAACAATAGCGTATCTAATAAACCAGAGCTGTATCTTTTGTTCGGGAACAAGCTGGGCATCGAGAACCCCAAAGACAGCATAAAGAATAAAACCAAGAAAAAGGGAGATTCGTATATGGTTTAATGATTTAGTATTATACTCATCAATAAAAAGTTCTTCAAGATGTTGGCATTCTTCCTTAAATGACAGTGTGATTGGATTTTGTATTATCGTTGGAGGAATTTTTTTCGATTTTTGGAACCTTTTATTATTTGGCATCGTAAAAGTAAAAATTTTTTAGTTATCGTGTGTATACTTTTAATTTCCTCTGTAAAACAAATTACCTAAAGAGAATCTTTATTGCAAAGAAATAAAAAGTAATTCTTTTTTAATGGAAATTAATGGTCTTTTTCTGGATATTTCCAGGATGAGTAGCAGGCAAGAATACCAGAAGCATCCAACGCCTTAAATAAGAGGCGTCATAGCGTTCAAGCATAGACAAAAAGCTCACCCTCCATCTTCTTAAAATTTTACTAAGTTCTTTTAAAAAGTTAACCAGACATCTCCAATATCCATCTTTTATTTTTGTACTGTCATTGACAAGTTTGATTATTAGATTATACTAATTTAGTAAAATCTAATTTAATGTATGAGGGAATCTATGCAACAAATTGATTCTGAAAAACTTGAAGAAAACGCAGAAGCAGCAGCAAAATTGCTCAAGAACATGAGTCACCCCAGCCGACTCATGGTACTCTGTCATCTGATGAAAGGAGAGTGCCCGGTCAGTGAACTCAATCAGGCTGTTTCATTAAGTCAATCGGCGCTGTCTCAGCATCTGGCCAATTTGCGCCAGGCAGACCTTGTGGACACCCGGCGGGAGAGTCAGGTGATCTACTATCGGTTAAAGAGTCAGGCTGTATTGGAAATATTAGAGGTTTTATACAAAATTTATTGCAACACAAATGATAAGGAGAATGAAATATGAATGGACAATTGAATTGGTTCAAAGGCGGTCTTTTATTAGGAGTAGCTTTCCTTGTTGCTGTCGCTTTTGTAAAACCCATAGGTGTTTCAACACAGTTTGTGATTGCTGATGGCATTGTTTGGAATCTGTTTTCTGATACCGTGGCCCAAAAAAATCCAGAGAGCAAATCGGGTTACAGCAGCTCTAATGCTTATCTGAACAAAAGTGGCGGGAAATATGCAAAAAATATTGCCAATCCAATTAACTATAGCTTTATTTTTGTTTTGGCCATGGTAGCAGGGGCATTTTTATCCTCCCGTCTGGGTGGCCCACAAGCCACGGCAATGGATCGAAGCGCCCCAGAAGTCTGGCGACAGCGCTTTGGAGAAAACCCGACACTACGTTATGTAACTGTATTTTTTGCCGGAGTGCTGGTTCTGTTTGGCGCCCGATTGGCCGGGGGGTGTACCAGCGGTCATATGATGAGCGGTATGATGCAGACATCTTTAAGTGGCTACCTGTTTGCCATTGGTGCCTTTGCCATTGGTGTTCCTGCGGCCATTCTTGTTTACAAAAGAAATTAGGAGGTGTTTTATGACAATCTTTCTTGCGATCCTGCTTGGAATATTTTTTGGTTTTGCCCTGCAGCGGGTTGGTGCCACCAATCCCCAGAATATCATTAATATGATGCGGCTAAAGGACCTGCACCTCATGAAGGCCATATTCTTTGGTATCGGTGTCAGCAGTATTCTATTATTTCTCCTGATGGCGGTTGGTGTAATCGATGCCGGACACCTCTCCGTTAAAAGCAGTTACGTTGGTGTGATCGTTGGGGGTGCAATTCTCGGTCTTGGATTCGCCCTGGCCGGATACTGTCCCGGAACAAGCTTGACTGCACTGGCCGACGGTCGAAAAGACGCCCTCTTCTTTGTGGGCGGAGGGTTATTCGGTGCGTTGATTTACACATTGATATACGGCAGCATTCAGGGGACTTGGCTGTTCAACAAAATTGCCGGCGGGAAAGTGATGCTGGCAACAGGTTCAGACAAATTTCAGGCACTGCTGCCCATGATTCC
>CALNYY010000058.1:0-3036 GCA_942490835.1 uncultured Saprospiraceae bacterium
TGTCTCCAGATTTTTTCTCTTCCAAGCCTGTTCGTTTATTAATATATTTTGCAAGAAACAAATACGTGCCTTGTGCAAAATTTTTAGCTGGAGACCATTTTGCATTCGGTTTTTTTTCGTCAAAAATCAATCCGCCCCATCTATCGAATATTTTCATTTCAATTAATTCAAATTCATTTCCCATTGGATAAAATTCATCATTTATTCCATCTCCGTTTGGGCTAAAAATATTTGGAAAATAAATCTCGATTTCGCAATCATTTAAATTCAAATCAAATTTTTCAAAAAAATAACACCCATAAATTTCCGTCCCAATTGTATATCGGCCTGCTTCTTTTAATAAAAAAGTATCCGAATACTCTACATCATTGTCAATAAAAAACTGGTCTGTGTAAAAACTTTCCGGGATTAGTTTATAAGGGATGTGCACCTCACAAATGGTCGTATCTACTGGTAAATAAATTATTGTGTCATGCTCCAATAAATCTGCGACTTCTTGCACATAAGCCGTGTCTGCCATTGTGCAAATCCCATCGCTTACTTCAACCGAATAAATACCGCTGCCTTGTATTGATATTTCAGGTTCAATCTCGTTATTCCCCCATAAATAATAATTCACCTCCCTGTTTGATTCTACCAAAATTACATGCTCATCTTCAGGGCAAATATTTTGAGGAACAATTTCTATTTCCAGTTCTGGTAAAACAATTATTTTTCTTTCGTATTTATAATCACATCCCAGTATCCAAATTGTCTGCTCTAAATTATATTCTCCTGGGATATTAAATCGAAAACCAAAATCAAGATCCTTTTCGAAAATGGTGTCCAACCCTGCTCCTTGCAAATGCCATTCCCTGTAATTTGCCAATACATTATAGGTGTCCGTTGTCCATGCGCTGTCGCCAACACAAATTGAGTCAGGAAAAATAAAGTCGGGAATAGGAGGATCGGGAAATCCGCAATATTCAGAAAAGGAAAAAGTGACTGGTTCGATAATAATATCAACGTCCTGCAATGGCGTCGGCGTCACCTCGGTTATTGAAACAGTTTCTGATTCCAGGAAAACTTATTCGCTCCGCAGGCAACTCGTATAGGTTTGGCAGCCATCTATTTCGCCGGAGCTATCCGTTTTTGCGATAACCGCTTTTTGGTACGTTTGCCCGGTGCTGTCAAAAGTATATGCCGACTCCAGCACCATGGAACCGTCACTCAATGTCTCGACCTTGGGCGTGAAATTGGGATAGCCTTTTTGTGATAAAATATTTCCATCGCTATCTATTTCAGCCAAAACGGTAGGATATGCTCCAGAGCCAGAAAATCCCATGATTAAATTCCCTGTCGAATTTTTATTTATTGAGGAATAGAAAATTGAATTTCCTATGGTATAGTAAGCCTTTCCCCATTCAATTTCTAAATTATAATTTAATTTAAGAGATTGGAATACAACCAATTATATTGAGAAAAATTATTGCTAACCGAAGTTAAGGGAGCATTATAATCAGACTCGTCCAATAAATATATTGCATTACCATTTAAAATTGCTTTACTAAATGACACTTCATTAATTTTTGCCCCATCAATATAGTTACCGGTTGAGCCAAATTTAAGAATTGATGTAAATTCTATTTGATTTTCACGACCATGATAAATGACAAATAATTCTTCATTTTCATTCTCCAGTATTTCCATTGTGTATGATAAATTATTTGAGGACCACGAAATAGGAAGTTGAATTTTATTTTTCCAAATTTCATTGCCATTTGAATCCAACTTGTGCAATTCTAAATATTGAACAAGTACATTATTATGAGTAGAGCACAGAAGAATTAAATCGCCAGACAATGATTGTATAATATTTGGAATATTTGAACTACCAAACGATACCGATTTTTTAGCCCAAAATCCTCCTGTGAGGCTATTTAATTTTGCTATTGCAGAGACATTCCCTGGAGAATGCGCATAGTGCGGAATCATTATATCATCACCGAAGCATACTATTTCAATAGTTATATAATAGTCTTTATCATCTGTCTTTCTCAATCTGTATCCCATATGCTCTCCGGGGCCTTCGATTGATAGAATGATAATTGATGATGGAATAGGAGGGTTTTGTGCAAGTTCTTCAAAGCCAACAATTACTTTGTCATTCTCATTTATAGCCACATCAAAAAGTCTAGGACTGATAGTGTCGGCTTGAACTTGAAAAGAGGTTTGTTGCCCAAAAAGTGTAGAAAGTTTGAGTAAAAGGAGGCTTGTAGCTATGAATAAAAAAAAGGAACGAGCACCTAATAGCTTAAACATGGTAATGAGGCTTTGCGGCTATTAAAAAAAATATATTGCATCATGTGATGCTTCGCAATATAGTAAACCTCAATAGCATTTCCAAAACCAACAACGCTAGCGCTATCCACACAAATCTGTAATATTCCTCGCTGTACCGTTTGATGGTGGTCACATCGATTTCCGTTTTTTCCAATCGGTCAATTTCGGCATAAATAGATTCGAGGCGTTGTTCATTAGTCGCACGGAAATATTTGCCTCCGGTCATCTCAGCAATTTGCGTGAGTAGGGCTTCATCTATTTCCACTCTTGTACGGCCAAATTGGTAACGACCATCACTGCGGCGGCTGATCGGGGCTAATGCTTCTCCTTCCGAACCCACACCAATGGTGTAAACTTTCACGTCAAATTCTTTGGAAATTTCAGCGGCGGTGAGTGGTTTGACGTATCCTGCAGCTTATTCAGCACCATCCGTTAGCAAAAATCACCACCTTACTCTAAGCATCACTATCTTTAATTCGATTTACGGCAGTTGCAAGTCCCATTCCTATTGCGGTGCCATCCTCTAGCAATCCGCAGCGCAACTCACTGATAAAGTCCTTCAACACATTGTGATCAGTGGTGAGCGGGCACTGAGTAAATGCTTCCCCAGCAAACACAGCCAAACCGATTCTGTCATATTTCCGTTTGTCCACAAAATCAGATGCCACCCTTTTGCTCACTTCCAACCGGTCTGGCTTAAAGTCTTGAGCCAAC
>CALNYY010000059.1:0-165862 GCA_942490835.1 uncultured Saprospiraceae bacterium
CAGGCGAAGAAAGATAGAAGCCCTATCACCATGAGACACAATAAAATTGTTTTCACTTTAAATCTCATTTTCAGACTATTAAAATAATATTTTTAGGCCAACTTAAATATTTTATCAAAGGACGATAAATTTTAACAAACAGGGAAACTTTTGAGCTTATTTATGGCTTTAATAGGAAAATTATATCCAGCGTCTAACTCTTTTTGAATAGTCCTCATATTCTCGACCATGACTGGATTTTAAAAATGCCTCCTCCAATCTGATTTGTGTATTAATACTAACCGTTGAAAGGGTAACAATAAGCAAGGTAAAGGCATTCGGAATTATCAGAAACAGCCCGATATTGGCAATCATCACACCCAAAAAAATAGGGTTTCGTGAAATGGAGAATAAGCCGTTCGTGACCAACTCAGATTTGTTTTTTTCATCAATTCCAATCCGCCATGAGGTAGCCATTTGCGATTGAGCAACCCAAACCAAAACGAGGGATAGCAGTAATAAGCCCCATCCGATATACTGCAAATAGCTATGTTCCAAATACCAAAATGGCAGGAGATATTGATACCATTCGCCTTTGAAGGCATAGATGAATACCACTACAAATTCTAATAGGGAAATAAAGGTAAAGACTTTCCCATTATAACCATGTGCATCATCCGTTTTGCTAAAGGTCAGCGGATTAACCCCTGTTCTTTTCCAAAGCAAGTAAGACCGAAGGAAGAAAACAAAGAAGAAATAGACGATAAGAAAAAGGAATAGATATATCTGCATTCTCATAACGGTTTTTCTAATAATTTAAAGTGGCATTTAAAGCAATGACATTACAGAGTCATGCCTGACAGTTTTTACAGATTCCTTTGATTGTCGCACTAACTTCATCGGCACTAAAATCAAACACTTTTTTTTATCAAAGATTTCCTACACTTCGCTACAACAAGTCCGGCCGCCGTATTATCATCCGCCAGCGGTCGTATTTTATGATGCCCTGATCCCTCAAATCATTTAAAACCACACTGACATATTCCCGGGTCGATGTGCACAGCTTGGCGATCAACCTGTGAGGAAGCCTTTCTGCTATTTCAACCTCGCCGTTTAGGAGGCTGCGGCCTTCGTTTACCATCATCTCTCTAAGCACCCCCCGAAGGCGGTACTCCACAGTATGATAATGAATGTCGATCAGGCGGGTTTCGGCCTTGCGCATGCGCTTGACCAACGCATAAAAAAAACACCATGAGACCATTGGGTTTTGTTGAAGGATATGTAAAATGTCTGGTAAGCGAATCAAAACCACGGTACTTTCCACCACTGCCTCTACCCGGTATTCGTAAGTGTCCGAATGGGTCAACAGTGTCTCCCCGAACATTTCCCCAGGATAGGCTACATGGAGGATGGTATCTGAACGACCAGCAACAGGCTGCACGAAGTGTAGTTTTCCATCGACCAGTATCCCGAGCCGATGCCCTTTTTCACCTTCGTGAAACAATATATTTTCCTTGGGCACCACCTTCACAACCGCTCCCAATAACAGCAGCCTCTGCTGCTCTTCGGTAAGGTGGTTCCAGAATTCCAATCGCTTTATTTCTTTGTTGACCATAAAAAGTAATTTTCTTGAAAATAGGCAGAAGTGACATCCCATGGTGAAGACAACCACTGCAGCCAAAACATCAAAAACCCTAATTCTAAAAAAGCAGCAGCCTCCAGTCTCCGTTATCCCATCTACCATCGAGGCCGCTGCATCATTATGAAAAGAGTCTTCGGTTTAATAAAGGCTTGGAGTACAAGGGGCGGCGGGTCCTTCATGGAGAGGGAGACCACCGCTTACAATCTTATTTAACTCCAAAAAACCATATCTTTTAAAGGCATATTCAGTTCTCAATTTACCATAACTGGTTTTTGATACCTGCAATACCAGCCCAGCTGTTTTATTGTGCTGTGGAGAAAATCAGCTGGACAAGTAATTTCTTTCATGATTGTTCTTACTTTTTAAACCCACTTCTCATTTATCCCACTATTCCTCATAAAATTTACACGCCATTTTCAACACCTTGATGGCCGATTGTTTTTTCTCTTCCAAGACTCCCTTACCGTAATCGGTAAAATATCGGTGCCCCTGTAAAAAGTCCAGGTTCATTTGAAACCAGTCTTTGTCCGTATAATTTTCGCCCCTAATCTGGCTCCATTCTGCCCTCAGCTGGCCACACGGGGTTCGCTCCCACTGCCCTCGTCATCTTTGCAGTTTTGGAAGATGACCATGGCCAGCAGTACCGCCAGCACGGGAAGAAACTTGAAACTGAAAACTTGTTTTTGCATGATTGTGTGATTTTTAAAGTGATGAAATGAAATAATTAAGGGCTAAAAAAGGAGAAGCTGCGGCCTCTTAACCGTTTGAATCAATTTTTGACAAAAGGCTTCACCGCAATCACCTGGCCCGCAGCATCCATTGCCTGAAAAATGTAGATACCGGGTGACAGGCATTCGATGTTGACCTTATTGGAGGGAATTTGTGCGCTCAGCCTTTGTTGTCCGGCCATGCCAACGATTTCCCACTGGGCGTAGGCAGGGTCTTCCACCATAAGGTTGAGCACCTGCCCGGCCGGGTTTGGGAAAAGGTTGATCCCATCATCATATCCAATTTCCATAGTAGCTGTTGACCCTGTAGCCACAGCCATAAAAACCACCCGCTCCTCAATGTGAATCCCTGGACTGGCCGAGTACAACCTAATTATTACCTTGCCGCTACCGGATATCCCATTGGGATGAAAAATGGCACTTAGCGGTGCTGTTTCTTTCTGATTTAAGGAGAAAATCGTATCCGATGAAGTGGGGAAGCAGCCATTATTCTCACAAAACTCAACGCTCCAGCCGGGCGGCAGCTCGTTGAAGTTCCACTGCCAGTCAACGTCCAATTCGAAACCGGAGGCATTGTAAATAGAGGAAACGGCTTCGATTTCTGCCGCTGTTGCATCCGCTTCGATATACACGCTATCGGGGTTCAGTATGATTTCCTGTCCCCAAGCACAGAATGTCAGGGTTGCGAGGGAAAGGACGGTAATCGCTTTTTTCATCATTTGATGATTTTAATAGTGAAGAAATATGGTTGCTCATTTGACAATGACTTTTTGCGCCTGCACGCCGCCTTCGCTGCGAAGCACGACCTGATAGACGCCCGCCGCCAGCCCATCCGCCCGGAAATAGTGCCGGGAAACGCCCACCGGAAGTTTTCCCGAAAAAACCGTCTCCACCTTCCTGCCCAACAGGTCGCTGATTTCGATGACGGCTTCCCCAGCAATGGTAGCCTCTACCGGGATACAGGTCAGGGCACCCGCAGGGTTGGGGAAAACCTTGCCGAGCGAGAAGGTTGGCACTTCCTCCGCTGCCGTCGCCGGGTGGATGTAAAAATCGAAGTAACCTTCCGGAGCTACCAGCGGGCGCACGACCTGCTTGCCGGAATTGGCAGTGGCGTGGATATAGTAATACACCGTCGAGCCTTCCGGCTGCTGCGAGATGGACACCGACCAGCGGTTGCTGTCCGGCTCAATAAGCGCCATGTCGAGGCTTTGATAAGCGGCAGTGGTATCTGTGGTGTAAAAAAGCGTCGCACCGGCGATGCCACTGCGGTGGCGTAACCAGGCGTTCACCTCATAGCCGGGCGGATTGGCACCAACGATGTCATCCAAGGGGTTATGTTGGATGAGCAGCGGGTCTTGCACCCCCACCTCTTTGACGATGCAATGGATAGCCCCGCCTGCAGGGATGATGCTGTTACAGTTGATGCCCACGATGTTGTAACCGGGCATGGCTTCCTGCCAGATGCGCAGCGCCGTCGTGTCGTATTGTTCCTCGTAGGTCGGCAGCAGCACGGTTTTGTTGACGATGAATGAGTTGACGTAAGTGCGGAGCGGCGCCCCGGTACTTGGATACTGCCCGTTTTGTGGCGGCATCGGGATGCGCACCACATTGTACGGCGTCCCGAACGGCGTGGCGAAATTGTCCACCAAATACTGGATATTCACTTCGATTTGGTCACGGTCGGGTACGCCCTCCGGGTACTCGCCGACAAGCAGGGTCGTTTCGTTCAGCAGCTTCATGTGCATGTCAATGTGGTGGATGCCGTCAAAGGGCAGGTTGGTGAATTTGACATATCGGTCAATGCCATAGAACCGCTCCATGATGCTGTCCACGCCTTCCTCTGTATGGTTGCTTGTTCCCCACTGGTTGTTCACGCCGTTTTCATCGAGGATTAATCTGGAGGAAAAATTAGTTCCCATACCATCCGAGAAATTATTGCCGCCGGGGTGCGTCAGGTCATAGGGCGCTACGGTAGTGCTGTAAACTGGCAGCCCGAAATGGTCGCCCACTGCATCGGGTATCACATCGTCAAACGGGCGGGGGCGGTTGTAAATCCAATCCACCAGTGCCAGCGAGTCCACGCCGTTGAGGTAAATGGGGTTTGCGCCGTAGTCCCGGATCCAGATGCTGTTGCTAGGTGCTTGCAAGAACTCGACATTCCCCGATTGCCAGTCTACACCATAACTGGTGAGTTCACTCTGACAGTTAGCGAGGTTGCTGTTGACAACCACAACCCGGACTTCCTCTTTGGCAGCTTGTACGATTTCTGCCAGGATGGGCTTGTAACTCCGCCAGGTGATGACCATTGCCTGCATCTCTTCCCATTCCGCCATTGCCCGGACGGGCAGCGGGGGCGGGTCGGTGATGCCGAAGGATTGAACACCGGGGACGGTTTTATTTTGAGAAAGCCAGAGGAGTTCTTCCGGGGAAAAGCCTCTGGGCAGCGGCTCGTCTTGCGAAAAGGCGGGAGCCAAAATGACCGCCGAAAACAGGAAGGTGTAAAAAAGTTTTTTCATGATTTTTATTTTTTCTGAAAAAGGTAGAGATGCTCGGGGCATCACTACCGCCGGTTTTAATCAATGCTCGTGCGACAACTCCCCAGCCTTCGATTGAGCAAATACAAAATAAGCCCCTTCGGTTACAATTTTCATTTTATCAGGTATGGCATCAATCAGTTTTACAGAGGTAAAACCATTATCGGTTGTGCCTTGTACTACCCTGATTGCCTCAAACTTTATTTCATCTTCATCAGTCTGGTCATTGGCGACATAGATATAGGATGAAGCCCCGTCTTTGATAATGGCTTTTTCGGGCAATGCCTGAACGGTCTGGTCATTCAGCCAAATTTTGGCTTCAACAAAAAGGTCTTTAATGAACTTCGGACGCTCTTTTTCCAAATGCCCGTGAATGCGAACAGTCTTATTTTCGGTATTAAATTCTTTACCGATAACGTGGACTTCTCCATCATAAACTTGGTTGCCCATAGCAGGAACGGTATAGCTTATTCTTTGCCCTTCTTTGATACTGGAAATGTCTTTTTCAAAAATATCCAATTCCAAATGCAGGTGCTTTTCATCTACTATTTCCATTAGTTCCTGTTGTGGCGTTACGTACATTCCATTGTGCATATTTACGGAAGTAATATAGCCAGCCATTGGGGATATTATGGCGATACGTTCCGTAATATTATCAGGCGACAAATTGGAAGTATTGATACCTAAATAAGCCAACTGTTTGCCTATCCCTTTCAAGGTAGCCGTTTTCATGTTTACATCAGACTGTAGTTTTTGCTGTTTTTTAGCTACGCCAGCATTGGCGTTTACCAATCTTGTTTGGCGTTCCAATTCCTGATGCAAATAAGTTAGTTCGGCTTGTACTTCAAGATATGCCTGTTGTTGCTGGATGAATTCAGGGTTTTCCAGATGCCCCATAATCACCCCTTTTTTGATATAACTGCCTTCCACATATTTCTTAGTGTATTTGATAAACCCGTTTGCTTTGGCACTTACCGAATAATAGGCATTGGGAGGTAAATCAAGTGTTCCCGTTGCTTTGATAAAGTCATTGATTTTGACATTGGAAAATTCACCAAATTTGATGCTCATGGTTTCAATCTGCTCTTTGGTCAGATGAATTTCTCCTTCTTCGTGTTCTTCACCATGTCCGTGTCCATGACCATCATCTTCACTATGTTGTTCCGTTTCATTTCCGTGGTCGTGATTATGTCCGTCACCTTCTTCGTGATTATGACCACATGAGAAGAATAGGAGAACAACTGATAGACTAATTACTGATATGATTGATTTATTTATGATTTTCATTCTATGATTTATTTTTAGTTAGAGAAAAATTGATAAAGCACTACCACTTTGTTGTGAGCCAACATCTGTTCCCAATAACTCATTTGGTTTTTGGCTGAAATGTTCAAGGTGTTGAGTAATTCAAGGTAGGTAATCTCTCCTGCCTCATAATTGAGGTCAGAAATTCGCTCAATTTCAGGATTAATTAATTCCAACTGTTCCTGATAATAATTTACACCTGCTTCATACAATTGTATGGCATTTTCAATGGATAATAACTCCTGATTTATTTGCTGTTTTTCTGTTTCAAGATTGGCTCTTGCCACTTCTGTCTGTAACTTTTGGGCTGCTATCTTTTGCTTGGTTGGTTTGTTGAAAAGCGGAATTTGCACCCCTGCTTGTAAGCCATGCAGCCAGCCTCCATCAAAGTAATTTTGAGTAGAATAGCCAATATTGAAATCAGGTTTTAAGGTAGCTTTTAGCAAATTAATATTTGCCTGTTCAATCTGAATTTCCTGTTTGGCTATCTGTATTTGGAAACTGTTCAAACTGTCTGTTGATACTAATGGTATCATTACCAAACTGTCCGTAGCGGTTATGGCTTCGGTAGTGTTCAATATATTGGCTAACTGTTTTTCCAAATTGCCAATTTCCAAAACTGACTGATTGAGCAAAAGCTGATATTCGTTTAAAGAGGATTGAATGGTCAACTTTTCAATGGGATTGGCTTCACCCGTTTCCACCCTAACAGTTGCCATTTGAAAATACTGCTCATAGGTCTGTATGAGTTGTTTGTAGAGTTCGCTTAGTTCTTTACGTTGCTGCAATTCAAGATAGGTCTGTTTGACCTGTAAGGTCAGTTCTTTTTCGGTCAGTTGCTTTTGTAGAAACTGCCTTTTGACCTGTTCATTTTGAAAAGCATTTTGAGCCTTGACAGAAGAAGGGTTAGGAATATTTTGTACTATTCCAATTTGATTGACCCTTTGACCATTTTCCCTAAATAGCCCGTCACCCTGATAACTAAAATCTGTTGTACCAAGAGCATAAGGCAGGTTTTGTAAAGATTGCCCTTGCTCAATTTGTAAATTGGCAGCACGAATGGAGGGGTGATTTTGGACAGCTATTTCAACCGCTTCATCTATCGTAATTGGTCGTTGTTGTGCTTCTGTTGGAAGGCTAAAAAACAATAATGGTAAAATAATCATTATCGCCGTTGAACCAATGGAGTTTTTACCTTTTCGCTCCTGCCATTGCGCCAACCAGCTATATAAAATTGGTAATACCACTAATGTCAGGAAGGTAGCGGTTATCAATCCACCAATCACAACGGTTGCTAAAGGACGCTGTACTTCTGCACCGCCAGAGGTAGAAAGAGCCATTGGTAAAAAGCCTAATGAAGCAACCGAAGCAGTCAACAAGACAGGGCGTAAGCGAACCCTTGTACCTTCAATGATACGTTCTCTAATGTTCGTCACACCTTCTTTTTTGAGTTGATTAAAATAGCCAATCAGGACAATTCCATTCAGGACAGCTACCCCAAATAAGGCAATAAATCCAATACCTGCGGAAATACTAAATGGCATTCCTCGAAGTTCCAATGCCCAAATTCCGCCAATCGCAGAAAGCGGGATGGCGGTAAAAATTAAGGCTGCTTGTGAGATACTTCCAAAGGTGAAGTAAAGAAGGATAAAAATTAAAGCCAAAGCAATCGGTACAGCTACCATCAAACGGGCGTTGGCTGCTTTTAAGTTTTCAAATTGACCGCCATAGGTGAAATAATAACCAGCAGGTAAATCAATTTTTGCATCCAATTCAGTTTGGATTTTACTGACTAAAGTTTCTACATCGGTATCACCGACATTCACCCCAATAACAATTCTACGATTAGTGTTTTCTCTGGAAATCTGCATAGGCGCATCTATCAATTCTACATTGGCTACTGCCTGTAAAGGAACTTGTGTACCATTATCCAAAGTGATGTATAAATTTTGCACATCAGCTATGCCGTTACGGTATTTTTCATCCAACCTCACTACTAAATCAAAGCGTTTTTCGCCCTCATAAATCACCCCTGCTTTTTCACCTGCAAAAGCACTTCTGACCACTTGGTTTACTTCTTTAACCTGTAAACCATATTGTGCCATTTTATCATATTTGAAATTGATGATAATTTGCGGCATCCCTATTGTTTGCTCCACATTGACCGTACCGACACCATCTATTTTAGTGATAAAACTTTCCGCTTCTTTTGCTTTGCTGTAAATTAAATCCAAGTCTTGACCATATAATTTTATGGCAATGTCAGCCTTTGAACCCGTCATCAGCTCATTAAAGCGCAACTGGATAGGTTGGGAAAATTCGTAGCCCACCCCAGGAATAACACTTAATGACTTTTCTATTTTCTCAAACATTTCTTTTCGGTTGCTTGCCGATGTCCATTCCTCTTTTGGTTTCATCACTAATACATAATCTCCTATCTCAACTGGCATAGGGTCAGTAGGTATTTCGGCTGCTCCGATATTGACCACGACATCTTCTATTTCAGGAAAGTCAATCAGTAGTTTCTTTTGAATGATAGATGCCATTTCAATACTTTGTGAAAGCGAAGTACCAGCAGGTAGTATTTGTTGCATTGCTAAATCACCTTCTTCCAATGTTGGAATAAACTCCCCTCCCATTCTCGTGAAAACGAAAAAACTAAAAGCGAATAGGATAACCGTTGCCAATACGAAAACGGCTTTTAGCCGTAAGGCTAAATTTAAAGCAGGCGTATATAGTCTTTGAAAAAGAGCAATGATGCGGTCAGCAATCGTTTTCTTATCGGTAATTTTTTTGTTGAGAAACAAAGCGGACATCATTGGAACATAAGTCAAGGAGAGAATTAAAGCCCCACCTATTGCCAGCATCACCGTTTGAGCCATTGGTTTGAACATTTTGCCCTCGATACCCACCAAAGCCAGAATAGGAATGTAAACCATCAGGATGATGATTTCGCCAAAGGCTGCGGAACTTCTGATTTTTTGGGAAGCCGTTTTAACCTCATTATTCATTTGTGCAGCCGTCAGTTTTTGCCCTGCAAAATTTACCTGCAAGCGATGAACAATGGATTCTACAATAATGACTGCACCATCTACGATTAGCCCAAAATCAATTGCTCCCAAGCTCATCAGGTTGGCAGAAATACCCAACATATTCATCATGGAAACGGCAAAGAGCATAGACAGCGGAATAACAGAGGCAACAATTAAACCTGCTCTCCAATTACCCAGCATCAATACCAAAATGAAAATGACAATCAACCCACCTTCTAATAAATTGGTTTTGACCGTTCCGATTGCCGTTGATACCAGTTTGTCCCTTACCAAATAGGGTTCTATTACCACGCCTTCGGGTAAGGATTTTTTGATTTGCTCCACCCGTTCTTTTACCCGTTCGGTAACGGCTGCCGAATTAGCCCCTTTCAGCATCATTACCCGACCGCCTACGGCTTCCTCTCCATCCCTGACCAATGCGCCATATCGGGGAGCTTTGCCAAACTGAACCGTTGCTACATCCTTTATCAAAATGGGTCTGCCGTTTCGCACATCAACTACGATGTTTTCCAAATCGGTCAATGAACGGGCAATCCCGTTAGTACGGATGTAATAGGTGTTGGGGTTTTTCTCGATATATGCCCCTCCCGTATTTTCATTACTGTTTTCCAATGCTTTAAAAACATCGGTAATGCTGATACCTACCGATTTGAGCAGATTAGGGTTAACGGCGACCTCATATTGTTTGAGGAAACCACCCATTGTATTCACTTCGACTACGCCCTCAATTCCTGACAATTGGCGTTTTACAATCCAGTCTTGAATACTTCTCAATTCTGTTGGTGAATATTTATCCTCAAATCCCTCTGCAGGTCGGACAACATATTGATAAATTTCTCCCAAGCCCGTAGAAATCGGTGCCATTTCAGGAGTTCCCAAGCCGTTGGGAATATTATCTTCGGCTTCTTTCAGGTATTCACTAACCAACTGACGAGCCAGATAAACATCCATGTTTTCTTCAAAAACCACCGTTACTACGGATAGTCCGAAACGAGATATGGAGCGAATTTCAACGAGTTGTTGAATATTCTGCAATGCCAGTTCAATAGGTGTGGTGATGAATTGCTCCACCTCCTGCGTTGCCAAAGTTGGAGAAATGGTTATGACCTGTACCTGATTATTAGTAATGTCAGGCACAGCATCAATAGGTAGCTGTCGCAGGGAGAATAATCCCCAAACGATTAGGGCGGCTACCAATAGCCCTACCACGAACTTATTCTGAATCGAATAAGCAATAATCTTATCGAACATATAGAAATTAATATTTTGTTAAACCTGTAAATACGAGAGGTGCAGGCATAGGTGTCCTGCTAAAAATGGTCTAACAAAATTGCGGCGGCTGCCAGATGAAGGCTGGAAAAGAGGAATGGATGAAATTGGGAACGAAGGAAGGTTTCGTACCGTGAATGGAGGCAAGCGACCTGACCACAAAAGGTAGTTTCGCCGGGGCATCCACTACCGAAGAACAGCAACTGCAAACGCAGAAAGGCGAGCAAAGGTCGTCGTTGCAGGTATTGGAATGCTGCTCGTGGTCTGAAGCTTCCAAATGTTCGATGCCGAAAAAATGGTTGGCAATTTCCACGATACCACCGCCACCATCGCCACAGGGCACGAGCGCCAGGAGGAACATATAGACGGTGAATATGTGGATGGTTATTTTCATTGAGCGGCAAAGGTAATAGGAAAAGTGGGGTAATGCAAATGGATTTGGCTTATTGGCCTATGGCCATTCTCTCACTGCTTCACAAACTTAGCTATACCAATCCTATCCGTCTCATACATCACAACTTGGTAAACCCCTGCGGGAAGCTGTGGGTCAAGGGGCAAGGAAAAATGGTTCATGCCATGTTCCAACCGTCTGGACATGTTGCCGACCTGCCTGCCCAACATATCAATGACGTAAATATCGGAAGATACTTTAATCCGGCTGGAAAAGACCACCACGTGCAACTCATCCCCTAAAACAGGGTTAGGATAGACCGCTACATCATAATGTTTTGGTTTTAGTTGCATGGCAGCAGTCAGGGCTTCATCATGCGGCATAGCGTAAAACACATTGTTCTGGATGATGGCTATGTCTGTGTTCCTGCATATAATATTGGAGAAACGGGTATTTTTGATTTCAGCAATTTCTGCATCTGAAAGCCCTGGGTCGGCTTCGTAATAAAAGCGCTATGTTGGTTAGATGCAAAATTCCTAACCCAATTTGACAAAAGGATAAATTCTGCCATGAAGCAGCACATTCAAAGCAATTCTGACAAGTTTAGAAATGGGTATTGACTAGTAAACTTACCCCATTTATAAAAGCAACAATCAGAAAAAGCGGCTTGCACATAGTGGTTAATTTACTGGGCAACTCTTCTCTGCCTAAATGTTCAGGTGTTTTTTTGAACTTCTTCAATTTTATAGTGTCCGATAGCTCTTTGATGTAATTCTATGTCTACTCTTTTAAAGGTTGCCTATATTTTGTATCTATCTTTCATGCCTTGCTTTTCGTTCCTTAATTGTCCGTATCCGTTTCCTTTTATTGCCGTGAAAATAATTGCCATATAGCCGAGCCAGACGAAGATGTGGCGTTCGTTTTCGGTTCCTCCACTCCGTGGCACCTCCAAAAACGAAACGCACATTTCGCCTTTTTGCCCGGCTGTGTTGTCAGCAGTTCACAGCAATAAAAGGAAAGGGGTTTTTTAATGTCCAAAAATGAATATTACGGTTACACAATAGAGGTGCATGATTTGGCGAACAGGTACATCGAAAGGGATGTCCTTGCCAACCAGAGTTATCTGATCTCGGAAATCTTTCAAAAGTCGCCCGAGGGAATTGCCGGTACCTCATTCGATAACATCTCCAATCACTATGACAATGACGGTGAACCCAATGAAATCTATGAATGGTGGCTAGTTACAGCATGGTTGGCCGATGAACTGGAAAGAATGGGCGAACCGATCCTTCATACGGATGTCGATACCTATTGGGGAAGAACCTGTACTGGCCAGCACATTATACTTGATGGAACGTTTCAGGAAATTGCTTTAAAGCATTTATCCACCTGAATAAAACGGGGCTGTAACGGCCCTGTTTTTTTTCCGGCTTATTTTTTTGAGTAGAATGATGGGAAAATGACAAACATGCCCCCTGCCCCGCAAACAATTTTTTCTATTTTTACACCATGTCAGAATTCGCCAACAACCTAAATGTCATCTGCCTTGAAACCCAAGCCTTCTATGCATTGGTGGAAGAGGTCGTTGACCGTTTGAAGGAAAAGAGCAGTATCAAACAGCATGATAAGTGGATCGGCGACGAAGAGGCCATGCACCTGCTCCGCATTTCTTCCAGGACCACCCTGCAAAAATTGAGGGACGAAGGGGCGATCCGCTTCTCCCAACCGAGCCGGAAACTGATCCTGTACGACCGGGATTCCATCCTCCAGTACTTGGAACTTCACTCTAAAGAAACCTTTTAACCTATGGATAACAATGAAGAAATCCGTAAAGGCTTTAATGCCGGGTACATGCTCGAAAAGCTGAACCCAAAACTTGCCCAAAAACTTCGGGAAGGCATGACCGACAAAAACAGCCCTTTTATGCTCGGTTTTGCCAAAGGCTCAGAGGAATACAGTCAGGAAAGTTTTTTTGACAGTACTCAGAATGTCCCCAGCGATGTACAGGATTTGGATTTGGACAACCTGCCTGACAATGATCTTGGGAAAGGAAAGGACAATGGTTTAGAACCATAGCCCCCTCCTCCGTTCATTGCCCAAATAATTTTTTCCAAAGCCCCCTGCCCCGCAGTTCTTCATTTTCGACTTTTAGTGCCCTCATCCTGACGGCCATTTTTTTCACCATTTTTTCAGCTGCCTCTTTTTTCACGGCTTCTTCGACGGCCTTCCGTTCGACAACTGCCCTGCCCTCGTTCATGTCCCGTTGGTCGGTCAACAGCTTGCCGATCGGCGCACCGATTTCCAGTGCTTTGTCCAATTGTTCCTGTACCCGTTTTTTGTCTTCCAACAGTTGTTCCCTTTCAGATTTCAGTTGGTCGATCAGCGCTTCCGAACTTTTGAGTTTTTCTTCCAATATCAGCTTCTCAAATTGCACACTCTGCTGTGTGAAGGCATGTACATCTTTCCCATACCCGCCCGTGCTGCTGTGGGCGTCTTCCGATTTTTTCAGGTTCTTCAGGATTTTCTCTTTCCCGTACACCCGTTCCAGTTCGGACAGGTCCACTTTCTCGGCCCCATCACCGTCAACGACCATGCTGATCTTCTTTTTGGTGATGTGGTTGTAGAATGTCCGTCTGGAAACGCCAGCCAGTCCGGCGGCCTTGGATTTGTTTACGAGCATGTCCCCTCCCTGTGAAATGGTGTGTTAGCAGCATATCTGTTCACAGTATAACCGCAAAACGTTAGCCTGCCAATGTACATGGTTGCACAATGGTTACATGTGCAATGCGCAAGTTGCACACTTTTTACCTGTGAAGTTCACGGCAACTGCACAGGTAATTACCATGTGCAAACCTGTGTTAAAGGGCAGGCAACGTGTATACCAATGTGTCCAAGCGCTCTGCCCCGTATGCCCCCTGCCCTTTCACACAACAAGTGTGCACACTGTGCAGGCAGTGCACAGCCTTGTGGGCATTTTCACAATGTGTTATAGTGTGTACCAATCTGGCCGAATCGTGGCCATATTTTTCATCCAAACATTTAACCAAAGGAGGGGCGCACGGCTTTTCAAAAGACCAAATAGAAAAAACCGCAGTTGGCGCTGCGGTTCTTCAAAATAAAGCGGTGTTTTTTCAATCTGACAATTGAATGTTACCGCCTTGTTCCGGGAAATGCAAGTCAAAAGTGATTCTTGCAACACTTTTTTGCGCCCTGGGTTTGGGCCTTTAGAGATGCCCGCTTTATCGATCATGCAACATTTTATCCCAAAACTGACTCGGCCGGGAGGAGGGCGGTTCCTTTCCATCCACTCACTGACCCAGGCCCAGGCCTTGATGGCCTACAGCCCACATTTCGTGGAGGAATACGACCATTCGCAACCGAGGCGGAAAAACATGGTCGCCCCACCTGATAAGGGCACTTTTGTCAAACCGATCAAACAAAGCTTCATCAAAAACCCACGTACAATGCCCATGACCAGGATCATGCTCACGCTGTTGGCCGGATGGGCGGGGCAGGGGGGCAGCATCGAGACGACCACGGGCATCATTGGCAAACATATCGGAAGGTGCCGACGGCAGGTGTTCCGTTACCTGAAAGATGCAGAGGAGGAGGGCTACCTTTTTTACAGGCGCACCAAGGACAGGATCGGCAGGTACACGGGCATCAAGGTCTGGCTCAACTTTGCGGCCATCCGGTGCAGGAAGCTCCAAAAACCCAAAAACCGCCCAAAGGCCGCAGAGAACCTAGATGTGACATATATGTCCGAGACTAATGGTAAACATATATATAAAGGGAAGGAAGATGAGGGGATCAGGGAAGCGATTGAACGGATGGCTTCTTCTTGTGGGTATGAACTGCCCGATACGAACCCTACCTAACGGGAATTGGGCACCTGACTGCCCCAAAAATGTAAAGAACGGGACTTTTTGATCTATCCACTTGCAGGGAAGGGCAGGGGTGCATTATGCTATTGCTCTGGTGAAAATAAAAAAAAAGGAGCAACAACATGACCATCAACAACACTGTCACCCTGGCCGGGAACATCGGCAAAGAGCCCCGTATCATCGAAGACGTCAAAAACCCCTTCGCCGCCTTCTCCCTTGCCACTACCGATACCTACAAGGATAAAGAGGGCAACTGGCAGGACAAGGAGACCGTCTGGCACGAGGTCATCACCTTCAGCCACAAGCTGATCGAAAAAGCGAAGGCACTCGGCACCAAGGACAGGATACAGGTGACCGGGTCACTGACGTACCGTTTTTTCGATGCGGTGGTAGGGGAAGGCAAAACCGTCAAAAAGAAGGAAGCTACCATCGTCGCCCGAAAGATCGAAGATGCTCCGCTTGTGGGCCAAGGTCCAAGCTAATTATTGACAATAACCTGTTGCGGACGCCCCCTTTCCATGGCATAATGGTTTCTTGCAAAAAGAAAGGAAGCTGCACCTTGAACGCCAAAGAGGCCAAAAAAGAACTGTCGTTCCCCGACCTGATGGCCAGATTGGGGCATTCCCCCATACATGGTGGCATCAAGCACGGCGGCAACGAAATCTGGTACCGCAGCCCATTGTCCAACGAGAGCAATGCCTCCTTCCACATCACAAAGGGCAGGCACATCGCCTGGGTCTTCAAATGCTTCAGTTCTGGCCACGGCGGTTCCATCATCGATTTTGTCATCGCACATGAAGGCTATGCCCCCAACGACATAAGCAGTGCACTCAATTTTCTGAGCGAAATATTTCCCGGCTCTTTGTTGGACCATAAAACGGAAAGGGGAGGGGGCAAAGGTGGTA
This sequence comes from uncultured Saprospiraceae bacterium, assembly GCA_942490835.1. Taxonomy (GTDB): domain Bacteria; phylum Bacteroidota; class Bacteroidia; order Chitinophagales; family Saprospiraceae; genus UBA6168. The sequence goes on from CALNYY010000059.1 coordinate 15,691, forward strand.
GAAAACGGCCTTTTTCATTTCACCAGCAAAGCGCTCCGGGTCGGCCAAACCCTGCAAAGACGCTACAGTTCATCAAAGACTATCCACTGAAGAGCGGAAAAATATTGAAGTACCTGCACCAAAAAAGAAAGATAAGCCCCGCCCTTGCCCAGAAATACCTGCGGCTTGTGCTGTACAAGAACATGGAAAAGGACAAGACCTTTTACGCCTTTGGAATGAAAAACATGAGCAGTTCAGGAGGTTTTGAAATCCGGTCAGCTTCAGATGAATACACGTTCAAGTCCGCTTTGATTGCACGTGATATCAGTGTAGTTCAAGCCAGGCCTAATTCCGGCACGGTGCATGTTTTTGAGGGGATGCTTGATTTTCTCTCGTTTTTGGCAATGATGGACCGGGATGAACCTTTTTGTGACACCATCGTGATGCACTCCGTGAACTCTTATAAAAGGACGGCCGACTTTATCCGGTCCCGTGGTTACAGGCGCATCTGCACCTTTCTTGACAATGATCCGACTGGGTTCAAATGCACCAAACGGTTCGAAGATGAATTCGGGGGCAGTGCGGTTTCCTGTTCCCACCATTTCCTCCCTTATAAGGATGTGAACAAAGCCTTGCAGGAGGGGCAGGGCTTGCAACCTTTTCCCAACTTTCCGGACGGTTCAATGGATTGCTCCCCTGTGTAGCCCATTCAATATATAGACTGGGTTGCCTGCTTTTTTGATGCAAGCCCCTTTTTTTATTAAGCATTAAAACCTATGATGAAACCCTACAAGTGCACTTTTTTCCAAAGTCAATGACGCAGCCCCCTTCGGGGGTCGGAAGGATTGGATTTTTGTTGCACAAAAAGTCCTAACCCCTGCTATGACATTGGAAAGCGCCCTTGTCGTCCGGGGTTCATCACTTTAACACTTAAACAAAAGAAGGAGACTACAAAATGGCCTACAACAACACAGTAACATTGACCGGGAACACGGGCGGGGAGATCCGCATCATCGAAACAGGTGAAAAGACCTTTGCAAGCCTGTCCATGGCCACCAAGGACAGTTACAAGGACGGGGAAGGGAACTGGCAGGAAAGGGAAACGGTCTGGCACAATGTCATCATCTTCAACCCGGTGCTGATCGAGACCCTGAAATCGTTCAAGAAAGGCACCCGCCTCCAGATCACGGGGGAACTGTCCTACCGCCCTTTCGAGGTCACCTTGGAGGATGGCAAAACGGTCACCAAAAAGGAGGTTTCGGTCATCGCCAAAAAGGTCGAACAGGCACCCCTTTACAAAAAGGCAGGTGCACCGGAAACTTCCGAAGCGGCCTGATAAAATAACCACTCCACTCAGGGGGCGATCTTCGCCCCCTTTTCTTTTTTGGTCGATCCTTTCCACAAAAATTTTGGGCTGTTCTTCTTGCCCTAAATAATCGGGGCTTCCACGGGAAGCCGCTCTTTTGTTCGGTACCGTCCCTGTCAAGGTCGGAAGCCTGCGGAAAACCAAAAATGACGGTTTCCGCCTCCGGCAGACCCTCCGCAATTTTCGGTTTTCCTTGCCCGGGCGCTTCTTTGAAGCGTTCCTCCCCTGACATGGCCTCCTTTTTTTTTGTGCTCCCATCAGCTTGTAAGCGCACCCCCCGCAAGACAGGCTTGCGGAGTGCTTTACAACCTGAAAGACTATTTTAATTGGAAGGAGGTAAAAACCATGAAAACAAATGAAATATACCAAACCGTTACCGCTACCATTATTGAAATGCTGGAATCCCAGCTGGAAAGCTGGGACCGCCCTTGGATCGCCTTTGGTAAAGATGGGGAATTCGCCCGGAATGCGGGTACCGGAAAGTATTACCGTGGGGTCAACCAGTTCTTGCTGGGTTCCATGCTCTTGGACAGGGACTATTTCAAGAACACTTGGCTGACGTACAATCAGGTAAAGGAAAAAGGCGGCAATGTGATCAAAGGGGAAAAAGCAAGCCCCATTGTCTTTTACAAAACGGCTTACATCGATAAAAACAAAAAATACTACACTGCTGAAAAAGCAAAGGAAATGAACAACACTCAAGCCGACGCTTTGGGATTGCAATCAATACCTGTATTGAAATTGTTCCGGGTGTTCAACATTGCCCAGACCAAAGGGCTTGATGAGAGGTATTATGATATGGAGCCCCAAGCACCATTGCAGGATTTTGAAAAAGATGACCGGGCCGAAAAGCTGATCTGTGCAACCGGGGCAGATATTGAGATCGTGGAAAGCAACCGGGCCTATTACAATCCCATTACCGATTCGATCCGTTTGCCGCTCCGTGAACAGTTCAAAGGGGAAGCACAGCCATTTTATGCAACCGCCCTGCACGAGCTGGCACATTGGACCGGGCATGAAAAGCGATTGAACCGTGACATGTCCGGCAGGTTTGGGGATGACCCTTATGCAAAAGAGGAACTTGTTGCCGAACTGGCTTCCGCTTTTTGTTGTGCCTCCCTTGGTTTTTCAAAAACCATCACCAACAATGCGGCCTACATCAAACATTGGCTGGGGATCATGAAATCCGATAACCGGGCAGTGGTCAAGGCTGCCTACCAGGCACAAAAAGCAGCTGACTTTATCATTGGGGGAGGGGAGTTGCCCTCGTATGAAAATGACTGAAAAGCTCGCCATCATCTGGAAAGGGATATCCATTGACATTTCCTACAATCCCGATTATTCAAAAGCCTATAAGGAAATATACGGCCATCCATTGGCACATCTGGAGATCATGGCCGAGGGACGCCATAAATTGCCGATGACCGGAACGGGCTACCGATCCCATTTCACCCATGCCTCGGGCATCGAAGGATATGGCGGTGCTGAAAAATTTGTTATGGATTGGCTGGACCACGATGCCCAATCAAAAGAATGGAAGGATTACATTGACCAGGGCAAACAACTGGCCCTGTTTTAAAACGAAAGGAAAAACCCATGGACGAGAAGACTAAAAAAATCGCCACGCTCAATGATGAACTGCGCACCACATTCAGTATGTCCAAGGGGCGGGTCGTCACCACTCCGGGGGTAGGGAACCTGCCAATTGAAGACCAGATCAAAATCTACAGCCTCGTAAAATCCTTCGACGGTTTTTCCCCGGAAAACGACCCTTATGGTGAACGTGACTTTGGCAAAGTGGAGCACAATGGCCAAAAGGTATTCTGGAAAATCGATTATTACGACCGCAACCAGCAATGCCACAGCGGGGATGCTGCCGATCCGGATAAAACGGTCAGGGTCTTGACCGTGATGATGGCGCACGAGTATTGACCGTTATTATGCGGACTTACCAAAATAGCCGATCTGCTTTTCGTATGCTTCATCCCTTTTGATAATGCCCATAGAGGTCTTGATGTAATAATCCCTTTGCTCTTCTGTATAAGCATAGCCGACACTTTCCGAGTAGAGCAAATGACGGATCATGATATGCTCAGCCACATCGGGAAACCCCGCGTCGATGTTGTAAAGCGCAACATAATCGGCGATGATTCCCTCTGCCTTCCCCGAAAATTCCGGGAGATAGGTACACCGCGCTGCCGGGTCTGTCGCAAGCTTTCCGGTTTTCTGCATTGCCTCCCCTTTCTTTGTATTTCTTCGTAAATTTGGTGACCATTTCATTATAGCAAAACCTGCTGCAAAAATCAAATTTCAAATGGATGAAGAAGAACGCCGGATCATGGCACAACAAATAAGGGAAGAACTGGAAAGGATGGACCCTGACATCAACGAGGCCGTCCATAACCAGTTTGGCGGGGAGCTTGAAAGCCTTTCAAAGGCCGAACAGGGAACCTGGGGCAATGTCAAAGCATCTGACGAGGACCCAAAAGCACCTCCTGTCGACAAAGATCAACAACAATCCATTGCAGCAAATTTCGAAGAGCGCAGGGACGACCTAAACAACAGGATGGATGCCTTCCGGGGGGATGAGGTCAACAGGAGGAAAGATTTTCTTTTGGACACCTATTTGGAGCAGGGCACGGATGAGGACCGCCAAGCGGTGGCGGGCCTGCTTTTGGCAGAACAAGGCCCGCCCGGGGAAGAACCCGTTGATGACGGGGCAGGGCAGGAAGTGGTGGAAGTCGCTGAACAGCCTGCGGATGAAAACCTTCCAGGGCAGGAGCAAGAGGATGAATCCTTTTACGGCGAACTGACCGATTTCGGTAACGAGGTGGAGGGGGGACCGGGCGACCTTGCAGACCACGATTATGGCGGTGGATACGAACCGGACGACCTCACCACGGAATTCAATGATTGCGCTGGCCCGCCCGGTAACGGTGGTGGCGCTGGTGGTGGCATCGAACCTTGACCACTTCGCTTGACTGTTACAAGCTTATCCAGCCATCTTGCCCGGCCTGATGGTCTCGATCACAGGCTCTCCTTCCTTCATCATCATGGCATCGGATTCACTATCATAGCCTGCACATTTGATCCAGGCCAGCCGCTGCTCGCCAATAAAATCCATTAAATGCTCCAGGTGTTTTCCATTGACCACCACTTTAATGGTCGAGGTCAGGATGGTGATCTCGTCCCTGCCATTGAACGGGATGTGGGGGAGGAAGCCAGCATACCGCACCAATACAATTTCACCTTTGTTCAATATCAGTTTCAGGCACATTGCCCTTGTGCCTTTCTGGGTGATCCCAAAACAGGTATAGTCTTCCGTTATCAGAACATCGGACACATCGAAAGGGGACTGGTCGCTTTTTTTGGCAGCGACCAAGTCGGGGATCCTCCTTTTTTCCTTGATAAGTTTCGCCATGTATATAATGTTTTGTGAATTTATGGTGATGGCGGTTCAGGGGCATTACCGGGAGGGTTGCCCTGGGGGGCATGCGGCGGCTCTGGTCCGGGAGGAGGGGGCTTTGACACCTGCCAGTCCTCAGAGAGGCCGGGGGCACTTTTGGGCGGGCCGTCCTTTGCATTGTTAAAAGATTTGGTCAGTGCCCTGTCCTTTTCCTTTTCACCAGCAACCTCCATCGCCGTCATCCGCTTGGTGGACTGCTGTATCCGGTATAGCAGTTGGTCCTTGTCGTCGGTGTGCACGGAAATGGAAAACCTGCCCCTCGATGCAGAGACATAAAACTGTTCCATGGAGGAGGCTTTTCCGGAAATTGACCCTTGCATGACTATGACCTTGTTCACGGTCTTTCCCTGTGATTTCTGTGAAGTGACCGTGTAACCGTGTGCAAAGTGGCCAAACCCCTTGTCGAGCGTAATCGTTTTCCTGCCGGTAAAAGCCTTGATATTGCCATGTTCATCGAAGCCTTTGACAGACAAAAGGTCACCGTTTTCCAAACGGTGGTTGTCTTGTGAAAAACCCGATTTGGTGACCCTTATCTGCTCCCCTGCCGAGATTGGCAGTTGGCTTTTTTCGAAGATGGAAAATTTCCCGGTTTCACCCATTGGGAGTCTTGTTTCCTTTTGTTGGCCGACGGGCCTGACCATTATATTTCCCTTTTTGTCGGTACCTGCTATTTCAAACCTTGACCCGCGCACAAAACCCCCTTTGACGTTCTGGTGGAACTCCACCATTTGACCTGGCTGGTAATTGACACTGTCCTTCTTTTGGGCGGTGTCCCAGCCCGTGTTCTTGAAAGCAGTGAAAATGGTGTCGTCCCCCTTCAGCCTGCCCTCTGATTTCAATTGGTTACGGATCGTATCGGTGACCGCCCGGCCCTGGGCATGGGTCACGGCAATGACAATGGCCCGTTCCCCCGACCTGACGGACTGCACATATTCCTCCGCCACTTTCCCCGTTAGGTCGTCCATGTCTTCCGCCTCTTTTACCGCCCCCATTTTGTCGAGCATGGTATAGCCCTTTTCCATCTGCCCTTTCGAAAGGGCTTCCACTGCTTTCCGGTACTCTCCGCTTTTTTGCCGCTGGTTCTTGGTGATCCTTTCCGATGGGACATGCGCATACCTTTCGATGATCCGCATGGCATCACCCCTTTCAACAGAATTGTGCTGGCGGGTGTCCCCTGTCAGAAGGATGCGGGCGTTCTGTTGTTTGGCCAGGTTGATGACCTTGTTCATGGTGGCGTTGCCGACCATGCCCGCCTCGTCCACCCAGATGACCCCGCCCTTGATCTCTTCGTGGCGTTTTTGGTTCACTAGCAGTTCGGCGATGGTAGTGGCATTCTCGAAACCATCGTCCCTTTGAACTCTTCTTGATGCCTCCGTACTCGGCGCAAATGCACCGAAGTTCAGCCCGGCCTGTTGGGTGCCCTCTGCGATCTCCCGGACGCTCCAGGTCTTGCCCGTCCCCGCCCGCCCTGTGATCATGGTGATGAAGTCACGGGATTGCAGGGCATGGTGCACGGCCTTTTTTTGCTCTTTGGTCAGCATGCCGTTTTGAGGTTCATATTCCGGATTGATGGGTCTGTACTTTCCTTTTCCGTTCCTTGCTTCGGCAACCAGTTTTTTCTCTTCGACATGGGCCTCCGTATTGGTGTAGATCAGTCCGTCCTTTGTTTCCCTGCTGTGCAGGTAGTCATGTTCTTCGATGGCCTTTTCCAGTTCTTCTTTGGTGACGGAGACCTTGCCCCGGTTGAGGGCATGTTTCAACAGTTCGCGGTGGCCGATGACAGATTTGCGGGCCAGCCCGTGTTCGATGGCATGGTCAACGGCCTCCGTGGCCGAAACATTTTCCCTTTTCTTTTGGGCGGCTCCCATGCCCTTGGCGTTTTGGATCACCTTGAGTTCCCCGCTGTCCAATTGCGTCAACCTGAACTGCCTCAGTTCCTCCGCACTCAGCCCTTCCCTTTTGTTGGTCCTGGTCTTTGCACCGAGCTGGGCCTTTGCCGCAGGGTCGGTGATGCCCTTTTGCCGGGCGGTCTCCTCAATGATGGCCTGCCGCTTGGAAAACTTCTCGATGGTGGAACGCTGGTACCCGGCCAGTTCGAAGTTCCGGGGCGTCCTTTCAAGTTCGTACCCGTAACCCTGTAACTGGCTGGCCAACCTTGAACCGAACAGTTCCCGGTAATAGGGGATGGAAGCAACCATGTTCCTGAACTGCACGGCCTTCCACTTTTCCTCCTCACTGTCAAAAGTGGCATTCATGATGACCACGTGCTGGTGCAGCTGGGGGTCGGGAATGTGGGTTTTCTGCCCATTGACTACCCGCTCCACTGGCCGGGTATCGTCGTGGAGGTATCCCGACCAAACGAGGTTCCCTGTCGGCCTGTTTTCGTACCTGCCGTCTGTTCTTACCCTGCACTCTGCATCTTTTTCCACTTCTTGCATGGTTTCCCCGACCGCATTTTGCACGGCATTGATGATGTCCTTATCCTGCGAAATCGCATACTGGATGGAGACTGATTTTGGGACGGAGAAGGTCCAGTCTTCAGCAATCGTCCTATTCTTGGTAGTCCTGCTGGTCAGGCGCTCATCTTTTTCAGGATCGGGGTTTTTGTTGTTGCATAGGCGTTCAAATTCGTCTCGGTGAACCTGATCGGGGAGGTTGAGTTTGGTTGCAGCATTGCCTTTCCAGATGCCGATGATATGGCCGGACTGGGTATGATAGTCGGACTGGGCCAAGTTATGGTCGAAGTATTCAACCGTGTCTCTGGCGGATCTATATTGCTTCCTGGTGATCATGCGTGGGGCTTATGGAATATTGTGATTAATTGGTACAGACTGATTCCCTTAGCAGTGCTAAGGAGTGTACGCAGGCCACGCAGTTTCAGAATCATGACACGAATCAAGGACTCACTTACACTAAAATTCGAGTGAACGCCGACCTTTCCACCCAAACTTATAAGTTGTCTGATATGTGTGCGGTCTCGTGACCAAATTTAATTACTTTTATTCACAATTTAAAACCAAACCCAATATCATATGAACAGCAATCCTATTATCACCGATCTGGATGACACCCTTTTCAAGTTTGTCCATTACAAGCAAGAAACCCCTAATGACAAAGATGCCTGGACCCTTAGGGATGCCGTAAGGGGAGTCCAAATATTTGGTGGCATCGGTTCCGGAAAAAGTTCCGGGAGCGGCCGGGAGTTGGCCTTGTCTTTTTTGAACGGACAGTTTGGAGGGATCGTCCTGACAGGGAAGGTTGATGAAAAAGACCGATGGATTGATTATGCAAAAGAGGCAAACAGGAGAGATCAACTATTATTTTTTGAGCCAGGCGGAAGGTACAGGTTCAACCCGCTTAAATATGAACTGGAAAGGGAAGGTAAGGAAGGTGGGGGTTATACCGATAATATCGTTTCACTGTTCATGTCGATCATGAAAATGGGCAATCGAGCAGATGGGAGCGGAGAGGGGGGTAGCCGGGAACCGTTCTGGCTGATGGCAATGGAACGCTGCATAAAAGCCTCAGTCGATCTGCTGAAACTGGCAAAAAAAGCCATCGATAATTCTGGCGAAAATGGTGATCATGATTTTGAACTCACTGTGGCCAATATTGCCAAAATCCTGAGGGACACCCCGATTGGTGAAGGTCACTACAACAGGTTTGCGAACCTGTCATCATCCAGTGGTTACTCCCAGCACGGTCAATTGCAAAAGTGGTCAGAAAAAAGTTATACCGTCTATTGCTTGAGTTGGGCTGCAGCCTACATCGCAAGGATGAACAATGATGAATTAGAAATGGACGCAGAGAAGAAGATGGAATTTGAAAGCGATAAGCGGGCATTTGATGTGGTCAGCTCCTACTTTCTGCACGAACTTTCCACCTTGGCCGAGAAGACCCGCAGCTCGATATTGGAACACTTTTTTGCTTTTGCCACCCCCTTCAGGTCTGGCCTGCTCGCCGACTATTTTGCAGGTGACACCACCCCTGAGATAATGCCCGAAAAGACATTTGAGGGGAAAATAATTGTCCTGAATTTCCCGGTAAAAAAATACCTTCAACTAGGTGTTTATGCCCAGGTGATTTACAAGAAATTGTGGCAACAGGCAGTGGAGCGGAGGAAGGTGGGCAAAACGACAAGGCCCGTCTTCATGTGGATCGATGAGTCGCAATATTTCATTAACCAGGATGACGTCATGTTCCAAACCACGGCCAGGAGTTCAAAGGCCTGCACGGTCCTGCTTTCCCAAAATATTTCGAATTACTATGCCGCAATCGGTGGCTCCAATTCCAAGGCATTGGTGGACTCCCTTCTCGGTAATCTGGCAACTAAGATATTTCACAACAATAATGATTTTGTAACAAATGAATGGGCAGCGAACACCATTGGGCAGGATTATATCCGGAAAGGAACCTATGGGGAAGGTAGCACGAGCCATACCAAGGAATTGAAATATCAGTTCCTGCCAAAGAACTTTTCTTTATTGCTGACTGGTGGCAAACCAAACAAGGATGTAGTGGAAGGAGTCGCAACCTCAACTGGTGACCCCTTTAGCACTGGGAAGAATTTTTTTATTGCAAAATTTAAGCAGAAGGGTGAAAAGTAATTTGAAGTAGTCAGAATTTATTCTTGACAATTTCTTTTCATTTCTCTTTATCAAGTTCCAAATTATTGCTTTCAGATGAAAGCTTGTAGTATTCATCCTTAATTTCAAGCCCTTTTTCTGCATCATAACCAGCCATCTTAAAAAAGTGGAGTTTCATTTTCAAGAATTCATCAAAACTGACACCACTTTCTTCTAGATATTTAATGGTTTCGTTGAAGGTATGTGTCATAATCCTATCCTCACCTTTGTCTATGCCCTCTGGTTTTTTAAGACTACGGAAATATTCTAATGAATCCATGGGAATACCTATTTTTGCTTGCCTATTTTTTAATGCAAAATTTTTACCAATCTTTTTCATATATTATTTATTACTGTTTATCAAGTAAAATGTTCCTTAAGGTATTCTAATTTTTCTTCCATGTCATACTCTTGGCCCGACTTGCCCCCATTGACTACACTTATAGCCTTGGCTGTATTCATAGCCTCGTAGGAATGGGTTTTTATATTCTCACTAGTAATGCAAAAGTTGTCAATGAACGAATTTTCCATTTCTAATTCATACTGTTTTACCAGATTTCGCAGCTTATCACTGGAAGAACAATTCTCTATTTTTAAAATATCTGGAATCTGGATTGATTCACCTTCGTCCAAGATGAAGAGGTAAGTTTCGGTGAACAGTAAGTTACTGTCTATTATCCCCATGTGGGAAGACCTTATGGTAGGAGAGGCACAAAACCGAACCCTGTTTAGTTTTTCAGTTTTAAACCTATCCTGTTCAGTTTCAATTTTGACATCAATCTTCTCCTTTCCAAACTTTTTCAGAGACCGAACTATGTGTGTATATGTTGCTACAGAACTTTCCAGGATTACTTCCCTTATTTTCAATGCGGCGGTATTGGCTTCTTTGGAAAAATGTTTTGTCATGACCCTTGAATACCTAAAGTTGGGATTTGTTTCGAGTTTTTTTTCAATGCCCATCTCAAAGATTTCATCATGTGCATCCTGATAAGCATTGAGGTGAACCTTCCTTTTGGATTTGGTACCCTTGTTCAAGTATTCATTAACGTATATAGTTCTCTCCGCTGCGTTAATAAACGGGAGATTTGCATTTACATATGCACTTTTAAATCTTTGCCTTTCCCCAATATTTCCATATCTATATTCTAGGTCAACAATATTTACAACAGTATTTTGAGGGCTCCATTTAGTGATAAGGGCATTTTCATCTCGATGTTCCCTAAAAAAATGTTTATTGCGAGGGTTGGGGTTTTCCTGTCTCCATCTATTTTCATCAGATTCTTCTAGAACAAGGATTTCGTCTGGAATATTGAACCCAAGTTTGAGCATGGCTGCTTCGGTCCACCTAAATGGTCTTTGGTTGTGTTCATCCTTTGTCCTTTTGGTAGGGAAACCCCTTTTGCCTTCCAAGCTATTTTCATTGATCCCCATATATTTGCACACTTCATTTATGTCGAGACCATATTCTTTATGAAGGTGTTCGCTTAGCCTGTCTAAGTATTTGTTTTGCTTGGTTTTCCTTTTTGCTTTCATTGGCTCGATCAGGTATATTTCTGTACCTTTGCGACTTTAATTTACGAGATTCGATTAGGCGGCAAATGTCGCCAAATATAAAAATGCTTTTGATAACTCCGCTACATTTGCTCCATTTTAATCGGCTTCTTTTCCAAGATTAGTAAAAATAGGCGGCAAAATCCTTCTAACATTATAATCGCAGGCGGCATTTGCCGAATACTTTCCAATGCATTTCATGTTATTGTCGTTTGAATAATCGACAAATGTCATAAATTGCTAATAATCAGCATGTTATAATGGATTTGAATTTTGAGGTCCAAGTATAAACCTTCATCTTTGCACCATCGAATATAGCAAAGGATGGATTCTGAATATTTACAAAACAATAATTTTAACAAAGGAAAATGCTTGAAACAACTTACGATATCAGAATAAAAAAGTTGAAGGAGCAAAAAAATGGCGTTTGGTTCCCCTTTAACAAAAACAAGAATTTAAAGGCTATTGAGTTCATAGGAAGGTCTCAATCATACAGCATAAAATCATTTCCATTCTTGAGAAAAAAAATAGGCACGAACACGTGCAAGTGGTGGACAGTTTCAGGTGCTTTTATTTGGATAAGGATTTGGGTTGTCGCCAGTACAGGAATGGAGAACCCTATCGTGAATTTTATCAATCCCATAATCACTGGTTCTGCTGAGGCTTTTCTATTGAGTTTATACAGCTACTTCCTAGTTGTTCGCTGCATCCTCATTAAAATTACTTCAGGGTACAAGTTTGCAGTTAAGAACCAAGATGTGAATCCTGGTGGTGGGGGTGAATCTTCATTTTTTGACTATAACGTCGAGGATGGCAGTTTCCTAGGTAAGGAATGGTTCAGGCAGGTAGTTATTGAACCATTTCTTGTGCTTTTGTTGGGGATCCTTCTAGTAAGAATAAAAGGCTGGCAGGCAATGGGCTACTTTATGCTCTTTAGTAGTGTGCCATTTTTTATAAGTGAATTCCTGATTCATACAGCAAAGGGCAAACTGCTGATGGAACAACGGAAGGGTATAAAAGAGGGTGAAAAGGTTATGGACCAACATGAGTTGAGGGACAATGCAGCTGGTGCCCGTAATCTCGATTAAAAAATAAATATTATTACTGTCACATAATTATTTCATCATAAAAAACTTTTGATTATGAAACAGACTGTCCACTGCAAATGGAAGGGGATAGGTATGTGTCAATTTCCGAAAGCGGCACTATTTAAATCACTCTCCATCATTTTTTTTACTCTCATTGTCTCCTGCGAGCAGGCACCAGCTGAAATGAAGCTCATTAATGAATTTACACCATACTGTGAATGCACGGACGAAATAAAAGGTGAAGTCATTCAGCTCCTAACGCCGGATCAAAGGGAAGTAGAAAATATTAAAAAGATTATCGAGGTACAGGGCATTTCCATTCGGCCATTTAAACTGTGCAAGGCTGATAATATCCCAGGAAATATTGCAGGCTATGCTACAACGATCAATGATTTCCCCTATATAATATATGACGGAAGTTACTTGAATGCCTATTCATCAAACTGGAGGTCGATTTTTCTACTTGCACACGAAGTAGGGCACCACGCTCATTTTCATGTATCGGAAAATTCAACACACCGACACAATCAAGAGTTGGAAGCTGATAGGTATGCTGGTTTTATCCTGTACAAACTCGGTGCGACATTACAAGAATCGATTGACATGAAATCTGAAGAGAAGCCTGCAACAGACCTGCACCCAGATGGCAGGAAAAGGAGGAGGGCGATCAAAGAAGGATGGATGGCTGCAGCAGGCCTGGACCCTGATCAGCCTACTGCTTTTGTTCCCACCATTACAGCCCCGCCCAGGCAGAGCAAGTCAAATATAGGAGGAGAATGGTACGAAACTATAATATTCGGTAATAGGGAGATCATGGCTGAAGACATGAACTACCGGATTGGCGGTGCGATTTGTTTCGACGGTAAAAGGCGTTGCAGGGGTTTACTCTATACAATCGAAGATGCCCGGAAGGCATGCAGGGCAATTGGTTGGGAACTCATGACAAATAGGGACTTCAAGGCCATTATCAACTATTATGCTGCAAGTGCCGACGATGAGAACAAAATGGGCGACCAGGAATTTGATGCAGTAAGGGCCTTTGGCACACTCCTAACAAAGGGGACAAGCAGGTTCAACGCAAGATTGGGTGGCTATGGGCTTTACTATTCAGGAGAAATATTTTTTTATGAAAATGGGGTCAGAGGATCCTATTGGATATCGGATTTGAATATATCACATATGGAACCAAGGTATTACGAATTTGACATTAGTAAGGGAACATTGGTCCGGTATAGAACCGGTAAGAAAACCATGCTGCACTCATGCCGCTGCGCAAGGGAAATCAATAATCATTAATCCAATCAAACATGAAATTTTTACTTGCTGTCATCAAGGAGCCTAAAGGTGCAGTCAAATATATTGCATTGGCCTTCCTGTTGTTTACACTGTTCATCATAGGTTTTGTCAACCCATCCAACAATCAAGTTACGGCCAAAAAAGCACTTCCATCAAACATGCAAACATTGGGAGGTGAAATCTATTCGGTTTTCAGGGCTGGTACGCTTGTATGGATGGCAGATGACCTTCGGCTGGAAATCCAAGGCTCATGGTGTTACGGGGGAAGGACTAACTGCAAAACAAGATTGTACACCATGAGTGCCGCATCCAAAGCTTGTTGGGCACTGGGCTTCAGGTTGGCGTCAATTGAAGAATGGGAAAACCTTGCGTTCTATATTGGCTCATCCGGAGCAAATCGTCCAAAATCATACAGCAGTACTTATGTGTACCGTGCCCTGACCGAAAATTTCAACATCAAGTTTTCAGGGAAAGGCATGGTTTACAGCAATGGAAGCACAGATTTTTCGGACTCCGGCGAACATGGTTATTACATTGCTGCGGATAACAAATATTTCGATTTCAATCCTGCAACCAAAACTGTTTCCCGTCAGACTGTGGAAGGGCCACTGCTGTTCTCTTGCCGCTGTGTGAAAGAACAATAGACTGCTTGACCAAAAGAACCAGGGAAATAATCATTCATCAAAAACTTATTGTCATGAAAAAAGGATTATCTATCGTTCTTACCATAATTATCTTGCTCATGTTGGCAGGAGGGTTTTACGCCTTTAAACTTTACGAAAAAGAAAAAGAAGGCTGGAAAGGCCTGATCAAAAAATACGAAGAAAAAAACCTAGGTCTCTTCCAAGATAACCAGGCCCTTTCGGATTCGGTTGAAGTATGGAAGTACAATGCAGAAGAAAAAGAATTGGCCTTGGAAGAAGAAAGGCTGTCATGGCAGATGGAGGTAAAAACCTATCTAAGCCAGCAAAGCATTTTATCCGACCAGATTACCAAGTACAAAAATGAAAAAGCGAGGCTTGAAGAGCTTTTGGCCGGTTCCCAACAGGACACCGGAGAGGAATATGCGAAACTTTTGGAGCAAAGGGACCGGCTTGAGGAACTGATAGTTATCGAACAAAAGAAAGGTCAGGAACTATTGTTGAAAATAGAGGCCTTGAAAAGCCAGATAGAAATAGAATCGAGGAGGGCAATCTCTTTTATAAATAATCTGAACAGTTCCTTTTTCACGATTTCCGGTGATTTGCTTGCATTGACCAGGATGTCCGACCACCTGAACTACCTTGCCAAAATAGCCCATATCGAAGGTAAAGACATCAAAGTCCTCAATGATATTGAAGGGAATGTTCAAATGGTCCGAAAAGATGTTGCTTCTTTGAGGACAAGGGTTTCGGGGATGGAATACCGGATGGAGCAATATGAATCAAAAAGCGATTCGATTGTCCATTTCTCTAGTGCAATCGGGCCGTTTCGTTCCCAAATCCAAAATATCCTATATGAACTGAACAGAAAGGAGGAACAATCGGCCGAAACAGAGGCATTGGTCAACAAGAGGTACGTGCTGGTTGCGCCCACAGACTCGTTGGTACAATGGGGATTGCTAATTAAGCGGGGGTTCCTAAAAAAAGGATATGATTTCACCGGTGATTTTTCAAAGGTTGAAAAATCAAAATACACCGAAATCAGCAAAGGGGACAAAAGCATCGTCGTCCCATTCAATAGGATTAACATTGAAGAGGTTCGAACCCCGCAGTCCAAGTATTCCTACTCAGTTGAACCTTCCACAATTGATCCCGGTGTTTCCGAAATAACCTTTATCGATAAAAATGAGTTTTACAAGGCTTCGCTCTATGTAGTGGTCGAGCTCAGAAACAAAGCCAGATAAAACAGCCACATCTCATGCTTTAATTTACACTTTGGGCCATGAAAACTCTTCTTGCGATCCGGACAGCTCAACTGAGCGATGCCACAAAATTGAGCGATCTTGTCAAAAGAAACATCTATCAATACCATATCGGGCACTACAGTAAAATGGAGCTCGGGGTATGGGAAAAGGGATATGGAAAAATATTATTGGAATTCGTGCTTGGTCGTTCAAGGTCAAATGGATTAAAATACCATGAACTGGAAAGTAATGAGTGGGTGATCCCTTTCTATGAGAAATTCCATTTTAGGAACACAAGAAAAATTACCGTCACTTGGGAAGGGCACCCATTTGTTGAGTATAAAATGGTCAGGGAACTTTAGGCAAGAAACCCATGATGAAATGGTGCAGGTACTGTAATGGTCGAAAGAGATAGTAATTGATATGTGTGATAATGTACATTATGGAAAATGAAACACATTTTTCGCTATAATTTCAATCGTTTAATTGTTTCAACTATCACATTTTAGAAAAAATTAATAAGATACATTATCACTTTAAAAAAGCATATCCTTTACTCCATGTAATCTTCAGCAATGATTTCCCCTATTTTTCACCGCTATATTATTAGAAATAGTTGGGCAATTAATGTATATTTTAATTGAATACTTCTTTTATATATGCGGGATTGTTTTCAATTTTTTCAATATCCGAACACATTAAAGATGCTATATCTTTTCTTTCATAGTAATCAACTTTTTGATGAAGATTGTTATTCGAATTCGCAATATCTAATAAGGTGTTTTGAACTATTTTTCTGGAAATAAAGTCCATTGAGTTGAGTAGGTTTTCTGTTGGAGATGAATACACCCCATAGTTCTTACTTGAAAGCGCATCAACAGTATATTGCTCTATTATAATTGTAGGTAAATTTAAAGCATTCGCATCTTTATATTTTTTCAAAAGCTTTATCGTCTCCCTTGCCTTAGGACTGTTAACTGTTATTTTCTTTTGAAGTCCAACATTGGTTTTGAACTGACTACCTCTTTGCCAAACCCAATTTGGCCTGACATACAGATTCAGGTCACGGTCGTTCATGTAATCATTTATCTCTCTACCAGGAACTATATCAAAATGTACCAACTCTCCATAATATTCAAGAGTTAGTCCTATTGCCTTTGTTTGTTTTGAAACAGTGGCTTGATGCCCTAACTTGGATCCTATTGCCTCATAAACGTCATAATACATTTGCATCAAAGAAGCATAACTATTCTTCTTAAACGGGAGGATAATGTCTAAGTCATACTTTGACTTTAATGCAGTTTGCTTGAAAAATGAACCTGCATCTTCGGGAAAAGCAACCAAATCATGCTGGAACTCATTCCACAGTATGTTTCTGATTTTATCTTTTATGCGTTTAATGTTTCTAAATGCACCTGGGTTGGCTTTCAAGTTTTCTTGGGCAAGTAATTTTTTGAGATAACTGTCTGAATGGAAAGGGAGTTTAGCTTCTTCACTTAATTTATACCTGTATACCCCATACCCTACACCACCACCTACAAGTCCAGCAATCGCAGACCTTTTTAAGGTGCGCCACCCATCATAGTTCTCCCAATTGAAAGGCTTATTGACTTGTTTGTTTTCACGCCATTGTAGTATTATATCTACGATTGAAGTGGCTGTAAAAAATACAGCAGTACCTACGAGTATATACTTGTCCTTTCTTCTCATTTCTATATTATTTAGGATGTTCCCCACCCCCCAGCCATTTGTCTGTTAAATGCCATTGTTCGTAATAATAAAGCCAAAGTGCAGCCCAGGGAATAATTGTGTCACTCAAAAAATCAGACCTTCTGAACTCCTTGTATTTTGGTTGATAAAGACAAAGGTGTTTTTGTGAATACATATGGGGGATCTCTTCCCCTTTAAAATTTCTTTTCAACCTTGGAGAAGTAATACGAACCTTTGGACTTGAAGATAAACTATATTCCAAAATGAAATTGTAAACATCGCTTCTGGCGGTAGGCTGAAGACAGCCTTTAACGATCAGTTTTTGGCGAACAATTTTAGATGTAAAGTGAGAATATTTAATTCTCATTGTGCAAAATTGTTGTGCTATGGATTTAATGTTTTTTAATTTTTTCATTCTCCAAAGAAAGTGTTGTCCCTAATTTTGGATACATCAGTGTTGGAGCCTATTGTTGGCGTTAAAATTCCGGTGTTTCTTGCGATTCCAATTGAATTATTTTGCCTCAAACCACCAATTAGTTCATTTTCTCGCAACAAGGCTTTGTTGAATATTTTCTCTCCAAACAACCCTTTAAAAATCTGTCCCTCTTCAATAACACCATTTTCCCCTTTTAATTTTTCCCATTCTTGATACAGGTGCCTAATAAATTTTTTAAAGGCATCATAATACTCAGGTTCCGTATCCCATTTATCCGTAAAATCTTCGTCAGGGTTTACAGGGTTTAATATTTTAATCCGTTCTGATAAATGGGTCTGTGAAGTAATTCTCGATACGATTTGGTCAACTGTATCAAAAATACTTTCTTCACCTTTGTATAATTCACCAGCAATTGTTGTTAATATGATACTTCGAGTTTTGTAAGTACTATCTTTTTCAAAATAAATATCCCGGTAGCGTTTGATCAATTGCACAGCTCGTTGCAAAGGTTTTTTCTTGTCAAAATCATCACTTTGAATTTTCTCGGCCCGTAAGGCTTTTTCCAACAGACTCATTTCAGCCAAATTTGCTTTGCCAATAAACCAGTCTGCGTATCCCCTTGGGTTGCTGCTCACCCATTTTCCTAATGAACGGTCAGGCACTTTAATTTTATTTATATCCCATTCGCTATCCTGAACTCCGGGCATTATGTCCATATGGAAATCGCCTGAATAATTCAAGCGAAGGACACGGCTCTTTGGCTCAAGCATTTTTTTATAGGTTTCATGTTCATTCAGCCTTCTTTTCAATTCATCGTATATCCTCTGTGGACTGTGATTGAACATATTGCTGATGAAGTGAATAACAATGTCCAAGTCGAATTCATCTTTTCCTATTGGCTTTACAGTTGTAAATATTCTGACTGAGCCGTGAGGATAGACTTCGTAATTGAAAGGTTTGAAAAAAACCGTATCAGTTTCTATCCAATTTTTTACAGCTTCATAGCTTTGAACCATCCTTTCGTATCTTGTTTTATCCAATTGGACCTCTTCTGCCATTTTATCAAGCAGGCTGTCCATTTGCGTGTCTCTTCTTTCAAGTACCAACATTATTTTAGTTTTTTAATGTGAAAAATTTTATGCGTATGGGGTGCTATTCTTTTACCTCCATTGCTGATCTTATTTTTGATTTCTTCTTCTGTAGCCCATATAAAATCATCACTTTCATCCGCCAACAATTTTTCTAATTCATGTTTTTGTTTTTGATTGGTAAACCTCGGGGTAAAGACATCTACATATTTGAGAGTGTCGATTTTGAAATAGGAGTCGAAATGTATCGGCTCAAAATATTGTCCGATAAGGTCATAGAAAATAAATGGAAATTTGTTGGGAGGAATTATTTTTGGTTTGACCAGTTCTTCGTGAAACTCTCTCCAAGGGTCTACTTCCCTGTCTACATTGCTAAAAAACCAGTTGATAAATTTTCTGATATAGCTTCTCTTTCTCATTTTTATTCTCAGATCGTTTTCACTTTTTTCATCATTCTCAATTGAATTATCCGTAACTATACTAAACGAGTGTAAATCTTTTTTGGCTTCAGGATGGAAATATTTATATACTCCTCCCACTGGTTGGTAAGTAGGTGTTTTGAACCGACTGTTTTTTATGAGCAGGTATTTGCCTTTTGCTTCAATCCTAAAAAGATAGGCCATTGAAAGTCGAAGAGGCTTGTTTCGGTTTATGACCAAACAATTCAGGAAAATTCTCAAAAACTCATGTTTCTGATATAGAAAAACAAGAAACTGTATCAATAGGGCAGTTCCAATTCCTATGGACATGCCAATAAGTTCAGGCTTTAAATCGCTACTCGCAAACCAATTTGCCCAAACCAAGAATGAAACGCCTGCTATTATTTGGAGTATGTTTTTTATCATATATACATTCTAAATTATCTATTTTTACTTTTCAGGGTATCCTTTCTATCTATATATGCTGAGTATTCCTGGTTTTTTGCCGTTCATGGCAAATTTTTTCAAAAACAGAGCTATTATTATTGGAAGAGATTAAAAACATAGCAACTCCGGCTGAAGTGCTTGAGCAACTTGAAGCGCTCAATCTTGAAATATTGTTCAATGATTTGGTCAGTTATGCGATGTTCAAAATGAAAGGGGAAAGCATCGTTGAAGCTGAAAAACTTGTTGGAGATGTCTTTGAAAAAGCAATTTCTGGTGTAAGGAAGTGGAATAAATCACATACATTTAAGGAATTCCTATTTGGCGCTGTAAAGAGTCTCGTTAGCCATTACAACAATCAATATGGAAAGAAGATAATGGATATCGACCACAACAAAGAAGTTAAAGACATGCCTGATAACCTTGGTTCCCATAGTGGGAACCTCGATGGCATTATAAAAAAGATTACTGAAATACTAAAAAACCATATTCCCCCACCTGATGAAACAGAGTTGAAGCTATTTGAATGTTGGGTGTGTGAGATTAAAAAACCAAGAGATGTTGCTGACTTTTGCGACTTAGATATCAAAGAAGTGTACAAAGCCGTCAAAAGGCTTGAAAGAAAACTTTCGCCCATCCGAAAATTTCTAAATATCTCAAGAAATGGATAAGGAAAAGCTAATTAAGAATATTGAAGATGGATTATTGGAATTCTACCTGGAAAAAGACCATTCCAAAAGTAGTGATTCCGACTTGACCAATGTTGAGGAGCATTACGATGGGCAAATGAAAAAATATGCTCGACTTTCCAAGCAAATTCTTTTTAGAGCGAAGGCCCATATTCAGAAAAATAGAGTTACCAAGGTTATTTCAATTGCCGAGGCTTCGGGAAGGTTGAAATCCCTGAAAGGAAAAAATAAAGACAATGTATTTCCAATTTTTAAAAAGCACGTTGAAAAATATGGTTTAGCAGCAAACTATAGAAATTTTGACAAGATGACTGAGGAAGAAATGGCAAATATTCTTGAGCAACTTGACCTTACTGCCTTGTTTGGTGAAATAGATAAAAATTTAGTTGATGATTAATAAGGGCAAGCTGGCAGCAATTAGATTGAGGGAAGAAATCGGTATATTAGATCCTGATGATATTCCTCTTGAAGATGTCATTATTGGTAGGGGTGGTGTTGTCAGTTACAAATCAATGGGAAGGACTGATGGCCGGATTGTCTATGGGGAAAATTTATCTACAATATTTATTAATTCAGATATTCAGTATGAAGGCAGGAAAAGGTTCGCTATGGCTCATGAGCTCGGACATTTAGAGATGCACAAAGGAAGTGCCATGCATGATGATAATATTACCCTTGATTGGTTCAACAATGCTGAAAAGCAATTAAAAAGAGGTGAACAAGAATATGAAGCCAATCAGTTTGCTTCCGAGTATCTAATGCCAAGCGATTTATTCTACGAAGAAGCAAAAGGGAAAAAATTTAGCCCGGATTTAATTAGAAATCTCTCGGAAAGGTTTAAAGCAAGTTTGACCTCAGTTGCTTTTCGATACTTTGAAACAGGACTTTATCCTCTTGTAATGTTCCATATTTTTGAAGGAAGACTTAGGTACTGGAAAAAATCAGATGATTTTAAAGTGTGGATTAACGATTTTGTGAAGCTCCCTCCTCCACAAGATTCTGTTGCCTCTGAATATATTAAGGCTGATTATAAGCCGATTTATCCAAGAGATGAACTCCAACAGGAAATTTCAAAATCAACTTATTTCAGATTGAGAGACTATGATGAAGATTCTACATTTTATGAATATTGTATTGTCACTGAATCTTACAGAAATATCCTGAGTATTGTTTGGGAAGATTAAACTATCAATATTTTCCATACTAACTGTTATCACTCACTTTTTCTAAAAGGTATTACTTTCATCGGAACTTCATGGCCATGATTGGCCATCCAATCCTCAACCAAGTCTTTGACCTTTTCAATCGAAACACAGCCAACCCCGTACTATATGCAATCAAAGATATCGGGATATAAAAAGACCATATAGTGGTCATGCCCACCCCATTTTTGATGATAAACTCCTCAAACAATATCACCGCACCAATGGTATACCCACTACCCATCTTTTGAGTGATCTGCCTATTGGCCTTTGGGCGTTTGTTCGATGTTTGTTTTATCCGGCATATTGTATATGCAAAATCGGGGCTTCAATTTCCATGCAGGGAATAATCACTCCCCGTCTTCTTTATAGTGGAAAAACAGTTTGGTTGAAATTTCATCAATCTCGTTCTTCAGCCCCTTAATCACTATTTCAATGTGGTGAAGGTTTACCGATGCATCGATGCAGGCGTCAATGACTTCTGCCAGTTTTTTATTATCAATCTTTGCCATCTTCAGATTATACCGTTGATTCTTCTCCATTTCAATGAATTAAGCTGGTATTTGTGGATACAGTTTATGGCTTATCAACCACCAAAATCATTTTAGCTGGAAGTCGCAATGGCTGCCAAAACTCCTAAAAGTATAACTGACAAAAGCAGTTAAACCATTGAAAGCAATCACCCCGGCCAAAGAACTTAGTATGGCCATCCCTTCCGTACTTCTACCAAAGACTATCATTATTGCACCTGTAATTATCAATGGTATGATTATTTTTTCCATTACAGCCAATGACCCTAAAATATTAAATTAAAGACTGTTTAAAGTAGATCATTTAAATTGTTGGGCATTCAAGAGTCGGTCAAGAATTATCCAAAGATTTTCCAATATTAATCAGATCATTGGGACTCAGTTGTTCATCCCCATGTGAAATAATGCCTTTCCACAAATTTTCACCTTCTAATTCAAGGGCAACAGGTTCCAAGGAAGAAACATCATTAAAATAACAGTTTAGGAAATAAGTACTTTTATAGGCATTGGTGGTTGTCCGGTATTTGGCTTTGGATTTTGGTAAAGCGGCCAAGGCAGGTTTTATTTTTTCCAGAAGGCCCACACTATACTTACCGAAAATCAAAGAAAGTCTGATGGGGTAATTTTCTGGTGGGAACGATTCATGTTCCCTCTTTGAAGCTGGCACGTTCTTGCATACATGCGCCTGAACCCTGACTTTTGAAAGTAATGTGTTTATGGCCCTGCTCCAAAATATCTATTGTTGGGTTCATTGAATGTGTGGGCAGTTTCAATTTCCTTTTCAAATTTCGCCACCACCTTTTTGTAAAGCCCCTCCTCCACGAAATATGCGGCACAGCCATGTTTTCCTATCCCATCTTTATCATTGATGAGAAAAATTTCTTTCATGTGGCTGTCCATGAAAAGCTGGCTTTCTGGAAAACTTATGGGGAGATAAAAACTCGATGGACTTTCTGTGGATTTTGCCCAAGTAGCTTGGAAAGAATTTTCAGGGACGAACAATTTGCCGTCCAAGGTAGGGCATGACGATCCGCTGTTTGCTGTGCTGACAAGGACAAACCTTTCTTTCTTGGTCATGGATGGTTTAATAGGGCATAATTTTGAAAGGTTCAATATGCACCTATAAGTTGTCCACTGGTTTTCATTGCACACCGATCATTCATCAAACCCTTCACTGAAAAAGTCCTTCAATGACACTTCCATTGCCTCCAAAACCTTCACAAGGCTGCTGAACCTTAAATCTGCGCCAGTTTCGTATTTGCTGTACTGTGCCCGGTTGATGTCGTTTTTATAAGCAAACTTTTCTGCACTGCTGTAACCTGCTTGCTTTCGCAGTTTACGCAGGCGGTTGCCAAGGTTCTCTATCTGCTGTTCTTTGCTGTTTTTTTGATCTACCATATCACAAAGGAAACTGGCAGAACGGTCATAATTAACCGTTAAAAAACTGACTGTTAATTAAATGTCTGTTAATAAGCGGGTAATTTAATTTTTATCTATTACTTTTGGATTCCCATTTATCAATGGGTTCAAAAGCATTCATCATGAAATTAGTTGTTTTTAGAGTAACATTTAATATCCTTTTCCTTTGTTTTATTGCCTTCTGTCCAGCTGGCAAATTGTCTGCTCAGGTTATTGATTCTTCAACTTTGGTGAGAAAAATAGATTTCAGGGGAAAGCGCCCCCAATCTGCAGTAGTAGCCGCTCTTTCTGCATCACGTGAAAAAGTAGTGGTCGTGCTGGTCAGGGGTGGAAGCGACAAGCTGATTTCCGGTGCCGAAGGGCAGATGAAAGCGCTCATCCACGGAGGGTATAACCGTATCGGCATGGTCATCAGCGACAATCCCCCAGATGAAATGAACCCTGCCATTTCTGTCTTCTCCAGTGGCCAGGTCTATGCGGTGGTCGAAGACGTCAAAGATGATGCCCGTACTGGTTGGGCGTTATTCAACCTGGTCAAGGATGCGTATGAGGAGGATATTATTTCAAAATCTGGTAAGGGCGTTTCCCAAGGCCAGAACGAAGAGGATTAGTTTTTGGGCTTGAACGGTTGTAGTTCTTTAGAGGTTGGGGGGCTTACCGTTTTCTGTATTTCTTCTTTTTTAATTTCACCAATCGAGGCAGTTCCAAATTCCTTTTGGAGGGGAGGGAAACCGAATGAAAAAGCATCCCATCCGGCATCTTCTTTGGACAGCCCTTTTTCCTGGCCTTCAATTTTATTGGGTTCACTTTGCTCATGTATGTTTAATGCAAGTTCAACTTCCTGTTCAAAACTCATAGTATCAATACGATGGAGGGCATTTTGGCACCTCTCATGGTCACCGCTTTCCAGGTCGTTCAAAATTTCCTGCGCTTCATCTTTTTGTTTCTTGTGGAAGTTGTAATCTATTTCGGTCTGACCTAAATCAGATTCAATGGCCAACTGCTGGGCTTCATTGTCTTCAAGGATTTTGAGCATGGCCATATATGTCTTTATACCTGAACGGTCAAGCTTTTGTCCTGCCTGGGCTTCCCATTTTTGCAGTGACATTTCTACAATTTCGTTTTTCAAACGGCCTGGACCGGCCAGTTCAAAAGCCCCCTCATCCCGGTAATTTTCCAATACTTCCCGTAGGGTTTTTTCTTCCTCTATCAGTTCATTTAACTGATTTTGAATTGCGTCCATTTTCTCGGCCAGGGTTTCCATTTGTAGCCTGTGGTATTCAATGATTTCTTGTAGCCGTCGAATTGAATTTCGTATCATTATGCGCAGGATCATTTCCTGGAACCACTTGTCCTTCTTTTTCTTTTTGGTCGAACTGTCCTTCCCTTCCAGATAACCGTATTTGCTGATCAATCCCCCTGGAAGGATTTGGCCGTCCCCACTTTCCAGCCCATTGCCCATCAAGGCAGCCACTTCTTTGTCCTGAAGCACTGCTGCTGAATTAAAGGATTTCAGAAGTTCGACTGTTGAACCCGAATCTTTCTTGTCTTTTGCCATTGATGCCCCACATTTGCCTTATGGCAATATTATAGGCAGGAAATGATTAAGGAATGGTAAAGATTGCTTGGTTTATTGGGCAAAAAGGATTCAGATAAAAAATCTTTTCCAATACCCTTCCATTGTCCCTACTTTTGATAAACAATACAAAACAAACCTGCATCCTGGCCGGGAATAAAATGAACGAAGATCAAAATATCGAATGGAAGTCCGTTTGGAAGGACGATTATATCAAATGGGTATGTGGTTTTGCCAATGCCAACGGTGGCACCCTTGAAATCGGTAAGGACGATAAGGGCAATGTGGTTGGTATCGACAATGGGAAAAAGTTGCTGGAAGAAATCCCTAATAAAATACGGGATATACTAGGCATCATCGTTGATGTGAACCTCCACTATGATTTAGGAAAAGACTGGCTGTCCATCGAGGTGGATTCCTATCCCTACCCCATCAATTATAAAGGTGTTTTTCATTATCGGAGCGGAAGTACCAAACAGGAGCTGAAGGGTGCAGCGCTCAGCAAGTTCCTGCTGCAGAAGCAGGGGCTGCATTGGGACGGTGTCCCTGTCCCGAATATCAAGGCCGAGGGGCTGGACGACAGAGCATTCGGTTATTTTAAAAAGAAGGCTGCTGAAAGCAAAAGGGTACTCGGTGCTGACTTGAAAATTGGACGGACTGAACTGCTTGAAAAGTTGCGCCTCATAGAAAACGGGTTTTTAAAACGGGCGGCGTTGTTGTTGTTCCATAATGATCCAGAACGGTTTGTGACCGGGGCGTATGTGAAGGTCGGTTATTTTAAATCGGACCACGACCTCCGCTTTCAGGATGAAATCCATGGCAACCTATTCGACCAAGTGGAAAAAACATTGGAACTGCTGCTTACCAAATACCTTATTGCGGGCATTTCTTATGAAGGTCTGCACCGTAGGGAAACATACCCTTACCCTGAAGCTGCCCTTCGGGAATCATTATTGAACGCTATTGCCCACAAGGACTACAGCAGCGGCAACCCTATCCAGATCAGTGTATATGATGACAAGGTCATTTTTTGGAATGCCGGAACGTTGCCTGAAAACTGGACGATTGAGCGGTTGAAAGAAAAGCACCCTTCTGTGCCTTTTAATCCGGCCGTGGCCAGTACTTTTTTCCGTGCCGGGCTGATAGAGGCATGGGGACGGGGCACATTGAAAATATTGGAAGAATGTAAACAATTCAATATTCCAGAACCGGTGTTCAAATATGACTTATCCGGTTTTTGGGTTGAATTTGCATCGGGGGACAGAAAAAGTTCGGTGAAAAGTTCGGTGAAAAGTTCGGTGAAAAGTTCGGTGAAAATCCTTGAACTGATAAAGGCAGATCACTTGATAACCATCCCTGAGATTGCCGATGTCTTGGGACTTACTACCCGTGCGGTTGAGAAACAGTTTTCTAAGTTGAAGAAGGAGAACAAAGTCAGGCGGGTCGGGCCTGCCAAAGGCGGGCATTGGGAAATTGTTGAAAAGTAAAAGAGGGGCTTACCCTGCGGGCCAGGCTATTCGTAATTCCACTTCGTTTCAATCCTTTTGGATTCCTTCCCTTCGGTCGGATAACTGCTATCCTTAAGCCAGAGTTTGTCGAGTGATGCTTTAATCTTCATTTTGAAGTTATTCTTTAAAATGTAGGGTAAGCTGGTGAAAAGAAAAAGAATAGACCCTTCAATATAACAGATGCATTTTAAGCCTATCTAACAAATCTCAAATCTCTCCCTGATATTCATTAAAAAGTCAAGCCATGCTGGCTAAATTGTAAAAAAAGTATAACGGGCCACAAATTAACCTTGACAAGGACTCAGATAAAGATACAGGAAGGTTCAAAATTTTAAAAAAGATGCAATTCGAATTGGATCTGGACTGAACTGCAATCGGTGTTGGCTGGTACAACTTATCTTCAAAACGGTCATAAAGTTGTACCTATGTTGTACCCAAAGAAAAAGCCCTATTGAAAACCGAATTCAACAGGGCTTTTGAAATATTTATAAAAATCTGAATATCAGACTTTTATTTTCGTACCCACGACTAGAGTCGAACTAGCACGTCCAATGAAGGACACCAGGCCCTCAACCTGGCGCGTCTACCAATTCCGCCACGTGGGTATTTGGTATAAGTTAAAAGGCAAAAGTTTAAAGTAAATAATGGCTTTTGCTATTCACTATTTTATAAGAAGTTCGCTTTTCTTTCAAAGCGGCTGCAAAGATAAAGCAATTCGGAAATTTTTAACAACTGGGAGAATGAAAATAGTTTAGGTAACTGATTTATAGTGCGGTTTATCGTTGAATAGATTTGCCAGTGTGACGCATCGAAATTTATTTATGAAAATAATAAAGGTAAAATTCTTGTATTAATAATATTTTAATATATTTGCCACCATATTCAATTTGAACATATCCCGTATTGACCGTTACATCCCAGAACACCTAAAGCACATCAGGTATTTTTTAACGTACCAAGACTTTAGCACATGGAACACATTATAATCCCGCTAGCGGCAATAGTCGCTATATTATTTCTTTTAACGGTTGGCCCACAGATTGCACAAGAGGCCAATGATTCATTTTCTTCTTCCGTTTCGGGTAAGAAGTTTTCATCCAAAGATCAAGCACGAAAAGGGTAACCTTTTGAACATTACACTAAAGCATAGCTTGCACTGCTGCTTTGGCAGTTGACAAGTTTGATTATTCATCCTTTTCAACAACTTATAGAACCCATGAACACCCTCCGAATCCCTCAGGGCGTGCTTGTATTGGCACTGCTTTTTGTTTCTACACTTATATATTCTCAATCAACAGTAGCTTATCAAGGCGAAGTAGCCTCGATAGAGGCCGAAGCTGAAAAAACCGCTTCACCCAGTCCATATCGATTTCATAAAAAGCTTCCGGTTTTGTACGAAGGCTATGCAATTGAAATTGCAACATCAACCTATCCATTGAATAGGACCAACTCCATGTTTCGGAAATTCGGAAATGTCCATTATGACAAGCTAGAGCAGGGAGGATATTCTTATGTCATTCTGGGGAGATTTTCTGATGATATATCAGCGCTTCGTTTCCTCCATAATATCATCGTACCAAAGGCTGAAGATGCACGGTTGGTACATTATAAAGACGGCATTCGCAAGATTGTTCGGGCTAAATGACCCGTTTCGGCCTTGCGCCAAAATATTTTAGTTTTCTTTTCTTGAGACCAATGACGATGGTGCTCGTCCCTGTAAAAGGGGCGGGCCTTTTTTTGATTTAAGATTTACGAATAAACGATTTAAGAATTATGATTTGGCGTGCAGTTCAAATCAAAATGCTCTATTTTTACAAAGAACACCTCACACCTCATTCCACCTCCACAACAGCCTCTATCTCCACAGCAATATTTCTTGGCAATGAACCCATTCCAACTGCAGCCCGTGCATGTTTGCCACGTTCACCAAATACTTCGACCATCAGGTCGGAAAAACCATTGATGACTTCGGGTTGATTGGTGAAGTCTGAGGTACAATTGACCATACCAGTAACTTTTACTATGCGTTTTACTTTATTGAGGTTTCCGAGTTCTGTTTTGAGTACAGCGAGCTGGGCAATAGCAGTCAACCGTGCAGCCTCATAGCCTTCTTCAACAGTCAAATCTTGGCCGACTTTACCAGTTACATATTCTCCAGCTGCATTTTTTGGGCCTTTGCCCGCCAGGAAAAGCAAGTCGCCTGTACGGACAGCATTCACATAATTGGCGACAGGTGATGCAGCTTCTGGAAGTTCGATGCTAAGTGCTGCAAGTTTTGCTTCTGGGTCATAATTGGCGGGAGCTTGAGCATTGACAGTTTCAGATGTACTAGGATCAGTTGGTTGACAAGCAATCAAGAATGCTAAAGAAAGAAAGGTAAGGATTTTCATTGTTTGATGTTTTACAGTTGAAATTAGAAAGGCTGTAATTTAGAAAAAATATGAACCACCGGAACTTCCGCCCTTCCCTTTTGTTCCCTTCCGTTTACCTTTGCAAAATATTGAGTTGAAAAGAAAATGAGAGCCATGCAACTGGAGCCTAAAGATTTGTACGAAAAATTGGAATTTGATAAAGTCCTTTCCCTGTTGGAAAAGGAATGTTATGGAGAACTCGGAAAGGAAGCTGTTCGTGTTTTACCAGTGATGACGGAAGTGTTGGCCATTGAGCGTCAACTGAATGAAGTGTGGGAGTATAAAATCACAATCGAGCAAAATGATCGTTTCCCATTGACAGCTTATGAAGACCTCGCTGAAGACCTGAAACTACTTACCATTGTAGATTATGTTTTACCGGAAGAAGCTTGGCGCCGGATCAATAATGTGCTTTTGGTTACTGGCGATATTTTCCGCTTCTTTGATACTGATCGCAAAAAAATATATCCTCACCTTTTCGATATAGTACGACCGATTGAATATGACCCCGAATTGACCAAAGCCATTCAAAGAGTTTTCGACGAAGAAGGAAATATCCGTCCGAATGCTTCTCCAACACTTTCAAAAATCCGTAGCCAAACAGTCAGCCGCCAAAGGGATATCGACAAAGTCTTTCGGGTGCTTATCCAGCAATACCGGGAAAAAGGCTGGTTGACGGACAATGTTGAATCTGTGAGAAATGGCCGTAGGGTATTCAGTGTGCCATCAGAGCATAAGCGGAAAATCCGAGGTATCATTCACGACGAAAGTGCTACTGGTCGAACCTCCTTCATTGAACCTGAAGCCGTCATCAATATCAACAACGATATTTTCGATTTAATACAAGAAGAACGGCGAGAAATCTGGCGCATCCTCAAAGAGTTGAGTGCTACTTTTCGGCCCTATATCCAGCAGATAGGCATCTGGCTTAAATTGTTGGTGAAGTATGATGTTGTTTATGCCAAGGCAAGATTGGCTACTCAGATGAATGCTTATATTCCCCGTATAAAATGTATAGAAAAGGAAAATCCCAAATTCGAAGGAGGCATTGAAAAAATCGGAAAGACCCATTTTGGTTTTCAAATGGCCAAGCATCCGCTGCTGTTTTTGAAAAATAAAAAAGAAGGAAAGGAAGTAGTGCCTTTTGATTTGACACTTCACGGAGACAATCGAATCATCGTGCTGAGTGGTCCAAATGCTGGGGGGAAATCCATTTTGATGAAATCGGTTGGGCTATTGCAGTTGATGATGCAATCGGGGATGCTGGTGCCAATGGACGAGATTTCTGAGATGGGTGTTTTCAAAAAAATATTTGCCGACATCGGTGATCAGCAATCCATAGAAGATGACCTTTCCACCTACTCCAGCCGATTGGCCAATATGCGAACATTCCTCGAATGTGCAGATAAAGATTCCCTGATTCTTATAGACGAATTTGGTTCAGGCACCGATCCCAAAATGGGAGGTGCTATTGCAGAAGCTATTCTGAAAGAGCTAAATGAAAAGCGAATATTCGGTGTAATTACAACCCATTATTCCAACTTGAAAATGTTTGCCTTCAAAAATAAGGGCATTGTGAATGGCTCCATGTTATTTGATAAGGAGCACTTGTCGCCGACCTATTTATTCAAGGTGGGTAGGCCAGGTAGCTCTTATGCTTTTGAAATCGCTCAAAAAAGCGGCCTCAACAAACGGGTCATTTCCTATGCTCGCAAAAGGACAGGAAGAAGCGAGATTGCAGTAGACGAACTGCTCATTGATTTGCAACGTGAAAAATTGGAAGTGGAAGAAAAACTGTCTTCGGTTGTGGATAAAGAAAAGCAACTCAAGCGTCTTATTTCCATTTATGATGAACTGCAAGGCGATATGGAATACCGCCTGAAAAAACAGAAACTGGAGAAAAAGCAATCGGCGCTTCAGGATGCCAGCCGGGAAAATAAAGAGTTGCAGCGGGTGATACGAGAAATACGAGAAACCCAGAATTTAGAGAAAGCCAAGAAACTGGCAGAGGCAGTAAAAGAAGAACAAAAGTCGCTGAAAGAATCTGTTTCCGACCTTCACGATGCAGTGTACGAAGTGCCAGAAACTGGCAGCAAAAAAGCGGGCAAATCAGGCAAAAGCGGAGTAATTAAGGAAGGTGACTTTGTGAAAATGAAGGCAGGTTCGGCAACCGGTACTGTGATTAGTATGGATCGAAAAAAAGCTATTGTGGAAATGGGCCAAATGCGCCTGACGGTTCATATACGTGACCTGATGCATGTGGATGCTCCGGCAGAAAACCATTCAGGCACTATCAAAACAGATACCCTCACCAATGGCGCTAATTTCGATTCTAAGCTTGATATACGTGGTATGACCATGACCGATGCAATGCAAATTTTGGAAGACTTTCTTGACCGGGCATTGCTTTCAAGCGCCAATACTTTAGAAATTATCCATGGCAAGGGTAGTGGTGCTCTTCGTAGCATTGTCCGTGAAAAAGCAAGGGAATACAGTGAAGTGAAACGGATGTATCACCCCGCAAACCAAGATGGAGGTGATGGGAAAACGATTATTGAATTGTAAAATTGATTCACTGTTTCATGGTTCCATTGCTGTATTGTTTCATTGTTTTCGAAATTTGCATTAATAACCATGAAACCATGAAACCATGAAACCATGAAACCATGAAACCATGAAACCATGAAACCATGAAACCATGAAACCATGAAACCATGAAACCATGAAACCATGAAACCATGAAACCATGAAACCATGAAACCATGAAACCATGAAACCAGGAAACCATGAAACCATGAAACCATGAAACCATGAAACCATGAAACCATGAAACCATGAAACCATGAAACCATGAGGTTATGTTTTTCAAAACAAAATTTCCAACTGGCAAATACAGCGAACTTGATCCGGTGCATATTTTGAGCACTTTGGACGAGGTCAAATTTCGGATTGACGATTCATTTCCAGCAGCGGGACTGGGGAAAGTAGCAATGGAGTTGCGGGAAGTGGCCGATTGTATCATCCGGCTTGTGGAAGAACTGCGCAAACCGCTGTGGTCTCTGCGTATCCTGACTGTGACGGGGATAATTGGCTTGATCATTTTTGCGGTATGGCTTTCTATCCTCACCATTAGTTTTTCGCATACTGGAAAAGACGGCCTCATGGAAACCTTGCAAGGCGTGGAGAGTGCTACCAATGAAGTCATATTGCTTGCTATAGGTATCATCTTTTTCGCTACTTTGGAAAATAGGCTGAAAAGGAAAAAGGCATACGAGTCGCTACATCGGCTTCGCTCCATTGCTCACGTGGTGGACATGCATCAGCTTACAAAAGATCCCAACAACATTCTCACCAATGGCGATAGCGCTGAGTCAAAGACCCGCACTATGTCAGCTGCCGACCTTATCCGTTACCTCGATTACTGCTCTGAATTACTGGCCATCAATTCAAAATTGGCAGCGTTGCATGTTCAATATTTCCAAGATGCCGAAGTACTGAAAATTGTGAACGAGGTAGAAATGCTGGCGCACGAACTCTCCAATAAGATTTGGCAAAAAATTATGATTTTGGATGTGAAGGTGAAAGAGGTGGTTGGAAAAGAAGAGAAAAAGGATCAACCCCTTTGATTCTTTGCAGGGAAGATTGCACTTGCGGCTGGATGCCGAAAATGAGACATAGAAGCCAGACCGAATAATTTGAAAATAAAATGGCCAATGGTTACATTTACCCACTCAATTTAAAAAAAATACCTATCCGGCATTCTCGGATAGTTTTTTTACCATATCACCAAGATGAACTCAACAAAATTCTTTGCAACCAATTGCCTTTCTGTCGTTTACACAATTGACAATAGGGAAATTGATTAAAAATGATGTAGTTGTGTATGTGCGTCTGGTGTGCATATCAACGAGTTGGCGTCAATTAGAGAAAAATGAAAGAAACCATCGAAAGAATTCAAGATTGGTATAAAATAAATTGCAATGGAGATTGGGAACATAGCTACGGATACAAAATCGAAACATTGGACAATCCAGGTTGGGCAATTAAAATCGACCTTGCGGAAACAGCATTGGAAAATCTCGAATTTCAAAGAGAATATCAAAATCCGAAAAACGATAACGATTGGTTTCAGATACGCACAGAAAATAAAATACTGAACATTTACTGCGGACCAGAAAATATGAAATCTACTTTTGAAATTTTCTTCGACGAGTTAATTCCAAAACATTCTGATGACAATTTTGAATATGAAATTTATTTGCCTGTAGATGGATGCGAAATTGATGTTTGGACACCAGCAAAATCAAAGATAGTCAACGAAAGAAGCGTACAAATTACAGAAATCGCAAAGATTGAATACAAAAAGATAAAAGTTCGAGAGGTTGAAAGGATAAATTTTACTCAAACCGAAATAGAAAAGTCGAAACCAAATTATTCAGTCGGAGACATTTTAGAAGTTAAAATAGAACAGGTGTTTGACGGAATAATATTGACGCCGAAAAATAAAAAAGAATACTGATGACAACAACGGTGGCGGTTGACAAAATAATGCATTAATTCCTATTAAAAAAGTCCATAACCTGCTGGCCCCTGCTGGCGGTGGACTGTGTCCAGTGTCCAAGTTTTCAAATGGCTCGGCTAACTGGAGCTTTGGAACGGGACACAGTCCCGTGCCAGCGGGGAGAAATTGACTGAAAGCGACATAGTTGTAATTGTGCACCTGGTGCACATATCAACGAATTCTGCTCAATTAAAAAAAATGAAAAAAACAATATTTACATCTATTTTAATATGGTTGGTAATAATTTGCAAAGCAGATTATAGTCCAATATTTCTTCCAGATTTAATAGAAAAATCAGAATTGATTGCACACATAAAAATTGTAAATAATTTAAACGACAATTTCGAAGCTGAAATTCTAAATCAAATAAAAGGCAAGGTTGATTCAAAAAAAATTATTGTTAAAAAATTTGAGGATTGGACTTGTGCTCAAAGATGGAGTAAGTATTCAATTGGTCAAGAGGAGTTAGTTTTTCTAAAAAAACATAAGAAAGAAAATTATTGGGTAATAATGGGTGCAGGAAATGAGGGAGAAATGCCAATAGAGAAAGAAATACTTTATTACAAATCACCAATCTACAAAAGCAAATATTTTGAAGAAGAAAAATATTGTGAACTTGAAAACGGTAAAATTACTGCTGTAAAATACAAATTAGATGTTGCCATCGAAGGGATAAAATCATATCTAAATGAAATTGAAAAAATTAAAGAGAAATTAGATGACAAAACACTAATTAGGTTTTACCCTAAAAACAAATTTTACCTCCGAGCAATAAATGAAAAAATACTACGCAACAGAAGGGAATTTGATAAAGAGGAAATTGAGGAAAGAAAATTTATTAAAAAGAAGAAAAACTGAGTAGAATAAATAGCGAGTAATACGATGGAGCCCGCTGGCGCTGGACTGTGTCCGGTGTCCAAGTTTTCAAATGGCCCGGTTTATTAGAGCTTTGGAACGGGACACAGTCTCGCACCAGCGGGTCTTGGTTGACTATTAGAATAGAATAAAAATAAACAAGCAAGGCAGCCGAAAAAAAAATCTGCATTCGAGGTGGCGAAAATATGAAACAAAATATTGCACAGCAAAACCAACTTGTGTAGATTTGCACAAGTTGAAAACAATAGCAATTTTTGAACATGAAAGGAGAAATAATACTTTACCAAACCGAGAATGGACAGACCAAAATCGAAGTTATTTTAGATAATGAAACTGTTTGGCTGAACCAATACCAAATGGAGGAATTGTTCCAAACTGACAGGACTTCGATACTCAGGCACATCAAAAACATCTATAAAACGGGGGAATTGGAAGAGAAATCAACTTGTGCAAAAATTGCACAAGTTCGGGAAGAAGGAAATAGAAATGTAAGAAGGGAGATATTGTACTATAATCTTGATGTGATAATTTCAGTTGGATACCGTGTAAATTCCCACCGAGGAACGCAATTTAGGATTTGGGCAACACAACAACTCAAAGAATATCTGATAAAAGGATTTGTTTTAGATGATGAGAGGCTGAAATCGGGTAATCAGATGAATTACTTCGATGAACTTTTGGAGAGGATTCGGGACATCCGAAGTTCAGAAAAAATATTTTATCAAAAGGTCAAAGATATTTATACAACAAGCATTGACTATGATTCATATGCTGATTTGAGCAAAGATTTTTATGCAACAGTCCAAAATAAATTACATTGGGCAGTTCATCAACATACGGCTGCCGAATTGATAAAAATACGTGTCAGTGCCAAAAAGCAAAACATGGGTCTAACTTCATGGACAGGTGAGAAAATCAGAAAAGCCGATGTTACGATTGCAAAGAACTATTTGACGGAAGATGAATTGAAGCAATTGAATTTATTGGTGGAACAATATCTGGCATTTGCCGAGGCGCAGGCGCAGGCAAAGAAACCGATGTACATGAAAGACTGGATAAAGAAGTTGAATGATATTTTGACCATTAATGAACGGGAGATTCTGGAACACGCAGGGAAAGTGCAAAAAAAATTGGCTGATGAAATTGCTGCGGGGGAATACGAAAAATACAAAGAGAAAAGGAAATTGGCGGAGAAAATCCAAAGCCTCGAAGAACTCGAAGATGAAATCAAATTGATAGAGAAAAAGAAGAAGAAAAATTAACGCTGCCTCGAATAAAGCATAGCCGCCATTTGCCAGCAAAAGCTGGCAACTGCATTTATGCAAAACAGTTGTGGTGCATTAAAAAAATGACAAGTCAAGAAGTAAAAGATATTATTGGTAAAGAATTGGAAGGACAACCAGACCTTACCAATGCTCACGGAATAAATCTAAATGTGTGTTTAATAGAACCCATAAAGGAAAGCTATCTCAGCTCAGTAGATGAATCAATCATATTAGAACTTTGGACTGTTTTAGAAGAATCAGCAGACAGAAGTGGATATAAAATAACGTTTGACGAATCCGAAGGCACATTTGGACTGGGAATAATGACGGACAAAAATGAATTGATGGATATTGGTACTTACGGAACATATATGGACACTTTGAAAGGAATGTAAATGAGCGAACAAAAAGTAAATATTGAACTGTCAAAAGAAGAAGCTATTGTCCTTTTTGAATACCCCGCTGGCGCTGGACTGTGTCCAGTATCCAAGTTTTCAAATGGCTCGGTTTATTGGAGCTTTGGAACGGGGCAAAGTCCCGCACCAGCGGGGTTAGCTACCAGCAGGAAAAAATAAAACCATTCAAAAAACCATGTTTGAATCAGTCAGAAAACTTTTAGGAATAGGAAAAAGTAGGGAAAGCGAAATAACTCAATTAGATAATAATAATTCTTTCGGGTTTTCGAAAGTTTATGACAAGAATGGATTGCTAA
This sequence comes from uncultured Saprospiraceae bacterium, assembly GCA_942490835.1. Classification (GTDB taxonomy): domain Bacteria; phylum Bacteroidota; class Bacteroidia; order Chitinophagales; family Saprospiraceae; genus UBA6168. The sequence continues at coordinate 51,793 of CALNYY010000059.1, forward strand.
AAGAGATAATAAGAATTGTTCCTGAGAATTCAATTTGGTCTGTCGAAGGGTTGTATTCAAAGGAAATTTATGATGTGATAGAGCCATTCGTCATTGAAGATGAAGTTTATATAAAAAGAGCAACAATTTTTCCAAAACAAGATTGCTTTAAAATTCAGCTAAATCAGAAATCGAAAAAAATAATTGCATCTAAAATAGATGATTGGAATCTTGACTGGGAAATGATCCATCAACATATATATAAGGGCAAAATATCATATCTGAATTCGTATGATAATTTACATGAAGCATGTACTTGGATTGCGTATGAATTGAAAGGAAAAATTAATGGCATTGAAGAATTAATCGAAATAGAAAAATGAAGCCGAGTGGCTAACAGAGTGTAGCTGCTTATGCCGCCTAAACGGCGGCACGTCAGCTACACGGGCTGTCAGTTCGTGTGAAAACCCAGCCCTATAAAATTAATAGGGCATTCAATTTTGGCGGGACAGATTTTTTTACGGACTGACGTTGTCGGCTAATTATAAATAAATTATCAAAATGAAATTATCATGAATTATTTTATCAATTTATCCCTATTCGCTTTTTTAGAAGTTATAATGTTTCACGGAATGGCCATTATTCCTTCTAATGTGGCCAAACAGTTTGAGGTAAAGGAGCGGTTCCATCAGGTTGACCCCTTGAATACTGACTCAATAAATATGCTAATAAATAATTATCGCAAAGGATTTATTGACAATAATTTTAACCTGATCAGAAATTCTATTGGTCAACAATTAATAATGATAAATGGTAATTTCTCTGAGGCACCCATTGACTGGCAAGCCCATCAATTTTTGAATGACAAAGAAATAGATGATTGGATTATTGCGATGTTAGACATTGCAGGCCCTTTTAAAAATAGGGTTACTGTAAAAAATATAAACAAGAGAGGAAACTCGGCAATCGTTGTGACTGAGGAGAAAGGTCAAAATAAGTTTAGAAATTGGGAAAACGAGGAGGTAGTTTATATGCTGGGCAAAACATCTCAAGAGTGGAAGATAGTTGGAATCTTTATCAAAAATCTTAAAAATCCCGATTGAAAACTACCTGCAATAATGTGGATAATGTTCAGCGCCTCCACAAGGTCGGCACCGCCATATCCACCCACGGTGTGTAAGTAAAAAAAATGAAAATAGAACTCATACCAGTAATTGAATTAGGATATAATAATCAGGGAATTGAAACACCTGAAGAATATCCTTATTGGGAAAATCAAGATATTTGGTATGAATACAGAAATGAATCATTGATTAAAGCAGGTTTCAAAGACAAATTTGAACCGTATTCAAAAGGTTCACCATTTTATGAACCAAGAAAAATTACAGATAGAAATCTTGAAAAAATTGTTGCTGACCATACTGAGGAATTAAGAAAAGGAGAATACGAAAGAGAACAGGCAAGCTGTCTATTTGGTGGATATGTGCTTAAAATAAATGGACAAGACAAATATTTTCCACAATGTTGTGGAGATTTAAGCGATATAATCTATTGGGAGAAAATTTCTAAGAAGGAAAATTCCTATTACGAAGGACACCCAGCACCAGATTATAAATTTGGATTTAATAAAGTGATTTTTGACTTTGCCGTTGGAGAATATGATGAACATTTTGAGCCGATACCATCAGAAAAGATACTTAAAGTAGAACTGAAGAAATTAAGAAATGCTGTCAAAGACGCCAAAGCCAAGTTAACTGAACTCTCTGAAAGAATAATAAAAATTAACCAAGAAATGAATTTGGGAATAGATAGAATTGAAGATTTATTGATATGGGAAAATCCAAATCACGAATAAAAACCCGCTGGCGCTGGACTGTGTCCAGTATCCAAATTTTCAAATGGCTCGGCTTATTGGAGCTTTGGAACGGGACACGGCTCCGCATCATCGAGTTAATCGTAATTAGAAGTCTTGTATACGAATATCAAATTGGGATATGGAAAGAAAATCCCTTTTTTGAAAAATGACTTTTTAAACCAAATTTATTCACTCAGCTAAAAATTCAATTCATGAAACTTTCTATTTTCCTTTCTTTTATTTTTCTTTTAAATGCTTCCTATTTATTTTCTCAGGATACGAATAATGAAATAACCACAGAGATTAATGCATTAGTAAATAAAATGCACGAAAATGGTCAGTTCAACGGTACCATACTCGTGGCAGAAAAAGGAAAAATATTATTCAAAGGTGCATTTGGCTATGGAGATTATGAAGCAAAAAGAAAATTGGTAGTGGAGTCGCCTTGTTACCTGGCTTCTGTCTCTAAACAGTTTACTGCGATGGGAATTATGATATTAAAAGAAAAAGGGAAGCTGAGTTACGAAGACCCATTGACTAAATATTTCCCTGAATTTCCTGACTACGCCAAAAATGTAACCATTCGACAAATGTTGCACCACACCTCAGGCGTCGCCAATCATTATTCTTTGGGTATTTATAAACCGGGCCTCACCAATGCTGATGTATTTCAAACATTAATTAAGCAAGAAAACCTGGATTTTACTCCGGGTGAAAAATTTAGCTACAGCAATGGAGGCTATGTACTCTTGGCCATGATTATTGAGAAAGTATCGGGACAGTCGATGCCGGTTTTTATGCAACAAAATGTATTTGATCCACTTAAAATGAATAACACTTTAGTTTTCGATAAATCAACACCAGAAATAAAAAACAGAGCAATAGGTTACACACCAGCATGGACTTTAGAGGATTATGAAATTTATACCACTGGTGCAGGGGGAATGTATTCTACCGTAGAAGATTTATTTAAATGGGATCAGGCATTGTACACGAATAAATTGGTTTCGAAGAAAACGTTGGAAGAGGCCTTTACTTCTGGAAAAACAAATAACGGCGAAGAAACTGGTTATGGATTTGGTTGGGGAATAAATGAAAATCCAGAAGGTGGTAAAATAGTAATGCATACAGGCGGATTAAATGGCTTTCGCACTATTATTGGGAGGGATTTGCAGCATGAAAGAACAGTGATCGCATTAACCAATAATGGTAGTACTTATCTTGGAGGTTTGGTGGAAGCTGTACAGAACATTCTTTATGGGAAGGAATATGAAATTCCCAAAATTAGCATTGGTCAAAAAATACATAGTCTAATTGGAAAAATAGGAGTGGAAAAAGCATTTGAAAAATATGAGTATTTAAAAGAAAATAAAGCGGATGAATACGAATTTAATGAAGCTGAATTAAACACAATTGGATATTATTTCATGGGGGAAAAAGATTACGAAACGGCTATTGCTATTTTTAAGCAAAATGTAAAATCTTATCCAAATGGTTATAATGCCTATGACAGTTTAGGGGAGGCGTACATGGAAGCTTCTATTGCCAATTATAAAAAGTCGCTTGAGTTAAATAGAAGCAATGATAATGCGATAGCTATGTTGAAAAAAATGGGAGTGGAAAATAATACGGAAGATGTAGTAATTGCCGATGAGGTTCTAAACTCGTACGTTGGAGAATATGAATTGAATCCTCAATTTGCATTAACAATAACGAAAGATGGAAGTCAATTGAAAGCGCAGGTAACGAACCAGCCACGATTTGATATTTTCCCTCAATCTGAAAATAGGTTCTACCTAAAAGTAGTTCAAGCGCAAATAGAATTTAATAAAAATGATAGTGGGAAAATTGAGAGTTTGACCCTATTTCAGAGTGGGCAGGAGATGCAATTTATAAAAAGATAGATTTAATGACTAATGACTAATGACTAATTTCTAATTACAATAATTTCAATTGTTCGAAAAATACTTTCCGGTAACTAACACCTATGGAGATTTCTTTTTCTCCAATCGAAATGACATTTCCGTTGATGCTTTGAATTTTAGATAAATTAATAATGTGTGAACGATGTACTCGCATGAATTTATCAGCAGGTAATTCTTCTTCCATTTTATTCATAGTCTGATTAGTGACAAAACGCCTGCTGGATGTGTGGATGGCAACATATTCACGCATACTTTCTACAAATAATATTTCATTTAATATCACTTTTTCCATTTTGTAATTGGTGCGTACAAAAAAATGATCTTTTGTATCAGCTTCCTTATTTTCGATTGTTGCTGATACGGGATTATCAGGTTGTGGCGTGGAGTTGTTTTTTAAATTGATTTGCTCAGTCGCTTTATTTACGGCTTGCGCAAACCGCTCGAACGAAAAAGGTTTGACCAAATAATCGGTAACGTCCAATGCAAAACCTTCGACCGCATATTCACGATAAGCTGTTGTTAGAATAACCTGAGGTTTGTCGTTTTTTAAAATTTTCAATAATTCAAGACCCGTTAATTCGGGCATTTGAATATCAAGGAATAGTATGTCAATCTTGTTTTTTTGAATTGCAGAAATAGCTTGCAATGCATTTTCGCAGGAATCAACTAATTGCAAGTGGGGCAATTTTGAAATATATGCAGTCAGCAGCTTCAGTGCAGGTCGTTCGTCATCTACTATCAGGCAATTGTAGTTCATTCAGTAGCAAGATTTAATTTTAAATTCACAGAAAAAGTATTTTCTTTTCTATCTATATCTAATTGATGTTTGTTTGGAAATAGGAGCTTTAAGCGATCACGAATATTTTCCAAACCTACGCCGCCTTTCTGGTCTTTTGTGTTCGTTTTTCTTAAAGTGTTTTCAATGAAAAATGTTAAATCGCTGCCTTCTGTGTTTAATGTACTCTTTAGCCAGCCATTCTTCGTGTCTTCTAAATTTCCATGTTTAAAGGCATTTTCGAAAAAAGGAATAAATAACATTGGTGTGATGAAAATGCTGGATGAGGAGCTATTGGTCTCAAACGATATATTTAGATCTCCCTCTTTTTTTAATTGTTGCAGATCAATATAGTTTTTTAAATAAGCTATTTCAGCCGAAAGTTTGACCCGCTCATTTTTACAATCGTAAAGCATGTAGCTCATCATGTCTGAAAGCTTCAATATCATTTCGGGGGCTTTCTTCGATTCAGTAAATGAAAGTGAATATATATTATTCAACGCATTAAATAAAAAATGCGGATTGACCTGTGCTTTCAAAAAGCGCAGTTCAGCTTCCAGTTGATGCGTTTTTAACGTTTTTTCCAATTCACGTTTTTTAAATAAATTGTCAATAAGCCGCAAAGGGATGGATATAAATAGAATAAATACCCCTCCAAAAAACATGCTTCCTAAATAGGTGGGCGTAAAGGTTTCTTCTATCCCCAATTTCATTTCCACAACCAATCCCCAGCCTATAAAAAATCTTAGAACTGATGTAATGGCTAATAGTAAAATTAATCCCAGTACATATTTTTTATATTTTCTTTGGTCAAAATACCGTGGGAGCAAATAGGATAAATGGCCATATACCAAAATCATGAACCCGCTGAGGTTAACTACCGTGCCTACCAAAATAGCTAAGTTGCTGACGAGGATCTGACTTAAAATGAATACGATCAAGCCACATAGCAATATCCAAAAAAGCCCGTGAATTCCCCATGTCCATCCATGCTGTTTTGTCATTTCGTTCATTGGCAGTATTGATTTTATCGGGAAGATAAGGCTCTATTCAGAACACCTGCCAATATTAGGAAACCAATCTAAAAAATATGGGGGAAAACGGTTGAATTAAATGGCGAGTGAGCTGTCTATGCCCTCCAATTTGATTATTGCTTCTATGAATGGGTTTCACGAAGCTATAAGTCATTCATAGAAAGAAAATGCCCATTCGTGATAACGATCCCCCGATTTGCGAATAAATGTTTTGGGCGTCCTGCCCTATATCTAACTTGCATAAAAATCTAATGAAAATGAGACATCAATTAAAAAGAGCAGCACTATTAATCCTGACATCCCTCTCCTTTCAGCTTTTAACTCCAGCTTATTCCAATGCGACCAACTCCAACCAAATGAAAATAGAGGAGCGTCGAATCAAAGTTCAAAAAAGGCATTCTGTTTCTGATTTCAAAACATATAGCGAAAACATCGAAAAGGTTGGAAAATCAGCTCTGGGCTTTGGCGTTTCGTCATGGACTGTTTTCCTTTTAATTGTCGGGCTATCCGTTAAAAGGTTAATGGAACAAGGCCAAGATGAAGGTAGAATCGAATCGTAAATCAATTAATAATAAAATAGTTGTCATGATTAAAATTTTTAAAATTTCTTTTTTCCTTTTTATAGGGACATGTTTAACAGCACAAGAAAAAATTCCAATTACCTCGGCTGATGACCTTCCTGTTCATTATTATGAATTGGAAGATAATACTGCCATGAACTATGTGAATGACCTGGATTTGTGTGTTCGTTTAGCAGAAAAGATTGAAAAGAATTTAAAAGATGATTTAGAAAAATATGATATCCGGGATAAATCAACCTTGCGTGAATATCATGATATGCTATCTACAATAGCTTTCCTAAAAGGCGATTATGAAACTTCATTAAAGCATGTAAAAAAAGGCAGAGCATTAACGGAAAAAGAGTCCAGCAAATACTTGTGGAATTTAAACCATGAGGCCTATTTAGTTGCAAAAATGTTTAGTTGCCCAGGTGACGAAGAAGTAATGAAAAAGAACATGGCAGCTTATTTAACTCTATCGATGGAAGTTGCTCCATATGAGGCGATAAAAGAAGATGTTGAAAGTGCAGTTGGGATGTTGGAAATACTTACAGAATCATTATTTATAGGTGTAGCTGAAGGGCAGCTCCAGCCACTTTTGGATAAAACAGAAGGGAAATTACATCAGGCGTTAGCTGCTGAGTTATTGGAATTGCAAAGGACGTTTACTGTTGATTTACCTTATATTAAAGAGGTTTATTTGCCTGTAAACCAAGCTATTTATGGTAAGAATCATGTGGAGGTTGAAATGGTCGATATTTGGCAGGAACGAGATGTAATTTATAAAGACGAAAAGAATTTAAACTCAGTAAATATTGCCGTTTGGGATACAGGAGTAGATATGTCTGTTTTTTCTGAAAATAATAAATGGGTAAACAGTCGTGAAAAATTGGATGGAAAAGACAACGATGGAAACGGGTTTATTGATGATGTAAATGGGATAGCTTATGATAAAGAAGTCTATCCTGTAACTGAGGTTTTAATGCCTGCTGAAAAAATACATCCGGAAATTCATAATTATGAAAAATATATGAAGGGAATTGGGGATTTGCAGGCAGCGATAAATAGCGAAGAAGCGGATGAAGTGAAGAAATATATTGCCAGTTTGAAACCTGAAGAAGTTGGCCCATTTTTAGAAAATGCTGAACTGTACGGTCTTTATTCCCATGGTACACATGTGGCAGGCATCGCTGCAAAAGGAAACCCCGCTGGAAAAATCATGGCCGCACGTGTTTCTTGGACTCACAAAAGTATTCCTGATTTGCTTTCAATGGAAAAATCGAAAAGGTGGGCAAAATTATACGAAAACACGATTAATTATTTCAAAGAGAATAATGTTCGCATAGTGAATATGAGTTGGGGGTATACCCTGCAAGGGTACGAATATGATTTATCCGTTCATGGTATTGGCGAGACAGATGACGAGCGAAAAACAATTGCAAAAGAATTATTTAACATTGAAAAAGACGCATTTTATAATGCCATGAAAAATGCTCCCGAAATTCTTTTTGTAACTGCTGCGGGCAATTCAAATGATGATATGGATTTTTCTACAGCTATTCCCCAGGGATTTGATCTGCCTAATATCATTCAAATCGGAGCAGTTGATATAGAAGGGAAAGAAACAGGATTTACGACTACAGGAAAAGGAGTTGATGTGTATGCTAATGGCTATGAGGTAGAGAGCTATGTGCCGGGCGGGGCTATCCATAAAAGCTCTGGCACGTCCATGTCGTCGCCACAGGTAGCCAATCTGGCTGGAAAAATCTGGGCAAAATACCCAAACTTGAGTGTGCAGCAAGTGAAAGGATTGATTATTGATGGAGCTACTCCCTCAGCAGCAAATCCTGAAATTTTATTGATTCACCCGAAGCGTTCGTTGGACATGGCAGCGCAGCTAAATCCGTGAGATTGATAGGATTAGCGGGTCACTTCAAGTGCCCCGCTAATTTTGAATGAAATTACTGGGGCAACTTGAAGTGACCCAGTAATGCCACAATTGGATTTGTCATAACCCATAAAAACAAAACTGCCGGAAGAAAATCATTTATTTTCCTCCGGCAGACTAAGCTAAGTTACGCTATATTCAGGTGTTGAAGTTTCATCTGTGGCTATTACCGGGATGCAAATGTTCGCCCTCCATAATTTTGCTCTACCATCTGTTGAAATTTTTTAGAAAAATCATTGGATATTTCATTCCCTGGATAGAAACCCATGATCGTCAGAAATTTTCCTCCTTGGTCAACTACTGCAATATCAAGTGTTGCAGGGACTCCTCCTATATTTCCAAGTAAACGGGTGGTATTTAGATGACTCGCAAATTCGGTTTCCCCAGATAATGGCAGCAATCTCGTGTTTTTATTTTCATAAATCCCATACTGGAATTTCGCATGCATTTTAGCGTCTGACTGGATATATTTTGGCAGCAGCACTATAAACCCACCGCAGTCCGTATTTAGATAAAATTCTCCTTCCATTGCCAACTCACTCATCCAATTAGTGCCAATATCTTTTCCGAAAGTCGAGCGGAGTGTTTGTAGCCAATTATCGGCCTGTTTCCATTCATTTTTTAAAATTGGCTGCTGAAAACCCATTGTTTTGAATTCCATCTGAGAAAATGAAAGAAGGGGGGCAATGAGCATTAGTATCAGAAAAAAAGATTTTGCGGTTTTCATAATTTTAGAGTTTTGAAATGAGAAATGATACGATTCAATAACGGTGTTATTGGGTCTGTTTGCCATTAATACCAAAAGTGAGTAAAGGTTATCAGTCATTCTAAAATGATTATTAAAAACCAATACTTTATATCTTTACCATTGCCAATAGTCTTGTTCACAAATAACAAATTTGTATTTGAGAAAATCTTTTCCATTTTGAAAAACCAATTTTTTAAGCCCATAACTGGGGTTATAAACTGAAAAAATTAATTCTTCAAAAAGAAAAATCTAATTCTCATATCCTCAATTCTTATTTATGAACAAGACTAATGAAACAAAGCATTACCATTCAAATCATATTTGAAACCAATTGATAAGGAATAAAACCATACTCCTCTTTGGATTTTTCCTACTTGCGTTTTCTGTGCAGTTGCATGCGCAGGACTTTCATGTTCAAGTGCAGCATTTTAGCATCGATGAAGGGCTCTCCCATCGCGAGGTACACGATGTTTTTCAAGATAGCAGAGGGCTCATTTGGATTTCTACCTTGTATGGCATCAACCGCTATGATGGCCATAACTTCACTTGGTTTACCAAAGAAAAAAACGGCCTTTCCAGCAACAACATCAATAAGGTGTTAGAAGACCCCCAAGGCTGGTTGTGGGTCTTTTCGGCAAAAGAAGGCAGCGATGTCCCGTTTGACTATGTGGACTTGATAAATATACAAACCCTTGAACTGTTGAGATGGGAAAAAAAGAATGCACCATTTCAAATGGCCGAGATTGCAAAATGTGTTTTCAATGAGCATCGGGAATTATATTTTGGATTAAACAATGGAGATTGCTGGAAATTGAATCTCAAAGGAGAATTCGAGGCAATAAAAATAGATGCAGTCAAAAATTTCACCCCCTACTATTGCACAGGAAGAGGTACGATTTGGGGGAAAGAACTCACGGCCGAATCATCCAACCTCATTGAAATAAACCAGGCTGGTGAAATTTTACACAAATACGAATTGCCGTTTATAAATGATCTGGCGGTTGCGGGTGAGGATTCCGCTGGCCAGCTTTGGTTCCGTATTTTATATGAGCATCAAAATGCCAGTGTTTACTACATCGACCAACATTGGCAACAACAATCCTATGATTTAACCAAAACGCCCATTGGAGATATTTCAGATAAAATCATTTACGGGCAGCACCAGCTTTATATTCACCCCAAATCACATGATTTTTGGTGGACTGGGGCAGAAACCTTTTCCATTGCCACTGCTGATGGATATGTGGAAAATGCAGTAAATGACAAGCATCCAAGCCTTGCATTTGCCTCTTCCGTATTTTTTGACAATCAAGGTAGAGGCTGGGTCGGAACAATCGACGGTCTATTTAACATCAAATTCGAACGCTCCCGATTCCAAAACCTGTTGTCCCTCTATACCAAAGATGCAGAACTCTATGGCAATCGCATTGAATGCCGAGGCATATGGGAATCCCCAAATGGAAATGTCCTGATCAATTCATACGCTGGCACGTTCCTCCTTTCTCCAGAAGGGGATGTTTTGGTTAGAAATTTCCTGAAAGTTCCTGAGGAAGAAAAGTGGGCATCAATGGGCCTATTTGGGTCATCAAAAGGTGATGCTTGGTTCGGTTGGTTGAAGCCAGTTCGACTAAATGGCAATACAGGTGAATTGGAATTCTTCCATCTCCCGCCTGAAAAAGTAGTTATGAACAATTGGGTCATTCAGGAGCAATGGTCAGGAAGGATTTGGTTCGCAGGGCTCAATGGCGATTTTGCTTATTTGGAGGCAGGGGAAAAGACTTTGCGATTGTTCGAAAACTACAAAGGTTTCCAGGAGTTGAAAAGTGCAAATATCCTGGATATCCAGCAGCGAAAAGATGGGATGTTTTGGTTGGTGTCCAACACAGGATTGTATTTGTTTGACCCTGAAAAGTTGCAAATTTTAGAAAGGTATTGGACTGGTGGACAGGGCAGGGTCTATATTCCACACAACAACCTCCACCACCTTTACCAAGATGGAGACAGTTTGCTTTGGTTGGCAACCGGAGGTGGCGGGCTTGTTAAACTACCCCTATCAACATCAGCTCCTGCACAATCATCAGTTGAACAATTCACCAAATCAGAAGGACTGTCGTCAAATGTAATCTACTCCTTATATCCCGACGACTATGGCAACCTGTGGATGAGCAGCGATTATGGGCTGATGCAGTTCAATATAAAAGCAAAACGGTCTCGGACATTCTTGCCAACGGATGGCCTTCCTCATTTTGAATTTAACCGGATTTCACACCATCTGGCAAAAGATGGCAGGCTCTATTTTGGGAGTTTGAACGGTGTGACCACTTTCAACCCACGTGATTTCCAAATCTTTGAAAGTAAGAATAATGCCCCGTTGGTATTGTTGGGGTTAGAGCAGTATGATGGCAAGCAGGACAAGCTTGTAAATAAACTGCCGGGCTTTAATGAGCATCCTGAAATTGTTCTTAACCCAAAGGACCGGGTGATCAACCTTGAATTTGCACTGCTTGATTATAATGCTCCTGAACGAATCCGCTATGCCTATAGGATTGAAGGCGTTAGTGAAAAATGGACGCACCTGCGTGAAAATAAGGTCAGCCTGAGTGGCTTGCCATACGGGGAGTTTTTGCTAAAAATAAAAGGGCAGGCTGCCACAGGTGTTTTTTCTGATCAAGAATTAGCCATCCCGATCACGGTAGTCAAGCCACTCTATTTAAAAACCTGGTTTATCGTAACTGTTGCCTTGATATTGCTTGTGGCAGGGCCAGTTTTTTTTAAAATCCGGACAAGGCAGCTTGAAAACCAGAAACGACAACTTGAGCTTCAGGTTCAACAACGAACCGAAACCATTCTCCACCAAAATGAACAATTGGCTATCCAAGCAGTCGAGCTTCGCCAGCTTGATGAAGTGAAATCCAGGTTCTTTGCCAACGTAAGCCATGAACTCCGCACCCCCCTAACCTTGATGCTCGGGCCAATAGGGTCGGTACTGAAAACCAATCAACTCGACAACCGCAATTTTACCCTGCTAAAAAAAGCCCAGCACAGCGGCAAGAGCCTGTTGCGCATGATCAACGAAATCCTGGATTTGAGTAAAATGGAATCGGGTCGGATGATGCTGGACGAAAAACCGGTAAGGCCATATAAACTCCTCCAGCGGTATTTTTCTCAGTTTGAATCGCACGCCCGTTTGCAGGGTTTGCAGCTTGTGTTTGAATACAAGGCTGGAGAGGAATTGCAGGTTTTGCTGGATGTGGAAAAATTTGAAAAGGTGGTAAATAATTTTCTGTCCAATGCCATCAAATTCACATCAAAGAGTGGTAGGGTAACCATGTCCTTCCAGGAAATGGAAGGGCAGTTGGAGCTCAGGGTAGCTGATACTGGACAAGGCATTCATCCTGATGATGTGGCCAATGTATTTGACCGTTTTTACCAAACGAACAGACCCGAAGCCCCAGCGGAGGGCGGAACTGGAATTGGCTTGGCACTTGTCAATGAGTATGCCCAATTGTTTGGTGGCAAAGCCTGGGTTGAAAGTGTATTGGGAAAAGGCAGTACCTTTTATTTTCAGTTTCCTAAAAAAATGGTGGCAGGAGCAGAATTGGAAATATCAGAAAAAGAAGATGAACAGATTGCCGATGAACAAATTATTGCTCTTTCAAAACCTGCAATCAAGCCCACAAAAGCTGACCTTCCTGCTGTGCTTGTGGTTGAAGACAACCCTGAACTGCGGGACTACCTTCGTATCATTTTAGAGGAAAAATACCAGGTGATAACAGCTGGAAACGGCCAGGTTGCGCTTGAAGTCCTGAGCCACCAACCGACCTCGCCCAATGGGGGAGGGGATGATGGCAATACTCCCTCCGCTTTGGAGAAGATTGGGGTGGGGCTCATTCTTTCTGACATCATGATGCCCGTCATGGATGGCTACCAATTGCTTGAAAACCTGAAATCAGATGACCGATTCCGCCACATTCCAGTTGTCATGCTCACCGCCCGTGCCGACCTTCGGGACAAACTCAAAGCGCTCCGCATAGGGGTCGACGATTATTTGTTGAAACCATTCGAGGAGGAGGAATTGCTGGTGCGCATCGAAAATTTACTTGCCAATTCTGCAAATAGAGGTACTGCATCAGCAGGGGTCGATGAGGAATCCATCGAACCTATTCTTTCTCAAGCCGATGCAGATTGGTTGTTTGAAATTGAGCAATTAGCACAAGATGGACTCGACAAAAAACTGCTATCGGTCAATTGGCTATCTGCCCAAGCCAACCTCAGCGAGCGCCAATTTCGCCGTCGGCTCAAAACTGTGACGGGTTATTCCCCTCTGCAATACATCGCAGAACTTCGCCTGCAAAAAGCCCGTCAACTGCTCGAAATAGGTAAATACAAAACGATTGCAGAATTGGCATATGCCATGGGTTATAATGATGCTCCTGCCTTTTCCCGTAGTTTCCGCAATCAATTCGGTAAGTCTCCTTCGGATTACTTTCACAGTTGACAACAGTTATTGCACCCCCCAAAATTGTCCGATTCTGCACAGGATATGTCCGATCCTGCATAGCCAAAATGCAAGATGTCCGATTCTGCAAACTGTTTGTCCTGTTTAACCTATCTGCCTTATCTAACCTTTGTCATGTCAAGAGAGACACCATAAACCCACACCTTTTCGGTTGCTCCTTTACATAAATAACAGCACCCTAAATATGGGTTTTCCATGGCTACAACCATTGAAATAATCTTTGGGGAATTTTTCCCACAGCCAGCTACTGGGACTTTGGTGTTCGCCTCGGCATACGCCTCGCAAAGTGTGCAGGGAGAGATTGTGGTTATGGATAATGGCGGCCAGGTACAGTTCACCGTCTCCTTCGAACTGGAAAAGGAAGGAGATGCCATTGAGTTGGACATACACGGTCTTCCTCCCGGAAAATATGCGGTCTTGATAAAAACAGAAGAAAAGGAATGGATACGGAGGCTTTTGGTTGGATATAATTCCAAAAACCGAAAAACAACAAACTATTTTTTAACTATCTAAATTTATTAAAATGATAAAATCATTACACTTTCAGGTAATTATAGTGCTCTTGTTTGTCTTGAGCGCAACTTTCGCAGCCGCTCAAGTAAAAACAAATGGTGCCAATTTGGACTTGGGTAATGCTAATATTGTCAATGGAGGAACAGGTAATTTTAGCACCGGTATAAGTATTACAGGAGGCTCACTTAATCTGAATGCGAGAAGTATTACAAATGTGCAAGATTTTGGAATGAATGGCGCAGGGCAATTCATCATTGGTGCGAGTTCAGGAGATAAAATTGTCATGAATGGCGGTAACATCACTACTTGTGGTAATTTATCATTTAACAGCAGTAAAACGCTGGATATGAATTCGGGAAATATAAACAGTGTGGGGACCATTACCTCAACAACAGTTAATCCTACCAATCTTGGTGGTCATACCCTGACAGGAAATGTCGATGCAAATTCTAAGCAGTTTTCGAATGTCCAAAATATACACATGACAGGCGGTGGCCAAATCACTCATCCGGGAGGTACTACTGGTAATAAAATAACTTTAGGAGGTGGAGATATTGTTGGAGTTGGAACGATCACAGCCAATACATGTAATTGCTCCTCCGACGGCAGATTTAAAAAAGATATTTCCAGTTTACCCAAAGTACTTGAGAAGGTAAAAAATATTAGGGGTGTAAATTATTATTGGAACAGGGAAGCATTTCCAGAAAAGAGTTTTTCTACGACCCTACAAATTGGTTTCATCGCTCAGGAACTAGAAAAAGAATTTCCTGAATTGGTGAACGAAACTTCAGATGGTTACAAAGCAGTACAATATTCTAAAATGACCGCAATTCTTGTTGAAGCTATCAAAGAGCAACAAGCTATCATCGAGGCCCAGCAGAAAGAACTGGACACCGTAAAATCAAAATTTGAAAAAGTAGAAGTCTTGAATGCCGCCTATGCCGAACTTGCCAGCCGCTTGGATAAATTGGAAGGTAAAACAGAAACTGCCCAAACATCCAAAGAAGTTGAGATTGGAGAAGAATAGGTTTCATTTTTATAGTAGATTTTAAAGAAAGCGATAGTTTGATTTTCAAACTCTTCCGCATTTTAATCATTAATAAAATAAATTATGAAATCAAATATATGTAGCATGGGCCTATTTGCGCTGCTGGTATCATGGGGGGTACCTGCCCTTGCACAAATCACCTTTGAATCGGGCACAACAGTGACCATTGAACCTGGGACTACAATTGACATTACGGGAAGCTTGGTTAATAACGGGACCATTAATGGCAAGGGCACGATCAATGTCAGCAGTAATTATACAAACACCGGGTCGCTTGCCATCACAATAGGCCCCACATCGGCTACACATACAACCTTGGCGGTAGGAGGGACATCTACCATTTCGGCAGGTGCCTTTTCGGTCACGACCGATGGTTATTCCCCATCTATGGGTGACAACGCAACCATTATCACTTCAACTTCACTCAGTGGCACTTTCATTAATTCTGGAAGTAACGACTGGAATGCCAATTATGATTTGCCAAGTACTGGCGATTTTTCCATTTCCTACCAGAGTTCATTGCCCGTGGAGCTTGTTTACTTTAATGGGGAAGTGACGTCAACTGAAGTAGTGCTGACCTGGAAAACCGCCTCCGAGTTCAACAACTCTGGTTTCTACCTCCAACACTCACCCGAAGGTGAAAAATGGAACGACCTCTTCTTTATCCCCGGCCACGGCACCTCCCACGAGGAGCAAACCTACGCCTACACCGACTCACGCCCATTGCCCGGCATGAACTACTACCGCCTCAAGCAAGTAGACTTCGATGGAGCCTTCGAATATTTCAAAATTATCAGTGTGGATTTTCCGCATCTTCCATATAAGGAAAGCCTACGGCTTTATCCCAATCCGGCAAGTCAGCTCGTCAGCATTGCATTTGAGGCGGATTACTCCGGAGAGGTGGTACTGGATATTTTTGATTTTATCGGTAGGAGAGTAAAGTCCAAAATATTCTTGTTGGAAGAAACAACATTTAATAAAAGTATTGACCTGCATGGATTGGCTGGTGGCGTTTATTTGGTAGAAATAAAAACCGAAAACCTGCGAATGCAGGAGAAATTGGTTATTGAATAGATTGAGAGAATCTTCCCACAGAAAAAAAAATTGCTCCTTCAAGTCTGGAGACTTGAAGGAGCAATTTTTAAAAATGGCTTGCTTAATTGGAGCTTTGGAACGGGACACAGTCCCGCACCAGCGGGAGCAGCTGTCAGGTACATTTCTTTAAAACGGCCTCTCTAAGGGGAGCGTCGCTATGCGCCGCAATATGTTTCATTTTCTGGAGCTGCCAAGGGCAAAAGTCGCTATGCGCCTTGTACACCTGATTTGCATTTTATATGAAATAATAGTCCCTATTAAAATGATAGGCAAGTTGGTTGCATCAAAATTAAAATAAGCCATTAAAACCCCCAACTTCAGTTGTGGGGCAAAAAAAGAAAAGACCTATCAACCGTTTTAACGGTTTTGAAAAAAGCCCTTTGGATGGAAACGGTTGAAACCGTTGAGCATTTCTCTTTCATTTCTCTACCCACAACTGAAGTTGGGGGTAGAGAATTTTGATGCAATCAATCTGAATGATAGCGTGTTTTTTCATTTTGATAGATTACGACAATAAATAAGAACCGATCGATTGCCTTCCTTGCCTGCGTATTTATAATTGATTCTCCTTCCACTTTTCTTGCTGAAACTCCATAATTATTAGCCTTTGCGACAAAATTGCAAACCCTTGCGACAGGATTGAAAACCTCCAATTGCTTACCCTCCACATCTTTGTCCTATCATTTTTTCAATTAAAAAAGAAGGTTCTTGGACAAATCCTGTGAAGGTATTACTGGGTCACTTCAAGTGCCCCAGTAATTTCGTCAAATTAGCGGGGCACTTGAAGTGACCCGCTAATCCCTAAGGCTAATTTCACAGGATTTGTCTAAGAACCAAAAAGAATAACAATCATGAAATCAAATTTCTGTAACCAATCCTTCTTAACGGATTTAACAATAGTTCTTTTTTCACTTCTTACAATGCTATTACTCTATCCAGCATGCATGGAAATTATCAATGGCTGCTCCGAATGGATGGGGGGCAGTTTTCAAGAGTTTAATCATCAGCAGGTGCAGTTTTTTGCAGCTCAGTAAAAATGTATCATCAACTTTTTTTAAATCAAACCATATCAAAAATGAAATCTATCACTTTTTTCTTCGCCTTTTTATTATCAGTTATGCTTTCAAATACTGCCATAGCGCAGGCTGAGATGTCGCCTGACGAAACGGCCATTCACAAAGTTTTACAAGGAGTGCAGGATGCTTGGGCAGCCAAAGACGCTGAGCAATATGCTTCTTATTTTACCGATGACCATGACTTTATTGTCTGGTTCGGCCTTTATTTTCCCAACTCCAATCAAGTTGAAAACGCAGGTAATCATCACGGCATCTTCAGCTCAGTTTACAAAAATTGGGACATAGAACTTCGGGTAGATAAGATGCGCTTCATACGTCCTGATTTGGTACTTGTCCATGCCTTGGCTGCTGGCCGTGACAAGGGTTTGGAAGTCCCCGCAAGCCCCAGCCACATTCAATCTATTTTGATGGAAAAAATGGAGGAAGGCTGGAAAATCATTTCGTTTCACAACATGAATATTGAGTATGAAAATATACTTCGCAAACATGAGCCAACGGATGAAGAGAAGTTGGCTTATGCGAAAGAACATTATCGGGGTTGGTACAAGTAAAGGTCAAGTTGTGCCAGTATGGTAGGTGCTGGCACAACATACATCAAATTGTTTTCACTAAATTTAGCCTTTGCAATAACCAGCTGTCATGAAAACGCAACTGTACCTTTTCCTCCTTTTTTTTTCAAATGCTCTGTTGGCACAGCAGGGCAATGTTTTTCAGGTTGACGATAGCCTGCGGGTATTTTCCTTGGATAGGTTCACAGAATTTTTTGTGGACAGTTCTGGGATATTGACCATTGATAAAGTACAGCATGCGGATTTCCATTCTAATTTTAAACCTGTTGAAAACTTATCTCCAAAAGGCCAAAAGGGGTGGGCTTACTGGCTGAAAATACCGATTGCCAATCAAACAGGGGCTGCCAAATGGAGACTTGTTTTGAAAAAGAAAATTGACCAATCGGAATCAGTTTATGACTTGGAATATCTTGCTCCACACGATTTTGTTGACGTATATGTAAAGTCCAACGATGGCTTATTGGATCATTACCAGACAGGCTTTAGTGTACCAAAGAGTAAAAAATCTGTTTCCAGGAATATTTACCTCAGTGCTGTGTTGCCGGATATACCCGAAAACGATACCGTTGATATATTTATCAGACTACAAAACAAGTACAGTCCGCAGTACTATCTCGCCGCAGAACTGAGGCCGCAGAATATGCAGGCACCTTTAGGAATTTCAAAGTGGGCCAGCGAGATGGCATTTTATATGGGGGTTTCTTGTATTTTGACTTTGCTCAGTGTATTCTTCTTTTTATTTGTAAAAGATTGGTCTTATTTGTTTTTTGGAGTTTATGCTTTGATGACATTTCTATATCATTCATTGATGCACCCCGACTGCCTTTTTGTTTCATGGTTTTTGCCTGAACACCCTTGGTTGAAAGATTATTTTTGGGTTTTCTTCACCCGTACCGCTTACCTTGGATTTATCTTTTTTGGCAGGTTTTTCATTAACCTCCGCTCCCTTTCAAAACGAATTGACAATGCGCTTTTGATTTTCGCCGGTGTTATTATTTTATTGATGGTAAAATCGCTCCTTGAGGTCGCATTCGGCAGTTATCAGAAAATCGATCCATCTGTAATGGTGATTTTTGTTGGAGTGGTTTTAATGGGGGTACGTATATTTTTTCTGCCCAGTAAATTGGCCAAAATTTTCGGTTTTGGTGCAATGTGGTATTGCGTATTTACCATCTTAGGTGTACTCTGGGAAACTGGCGTTTTGCCGATCCCATTCAACCCTTGGCCGGTTGCCAATATGGGGGTGATGGTCATCTATACTTTTGGTCTAGCTTATAAGCTGCAAATAAATGAACGAGCAAAATCCGAAGCCAAACGTGTGCTCGAACTCGACGCTGTGAAGAGCCGTTTTTTTGCCAATATCTCGCATGAGTTCCGAACCCCGCTCACACTTATTTTAGGCCCTTTGAAAAAAGCGATCGAGCAACTCCCCGCCAGTGACCTCGATCAGAGTGCCGACGTTTCCGAATCAACAAAGATCTCAATGCCAGTTCGCCACATTAATATGATGCGGCGTAATGCAACTCGCCTGCAACAGCTCATTGACCAACTGCTTGATTTGTCAAAACTGGAAAATGGTAGCATGAAACTGCAAGTAACTGAAGGCGATGCTGTGCAGTTTGTTCGAGCAATGGTTTTTTCATTCGAAAGCCTGGCAGAGCGGCAGCAAATCCATTTTCAGACAGAATTTCCTCCTGCAGGCGAAATGGCATTTTTCGACAAAGACAAACTGGATAAAATTATTGTCAACTTGTTGTCCAATGCTTTTAAATACACTCCCGAAAAAGGCAAAGTGTCCGTTGAGGTTTTTTTGGAAAATGGCCGGCTGAAAGTTCGCATAGAAGATAGCGGCCCTGGCATTTCAAAAGAAGATTTGGATAAAATATTTGAACGGTTCTTCCAGGTGGAAGGGACAGAAGACAAAGGGACTGGGATTGGCCTCAGCCTTGTCAAAGAATTAGTGGAACTGCATAAAGGGCAGATCAGTGTGGAAAGCAATAAAGGAAATGGGACGGTTTTCAAGGTAAGTCTGCCGGTCGTGCGTGAAGCATTTTCAGAAAATGAAATCGTCCATTTTGTCAACAATTACAACGGAGTTCGACAAGAGGTAAATTTAGCATTGACTGAATCTTCAAAAGAAGATGGAAAGCTATTGAACCAAAACAGTCAACTTCCCTTGCTACTTGTAGTTGAAGACAATCCCGATCTCCGCAGTTTTATTTCCGAAACCATGTTGGGAGAATATCAAATCCTGACTGCTGAAAATGGAAAAATTGGATTAGAAGCTGCAATCGAGCATACCCCAGATCTCATCATCAGCGATGTGATGATGCCTGAAATGGATGGTTTTGAAATGTGTGAAACCCTAAAAAAGGACGAGCGAACCAGCCATATTCCGATCATTTTATTAACGGCCAAAGCTGGTCAGCAACACAAAGTGGAAGGCCTGGAAACCGGGGCAGATGATTATTTGACTAAACCATTTGACGAAAAGGAATTGCTGGTGCGAGCAAGGAATTTGGTGGAGCAGCGTAAGAAATTACAAGCGCAATTTTCAAAGTTGACAACTTTGAAGCCCAGCGAGATCGCTGTCACTTCTGCCGACCAGCGTTTCATTGAAAAAGTTACTGCTGCTATCGAGCAGAATATCGGAAATGAATTTTTTTCAGTGGAAGACCTTGCGAGTGAAGTGGCTTTCAGTCGTAGTCAATTGCATCGCAAGCTAAAGGCCTTAACTAATAAAGGTCCAAACGAGTTGATACGGGAATTCCGTATGGCACGGGCAAAGGAGTTGTTGGAAAAAGGAGCAGGGAATATATCAGAAATAGCCATGGAAGTGGGCTATGGCAGCTTGTCCTATTTTACAAGGAGCTTTAAGCAAGCTTTTGGGGTGCTGCCAAGTGAGGTGTGAAGCACCTTTCTTTTTATTCTTTTAGAGGTTTTAAAACAACCTCTTAGAGTGAAAAATTGTTTCAAAATTTGAGGTATTGAGCTTGTCTCAATGAAATTCTTTATTTTATTTGGAATTAAAATAATTAGCTATCCATCCACAATTTCACATTATCTAATAAAAGTTGGCTTATGCGAAAGAACATTATCGGGGTTGGTACAAGTGATAATAAGCGGTGGCCGTGTCAAGTTTGGCCACCACTCATCTATTTGTTTATCCTGAATTCAGTATAGACAATATACTGTTGCGTTGAAAATGTCATTGCATTTTTTTTTGTAATCATCCAATCACTCTAAATGAAAAAAGCAATCCAAATAAAAGAAGAAAAAAGGAGCTTAGGAGAAGAAAAGGTGGTAATATCAGTCCTTTTGCAATAAATAAAATTACATAAATGCCAATTGCAACAATAGCTATGGTTGTTCTTGCTTTTTTATTTACTTCAAAAAAAGCGATCCCAATAAAAATTAATAAAATAAAAACCGCTGTACATTTCCAAAGATTTTCATCTTCAAGCAAAGCAGCCGCAACTCCCATACCAATAGCTATAATATTCGATGCAATAAAATAATTAGATTGATAAATTTTATGCTTAGCCAATAAATATTTACTTGTTTTGCCCAATCTTAAAATTGAATTGAATAAAACATCTCCCCACCAAGTGAACAATAAAAACAAGCCAAAGAAAGCACCCCATATTGCGAATGTTTTCAGGAATAGAACGAATAAAATAATTCTCCGCAATGACCATTTAATATACCAGCGTGAAAAACCATATTGGTGAAAAATGCGAAAAATTTTCCATTTTACCTTGTAAATATCTGCAAGACCCTGACGTGCGTCCTCAATACTTGGATTTATATTTAAAGCTTGTTGAAAAGTCATGGCAGCACCTTCGTAATTTTTTTGATACAATTGGACATAACCGAATTTTGTGAGCAAATGGGCATCATTGGGCTCTTGCCTCAAAGCTTCTTTCAAACTTTCAATTCCTTCCATTTCTTCAAGTCTATCAAAATGGTAAGCAGACTTTAGCTCCAGCAAACCAGGATGGGTCGGTTCTATTTCTAAGCCTTTTTTTATAAACGATAGCGCTTCCATTTTATCCTTTCTGGCAATCTTAATTTTAGCAAACTGCAATAAATAGTCAGGAATTTCAGGAGCAATGGCCAATGCTTGTTCAAGCATTTTTTCTGCGTTGTTGAAATCATTTTTTTCCAGTGCAATTACCGACAAAGTAAAGTAGGCATAATCATTTTCAGGATCAAGGCGGAGACATTCCTTAGCAGCTTTTTCCGATGCTGAATAATTGCCCAAGCAGGCTTCGCAATAAGCAATTATCTTGAATGCATAGGATTCATTAGGATCAATATTCAAGGCACTAACAGCATATTTTTTTGCCTCTTTAAAACGCCCTAATTCTAAAAGCTTGTCAGCTTTTTCTAATTCATTAAAAAGTCGATCAAGATCTGCCATAAAAAATTCTTTGAATGCTTGGAATAGAGAGCATGCAGTAGCAAAATATACTCAAAACGAAGTAGTTTGGGAATTTGGTTTTCCACAAACAACTGGTTTTAAGGATATGCCGATGTAGAAATGGTTCATTTTTTCCCAAATACACATGCCGATCTTGCACCGGTACCATTTCGGAATCGGTATAAATCAGAAAAATTCTTTATTTGATTTTGAAATAAAATAATTGGCTACCCATCCATACGCAAAAACCCCTAAGGCAAAAATCAGAATTGCTATTCCAGCATTTGGTATTAATATCCACCATAAACCTATAAGGGCCAATAAAGCAGCATAGGCTGACAAATTTTTTCTGGCTTTCGTTTTTTCAGGTATGGTAAAAGCACCTCCGATGGGGATCAACATAATGCCAGAAATCAATCCAGTTCTAAAACCTATTTCTGCATCCGTTATGAAATAAGTAGAAAACCCCAACACAGAAACTAATATCATTAAACCAGTTAAATTAGAACCCAAAATTTCATCTTTATTCAGTGCATGTTTTCCGATTGAATGTAGTCTTAAAAATAAATTGGAAACCGGCATTGCAATCCAAGTAGAGAAAGCAAATAAAATATAAAACACGATAAAAGGATATAAAAATGGAGCTATGGCAGGATTGTTTTCAGCAACTTTAATAGCGATCCTGTATAAAACATAAATTCCAATGATAAACCCCCACTGGTATTTTTCCTGTAATTTATTCATCCATAGAAAATATTTTAAAATCGCTGCATAAATTGGATTTTTTGCTTTTATGGCTTCTTTTAACCCTTCTCTTGCAAATTCATTATTTGGGTCAAGCCGCAACGCTTCCAAAAAATTCTTAATGGCCTCTTCGTATGCGCCTTTTTCAATATTCACCCAGCCTTTATTAGCGTGGGAAAAACTGCTTTCTGGGGCCTTGTGAAGCGCATAGTCCATGGTAGTTGAAGCTTCTTCCTTCCTGTTCAACTTTATCAGCGTTTGTGCCCGATGATTGACGAGGTGGACATTTTCTGCATCTAGCTCAAGTCCTTTGTTAGCTTCCTCAAGTGCTAATTTCCAATCTTGTTTATAAAATGCAATTTCAGACCTGAGCAGGAAAAATTGTGCATTGGAAGGGTCAAGCCGTTGGCCTTCTTCAATAGCTGTTTTTGCTGTTGGAATATTTTTATTATAAAAATTCGACCTTGCTAATATGAGGTAATAATAAGGTTCGCCAGGATTGTTTTTTACGGCAAGCTTTGCCATATCTACTGCCTCCGCAAATTCATTTTTTTCAATGTGGCAGTCCGCCAGCAATGCAAATGCCATCGGCTCATTTGGGTTTTGCTGCAAAGCTTTTTTCAGTTCGGTTTCTGCATCTGTCAGTCTGTCCATATGGAGAAGTTGACGTGCACGTTCGAGGTGTTGGTTAGTCATTTTGGAATTACTTTTTTATATTCATATATACCAATATATCATCGTATAAGCCAGCTTCATTGGCAAATAGCGCATAATTTTTAGCAGTTTGAAACCATTCCTTCGTGGTGGCCCGGTGTTTTTTAGCGGCACTTAACAAATCACCTATCTCTATTGGTAAAGGCTTTCCTTTTTTCATACTTTCTTCCAGTTTCGACTCAATGGCAATGTCTATGACTGCCTCCAAGTCAGCCCCAGAAAATTCTTTAGTGCGGTCAATAATTTTATTGAAATTGATTGGCCCGACTGGTTTCCCGCGGAGTTTTATTTCCAAAATAGATTTCCTGGCAGAATCATCTGGCGGCGGCACGAATATGATGCGGTCAAAACGGCCAGGACGACGGAATGCTGGATCCAAATGCCACGGAGCATTGGTGGCAGCCAGTATCAATATGCCATCATTGTCCTTGCCAACACCGTCCATTTCGTCGAGGAATTGATTGATCAGATGCCGGCCAGCACTATGGCGCATGTCGGTGCGGTTAGCGCCAAGGGCATCCACTTCATCGAAAAACAAAACACAGGGTTTTAGGCTTCGTGCTTTACTGAAAATAGCTGCAAGGTTTCGCTCGCTCTGACCAATATACATATCCAGTATATCACTGATAGTCACTATGATAAAATTGGATTGGACTTGGCCTGCAGTTGCACGGGCAAGGTGGGTCTTGCCACATCCAGGAGGGCCATACAACAAAATCCCTCCACCAATTTTTTTCCCATAAGCTTTATACAAATCGGGATGCTCCAACGGGAAAATTATTTTCATTTGGATTTGTTCCTTGACCTTTTCCATACCTCCAACATCCTCAAAAGTGATCTTTGGCCTTTCAATGTCCACGCTGTTTTCTTCACCCCCTTCGCTTTGTTCACCCCCGTGCGTCAGCTTGATTTTCTCTGGTTCTGTAGTTTTTTGGCTGGACGATTTTAGGTTAATGTCGGACTCTAAAAAACTGTCCCGAAGGTTAGCATTTAAAATAACTGCTTTTTCATAAGCATCTTTTGCCGAAAGGCCATCACCAGCTTTAAGCAATAATTTGGCATACAACAGCCAGGCAGAAGCAGGGGGCGGTATTGTCCCTTGGATGATTTCTTCCAAGATTACGATGCCTGGCGAAATTTTTTCAAGTTTGTAGAATGAATGAGCCAAACCAACTTTTAGGTCAACATCATCTTTTGACATACGCAAAGCTTCTTTGAATTCAATTTCGGCTTCGGTATATCTTTCATGTTTTAATAAAGTATTGGCGAATATTTTCCTAAGGGGTATATTATTGGGCGAGGCATTGATGGCTTCTTGGAGTTGTTGGAGTTCTTGTGATTCCATGGTGTCAGGTTAATTGGTTTGTTGTAATGTGGATTAATAAAATCAAATACGAATATGGTGAATAGTTTTGATTTTGAAAAATAAAATTCTCAAACCACTTCGTTTTGAGTACATGTCTTGATCGGTGTTATTTGATTTTTATACGTGCTACTTTCTCTGTAGTTTTTTGATTTGTTCCAGGCAGTTTTACAGTAAATAAAACGAAGTTGTCATTTTCAAGAAGTGAGGGTGTCAGGTCTTCTGCCTCAAATAAATTTCTAACTTCATAGCCCATGTATTTTTTATCTAATTCTAAAAATGCAGAAAGGTCTCTGGTTTCCTTTTCGTTATTTTTCTTTTTCTCACGCACATTTACAAGGTAAAAAAAGTTCGCTCTTTCTTGATTTCTTTTTTTAATTTCTTCCTTTGCAAGCGTAGCCTGTTTTTTTACCAATTCTGGACCTAATAATTGTAACTGAAGTTCTGCTTCTGTAAATTCAGGCGCTTCTCCTTTTTCAAAATGTGCTTTGGTGATATACCCTGTTTTAATATTTTGTTCAAATATGTAAGGGAGTTTATCAGTTAGGGCATGTACAATATATCCGTTTTCTAAGGTGAGGTCATTTTTACCCAACCCTTTTTTGCTCAAGGTCCCATGAGAAGAACTGTAAAGCCATTCCAACGAAGTTTTTATATTTTTTTCTTTTCCTCTTTTTTTTAAATTTTCAGCTGCCGCTTCTGCCTTTTTTTCAAAGTTTAATTGTGTCGTCCAATCATTTGTATCGACTGGTTCTATTTCGGGATTTGATAAATAATAAACCAATTCTTTTGAGCTAACAGCTTTGGCAAAACTAGGGCGTTGATAATTCGGAAAAATATGAATTATTGGAGGTAATTTATTGCTTCCATATAGTTCCATATCATCCCAAGGTTCATCTAATGTAGCATTACCTGTATATGTCTCTTCATCCATTTCGAAAGCGATGGATTCTATTTTTTTCCCAGGGGTGTCCCATTTGCTTGTTCGAAAATAAATGCTGTGGATGATTTCCTCTGCTGCGATAGGGGTAACATCCATTTCTGGAAAATTTTCACGAAAATATTCTTCGTCTGTTTGAGCGCCATCTGCTATAATTATGATTTCATCATAGACTGTTCTTAATTGCACGATGTCCAACTTGTAAAGTCTTTCTTTTTTAAGCAATTCAGCTGGGATGGTAAAGTCGAGGCGGTTCGAAAAGTATTCGATCTGAGGTTCAGATAGGATTATATTGCCTTCTTCATCAGTCCACCTTACCATTAATTTGTAGCCTTTTTTCGGAGCTTTAATTTCTTCTGGCATCCGATGAAACAAAAAATATCCAACACCCCTTATCCAGCCATTTATATAAAAATTAAATTGCCCATCAGCAGGATAAGATGCTGCAATCCATTCTGCATTGAATTGGTTGTTTCCTTCTTTATATGGTGTGGTGCTTCGGAGCGAATCCAAAAGGGTAAGGTCACTTTTTCCTGTGACCTTGGGTCCAATTTTCACACTTCCTGTTCCTGTTTTTTGGGAAAGTGCGAGCGCAATCATTTTTTGTTGAATCCATTTTGTTAAATGCTCAAATTTTATCTTGTCACTAAATTCTGGTGGTAAAACTCCTCTGTGGGTCATTGCAGTAGAAGGGAGCGTTGATTTCGGCTTAGCAACTTCCTTTTCAAAAAATGATTTTAGATATTCCCAATGATTGAGTTTTTTATCAAGCTGATACAGCTCATGGTAAGTAACTAAAAAATTGCTTGTGTTTCTATCAGTTTTATTGTCTAAGGTGGAAATAGCCTTATTGTCCTTATAATTTTGTGACATTCCCTTTTTGAAATAAATGTCATCTTCTCCAAAGTAAATTTCTCTGTCAAGTTTTAATTTATCAATTAATTTGTTCAAATTTTTCCTATTCGATGCAGATAGCTTTTCATAATAGCTAACACTGTCTTGGGATAATTCAAAACATTTGGTTAATTTTATTTTGTTATAATCTTGAGCTGATGAAAAATGGTAAAAAAAGATTGCAATAAAAAGTGAGGTTAGTATTTTGGTTTTCATTTTTAAATAAATTCTTGGTGAATAAATTTGATTGAGAGGCTGTTTTAAAACCTGAAGTGCTGGTGAGAGGATAAGATTTTTGCATCAATTTTCTTTTGATTTGAGGAGCATATCCATAGATACGTGACGAAAATCAAGAGGAAATTGGGGTAAAAAGATATTCTCGTAGACGTGCTTGAGGTTTTAAAACAGCCTCTGAGTTTAAAACAGCCTCTAGTGTGATAATTTTTATTTTTATATGCCCCAATGTATCATCATGGAATCCAACGGTTCTTGTTAAGTATACTCAAAACGAAGTGGTTTGGGAATTTGATTTTCCACAAACCACTGTTTTTGTGGATATGCCGATGGAGAAATGATTTATTTTTTCCCAAATACACATGCCGATCTTGCATCGGTATCATTTCGGAATCGGTATAGATCGCTAAATTTTGATACGAATATGAGGAATAGTTTTGATTTTGAAAAATATGCACATAGATAAGAGGGTTATTATTATGTAACAATGACTTCCTGATAACCCTTTGAATCATAAGAAAATATGAAAACTTTGATTTTATTATCTATCGTGTTTCTACCCATAGCGACCATATCTCAAAACAATTCTTCCAATAAAACAATCTACCTGATACCTGGCCAAGGTTCAGACGGACGTTTGTTTGACCAACTCAATATTGAAGATTTCGAGACCAAAACAATCGAGTATATAATACCCGAAAAAGGATCGGAAATGGCATCCTATGCCAAACTTTTGTCCAATCAAATTGACACTTCTGAAAGATATTCAATTGTAGGTGTTTCATTGGGAGGTATGCTGGCAATTGAAATGGGGAAATTTTTGCAGCCCGAAGAGATTGTCTTAATTGCCAGTGCAAAAACGAAGAATGAACTTCCGGCCTATTGCAATTTTTTCCAAAAAATTCCTGTCCACAAAATATTAGGGGGGCGATTCTATAAATTTTGGATATTGCTATTGCAGCCTATTTGGGAACCGATGGATAATGCTTCCCAAAAAATATGGCGGGATATGCTGCGGCATAAAGATCCTACATTTATGAAAAGGGCAGTTCAGTGTATTGTCGAATGGGACAATGAAACTTTCGGGGATAATGTTTACCATATACATGGCACAAAAGATAGAACGATTCGGATTAAGCAAGTTAAAGCAGACTGTATAGTACAAGGCGGTACTCATGTGATGACTATGACAAAGGCGGCCGAAATATCTGAACTGATAAATGAAGTAATAAATTAAATGGTTGATAAAATGTGTGTGTTATTCCTTCTGTGTTCTTAGAGGCTGTTTTAAAACCTCAAGCACGTCTACGAGAATATCTTTTTACCCCAATTTCCTCTTGATTTTCGTCACGTATCTATGGATATGCTCCTCAAATCAAAAGAAAATTGATGCAAAAATCTTATCCTCTCACCAGTACTTCAGGTTTTAAAACAGCCTCTTAGAATAAATAGCCATATATGTTTAGTTAGGAATTAAGAATTCAATTCTTATTTATTCTATTATTGTAGAAACACCAATCGAAAATATGTGTAACACTGGTTTTAATTTCATGTAAGATTCTGTACTGGCATTGTTCCATTGTTTGTCAAACCTGTACCTGAAAGATAATGACGTTTTATTCGATAAACTACGTTCCATTTCAACCCCAATAAAACTTTGTAGTTGAAATTTATTTAGAATAGAATTCTTTTTATCAAAGGCGAAAATAGACTTATCTTCAGCTACAGTTTTCCCAGTCATATTGGTGTGCCATCCAGTCAATAACCCAGCAAAAGGACTTATTCTCCACTTTTTGTAATTAAATACTTTGCCATAACCTGTTTTTAATTGAACGGTTTTAAATTCATTATAATTAACAAGCCAATTTTTTTCAACTGCTTGTAAAGTCGTATCTCCGAAAGCGTTTTCTGATCGGCCACCAACTCTATAATGTGTTACTTCTATCAATACGTTCTGAATGAATGTATCTACTTGTCGTTCAGTATAAATGTCGATATTTTGAAAAAGCGTTTGATGGGCTATTCCAATTGACAGAAAATTGTTTTTCTTTAATGGAATCCAAGAATCTATTCCTAATTGGTAGCCAAAATATGGAGAAGAGTTTTCATTTCTCATCTCAACAGCCAGTGAATTGCCTGTATATTTTGACGATGAATAAACAGGGCCTCCAGTTGCAGCAATTTTCCATTTAAAATTTTTCGATTCTTGTCTTAAAGCAGTGTTTTTAGTAGAATATATAGTGGAGATATTTAACCGAGGACTTTGGATTTTAATTTCTAATGGTATAATGGGAGCATAAATTATGGGTGACGGCTGTGTTTTGTTAATTGCTGTTTTTTCAGTGACAATAATGTTTTCATGCTCTTCTTTTGCTTGGGTGTAAAATAATTTTGATCTATTTATTGGTGATTCATTTTTTTGTTTTTGGATGTGGTTTAAAGAATTAGTAGTAGTAGTAGTAGTAGTAGTAGTGTTTTTAATTTTATTATTAGAAAAGAATATCTCAGTATCAATATTATTTACCTCTTCTTCAATTGTCTGTTTTGGGTTTGCAGCAATTACTGGCGTTTTCTTTTTTGCTTCTGGACTGCCTTGAATGGTAGGTTGAACTGGCCTTGAAATGATTTCTTTATTTTTAAATAAATACCCTATAGTTGAAGATATAAAAATAACGCCAAAGAAAAAGATCCAACCTGGAATACGCCGTTTTCTTTTTTTATCAAAATAGGCAGGGTCTTCTTCGAGGATTTTCTCGAAAATACCATCTTTCATATCATCCCAATTTAGAGTTGGGTCGTTCCATCCTTTTTCTTGAAGATGGCTTGTCGATTTATCCCTGTTATTAGCAGAATCCATTTTTCATCAGGGTTTTATTATTGTGAAAATATTGTCTCAGCCAATTTTTTGACCTTGCCAATTGAGATCTTGATGTTTCAGCGCTGATTCCTAGTTTATGGCCTACCTCTTGATGGGAGTATCCATGAATGACTACAAGTGAAAAAACGTTTTGATAACCTATCGGCATTTTTGAAAGTACTTGCTGGGATGTATCTGGATCAAGATAACTCAGATCCATTTTTTCTCGAAGGAGATTAATGTCAGTTACATTTTCTATATCTTCAAATTCATGTGTTTTCATTTTATCACGAATGAACATTAAGCACTGATTTACGGCAATTTTCCTTATCCAAGGCTTAAATTCACCTTTCTTGTTGTCAAATGATGAAATATTCAAAAAAACTTTGGCAAATATTTCCTGTATAAGATCTTTCCTGAAATCCGGAATGTCGATATAGTTTTTTACAATGGTAAAAATATAAGGCAGACAAGCTTCATACATTTCTTTGAAGGCTTTCTCGTTTTTCTCTTTACACTTCGATATGGTATCCTTGTTTACCAAATATTATGCTTCAGGTTTTAATTAATGTGGATTTGTTTCGATTGTTATTTATTGATAACATTAAAGGTGTCACCTTAAAAGATCTTTTCCCCTATCTAAAATTTTCAAAAGAAAGGACAGGCCATTACTAGTAGGCCTGTCCTTTAGAGAGCGTGATTAAATTTTACCAGCAATCTTCTATTGCTTCAAATAATTCTTCTTGATCAGTAACAGGGATTCCGTTTCCATCTTCATCGATAAGAGTTAAAGGAAAAACAAAGTCATAGGGGGCTGGGACTGGATTGTTGTGATAAATCAGCCAATCGTTGGAATCATTAAATGTATACTCAGTACCTGTTGACAATTCAATTATTGAAAATGGGTAAGAGAAGCTATAACAGAAAAACTCATCCATGCCATTGATAGGTCCTCCTCCAAAATCGTCGCATTCGAGCAAAGCATCATTTAACTCCTCGTCACTGTTGATTGTGACTTCATTTCCATCTTCATCAATAAGTGTCATAGGGTAGTCAAACCCCGCCCAGTTTCCAGATAGAATTACATCGTTTAACTCCTCTTCATTGTTAACAGAAAGAATGCTTCCGTCAATGAGTAGTATACTTGTTGGGTATCCTAAATCGTAACATCCAAACGTAATTATAATGTCTGGATCTCCACCCCAATTGGGATCACAATCAAGAAGTGCATCTTGAAGTTCATTCTCATCGTTGACAATTATTTCATTACCATCTTCATCAATAAGTGTAAGTGGGAATTCGAATCCAGCCCATTCACCAGATATAACTACTTCGGCAAATTCATTATCATCATTTACCTCTATTGTGCTACCGTCTATCAACAATAATGTAGCTGGATAACCTACTTGATAGCAACCAAAAGAGCCAACACCACATCCACCTGGCCCAGGGTCAGGACTACATTCCGAGAGCAAGTCGAATAGATCATCAGGTTCAGCAGCGGTCACAACATTACCATCTTCATCTTCTAAGCTAAGTGGAAATGCAAAACTATAGATGTTGCCATCTGCCAATAAGGATATAAGTTCTGGTTCATCGTTGGCAGTAATAGATTCTCCATCAATATCTACTAAATCAACAGGGTAGGAAAGTTGGTAGCAGGAAGTTTCATATGAAATTACCCATGCAGGAAAAAACCATTCTGGAAAATCATCATCCCAGCCAGTATCTGGAATACAGTCGACAAACAAGTCCGCCAATTCTTCTGCATTGCCGACCGTTTGGCTATTGCCTTCATCGTCCGTCACATTTAATGGGTATACAAAATCGAGAGGAGGATTGACAGCATCCTCAAGAGCTGTAACAAAATCAGCTTCGGTGTTGATTTCAACAACATTTCCATTGACTAACAATAATTCGAATGGAAAATCTATGGAAATACAACCTAGGTCAAGCCCATCAGCATTGTACATAGAGCGTGTAAGAAGTCCATTCACATGGTGTTCTGTTGGTTCGACTGGAGGTACAATTACTTCCTTTTCAAAAAATTCATCCTGTTTGCATGAGGCCAATACTAATATGGCAAAAACGGCGAGTAGAGAAAGCGATTTTAAAAATTTCATGATAAAAACATTTTTTGGTTAGTAATACAATCTTATTTGAATGACTATATGCAGGTGCAAAGCAAAACGCTGCACGAGAAGTACATTTTTTGAAAAAAAGAATTTTGTTAACCAGAATAATTATAGTTGGAATGGGGGGCGATGAGATGTTATTTATTTTAATCCGTGGGAAGTGTATGGATTGTGGCCCATATGAAAATACTATACTATACTCAAAACGAAGTGGTTTGGGAATTTGATTTTCTACAAGCCAATGGTTTTGAGGATATGCCGATGGAGAAATGGTTTAATTTTTCCCAAACCATTTCGGAATCGGTATAACAAGACTTCAAGTGTGATTCGTAATTTTTAGCAAAAAAATAATAATTTATAAAGCATTTAATATTTCATAGTTATTTGCTTTTTGAAAAGTCCTTAAAACACTAATTCGAAAAAGCATACAGCTTCCCACTCAAAGTCCCAAGATACAGTGTATTTCCTCCAACCATTGGCGAAGCATAGGTCGTGGTATCCAATTGGAAAGACCACGATTCTTCTCCAGTTTCCAGATCGAGTGCGGCCAGTTTAGAATTGCCGTCCACTACTTGAAAAACATGGTCGCCCCAAATAGCAGGCTTGCTGGCTCTGGAAAATTGATCCATATTGGTGGCAATCGGGTGCTCCCAAAGGATGCTTCCATTGCTTAAGTCCATTGAGTAAATAACATGCTGTTCGCTCACAATTAAGTGGTTAGGATCTCTGCCTTGTGTCAGCGCAAATCCAGCGACTCGGCCATTTTGAGGTAGGTTGGTCTGCCAAAGTTTTTGCCCGTTGTCAGCTTGGACTGCGACTACTCTTGCAGGTTGATAGCCAGTTGAGAAAATGAGAAATGGCGATTCTCCGACTGCCACATCAGTATTTAATGTGCCGGCTGAATAGAATATAGTTTGTGAATAGCCACCAACATGTTCTTCAAAAGGATCTTCAAAACCCCACTCTATTTCTCCTGTAAAATCATCGAACCGAAAGTAGTTTCCTGTCTCCAAACCAGAAGCGATGGCCCCGCCACCGGTAAACA
Source organism: uncultured Saprospiraceae bacterium (assembly GCA_942490835.1). GTDB lineage: Bacteria > Bacteroidota > Bacteroidia > Chitinophagales > Saprospiraceae > UBA6168. The sequence goes on from CALNYY010000059.1 coordinate 84,786, forward strand.
CACTGCCCATGCCATGAATTGGTTTGAGCACCTTGGAATTGAGGAATGTGTCCCTCCAAACTTCTGTCCCATCTATAGCTGAAATCGCTTTTACCAACTCGTAATTTTGATTGTTCATATGTGAAAAATAGAGCATGCCTTTAGCATAATTGGTGGCCGAAGTGAAATTGGTTGGGAAATGGTCGCTGGTCCAAACTTCATTACCGTTACTGGCATCGAGGGCGTAAAGTGTACCGGCATTGGTATTGAAAAAGAGCCGTTTTGTACTTTCTTTTTCCGTTTGAACGGCAGTGGCGGCATCAAATATGATCCCGTCAGCTGAGAAGGTCCAGTTAATAGAACCATCTTCGGGCGAAAGCGAATACATGGTACTGTCGATTCCCACAAATACACTCCCAAAGCTTCCGACTGCTTCGGCCTGAATTCCTCCATAGAGGCTTCCCTCCAGGTCGGTCTCCCACCGGACCTGAAGCGGTAAAACAAGCGTGTCATTTACTGCAGCATTATTAGCCAAATTGCCCCTGGCTGTGAACCAGTCGATGCCAGAAGAGTAGTCGGAATTAGATTTATCCTGTGGGCGCTCCTCGCAAGAAATAAATAGAAAGGTCGCAATACAAATGAAGGTGATGCTTGTTTTCATTTTTGTAATGTATTTATTCAAAATGAAAATAGGGAAAGCGAGGTGTGTGTGAAGTGAAGGTAAGGAGAAATTTGGAGAAAGAATAGACATAATTGATCGGATGAGAATGTTGCCCATCCGATCAGACTCTCTGTATCAGTTTTTCTGTAAATACTTTTCTGGTAATGGCAATGCTTCACTTTCGCCTAACCAGTAAATATGCATAATCCACCAGCGATCTCCATCGTTCAGCAGTTGAATGGAATTGATGCCCCGCATAAATGGTTGTTCATCGGACTTGCTGCGGTACGATTCATAGGTGCTCCAGACATGCACCAGCGAACCATACTCTTCTATTTTCCTGCTTATTTCCACTTCGTGAAACCCATTCTCAACCAACCATTTGCCAGAATTTTCCACATAATCGCTGGGCGTCATGATGCGGAAATTTGTTTTGCCATTCTTTTTTCCACTGGGCATCAACCGCGCTTCTTCGATGAATAAATTTTTGAATCGATCCCAATCCCGTTCTTCTCCTTTGTCTCCAGAAATAGAAGCATAAAGGGCCGACATGATGTTGTCGAGGGAGGACACATCTTCCGCGTATCTATCTTGTGCAAAAGAGGGTAGGGAGAAGAGGATTGCAATGAATGTGATAATTGATTTCATTTTATTTATTGATGTTGGGTTGATAAATCTATTTGGCAAATGAGACTTTCCTTACTTTTTCCAGTTACAAATTAAAGAATCACTGGCATCAATGGCTGCCTTCCACCGCACTATTTTTCTTTATAATCGGCAAGCGGATTTGCGATTGATAAATCTCGGCATGATGGACTTTATTATGTGCTATGACGCTTTCTTTCTCATCAAAATTATTGCCGCCAGTATTTAGGTTGCGGGTAAAACGAGGGAAATTGCTGCTCGAAATTTCGATGCGTATTCGGTGGCCTTTTGCAAAATAATTGCTCGTAGCCATCGGTGTCATTTCCAATTTATATACTACTCCTTTTTCCATAAATACTTCTTTGTCATACCCTTCTCTATAGCGCGCCCGCTGGATGGTTTCATCTAAATTGTAAGCCCGACCATCAGGATAGACATCCAATAATTTGATGGTAAAATCGGTGTCCTTGACATCCGATTCAACAAATAAGGTGGATTCAATAAAACCAGTCACTTCAATTCCTTCTTTTAATGGTTCGGAAGTGTAAACAAGGATGTCATTTCTGGCTTCCATTTGTTGTTGATCAAATGAACCACCCTCAATGGCATTTCCTGTGCAGCAAACATTGCCGCCATGCGATGGAACGGGATTCATAGGGTCATAGGTGAAGCGATCGAAATCGTCGCCCCAATCAGGTTCCATCTTTAAAAGGCCATCTCCAAATAGGCTGTTGGCATAGCCACCTCCGTGCAGGTAAAAAGTGGTCATTTCAGCTGTGGCAGGTGGCCACTGGTCAGCATGTTGCCATTTATTGCTACCCATCGTATAGTACTGGACTCGAGGTGTTTTTTCTTTGAAATCATTCCGCTCTCCTTTGAGCCAAAGGTCAAACCAACCATAGATTTGCTCATCGTAATTGAGCCTTGCATCACCAACACTGCGCTCTCCAACGATGGTGTTTTCCGTGGCTCGGGTATATCGGCAATGAAGGGTAGGAGCAATGACCAGGTACTGGTTTTCAGCTACTTCTTTGTCTTCGATATTGTTTCTCACATGGTTGAACAGCGCCAGGTTCGGTGTGATAGAAACATCATACCACGAGGCAAACCAAAAGCTTGGGACTCCAAAACCCATGTCATCATGATAGATGCCTCCCTCAAACCAGGCAGGGTCGTTGGGTTTGCGGCGGATCATTTTATCGTAGATTTCGGTCTTACCATTTATGTTTTTCAAAATATCCGAGACTGGCAAATGCGCAAGCGCTTCTGACATATCGACTTTTGGATTTTCAGGAGCCAGATCATAAAAGCGGGATATTCTGATGAGGTCTTCCTGTGTCGCTCCAGCGGGTATCCTTGGTTTGAATTTATCGTGCTCCACTCCGTACAGCCAAGCTGTAAATAGCATTTGTTGGGCACCACCCCTGTACCAGTTGCCTTGTTCGTTGATGTCACCAATTCGGCCAACGCCAGCGCCATAGCCCTGTGGTACCATGCAGGCATGAGCAGGGTGATCGAGGGCGGCAACAGCCATCTGCCACTCAGCAGTAGAGGAGCAGCCATAGGTGCCGATTTTGCCATTGCTCCAGGGCTGTTCCTTCATCCAGGTGAAAGCATCGTAGCCATCGGTAAGGGGAACGCCGAGAATGTCCCATTCGCCTTCTGAAAAATAGCGGCCACGTTCATTTTGCACAACGTAGGCATAGCCACGTTTCACGGCTTCGTAGGCACGTTCAGCTGTGCGGGTTTTGCGTTCACCATCACCCCAGGAGTTGAAATTATAAGGGGTTCGGGAAAAAATAATAGGGACGGGCATGTCTGTTTTTGGACGATAAATATCTGTGCATAGTCTGATGCCATCACTCATAGGCATCATCACTTTTTGGTCGATGATGGCAATGGTTTCGAGTTTTTTGAGGATGTTATCTTCTGCTTGAGCGGTTATTTCGGTGGAGCCGGAAAAAAATATAAGAAGGACGAGGGTGGAATAGCATATAATATTCTTCATAATAATTCAATTGATCGAGAATGATTTAGTCAAACGCCAAGGTATGTTTTTTCATGTAAAATTTAAGAGGTGCGTCGCTCTGCGCCGCGATTACAATTGAACAAGTGGTGTTACCAAGGGTAATCGCCGCTCTGCGTCGATGATGTTCGCAGGTATTCAAACAACAGCCTGTGTTTAATGATAAAGAATGAGAAAAATGGTTCTTTCCCTGGATTTCGGGTCAATGCCGACGGCGCAGAGCAACGTCTCCCCTTGGTCGTTTTGAAATCCAAGTCCTGATTTTCAGGTAGAATTTAAGGGGTGCGTCGCTCTGCGCCGCGATTACAATTGAACAAGTGGTGTTACCAAGGGTTATCGCCGCTCTTCGTCGATGATGTTTGGGTGTATTCAAACAACGTCCTGTTTTTATTGCTAAACAATTAGAAAATGGTTCTTTCCCTGGATTTCGGGTCAATGCCGACGGTGCAGGGCGTCGTCTCCCCTTGGTCGTTTTGAAATCCAAGTCCTGATTTTCAGGTAGAATTTAAGGGGTGCGTCGCTCTGCGCCGCGATTGCAATTGAACAAGTGGTGTTACCAAGGGTAATCGCCGCTCTGCGTCGATGATGTTCGCAGGTATTCAAACAACAGCCTGTGTTTAATGATAAAGAATGAGAAAAATGGTTCTTTCCCTGGATTTCGGGTCAATGCCGACGGCGCAGAGCAACGTCTCCCCTTGGTCGTTTTGAAATCCAAGTCCTGATTTTCAGGTAGAATTTAAGGGGTGCGTCGCTCTGCGCCGCGATTACAATTGAACAAGTGGTGTTACCAAGGGTAATCGCCGCTCTGCGTCGATGATATTTGGGTGTATTCAAACAACGTCCTGTTTTTATTGCTAAACAATTAGAAAATGGTTCTTTCCAAAGATTTCAGGTCAATGCCGACGGTGCAGGGCGTCGTCTCCCCTTGGTCGTTTTGAAATCCAAGTCCTGATTTTCAGGTAGAATTTAAGGGGTGCGTCGCTCTGCGCCGTGTTGACAAATGAGCATGTGGAGTTACCAAGGGTTATCGCCGCTCTGCGTCGATGATGTTCGCAGGTATTCAAACAACAGCCTGTGTTTAATGATAAAGAATGAGAAAAATGGTTCTTTCCCTGGATTTCGGGTCAATACCGACGGCGCAGAGCAACGTCTCCCCTTGGTCGTTTTGAAATCCAAGTCCTGATTTTCAGGTAGAATTTAAGGGGTGCGTCGCTCTGCGCCGCGATTACAATTGAACAAGTGGTGTTACCAAGGGTAATCGCCGCTCTGCGTCGATGATGTTTGGGTGTATTCAAACAACGTCTTGTTTTTATTGCTAAACAATTAGAAAATGGTTCTTTCCCTGGATTTCGGGTCAATGCCGACGGCGCAGAGCAACGTCTCCCCTTGGTCGTTTTGAAATCCAAATCCTGATTTTCAGGTAGAATTTAAGGGGTGCGTCGCTCTGCGCCGCGATTACAATTGAACAAGTGGTGTTACCAAGGGTTATCGCCGCTCTTCGTCGATGATGTTTGGGTGTATTCAAACAACGTCCTGTTTTTATTGCTAAACAATGAGAAAAATGGTTCTTTCCAAAGATTTCAGGTCAATGCCGACTGCGCAGAGCAACGTCTCCCCTTGGTCGTTTTGAAATCCAAGTCCTGATTTTCAGGTAGAATTTAAGGGGTGCGTCGCTCTGCGCCGCGATTACAATTGAACAAGTGGTGTTACCAAGGGTTATCGCCGCTCTGCGTCGATGATGTTTGGGTGTATTCAAAACGGCCTGTGTTTAATGATAAAGAATGAGAAAAACGGTTCTTTCTATGGATTCCAAATCAATGCTTGACGGCGCAGAGCGACGTCTCCCCTTGGTAGCCCGTATAGGAATATATCGAATGCGGCGCAGAGCGACGCTCCTCTTGGTCACCAGGAGTTCCCGTTGATTTTCACCTCTTTTCACAAACAAATTTCAATCATAAAAATCGAATAAATATTTCTCTTCGAATTCAATCTCTGCCTTTTTCAACATTTCAATGTATTCCTCCCTGAATGTTCGCTTTTTGTGATGTGCTTCTTGGTTCAAAATATATTTCACTACCACATCAGTTTGTGATTTTGAATAAGAAAATGCACCATATCCATTTTGCCATTCAAAATCAAATGGCATCCAAGGTTGCATCTTAATGAATGCCCGTGATGCCTTCTTTATTTCCTCTACCAATTTGGCGATACTTTGCGCGGGATGCCAGCCAATTAATATATGAATATGGTCGGGCATCAAATAAATAGCAAGCAATTTATGATTTCGCTTCTGAACCAATCCAGTCACGTATTTTTCAACTTGAATTCTATGGGTCTTAGGAATCATTTTTTCTCGACCTTTTACAGCAAAAACAAGTTGAACCCTAAGCTGTGTATATGTATTCGCCATAGCATGTGTTTTTAGTGAGAATCAGTGCCAGACGGCGCAGAGCGGCGCTTCCCTTGAACTTCTACTTGGTTAGCTTATAAATAAAAAACGAATCAAAAATCAATCTCTGGCACTTCGCCTATCAGCGCTTCCATATCCTGCCAGCGAGGGTCGGAGCGCATATGCTGCAAGAAGGTATCGGACCTGAACATCATAATGTCTCCTACCTTGTTGCGAATCGCTTTTTCCAGAAATTTGAATGCATTGTCGAAGTCTTCCATACCGGCATACAGGGTCATCAAATCGATAGACAAATTGATAGAGTCGGGTAACTTCTCCAAGATTTGTTGCAGGCAGGCAGCAGCTTTTTCTTGCTCTCCTATTTTGAAATAAACCCATCCAAGACAAGTCGGCTGTTGTAGACGGTAGCCGAAAGGAGGATTGAGTTTTTCGAAAATTTCAAGAGCGTTGTTGTACTCCCCTTTAAAAGCATTGGCCCAGCCAATGTACTCCCAGGCAGTACGGTGGGTGGGTACTAAATCTACGGCTTTTCTAAGCCATAGCAATGCTTCTTCGAATTGGTTATTCCATAGATAGGCAATGCCCATAAAAAATATCATTTCGAGAGACATGGGGTCGAGTTCTAAGCCCACTTTGTGAGTTCGAATGGCTTCATCCATATCACCCTTGATATAGTACAGGGTAGATAAGCAATGGTGAAAGCTGGGGTAGTTCGGGAAGAGTTCCAAGCCTTTTTTGATAACAGTGGTGGCTTTTTCCCAATCCCATTTGAAGAAAATGTTGAACACAGCTTGGGCAAAATAACTTTCTGCCGTTTCGACACCCAACTCATTGAGCCGCTGGATGTGGAACATTGATTTCTTGTGCGCCTCTTCCCATGTTACAGCCATTGCCCATGCCTGAAAAATGTAGTTGACAGCCATACGGGCATGCGGGAGTCCGAAGTCGGGCTGCATTTCAATGGCCTTTTCAAAATAGGGAATAGCCTTGCCCATTGCCTGGTCGTTGCCAAACTGGTTGAAATAGTACAATCCTCGGAGATAGGTTTCGTAGGCCTCCAGGTTGGTTGTTGGTGCGATCACCAATTTCTCTTCGTGTTCTGCTTCTGCTAAATGCTGACGTAGACGGTTGGTAATAGTGGAGGCAATCTCATCCTGCACCTCGAAAATATCTTCCAGCGTACGGTCATAGGTTTCAGAGAAAAAATGGTAACCGTCCACACTGCTTACTAACTGTGCGGTGATGCGTACCCGGTTGCCTGCCTTGCGTACACTGCCTTCGAGGATGTGCGCCACGTCGAGTTGCCTGCCAATTTCCCGAACATCTATATTTTTTCCTTTAAAGGAAAAAGAACTCGTCCGAGCCGTTACTTGTAGGCCTTTCACCCTTACCAGCGCATTCAATATTTCCTCAGAAATACCATCGCTGAAATACTCATTTTCAGGGTCACTGCTCATGTTGACGAAGGGCAGTACTGCAATAGATTTCTTGTTTTTTTTCAGCTTGCCTTTTAGTTCTGAGCGATCGGGCATTTTGATGCCTGTATTCGTTACGGCAAATACTTCCACGGGGTCTTTGATATTTTTAAATTCAAAATGCCCGACTGATTGTGTGGAAATGGAGGAGTGGTTTTTTACCGCAAAATTTAATTTGTCAGAAATAAGGATGCAGCCCGGTATGCCCATACTTTCTACTCGGGAGGCGAGATTGACGCCATCGCCGTACACATCGTTGTCATCAAAAACAATATCACCGAGATGGATGCCGATGCGGAGGGGGACACGTACAGGTTTGTCATCCTGAAAGGAGCTTTGCATATTGATTGCACATTCTAAAGCCTCCACTGCACTTTTAAATATACTCAACGTACCGTCGCCATAATATTGGATGACTTCTCCGTGACAACGTTCATGTTCTTTTTGAAAAATATCTCTGTGCCGCTGACGCACAGCGGCAGCGTTTTTCTCATCGTCATGCATCATGGCTGTGTACCCGACTATATCTGTAAACATGATGGCGGCGAGCTGGCGTTTTCTTTTTTCTTCCATTTTATTTTAAAATAATTTCGAATAAATTTTCTGAAGGTGGCTATTTCTTTTCCCATAAATATACATCCACCTTTCCTTTTCCCTTAATCTCTAAATCTGGTATTTTTTCAAAATAGAACGATGGGCTTGTTGTTTTCTTCCGTGACTACTTTTATATTCTGGGCAGATTTAAAGAGAGCTAATGCATGATTTATAAAATGACGAAGCAGCACTCAAGCAGTCTACTCATCCTTCTACATAAGTGCAGCGTAAGCGGTAATGTCGGCGAATAGAATGGCAGGTAGTTTTCGTTTTTTATGTTCAGGCATTTTTCATTTGATTTAATCCAAAAACTTTGTCTTTTCCTTATAGCCATACCCTTTTTCTATTTCCCATTTTGCTGTTTTGTGATCATAAAGGAGAACTTGAACACCAATTATTTCTCCATTTTTATCAACAAATTCATAAATAAGGTCATAGCAAGACAAGCTAATGAACTGGGTATCTGAGATAGGGCGGAAAAGTCTTATTCCTTGGGGCCTTTTGTAATACAATATTCCATTGTTTTCCCATAATTCTGCATCCTCATAATTGCCGGCTATTCTGTGAAGATTCTTTTGAATGGCATCTTCCGATTTGGAATCAAGATAGTCAAGGTGTTTTAGGGCAAGCGGAAGGTAGAAATGTTGGGGGTGTTTACTGATGGCATTTTTGTAAGCTGTCCGAGCATTCTTGTAGTCGCCCTCACGGAGCAATATTTCTGCATTCACTATAGTTGAGTCTTGTTTCCATATTTGATAAATATTTTCTATTTCCTTACGGTTTTCAGTTATTTTAAGGGCATGCACTTGGTTTTCTTTATTGAATAATAATTCATTTTGGAACCCTTTCCCCCAAACAGCATACTTCACTACATTTTCTCCTGCTGGGTACATAAAGAAACCCTGTTGGTTGGCTGCTTTAAAATAAATATGATTATTAATTATACTTACATCAAACATCATTTCCCCTCTTGAGTTTCGAAAAGTACCAACAAACCTAGCAAGGAATTCAGGGGTGGTTGGGTGTTCTTTCATATATTCTACTGCCTCCATAAGTTTTTCCATATTTAAGATAATCTCCGGGTTGATTAAAACTACTTTATCCAGCGTTTCTTTTGCCCTGCCTAATTTTCCTTGATGGATATAAGCTTCAGCTAGGAAGCTTAAAGCCTCAATGTTTTTGGGGTCCGATTGTAATATTGATTTCATTTTGGCAACTACCTTAGCTGCTTCCCCATTCAATAAAAATACCCGCATCAGTTGAAATTCATTGGCGGTGGTTGGGTGGTTGTCGTATTGTTTTTTTGCATGATCCGTAAGTTTGTCAAGTTCGAAATTGTTCCAATACACTTGGCGCAACAGCGCATTTATTATTGGGTCATCAGGGGTTATTTCCAATTGGATTTTTAATAATTGCGCTGCTTTTTTCCATTCTTTATGAATCAAATGGTAATACGCCATAATGCCAATTTGGTATTGGGGAGGCAATTTTTTCCGGTATTTCATAGCTTGTACAATCCTCTCTTTATCCGCTAAGTGCGCTGTAGAATAACGATAAGATCTGGCTATGAGGCGGTAATAAGCCAAGGCCATGGTGGAATCAAGCGCTATGGCTTGGTCCAAGCTAATAGGATTATTATCAACTAGCAGGTTTATAGCATCCAGGTTTTCGCCCACATAATCCCTGAAATGTAGGTCTACAGATTCTTCGATTTGATTTGGGTTGAGCCCGATAGCCTTTCGCAAATAAATACTCATGGAATCCATTAAACTGGGAAAATCATGGCCTTTAAAAGTGCGTTGGTCAATGATTTTTCCAGTTGTTTTATTTCTGACCGCTGGAATGATTTCAAAATTTTTACTGGTGACTTGATATTTTCCATCGATGTAAAAATTGCCTTTGGATAACTTGGAAGCGTTTATTTTTTCAACCGTTGTAAATTTATTTTCACTAGACCCGATTGGCGTTAAATTGATAGTGGGTATCAAATATTTATCTTGACTTAGTTCTAAAAACAACCCATAGGGAATGGTTTTCATCATCGCAACGGACATGCTATCTTCCTGGATGGGCTCGAAAGGAAAGAGCTTGATTTCTTGTCGAAAATTGGTTTTAAGAATTTTGTGCGTTTCCTTTATGCCTTCAGGGTTGATAAAGGAAAATGTTTGAGAGGTGGCACCCAGGTCAACCCCCCTGAACGTAAAAAACAGAACCACGCCTAGGCCGATAAAATTGACGGGGAATAATATTTGTTCCCCCCACTTTAATTGGCTTTGTTGAATGCGGTCCCGATTATAGAGGTACAACAATAGGGAAGGAACGATGCCGATTAAAGTAATGAAAAATATATCGCCCCAATGTGGAGAAATACCAAAATGATTCAATGACCAATTGAATAATTGCAGCCCCAACCAAGCGCCCAAAGCATAGAGGGTTAAAATTTGCGGGATTCTTTTATTCCATATTTTTTGGAAAAAACTGTCATTCGAATCTTGGGAGTTAGTTTTCAATTTACCTTGCATTTCCGCTCGCTTCGGAATAGGAAAACCTTCATTTGCGAGAACAAAGACTTCAATTGGCTCTTCCACATTTTTAAATTCAAAATTCCCCAAAGACTGTATTTTCAACTCTGGATAATTTTTTATTTTTTGAAAAATGTTTTTTGAAAAAAGTACTGCACCCTCAATGCCGAGGGATTCGATTCGGGAAGCGAGGTTAACACCATTGCCATAGATGTCTCCTTTTTCGACAATAAATTCACCGATGTGAACACCGATGCGAAGCGGAACCGTAGGCTCTACTCTGGCCTGCTCTTGAATTTGCTTAGCAGCTTTCACAGCATCCAAACTATTTGAAAAAATCATTAAACTCCCATCGCCGTAGTTTTTTAAAACTTGGCCATTGAATTCCTTTCCTGCGGACTCTAAAACAGTTTGGTAGCGTTTTATTTTTTGAAGGGCGAGCGCCTCGTCTTTTTGCATCAGAGCGGTATAACCGACGATGTCGGCGAAGAGGATGGCGGCGAGTTGGCGATTTTGTTTGGAAGGTGTTGTATCCATAAGAGAAATTATAAGCCGAAAGATATAAATTTATCATTGTCAAGTTTATTGGCACAGGATTTTTCGCTTAATTGTTTCCAACTCCCTAAGCTTAAATTGTGCAGTTTTGCACCTGTAAAACCCATCAACCTCTCAACAGAATTATCCATGCCTACCACGCTTCAAGAAATATTTAAAAAGAAATTGGTTCCGGTCACCTTTGAGCGTACTATTGGACTATTTGGTGCCGTCACCATTGGCGTCGGCGCACTGATGGGGGCAGGCATGTACGTACTGATCGGAATGGCTGCCAGCAAGGCGGGTCCTTCGGTGTGGCTGTCTTTTGGGATATGTGGTGTGCTGGCATTTTTGACCACACTGCTTTTTGCCGAAATGGCTCGACTGGTACCGATAGCTGGCGGTGGATACGCTTATGCTTACGAGTCGCTGGGCAGAATTGGTGGATTTGCTACAGGATGGTTTTTGGCGCTGGGAAGCGTGTTCGCCTGCGGTTTGTATGCCATCGGTTTTGCCGAATATTTTACTTCGGTGTTGGGGTATCAGCTGCATCCAGCTGGGGTGAAGATCATTGCAGGGGCTTTGGTGCTTTTGTCCACCTTCCTCAATGCAAAGGGGACAAAAGGCGCCGACCGCATCCAAAATATCCTTACATGGGGCAACCTATGTGTACTGACCATTTTCATAGTTGCATCTATTTTCCACATCCAGCCCGATTTAGGGACGCCCCATTTCCCAATGGGATTGGAAGGCACTTTTGGTGCTATTGGCATCATTTATATTTCCTTTTTTGGCTATCAGCTCATTGCCAATAATGCTGATGAGATACGCAACCCCACCGTCACTATCCCCAAAGCAATGAAATATTCAATGGGGATCGCTTTAGTCTTTTACTTGATGGTAGCGTCGGTATGTGTATTTGTTATTCCATGGCAGGAACTTGGCCAATCGAATGCTCCATTGGTGGAGGTGGCCAGTAAAAGCTTTGGTAGTTTTGGTTGGTTGTTGATTTCGTTGGGGGGAATCTTGGCAGCTGCGGGTGCTTTGAACAGTACGTTGCTGTCGCAGGGTAGGCAAATATATGCTATGGGGAAAGACCGTTTTATGCCAGATATGTTGGGTAAAATTCACCAGGCAGCTAAGACGCCCCGTGCAGCTATCATGGCTGGCGGCCTACTTATCTTAATGTTCTTATTCAGCTTCCCGCTGGAATTTATTGCGAAAGCCGCAAATTTTTGTTTGCTGGCATCACTACTGCCAGTTTCCCTTTCCCTGCGAAAAATCTACCGAACTGACCCCTCCAATAAACCCAAAGCTTTTTGGAAAAAGATTCTGCCAGAACTCACCTTGTTCACCAACTTGGCTCTGATGATGACGTTGGACTGGATTTCCCTTTTGTTTGGACTTCAGCTGGCCTTGGTAGGTGGATTGATTTTCTTTTTTTATTCTCGCAAAAGAGTGGCACGAACAGAAACAGGTCTGCATATCAAACTTAGCGAACAAAAAACCACCTTTCGGCTTGGCAAAGGTGAACGCATCCTAATGCCGATGGCCAACCCCAATACCCAACCAAAAATATTCAGTTTGTGCAATGCGCTATTATCGGCGAAAGGAGGAGAAATTACGGCACTGCACATTGCCCTGATTCCCGAACAAACAGATTTTCATACAGCGCTATCCAGTTCGAATCGCCCGCTTGAATTGCTGGAACGCATTGCCAATTGGGAGCAACTTGATAATGTAACCGTTCGCCCAGTCATCCGTGCCTCGCACAAATTAGGGCTTGGCATCGTACATGCCGCCGAGGAAGAAAACTGTGACCTGACTGTTATGGGATATACGGAAGGGAAATCTTCTGCTTTTGCCGATGAACTGATGGAGTCGGTGCTCAACCAATCCCGAACGGATTTTATTTTTGTCAAATTAAAAGACCTGAACAAATCGTTCCATCCCAAAAAAATAGCTGTTTCATTGGGAGGTGGATCCAACCTCGATCTGATGGTGCGCCTGGCAGGAGCAGTGGCGGAACATTTTGGTGGCGAAATTACCTTTCTCAACATCCTTCCCGAAAATTATACGCCCAGCCAGCAGGCAGATTCAGGAAAAATTTTCATCGAGACCATCCAAAAACACTCGTCCCGTGCATTGTACAATATTCAGGTCTTAGCATCTGATAATCCGATTGATACTCTTGTGGCAAGGTCTGAAAATTTTGATTTACTGATAGTAGGCACCACTAAAGTTGGAATGCTGCAACGAATCGTTGTGGGCAATTTTGCCACGCAGATCACCGAAAGGGCGCAATGTGATGTAGCCATTGTCAAAGTACTGTCGATCAGCAGGAAATTGGTGAAAGGGATTTAAAGTAGGAGGCAGGCGAAAAGGTGCATAGTCCTTTTGCTTGCGGGTGGTGTAGCAGTCCCGATAGTTTTCGGGATCGGCGAAAAGGATGGCAGCGAGTTTTCTATTTTGTTTTTCCATATTTTAGTAGGCAATAAATCCCGATGTGAAATAATGGTAAGTTTACCCAACTATGGTTTTAACTGGTTTTGATTTTTCCTCGCCAAGATACCTGTTTGATAATGGCTTGGAAAATTTTGGCCTGTAAATTTGTGAAACAAGTGCATTGAGATTGCATTGTATGCAGATGGTAAAATATTCTATCAGCCGCCATGGAGGAAAACAAGAAGAAAGGTGGTGAAAAAGACAGAAAGAAGCTGATCGGTTTATCATCTTTATTCAGAATCATTGGATCATATATTAGCTATTTACGTTTAATATTTGTAATTTTAGATAATATATTATCCATAATGAATAAATACAGCGTTAATAAATTACCCTCAGATATCTTATTGGAAACAGCGCAGAAGCACCGAGCCTTGAGAAAACGCCTAAAACTATCTCAGGCTCAGCTTGCGGCAAGGTCAGGTGTCTCTTACGGTAGTATAAAGCGGTTTGAACAGACTGGGCAGATTTCTTTTGAATCCCTGCTGAAATTGGCCCATATCCTTGAGCGGCTGCGTGATTTTGAACCGCTCTTTGAACCATTGGAAAATTTGGAAGAAATCGAAAAACTGTTCAGCAATAAAACACGGAGCTAATGGAAAATGTAACACAATTGATCGTTTCCATTAGCCTGAATGGAAAAGAGATAAAAGTAGGTGAACTGGCTGGAGGTGGCCGGAGGATATATTTTAAATATTATCCCGAATTTATTGAAACAGGGGTCCAAATTTCCCCTTTCAAGTTGCCGCTTTCCAGTCAAATCCAAACACCGGACACCAGTATTTTCGATGGTCTTTTTGGTGTGTTCAACGACTCGTTGCCCGACGGCTGGGGGAAGTTGCTATTGGACAGGACTTTGACTTCCAAAGGCATTTCGTTGAAAGAGATCACGCCACTGGACAGGTTGTCATTCATTGGCCGGAACGGGATGGGCGCGTTGATATACCAACCAGCCATTGATTTTCTGCCCGATGTAAAAAAGCAAATGGAACTGGATGCCATTGCAAGGGAAACCCGGCAGGTTTTGGAAGGCGCAAGCACCGATGTTATTGAGGAGCTGTACCGTTTGGGAGGCTCGTCGGGCGGGGCAAGGCCAAAAATATTGGTAGGCTATCACCAGGAGAAAAACCACTTGATCTATGGCTCGGAGAATTTACCAGCAGGTTACGAACACTGGATCATTAAATTTCCTGCTTCAACGGATTTTAATGACTGCGCCGAGATCGAATTTGCGTATCACAAGATGGCTGTTGACGCTGGTCTTGAAATGTACCCATGCCACTTGTTCAAAGGGGTTTCTGGGAAGTCTTATTTTGGTACGAAGCGGTTTGACCGGGAAGGTGAAAACAGGGCTCACATGCACTCAGCGGCAGGGTTGATGCACGACAATTTCCGCTTGAGCAACTTGGATTATGGCCATCTGATGGATGCCGCATTCCGATTGGAACAACAGGTAAGAGCTTATGAGAAAGTCTTTCGGCTTGCGGCTTTCAACGTCTTTGCCCACAATAGGGACGACCATAGCAAAAATGTTTCCTTCCTAATGAACCATAAAGGCGAATGGAAAATGGCGCCAGCTTATGACCTTACCTTTTCTTTTTCTTCCCATGGTTTTCACAGTACTACCATAGCGGGGGAGGGGAAGTCCCCCAACAAGGGCCATTTACTGGAACTGGCCAAGGTATTTGGAATAAAAAACGCCAAACAGGTTTTGGAAGAAGTACAAGAGGTGACAAAAAATTGGAAGCAATATGGAAAAGAGTTTGGGGTAGGAAAAGATTCGCTTAATTTAATTGCTGAAAACCTAAGAGGCTGTTTTAAAACCTGAAGTGCTGGTGAGAGGATAAGATTTTTGCATCAATTTTCTTTTGATTTGAGGAGCATATCCATAGATACGTGACGAAAATCAAGAGGAAATTGGGGTAAAAAGATATTCTCGTAGACGTGCTTGAGGTTTTAAAACAGCCTCTAACGGATTTAGGATAAAGATTCCATGGACTGTGCCCCATCACCATAAAAATTAATTATTTGGCCATTATTTTTCGGTATTAATTCTTCGATGTTTTTTTGAAAACGAGGGAGCAGTTGAGAGGCTGTTTTTTCGTCCTTTTGCATGAGGGCAGTATAGCAGTCCCCATAGTTATCGAGATCGGCGAAAAGGATGGCAGCGAGTTTTCTATTTTGTGTTCCTTGCATATTAATTTTTATAAAAAATTATTTATTGCATAGACGCAAATAATCGTTGCCTTCTTTTTGTTGCCTCTTCTACCCAAGGTTTATATTTAGGATCACAGTCCTGGAAATCTTTGATCAGTAAATCACATTTTCTTATTGCTTTATTATAATCCCCATTCAGCTCGTACAGTTGTCCTAAGCGATAAGTTGCGTATCCCTTGACAAATGGGAAAGCCTGTAAAACCGGAATGTTTTCCATAAAGGCAATGCTCTTCTCAAATTCACCCTTCTCTTGATAAATATCGGCCTGCATAAATAATTTATCCATAAAAGCATCGAGCTTGCCCCATCCACCGGGGGAATATTGGTAGGCCGAATCAATCAATAATAATGCATCGTCATTTTTATTATTTATTCGAGCTTCATAAGCCAACAAAGAATAATGAAAAAATCTTGCTGGGTTCTTAAATCCAGAATCTTCTTTTGCTACTTCTTTTAACTGCCTTTTTATTTCATCGCAGGTTGGCCCTTTTTCAAGCATTAAACAATATTTAGCAGCAGCATATAATGCCCAAGGTTCTTCAATACCAATTAATTGCTGAAATAAATTCTCATAATATTCGGAAAGCGGTAAAAAATCATGATTGGCAATTAGAAGGGCAGGTATACAATATTGCTTTTTTTGTCCATTCCATAACGAATCCCAGATTTCCTTTTTGGAGGTGATATCTCTTATATCAACTAAGTTTGTTGGGACAAAATAAGCTTCCTTTTCTTTCCCTTGAATTCCTGATCGATACCGTTCATTTCTTTTTCTTTTTCTATCTTCTCCAAGAAGATAAGGGTAGAATTGTAAAGTATACTCCAGGTCAGTAGTGTCCGGTTATAAGTCCCACATTTTCAATTGATTATGAGGGGCGTCCTTAGGATTGTTTTTGAGACCGCCCACAAGTAATTGATTTAGAGGTACTTGTTCAAAAAGAGATACACTCAAAATTTGTAATATTTCGTTTAAAGAATGTAAACTTTTCAGTTTTTGCCTCCAAATAGCCACCAGCACAAAGGTGCAGATGGCGATCCAAATCTGGGTTTTTACCGCATTTGCAGATTCACCCCAGAATTTCTTGATTTTTAAATGTTGCTTTATCCATTTGAAAAATATTTCCACCTTCCAGCGGTTGATGTACAATATGACAACCTGCATTGCCGGGATGTCGAAATTGTTTGTCAAATAGACATAGTGCTTTTTATTTTCAATGTCATAGAACTTTATCCTGCGCAGGTATTTCGGGTAATCTTTGGCAGCATAAAAGTTGTTGAGCCTGATGGTCTGGTCACAGCGCAGCCCTTTGGCCCTGTCCACTTTTCGGGAGTAGACCCGGGTAAAGGCCAAATTGTTTTTCGCCCTGATAGTGAAAAACGCTTTGCCCGTTTCGATCTTGAAAAGACGTGCCCAATCCACATATCCCCTGTCCATTATGTAAAAGGCACCTGTTTCAAAATCAATAATGTCCAGGACATTCACATCGTGCACCGAACCGTCGGTGATATGGATGAATGCTGGGATTTCACATTTGACATCCAAAAGTGTGTGCAATTTGATGGCCCCCTTGTGCTTTCTGAACTTTGCCCACCAAAAAACATCCAGGCACAGGTCAATGGTCGTCGAATCCAAAGCATAAACAACATTGTCCAGTTCTATCGAAGTCTCGTTGCCCGGTCGGTACAGTTTACGGGCCTTTACAATCAGCTTCATTGCCAGGGTTTCATAAATACGCCAATCACGGACAATGTTCGCTTCCGCTAAAGTGGACTTTTTTACGCCCTTGGCTATACCTAAGTGATACAGTTTCGGGGCATGTGAATTAAGGCACAGAACAACGTCGCGCAGACTCTCCCGATGACTCAATTGACCAAAACTCAGACAAAGAAACTGGTGCCAACAAGTGAACGTACGGATCCGGTAATTACCATTGTATTTCTTGACGCACCGTGAAAATTCTTCGGCATGTATCAAGGACATTAACTGGGCAAAGACAAATTTTCCTTTTCTCATTTTGTATTTCTCTTTTGAAATACAAAGATTGATGGAGGTTTTGATTTAAATCGCTCACAACCTTTTTTTATCCAAAACCACTATCCTTATTGAGGATTGCTACATATTTTAATTCCTTAACCGGACACTACTGACTCCAGGTATTTATTAATATCTTCGGGGGCTGCCATATATGGATCCAGGCCAAAGGCTTGGAAATAAGGATGATTAATAATTTCCTCCAATTCAGCGGTAGTAACTTTATCTTTTGTGCTTAGCACACGATGTTTGTATAAGGGCCAGAATTGCGAAGCTGAATCAGTTTCAGCTAATATCTGATGCATGGATGCCGTATCATTTTCCATCAATGCAATATCCATCAAGTGAATCAATGCTTCATGGTTGTTAGGGTCTAAATCTCTGGTTTTCAATAACCAGGGTTTTGCTTCTGCAATGGATTTCCCGTATGCGGAATTATAGTGAAATAGATGTTCTGCAATGCGAAAATTAAACTCCCGTGTTTCCCCATATTTTTGCATAAGTCTTTGGATGGCAGGTATTATTCGAGGATTGCTAGTGCTATATCTTTCATTTATTTCGTGAAATGCTCGCCATTTCTCAGAGAGTTTATCTTTATACTTTTCTACTTTGACTCGGGTGCCAGGATAGGACAAATAAGGACTCCAACCGCTTACCGCATTTAATTGCCACCAAGCCATGACAAAAGTTGAATCCAATTCTATAGCATTTACATAGTGATCGAATGCTTCATAGATATTTGCTTTTCGATAAGCTTGTTCTCCCTGTAAATAGGCCTGCAAGGCTGGAAAATTTTGACTGGTGAGTGCTGCTAAACTATTAAATTCCTGGCCTTCCTGACTCAGTTCATCTACTATCAATTCCTTGGTGAGTTTGTCAATAAGGAAGGTCAAATTTGCTTGTGTTCCTTCTGCTGATTTTTTTACCACTAATTGGCCATTGGCGTTATATTTTGAAGCAGAGATAGTCAATTGATCATTGACCTCCACAATATCTCCCAAGATAAACGTGGATGCCCCAAAGCTTTGAGAAAGATTTTTTGCATTTTCTAAAGATGGAGATTGGTGGCCTGCATCTTCCAATTGACTGATGATAAGGTTAGGGTCAATTGGATTTATATTTGGTATGCCATCAAGTTTTGCACTAATCAGATCAACCATGCCTTCCCCGAGGTATTGAATATCAGAACCTCCTTTTACATCAAACGGAAAAATAGTAATGGCATTTCTGCTATTTTCAATCGCAGGTTGAGAGGGTTCTTTTGTGAAATATAAAATTGCGACCAATGCAAGTAACCCTAACAAACCAAGCCAGCCATACTGAGGTATTATTGGTTTTTCTTTTTTTGATGATTTTATTTTCCCTCTTAAATCCTCTTTTTTTGGAATAACAAATCCATTATTCGCCAGCGCAAACACCTCCATCGATTTGTCCACATTTTTAAAATCAAATTCCCCAATTAATTCAACTTTAAATTCCGATTGGTTGGCAATATGCATTTTTATTCTTTTGGAAAATAAAACTGCGCCGGGCACACCAAGCGACTCGATTCTTGAGGCAATGTTTACGCTGTCGCCATAGACATTGTCTTTTTCAAAAAACACATCGCCACTGTGCAAGCCGATACGGACCGGTACTTTTGGCAATAATTGAAATTCTTCTTGCAATTCTTTCGCACATTGAACGGCTGCAACGGCACTGCCGAATGTACACACGCAACCGTCCCCATAATTATTGACTACTTGCCCTGTGTGCTCATCTACTTTTGTGCTTATGGTAAAATGAAACTTGTCCAACATTTGGCGGGCAGTGGCTTCGTCCTTCTGCATGAGGGCAGTATAGCCGGCAATGTCTGCGAAAAGGATAGCGGCGAGTTGACGGGTTTGTGTGGAATGTTGTTTGTTTTGTTTTTCCATGATAGATAACAGATGGCGGAAATTAGGGAAAATTTCATTGCTGAAAAAATCAACGCAAATCCAAATTTCACGGCTGCCACAAATACACATCCATCACCCCCTTCCCTTTGATGTTCACGTCCGGCATTTTCTCAAAATCAAAATCATTTTTCAAAATCTCATAGCTCGTCGGGGAAATTTGGATTTTTCCCGGCTGGCCATACGCCTCCATGCGGGCGGCAGTGTTCACGGAGTCGCCCCAGAGGTCGTAGGCAAATTTTTTCTTGCCAATGACGCCTGCTATCACAGGGCCAGAACTGATGCCAATCCGCAGGTTCAGATCGCTGCCCGTGGCCTCGTTGTACTCCCGCAGGGATTGCAGCATGTCCAGTGCAAAATGGAATAGAACGGAAGCGTGGTCCGCCCGTTCCTCCGGCACTCCGGCGGCGACCATGTAGGCATCGCCGATGGTCTTTATTTTTTCCAGACCATACTCGTCAGTCAGGTCGTCGAATTTGGAAAAGAGGCCGTTGAGGATGTCCACCACTTTGCCAGGCTGTAGTTTTTCCGACAGCTCGGTGAAGCCCACGATGTCGGCGAAAAGGATGGAGACCTCTTCGAAACGTTTCACCACATTTTGCCGGCCCGTCCTGATTTCTTCGGCGATGGGCTGGGGGAGGATGCTGTGGAGCAGGCGCTCATTTTCCTGGTTGACGAGTTTGATTTTGCGTGCCTGTTCTTCTGCTTTTTGCAAATCCAAAAACCGGGTGTAAGTCCTTTCGAATTCATTGGCAAAACGGCGGAGCACTTCCTGCTCTGCCCCGTCGAGCGGCCGGCGGATGTTGATACCGAAGCAGCCGTATTTCATGTACGCCTCGGCGTAGTACAGTCCGTCCGGGAAGTTTTTGGCCTTCAGGCTTTCAGCCTCGCCGACCAGCTTCGACCAGGTGGAAAAGAAACCCTCCACTTCCTCCGGCTGGATGCGGTTGACGAACACATCATCGTCACTCTCCCACATTTCAAAACAGGCGGCGGTGTACGGCTCCGATTTGTCGAGAGGGTAGGTGTAGGACTTGCTTCGGGAGGTCACTTCCCCATTGGCTTGTTCCGACCAGGTGGCCCAAAACATGTGGGTGCCATTTGTCTCGTCCGGTAGCCACACATAGGAAAATTCTGACGGCAGGCCGAGCAGCAATAATTGCTCATGGAAAACATTGGAGGTGGTATTAAGCTCGTCGGAATGCTGCATCATCATGCTCTGGGCACGCACCCGTTCCAGCGCCGCTTCGATCTGCGCCTCCCTTGTTTGCGCTTCCGCCTTTTGCAGGTCGAGGAAGCGGGTGTAGGTCTGTTCGAAGACTTTTGCGAAACGTTTTAGAATATCAATTTCGGCAAGTGTGGCTTTACGTTGTTGAACAATGCTTAAATTCCCATATTTATGGTTCGCTTCTGTTTGCTCAAATATCTCAATGGCCATTTCCTTGGCCATCCGCTCAAATAGATTCCAATTGGCCATGGCATCTACTGCTTGAGCATATTGCATGATTGCCTCGGCCCCATAAACCGATACATAACCCATTTCTTTCCCCTCACTCCAATCTTTAATGGTGGTATTTTCCCATGGCTCAGAAGGCAGCTTGATATAAAATGCCTCCTCCTTTATTCCTTTTAATGGAGAGAACCATTGGTCAACATATTTTTCTTCCAGACTATAAATATATATGCCCACATAAACGAGCAAAATATCTATTCCCAATTCCTGAAATTGTTGAGCAATAACCGTCACCACATTGGCCAATTCGTCCGTTTTGTGCATGGCCATAGAAGCGGCACGGACTCTTTCCAATGCTGCTTCAATCTGCGCCTCCCGTGCCTGCTCTTCCGCTTTTTGCAGGTCGAGGAAACGGGTGTAGGTCTGCTCAAAAACTTTTGCGAAGCGTTGCAAAACATCGTTTTCAGCTGTAGTAAATTTATGGCCATCATGACTGACCATGAAAAGGGTGGTATGCATGTTTATTGCACAAGAACGAGTGTATCCCCCTTTTTTAGCAAGTATTTTTTTCTGGTGTTCTTTCGAGGTTTTATTATATGGCGGGTGTTTAAATAAAAAACTCAAAAATTCGACTTTTTCTTTGTTTGAAAACTCCTCTACATAAAAACCTGTTCCTTTTTTTATTTGCGCTACTAACTCCGTATTAATAGGTCGATCAATAAATGGAACCTGTACTTTTTGCACATAAGATGCTGTTGCTCCAGATCCCCAGACTATTATTTCATTTTCAATTTCATCATTTATACAGATAAATACGCCCCCACTGTTTTCAATATTCAAACTTGCAAACTGCTGACCCACAATATTGATGACCTGTTGTAATTCAGAGGTGTGGTGCATCGCCATTGTTGCGGAACGTACCTTTTCCAAGGCTGTCTCTATCTTTGACTCCCGCGCCTGTGCCTCTGCCTTTTGCAGGTCGAGGAAGCGGGTGTAGGTGCCATCAAATACCTGGGCAAATCGTTCCAATAACTGCATCGTCTGCTCATCGTGCGGGGTGGTGGTGGAAAATGAAAGTACTCCTTTTGAAAAAAAAGCGCAGTGAATCACCCACCGTTTATCTGGAAATTTAAGATTGGAAAATTTGCTTCGAAAGCGGTTATATGCTTTGAGTTCATCACCCTTAAGGTCAATTTGGATGGATTTTTTATTTTGCTTCCAGCCTCCATAAATTTTTTGCATCACCAGCGGCTCATCCAAATCTACTTTTGAAGATTCATTCCACTCTTTTCCATGCAGTGTAGCATAAAGATTCAATACTTGATTCTCTTCATCAAAAATACCTATTGATATTTGATTGCTGATTTCTCCTAAAGCCTTGAGTTCGTTAAATAGCAGGAGGGAAGTAGTGCGGAGTTCATCACTTTTCTGCATCGCCATGGTCTTGGCACGGATGCGTTCTAAGGCAGTTTCAATTTCCAGGTCCCGGTTTTTCTGCTCCAGTTGGAGGGTGTTTCGTTTTATGGCTTCCCGCAGCTTGATGTTTTCGGCTTTTATTTCATCAACCCCGAAGGCATCTCCTTCCTCTGCCCTTGTGTCGGGGAATGAGCCATGCTGGTGCAGCACCTTCCAGCCGTCTGTAGTTTTTTCTAAAAGCGAAGACAGCCGAAATGGGGCATAATAAGTCCACACCTCTTCCATCTTAATGTACATTTCGCCCAATTCATGCACCATGATGTGCGGGTCAAACGGAATGATTTGTGTTTTTTTATTCCTAATTTCAGCCATTCCCACCATCTTGTCGGTCATACGGAGGGTATAATCAATAATTTCTTTTTTGCTGTTCCATATTTCTTCTTTGGTGGAGCCGATGTTGCGGTAATTGTTAGGTAGGTAAGAAGCCCATGTTTCCAAGTCACCTTTGAAATAACTGCTCCAATAGTCGTCCATGACGTGGAGGATTTCAGCTTCTATTTTTTTGGTGATTTTCATTGGTTCTATTTTTTGAGCGAGTCACTTCAAATGCCCGCTCAATTGAAATTGCAAAATACAAGGGCATTTGAATTGACCCTGTAATGCTCCCTGACATGGTCGTTTTATCATTTTGCTTTTAACACCTTGTAGGAGCAAGCACTTGCGTTGCCAAAAGTACAGCCGTTGCTGCTTCGCTAGTTTATAATTTGAGAAAAGATAAGCAGATTTAATTCGCCAAACTGGCATAGCTGCGTAACTTGATTTAATTAAAAAAATCAATATATGACAAACAAATGAAGTTTTTGAAACATTAGCTGTTAGTATGGGTATAAATAAATGCCCCGCAAAATTATAAACCTATCATGAACGACCTAATTATACTTGTAGCTTCAGTTATTTCGATCATTCTGCTTCATTTACCAGAGAAAGGAAAAGCTATGAGTAAAGAAAATTGAATTCAATCCAGCTCCAGCAGCCACTCCACCAATTCTCCATTGTCTACTATACTCCAGGAATGAGGATGGCGTCGGCCATCAGGACGGTAGCCCTTATTTTTTGTCAGGATTAAAGCAGCGTTTTCATTTCCCAAAATCTTTAGCTGATTGACGACTGCTGCTGCGTCCATTGCGTTCATTGAGTAGTAGTCGTTGCCACGGTTTTCCATCCACCATTGTACGTCCGGTTCGGTGTAAGCCCGAAAAGGTGTTTCTTTTAGAATAGCTGCCTTGCCCCCATTTTCAACATCATGGCAATAGGGTGAATAATCATAATACCCACTTATATTTTCAGCGGGCTTGCCGCCCAAATTCCGCTCCAATACTGCCGTTACCCAATTTGCTTCATTGGTTGCTATTTCGTTCAATTGTAACCTGCGGGAGCGATCAAGAGCCTTCCAAAAACGAACCATGTCAAGCGGTGCGTCGCAGACGGCTATTGCTTTTGGGGAAATTCCGTGGGCAGAATTCCCTGCTTTGCACCAAATACCAAATTTCATCGCTCGGGTTCCTGCGAGCGACATTCCTCCAAACAGCATTCTGTCTTTAGGAAGGTTGTTTTCTGAAATGGCTTTATTGATGGAACCGTCAATTTTATGATAGGCATTTTCATCAAACAAGAATTCAAAACGATTGCCAGTTGTGACATACAGACATGCAACTTGCCGTTGAACAGCTTCTGTGTAGAGCCTCATTTCATACCCAGCATGTGAGGTGTCCCTGCCAGAATGAAAAAGCACGACAACTGCTTTTGGTAAACCCTCTTCGGGTAAAATGAGCGTATAGCCAGCATCTTCTTCTGGTAATGAAATTTCGTCCGTGAGTTGCGTCAGCCGCCCATGGGCTGGTTCGGCGTATTGAATCACTTTTGCATTTTGCGCATCAAGTTTCTGGATGCAGCTTGTTAGAAAGAAAAAAAGTAAGTAGGAGAGGTTTTTCATTTTTATGATAATTGTAGCCGGAAGTTGCATTTCCGTTAGAATAGCATACCGGAAGTGCAACTTCCGGCTACGTAAATGTATACACTGAATAATCGAATGCGTTCAACGTTTACCCACAGACAATTACAGGCTTAATTTTTAAGTAAAAACAATAATACTTTTGCACCTCGGTTAAAAAGGCCGAAATCAAAAACAACTTACCTGTATGCGGACTATTATACCTTCTATTTCAGTAGAAAAAAGCACCACTCATTTCCCCCCTCAAGGGGGGACTTCATCCTCCCTTAAGGGGGGCAGGGGGGTGATCCCGTTCATTCAAATATTCTTCATCCTCCTATCATTTTTCATTTCAAATAATGTCACCGCACAAACAGCCCCAGACCTGGCCATTGGCCAATGGAAGGAACATTTGCCGTTTACGGCAGGGCTATATGTTACTCAAAGCGACGATCAGGTTTTTTATTCCACAGCACATGCTTTGTTGATAATTGATAAAGCAGATCGTGCGCTCCAGCGGATGACAAAAGTAGAAGGATTGAGTAGGGTAGGAGTTGATTTGGTCAAATACAACAAAGGTAGCGAAGTCCTGATGGTGGTCTTTGATGATGGTGCGATAGACTTGTTGAGTGAAGAAGGAAACCTTACTTTATTGGGTGTTCCAGAGAGTTCAGTGATTCTTGGAGAAAAGAAGATTAACGATGTATTCATGGCCAATGATTCTATTGCCTATATATCGGGGAACTTTGGGCTGACGACGCTGAATGTAAAAAGGGGGTTATTCCCAAATACCATTCGTATTCCAATGGATGTGCGATCAGCTGTCGTTTTTAACAATGCGATTTATGCTTCTACAATAGATGGTATTTATACTATTGATCTTGGAGCTGGATTGAATATTGACGATTTTTCTAATTGGGGCGAATTGGATCAGTCCGCTGGATTTCCTCCCATTTATGATGCAGGTTCGATGATTGTTTTCAATGACAAAATGTATGTAGATGTAGAGGATAGCCTTTATGTTTTTGATGGCAATGCGGCAGAATTTGTCCTGCACCAAGAAGGATTTACGATAAGTTATTTATCAGCGGATGGCCCACATTTGTTGGCTGGCATGCAATGTACTGACAATTGCAAAGGAAAGGTCTTGTCCATTGAAACAAATCATGACTATCGGGAAATTGCAGGTAGTTGTGTGAGTGTACCTTTTTATGCTGTTGAGGATGATAATGGCAGTATTTGGTTGGCGGATCTTTCCAGCGGATTTAAAGTGGAGGAAAATCAAGTTGGAGCCTGTAATCCAATACAAGTGAACAGTTATCGGTCGGTTCTTGGCTACGACATTGCCATAGATAATGGGCAGGTTTGGGTCGCTTCGGGTGCTTTGGATAATACCAACACAGCCATTTCCAACATCTTTGGTTTTTCTTCTTTCATTGAAGGCGAATGGACGCAATACAGCCTGACTAATAGACCAGATTTGAATGGCAATGCCGTTTTCCTGGATGTAGAAATTCACCCTCAAAATGGAAAAATTTATGGCGGGGCATTTTGGGATGCATTAGTGGAATACGATCCTGAATCAGATACATTTGAAATTTTCAATGAAACAAATTCTTCCTTACAACTAGCGACGGGAGACCCAACTCGAAGTAGGGTAGCAGGTTTGGCTTTTGATCGGGAGAACAATCTGTGGATTTGCAATAATGAAGCTCCGGAACCAATCAGCGTGCTTAAACCTGATGGGAGTTCGGAGAGTTTTGATTTAGACTGTACACCCGGTAATGGCGCTCTGAGGATAGTTGTGGATGATTTTGGTTACAAATGGATTATGACCAACAGCGGTAGCCAGGGAGTTGTAGTATTTGATGAGGGAGATATTGATGTGGCGGTGGATAATAGATGTGTTGTGCTTAATACCAGTAATTCTGCATTACCGTCCAATGACATAAGTTCGATAGAAGTGGACTTGGATGGTGCGATTTGGGTAGGCACAAAATTGGGTGCAGTCGTTTTTCAATGCGATCCATTTGGCGAATGCAACGGAACACGCCCATTTGTTGAAGTAGATGGCTTTGGTGCCAACCTGCTTGAAGATCAGAATGTGACGGCTATTGGGGTGGATGGTGCCAACCGTAAATGGTTTGGTACGGAGACAGGTGTTTTTGTCATGTCGCCCGAGGGAAATGAGCAGGTCGCCAAATTCACAGAAGAAAATAGTCCGCTTTTCGATAATCACATTTTTGACATTGCATTTAATCATGAAACTGGCGAGGTCTGGATCGGCACAGCAAAAGGATTAATCTCCTATCGTGGCGATGCAACCCTTGGTGGAAGTTTACATGATAGCAATGTGCTCGTCTTCCCAAACCCCGTCCGACCTGATTATAATGGCCCGATTGCCATAAAGGGCCTCGCACAAGATGCCACCGTCAAAATCACCGACATCAGCGGCCAGCTGGTGTACGAAACCGAAGCCCTCGGCGGTCAGGCCATCTGGGACGCCCGTGACTACAACGACCGTAAAGTCAACACCGGCGTCTACCTCGTTTTTGCGACCAGCCGGAACTCCTCCAATCCTGATGTAGCGGTGGCAAAGATATTGGTGGTGAATTAAATTGCCTTTTAGTTTTTTGTTCTTTGTTAAAGGAATCCATTCAAGTTTAGTGCAGCGCAACTTGAAAGGGAGGGTTGTATCCGGAAGTTGCACTTCCGGGTGTGTGGCATGCCGGAAGTGCAACTTCCGGATACGTAAAGACAATTCAGCATAAACTTTAATTGTCCGCTAGTTGCTGCAAGTTTAGTGCAGTGCAACTTGAAAGGGTTTTTATTTTTAGATTTGGAAAAATTGGGTATCAATTAAATGGTTATAATAAAACTTGACGTTGATGAATTATGTATCGGTAAAATTAATAGTAATGAAATATTTGCCATTGTTGGTTTCTTTGTTAATTAGTTATAATTGTTTTTCTCAGGAATTGATATTGAACAAGAGTGATACTGGATTAATTAGGGGTGGGACAATGATTTATGATCAACAATATAGAATCGTAGGGATATATCAAAACCCCAACCTTTATCCAGAACTTCTTGACCACACTTTAATAGAGTTAGATAATAATTTACAAGTAAAAATTCCGATGCCTAGATGTTTTTGTGGGAGTTCAAACATACTCGTATCTGACAAATTCAAGAAAATAGCTATAATGTCTCTTAAACCTCCGGATCAAGAAAATAATAGAGGTCTTAATTATAGCCGGTATACGTATTTATATATATACGATTTCAATGGAAACAAACTATTTGAAAGTGATTCTTCAATAGTACAAGGTGTTGATTCTAAGGCTTTAATTTCTGAAGAGGGAGACATACACTTGGCTGGTCAGAAAGATGGTAAATACTTTCTAAAAAAAATAGATTTAGACGGTGCGACAATATGGGACAAACAAATACCATATAGGTATATAAACAGCCTAGATGTGTTGCCAGAGAATAATCATATTATACTAAATCATACAGACAGTAAATCTGATATTAAATACATCACAGTTTTTAATTCAGAAGGTACTGTGGTTGATGAGTATAGTAGTAGAGTTTTATATAGAAATATTTTCGTATCTGATCCTTCCAGTTTTTATGCATACTCCAGAAATGAATTGGTTGGTTTTAGTTTAGTCAACGATAAACTGAAAATTAATACGGTTCCTTTAGATTTAACTAATGAGGAGGGGATTTATAGACTTGAGTCAATACCTTTCCAGGATAGCCTGCTACTGTTGACCGATGCTGGCCATCTTTATTTGTATTCAAAAAATGATACTGATCTGACTGTTCCAAAAAAAATAATATATGATGAGATAAAAAATAATATTAAACAAATACACGACTTTGACTTAATAGCTGATGATAAATTAGTTGTTTATAGGGTTGATGGAGTATTTTATTATAATGCTCAATTTTGATATTTTATAAAAACATAAAATACCCAGTTGCTAAAAGTTTGCCTCTAAACAAAATAATCCGGGCAAAGAGGCACCTTGGCTTGGATTATTGAAAAGTATTGTTATTGCAAGTTTAGTGCAGCGCAGCTTGAAAGGATTTTTTATTTTTAGGTTTGGAAAAATTGGGTATCAATTAAATGGTTATAATAAAACTTGACGTTGATGAATTATGTATCAGTAAAATTAATAGTAATGAAATATTTGCCATTGTTGGTTTCTTTGTTAATTAGTTATAATTGTTTTTCTCAGGAATTGATATTGAACAAGAGTGATACTGGATTAATTAGAGCTGGAACAATGATTTATGATCAACAATCCAAAATCGTAGGGATATATCAGAATCCTAATCTTGTTCCAGAAATTCTTGACCACACTTTAATAGAATTAGCCAATAATTTGGCTGTAAAAATTCCGATGCCAAGATGTGGTTGTGGAAGTGAAAATATACTTGTATCCGAAAAACTAAAGAAGATAGCTTTTTTATCTCTTAAATCTCCGGGTCAAGAAAATAATTTGGTCCTTAATTATAGTTGGTGCTGGTATTTATACATATTCGATTTTTACGGAAACAAACTATTTGAAAGTGATTCTATAATAGGGCAGGGCATTGGTATAAAGTCGGTAATTACTGAAAACGGAGACATATATGTGGCGGGTAAAAAAGGTGGTAATAACTTTCTGAAAAAAATAGATTCAGATGGTGCGACGTTATGGGATAAGCAAATGCCATTCAGGGATTTAAATAGCTTAAATGTGTTTCCAGATAATAATCATATTATATTAAATCAAAGAGATTATGAGTATAGAATTAATTACATCACGGTTTATAATACTGATGGTATTGTTATAGATGAATACAAAAGCAAAGTGAATTATAGAAATATTTTTGTACCTGACTCTACCAGTTTTTATGGATACTCAGATAACGAATTGGCTAAATTTGAATTTGACGGTAATAGGCTGAAAGCTGATATTATACCTACAGAAATGTTAGGTGGGGAGAAGATGTATAAACTTAAATCAATACCATTTCAGGATAGCTTGCTACTGTTGACACAAGCTGGGCATTTTTATTTGTATTCAAAAAATGATTCTGAGCTCTCAAATCTAAAAAAAGTTATTTTTAGAGAATTGAAAAATAATAATATGATAATACACGACTTTGACTTAATAGCTGATGATAAATTAGTTGTTTATAGCGTTGATGGAGTATATTATTATAATGCTCAATTTTGATATTTTATAAAAACATAAAACACCCAGTTGCTAAAAGTTTGCCTCTAAACAAAATAATCCGAGCAAAGAGGCACCTTGGCTTGGATTATTGAAAAGTATTGTTATTGCAAGTTTAGTGCAGCGCAGCTTGAAAGGATTTTTTATTTTTAGGTTTGGAAAAATTGGGTATCAATTAAATGGTTATAATAAAACTTGACGTTGATGAATTATGTATCAGTAAAATTAATAGTAATGAAATATTTGCCATTGTTGGTTTCTTTGTTAATTAGTTATAATTGTTTTTCTCAGGAATTGATATTGAACAAGAGAGATACTGGATTAATTAAGAGTTGGACAATGATTTCTGATCAACAATATAGAATCGTAGGGATATATCAAAACCCCAACCTTTATCCAGAACTTCTTGACCACACTTTAATAGAGTTGGATAATAATTTACAAGTAAAAATTCCGATGCATAGATGTTATTGTGGTGCTGAAAATATACTTGTATCCTATAAATTAAAAAAAATAGCTTTTTTATCTCTTAAATCTCCAGATCAAAAAATTGATACAGGCCTTAATAATAGCCGGTATATGTATTTATACATATACGGTTTCAACGGAAACAAACTATTTGAAAGTGATTCCATAATGGGGCAAGGTTATGATATACGTTCAGTAATTAGTGAAGAAGGGTACATACACATGGCGGGTAAAAAGGGAGACAAATACTTTCTAAAAAAATTAGATTCAAATGGATTGTTGTTATGGGAAAAACAAATACCATATAGGTATGTAAATAGCCTAAACGTGTTTCCAGAGAATAATCATATAATATTAAACCAAAAAGATTATGAGTCTAGAATTAATTACATCACGGTTTATAATACTGATGGTATTGTTATAGATGAATACAAAAGCAAAGTGAATTATAGAAATATTTTTGTACCTGACTCTACCAGTTTTTATGGATACTCAGATAACGAATTGGCTAAATTTGAATTTGACGGTAATAGGCTAAAAGCTGATATTTTGCCTACAGAAATGTTAGGTGAGGAGAAGATGTATAAACTTAAGTCAATGCCATTTCAGGATAGCTTGCTACTGTTGACACAAGCTGGGCATTTTTATTTGTATTCAAAAAATGATTCTGAGCTCTCAAATCTAAAAAAAGTTATTTTTAGAGAATTGAAAAATAATAATATGATAATACACGACTTTGACTTAATAGCTGATGATAAATTAGTTGTTTATAGCGTTGATGGAGTATATTATTATAATGCTCAATTTTGATATTTTATAAATACAGAAAAACCTATCTCCTTTTATGCTTGCAGTTTGCAGCTTGTTTTTTATTTGGTGCTACTCCGATTAAAGAAATACCCAATCTGTCATCGATTACATTTTATGAAAATACCGGCGCCATTTTTACAAGAAATGGATGACCAGATTCAACACTTTGGGTAATATGGATCACTAATCCATAGATTCATTGTACATTGCTTGCAGCTTTCATTGAAAAATGCAAGCTTGAGTCTCCAACCAAATAACTTCGACCCGTGAGAACCACACTTTTATTGCTTTTCTATTTATTGCTCACCAATTCATTGAACGCAAAGGTGATTCATGTTGACCATGCAGCCATCGGCAGCAACGACGGCACCTCCTGGCCCAACGCATTTACCGACCTGAACAACGCCATTTCTTCTGCCGAATACGGCGACTCCATATGGGTAGCACAAGGCACTTATTACCCCACCACTGGCACCAACCGCCACTTTTCTTTCCTGCTGAAAAACGGTGTCAGCCTTTTCGGTGGATTTGAGGGCACAGAGACAAGCCACTCACAGCGTGACTGGGAGGCCAACCTGACAGTGCTCAGCGGGGACATCGGCACGGTGGGCGACAGCACCGATAACTCGCACACGGTCGTATTGTGCATTGCTGCTGACTCCACTACCGTGTTCGACGGTTTCACGGTCAGCGGTGGCAATGCTGACAGCGCCTCCGGCAATAACTGGGCACCGGGGAAAAGTGGTGGTGGTATGTATATCAGGAGCAGTACGCCTGGTTCCGACAACCGGCTACAGATAAGGAACTGCACTTTTCGAGAAAATCATGGAGACTATTTTGGTGGTGGCATCTATTTCCGAAGCACGGCTGATGGTGGATCAGTTTGTAAAATAATAAACAGTATAATATCAGAAAATTCAGCAAATGAAGGTGGCGGTATTTATTTTATGGGGACTGGGTTACAAAAATACGGAGAGATCAATAACACGAAATTCGAAAACAACTACGCAGGATATGCTGGAGGAGGGGCTGCTCTCAACAAAAATTTTGGAAATGGTGAAGTTCTGTTTTCGAGTTGTATTTTTTTTCAAAATTCTGCAAATAATAACGGTGGCGGCATATCCCAAGAAGTTTCAAACCCAAATGGAGTAACAATAGTCAATGAATCTACCTTTGATGGAAATATGGCTCTTTATAACTCCGAAGGTGGAGCAATTGCAATTTTCAATTATCTATCATCAAATTCGTTTGTCATTAATAATTCTGTAATTAAGAACAATTCTTCGAGTGAGGGGTCATTTGTGAGCCTTTCAGATGAATGGTTGGAAGTCAATAATACTTCAATTTTTCAAAATTTCACTTCGAATAGCATTGTTGGGGGTTCATTAATAAATTCTCAAAATATATTCACGGGAAAAATAACGCTGAACAATTGTTTGATTTTTTTAAATAAATCTAATGAGGAAAACATAAGAGTTATAGGTAAGTCCAGAATTAGAATTGTTAATAATACAATTGTCAATAATTCTAATGTTTCAAGCTCCTTAATTTCATTTCCAACAAGCGAGGCCATAGATACTATTACTTTTGATAATTCAATAATTTGGAATAATGGGGGCGGAAATGGAATTCCGCTATTTAGCTTGGGTGAGGAGGCATCAATTGTGATTAATGGCTGCCTTATTGATTTTCCAAACTGTACTTCCCTAGCCTCCCCCAACGTCAACCTCACCTGCGGCCCCGGCAACCTCTTCAATATCGACCCTATGTTCGTTGACACGGCTGCTGGGGATTTTCGTTTGTTGCCCTGCTCCCCCGCCGTCAATACTGGGGACAATACCATTCCGCTGCTTTTCGGGATTGATACCGATATTACTGGAGTTCCCCGCATCCAGGAGGACACTGTGGATATGGGCGCACATGAATACGGACCACAGCCATTCGCAGCCACAGTGGTACAGACTACCTCTCCTAGTTGTGAAGGCGGAACGGGAGGTTTCACGGCTTCTGTGACAGGGGGCTGCGCCCCTTATACGGTGCAGTTCAGTGGTGCCAGCACCGTTGAGGATACAGCTGTTTTTAATGTTACGGGCCTGCCCGCTGGCACCTTCAATTTTTCAGTCACCGATGTGGAGGGGCGTTCTGACACTTTTGAGGTGGACATCCCGCCAGGGCCGTTGATCGGCCTTGATGTGTCCGCCACGCCTGTATACTGCGTTGACGGTATGCCCGGAACTGCCACTGCCGCAGCAAGTGGGGGCAATGGCAGCTTATCTTTCACCTGGGAAGACGGCTCGCAAGGCCCGGTCCTTCAGGGGCTCGCTGCGGGTACTTATACCGTAACAGTTATCGATTCCTTGGGTTGTTCCATGACAGACTCTATCGGCATTTCGGTGGAAGGTGTTCTTGTAATAGACCCGGATACTCGGCCAGTGACATGTTTCGGCCTATCAGATGGCAGTGCAGCTGCTGTGCCCTCGGGTAGCCCGCCCTACTCCTTTGTCTGGCAGGGTGGCCAGCTCGATAGTTTGCTGAACGGCCTCCCTGCAGGCAACTATTCCGTCTCGGTGACGGATATGCTTGGGTGTTCGGGGGAAGTAATGGCCACAGTCGCATCGCCAGATACCCTAACGGTGGAGGTTGTTGGGAGTGATACACTTTGCTACGGGAGCACCAGTGGGGAGCTAGCGGCCTTGGCCATTGGCGGTACCGGGCCATATTTGTTTGAGTGGTCTGATGGCAGTGTCGATTCCGTGCTTGCTGGTATAGGCGCCGGGGCCTATTCGATTCAGCTGATCGACTCCAATGGCTGTATGGCCAATGCTGCCTATGCCATTGGTGAACATTCACAGATTTTAATGTCTGCAGAAGTAACTGATTCCAGCAGCCCGACCGAAGATGACGGCGCCATCATGGTGGTATCCGTGTCTGGTGGAGTGCCTGGATATTCCTACCTGTGGGACAATGGGGACACGTCCCAGTTGCTTGATAATCTTTTGCCGGGAGAATATGGCCTCACCATTACCGATGTGGAAGGCTGTACGGAGGCATTTGTATTCACCGTGGACTTCGTGGATGCAATAGGGGTCGTGGCCGTGCCATTCGCCAATGCCTTTATAATTCCTAACCCTTCTGGGACAGCAAATGCAAGCCTTACAATAGAATCGGGAAAAGAGATGCACCTGTGGTTGAATGTATTTGACGGACTTAGCAAACAGGTGCATTCAGGGAAATTGCAAGTTCATGAAGGGGCTTCGAATCATCCACTTCCAAGGAATCTGGCAACCGGTACGTACCTTGTGCAATTGGAAGATGAGCAGGGGCATATATCGCTGCTCAGATGGGTAGTTGTGCAATAAGGACAGTAATTGATGCAACGAGAATGAAAATATTGTAGAAGAGATGAGTTGCGAGAAAGGCATTCAAGTTGAACTATTCTAAATTTGAAAAGACGAATTATTTTAAGCTTGAGACAGCTAAAGTGTTGACACATTATTAATTATGAAAGTAAATACTAATGTGCTCTATTTTTAATGATAATACCTTTTTTGAATTTTTCTAAGCACATCCCACTTCGTTTTGAGTATATTTTCTTGATTTATATAGGAATTGGTTTTGGTGAGGCAGTTGTGAAAGCGGTAGAAGGGATTGATGAGGCAAAAAAAGAATGGGATTCTCAAAATGCCAATCCAATTGATTCAATGAAAAATTCAATAATCGAAATCATTGATTCACTAGAGCAGAAAGATTGATAATAAAATATCGCTCATAGAAGTTGCCCGCATTATTCATGAAAGCAAGAATCGTATCCGGAAGTTGCACTTCCGGTTGTGTGGCTTGCCGGAAGTGCAACTTCCGGATACGTAAAGACCCTGTTTAAACTTTAAGTGTCTACATCTTATGTTGCTTTATAAATACAGAAAAGCCTATCTCCTTTTATGCCTGCAGTTTGCAGCTTATTTTTTATTTGGTGCTACTCCGATTAAAGAAATACCCAATCTGGTATCGATTACATTTTATGAAAAGACCGGCGCTTTGTCTGCTTTTCAACTCAGCCTTAATAGCGATGCATTAAATAACCGAATAAGCGGGGTATTAAATACGGGCAATAATGATTTTCAAGGTTGGGTTGGAAATGAATTTTATGATGTTTTTATTTCTGACTACGATGGTACACCAAATCCCAATGGCGCTTTTATTAGTATCGAGTCTGAATTCAATAATACAAATGGCGGCGGCGGATTGAATATTTCAAAAGTGGAATTAAATTATTCAGATGGAACAAATGATTATTGTAAAATATTGGCCAGTTATTTTGCTCATGGAAATAATTACAATATAGGTTCAGAAAATAATGTTGTGGATGGGAATGTGAACACACACTGCACCATGGGCAACACAAATGGCATTAATGAACGGCTGAGAATTACGATAGGAGTAGATTATATTTATTCCGAATTTAATTATGATGGATGTAAAAATGACGGATTTTCAATTGTGATAAATAATGTAAGATATGACGAATTGAACCCAACAGGAATAGACACTTTATTTAATGAGAATGGATGCGACACCATTTTCATGGTTGATTTATCATTCATGGATTGTGTCAACGAACAAGGCCTTGGAAATTGTCCTTTATTTATTCCAAATATTATCAGTACAAACTATGATGGTTTTAATGACGATTTTCAGGTTTATACCAAGTCATCTTGCGAATTTTTAAATTTTAATATCGTTATTTTTGACCGTTGGGGGAATTTGCTGTTCGAAAGTAACGACCCTGGTTTTAAGTGGGATGGTCAATTCAAAGGAAAGTTTGTTGACGATGGTGTTGTGGTCTGGCGGATGGAGTTTGAAATAGCAGGGGAAGGAAAGATAGAAAGTAGGACCGGGGGCTTGACAGTAATTCATTGACCTTTGAAAATAAGATTACTTTTAACAGCAAGTGAGGTTTTAAAAAATTGATAAGCCATAATTGGAAGTTGCACTTCCGGTTGTGTGGCTTGCCGGAAGTGCAACTTCCGGATACTTAGAGGCACAGTTCTTTCAAATTACACTGCGCTAAACTTGAAAGAGTTTACGTTTGGAAAGATCTTAACTGCCAACTGCCAACTGCCAACTGCCAACTGCCAACTGCCAACTAAACACCCTATTTTTCCCACTTTTTTCAAAAACATATTACGGAAAACAACAATTGGCACAATTTTTTAAATTAAACTTATCAAAATATGAAAAGCCAGCAAAGAGCTGGAAACCTCATTTTTTCCCGTTCGCACTTTGAAAGCACTATACATACTATGAGAAAGTCCGGAAACCGAGCTTACTTTACTCGTCCTATCAAATTTCCGACTTCCATTTCCAGGTGTCCTGGGCCTTTCTCAACAAACAACATAATAATTGCCGGCTAACGCCTGCGATTCGTTCGTACTTACTTACACACAATTTGCGGCACTGGTGCTTTTGCGTCAACTGTTGAGGCCGTAGCTATATATATTTAGACCAAAACACAATTCTTTTAAGTTTTAAATCAAAATTAAAATGATAATTAAAATAAAAATTAGATTTTAAGTTTATATGAATCAGCTTGCTAGCTGCTTTATAGGAGTTTTCATTTTCATTTTTATTTACATTTTAATTTGACCTATTGCTTACTTACAAAACCAGCTAAAAGAAGCTGGGGAAAAAACGAATCTTACAAGTCTGTTTTCCAAAACCTACACCATGTTTGATCTTCAGGTCGAAGCCCGCAATTGGCTTTAGCAAATTGCGAAAAGTTGAATTCTGAAGATAATTTGAAACTGGTAGTTTACTTAAATGCGGTTTTTCCAAAAGTCTTTTGACTGGAGGAATGTGACTGCTGAACTACCAACAAATTGGACCTACTATTAACAATTATATCTCATGGTAAAAGGTAACGGTTTTGCTTCACACAGGTCAGCGCGGCTTATCCCTCAAGCCCCCCGGCGACAGAAATACAGGTCGATGTTCATGAAAAGGACTGTCGATTTAGCGGCCAAGCTATTCCTGTGTGGGCAAACCCCTTTTGCTATTTTTCAAGAAAACGGTAGAAAGGTGAAAAACAGATGCTCCCTATTGCTGCTCTTAGCACTCTCAACATTACTTCCACAATTTTCAAATCTCAACGCACAATGCGCCCTTGTTTGTCACAATGATATTGTGGTAGCTTTGGACACTGCTGGAGAGGCCAGCGTTTTTCCTCCCATGCTGTTGCAGAGTTCCGTGAATTGTTCCAATAATTTCGAAATC
The DNA here is from genome assembly GCA_942490835.1 of uncultured Saprospiraceae bacterium. Taxonomy (GTDB): domain Bacteria; phylum Bacteroidota; class Bacteroidia; order Chitinophagales; family Saprospiraceae; genus UBA6168. The sequence continues at coordinate 121,961 of CALNYY010000059.1, forward strand.
ACCATTGTTGACACTTTAGGAAATTCAATTGGCACTTTGCTGGATGGATCACTTTTAGGTATGCCTTTGACAGCTACCTTATTGCATCCTGCAAGTGGTAATTCCTGCGATGTAGAAATTGAAGTGATTGATGCCATGAAGCCTGAAATAGAAGGTGCTGACACCGCTTTTATATGGTGCAACTGGCCGCTGGATAGCCTGGAAACCCCTGAAGTAACGGATAATGTAACAGCGACAGAAGACATTCTTTTTAGTTATACGGATACATTAATTGATCTGAGTTGCTATGACACAGTGGGGACACATACGGTCACTGCCTTTATTGAGAGGATGTGGTATGCGGAGGATGAAAGCGGGAATATGGATTCGGTTCTTCAGTTGATTTATCTTAAAAGAGCTACGCTTTCTCAAATTGTTTTTCCCGACCACAGAGACGGCGTTGAATTGCCAGCTTTGGAATGTGGTGACGATGATCCTTATGATCTGAGTATTGCTGGCCAGCCAACAGTTGAAGGCTTTCCAGTAGATATTGCGGGCAGTTGCGAGTTGGTTGTTTCACACAGCGACCAGCAAGTGCCGATTTGTGGCGGCGCAAGAAAATTGATCCGAACATGGACTGTTTTCGATCTTTGTACGGAAGGGTTTCTTGTGTATGCACAAATCATTCGCATAGAAGATACGACTTCGCCAACAGTAACTTGTCCGGCTAATGTCAGTTTTAATACGTTCAGTAGTTCTTGTACAGCACAGGTTTATTTGCCGCAAGGCACAGGTGAGGACAATTGTTCTGGAGCTATTGTAACACCATCTTGGAGTTATGGAAATGGTTATGGTCCATTCAATGATGTGCCGGCTGGTGTGCATACTGTTACCTATACTGCTCAAGACGGCTGTAACAATATTTCTTCATGTGAAATAACGGTGACCGTAAATGATACCAAGAAGCCTACTGCGCTCTGCGAATTGCAAGTTCAGGTGTCATTGGAAGAAGACGGAACGGCACTTGTTTTTGCGGAAACTTTTGACAATGGCAGTTATGACAACTGTGCAATCGGAGCATATTTGGTAACATTAACCGGAGCAAATAACTATGATACGTTTGTGTCATTTGATTGTGATGACCTGAACACTTCTCCACAGGTAACATTAAAGGTGGTAGATGTAAATGGGTTGGAATCGAGTTGCTCAGGCAGCGTTATCATAATGGATCAGATCAAACCTGAAATTCTTTGTCCTGCTGCAATCGACATCAACTGCGGCAGCGATTATAACAATACCTCGGTCACTGGAATCCCTTATGCAACTGACAATTGTGGCGTTTCCTCCACTACCAAAGTTGATTTTGTAAACCTAAATAATTGTGGAAACGGAACGGTAGAACGCACCTGGAAAGCGACCGATGAAAGCGGTAACATTGCCACTTGTCTTCAAATAATAAGCATTGCTGATAATACAGATATAACAGTCGTATTCCCAGACGACAAAGACATCTACGATTGTGAACCCGATCTTTCTGCGTCCCTTATGGGCGAACCCATCGTCACTGGTCAAGATTGCGAACAATTGCAGATTACGCATACCGATTATTATTTTTATACAGCGGAGCCATCCTGTTTTCAATTGATCCGAAACTGGGCAATTGTGGACTGGTGTACCTATTCCCCGAATAACCCAACCGCTGGCGGTTTTTGGGAACATACACAAGTTATAGAAGTACGTGATGATGTACCGCCAGTGCTTACATGTCCTGATCTTCCAATTATTGGGATTGATGACAACGGATGTTCCACATTCGTGGATATTCCTTTACCTGAGGTGGATGATTGCAGTTCGCAACTCACCATTATGAATAATGCCGAATATGCACAGTCAAATTTTGGTGCAGCAAGTGGAGTATATCCTAAAGGAAATTACACCGTAACCTACACCGTTTCGGATGGTTGCGGAAATACATCTTCTTGCAATATGCAAATTATGGTAATTGATTCAGAGGCACCGAATCCTGTTTGTAACAATGGCGTTTCCGTCACAATTCAACAAACTGGTTACGTGACGCTTACACCATCGATGATCAACAATGGCAGTTTTGACAACTGCTCGCCAATCAACACGCTGATCTTGCAAGTAAGCCCAAATACATTTACTTGTCAGGATTTAGGTACAAAGGTGGTTACGCTCACTGTAACGGATCAATCTGGCAACAGCGCTTTTTGTCAAACTAATGTGGTTGTTCAGGATAATCTTGATCATTGTGCAGATGGTAATGTTGGAACTATAGCAGGAAAGCTGGAAACAGAAACTGGTGAGGCCTTAGGTCAAAAACTGGTGGGATTGACAGGCGGTATCAACATGGCTGTCCATACAGATGTGGATGGTACATTTGATTTTCCGAGCCTGCCTTTGAACCAGAGCTATACGCTCACACCTGTTTACGATACCAAGCCATTAAATGGCGTGACGACTTATGATATGGTGCTCATCAGAAGGCATATACTTGGCATTCTGGCACTGAGCACACCTTATAAAATCATAGCCGCTGATGCCAATGCTTCGGGTTCTGTGACGACTTATGACTTGGTTATTCTCCAAAAGCTGATTCTCAATGTTACCGATGAATTTCCAAATGGCAACAAATCTTGGCGATTTGTGAAAGCAGATTATATGTTTCCAAATCCTGAGAATCCTTTTACGCAGCCATTTCCCGAAATAATCACCGTTGACCCATTATTGGGCAATAAATGGGGGCAGAATTTTATAGGGATTAAAGTAGGAGATGTAAATGACAGTGCCGATCCATCAGATGTAGGAGGTGACGACACGGAGGATAGAAGCTTTGATAATGTATTGAATTTTATAACTGAAGATATTGAACTGGTTGCCGGACAGGTATATGCCATACCCTTCATGGCGGCGCCCTCCCAGCCGTTGGCCGGCTTCCAGTTTACTTTGTACTATGATGAAAACTTGTTGGAATTCCAGGGCTATCAAGCTGGCAATTTGCCAAACTTGAAGGGCAATAACTTTGGCAGCAGATATGCTGATGAAGGGATGATCGCCATGAACTGGGAAAACGTTGCGTCTTTTGAACCTAACGTTGGCGAAGTGCTCTTTGCCCTGGAATTTTCAGTAAAAAACAATGCCCGCTTATCGGATGTATTGACAATCAATTCACGCCTCATTCCTGCTGAAGCCTACTTAGGTGAATCGTCAGATTTGAAATTTGCAAATGTTGCATTGTCATTCGAAAAGGGCGAACAGAAAAAATTACAATTCTTTCAAAATACTCCCAATCCATTCTTTAGGACAACCGATTTACACTTTTCCATTCCGGAAGCAACCACTGTAAACATTCGCATTTTCGATGTGTACGGCCAGCTAATCAAAACTTACACACAATTTTATCAAAGCGGCCAACATACATTGCCCATTGATTTGGGTGGTTTGGCGGCCACGGGTGTACTCATCTGCGAATTGAATGCAAGCGGCTTCCAAAGACAAACCATCAAGATGGTGAATAGTGATTAACGTATAGAGCAGAGTGCAGTGACTAGTCACTTCCCTCTCGTAACTTTTCACTAATCACAATCACCAATTCCAAATTCTATCTGATTTACACACAGTAACGACCAAAACACGCAGTGCAGGTAGTGTCGAAGACGTCCGGTACTACCACTGGCATTGCTTTAGACAAAAAAAGATTTAACCGACAGATGCGAAGAAAACGGATCCCATGAAAGAGAAAGGTTTGACGGTGTATCGGTATGGAGGTTTGGCGGAAATATATTTCCAAAAAACCGGCACACCGACAAACCAGATTCCGATTTTATTACAAAAAACAGCTAGGTCAACACGTTTAATTTCATTTTTTCATTAACCAATTTCGATCCCATGAGAAGAATCGAGTTTACTATTCAAGCCCAAAACTATGGCAGAGGGAAAAAGAAGGCCATTGGCCGCTTTTTGAAGGGAATGTCCCTTGTTTGTCTGCTGTTGATTACCAACTGGGGCAACCTTGCGCAAGCGCAATGTGCCTTAGTCTGCAATGACGACGTGAATGTATCCTTACCCGGCACCAATGCCGGCTGTACTGTAGAAGTGACTGTCGATATGGTACTGGAAAACCCACAAAGTTGCAATGAACCGTTAGAGGTTTCATTATTAACTATTCAGGGATTTCCATTGGCCTCCAGTCCTTCGGTAAATGCTGACCATATTGGACAGACATTTATTTACTCAGTGACTGAAACTACCAGCGGGAACTCCTGCTGGGGAACATTAAAAGTGGAAGACAAACTCGGCCCAACCATGGAAGGTTGTGTTGATTTGGAATTCCCTTGTATTACTGATTATAAACCAACCATTGATGGTGGTGATGCGCCAACGCCTTTGTTTTCGGATTGTTCAGGAGTGATGACAATGGATTATACTGATGTTATTACTACAAATAATTGCGGAGGAATGGGCTTTGTGGCAGTTGTTCAAAGAACCTGGACTGCTGTTGATTTTTTGGGAAATGTTTCAAACTGTACCCAAACAATAACAATTGAAAGGGTTTCTCTTGAAGATTATTTACCGAAATGTCCAATAAATGTGAGCCTCGAATGTACAGACAGTATTCCAAGTACTGACCCTGCGCATACTGGGTATCCAATGATTGAAATCGATAGTGTAGACTATCCGGTTGTTCCTGGAGCCGAAGTGTTCTGCGAATTGGCAGCATCTTATTCAGATGAAATTTTTGACATCTGCGGAGGTGGTATGAAAATCATCCGTACCTGGAATATCTATGACTGGTGTCTCGATACTGACCCTGGCATTCCAAACCCATTTACATGCATTCAAGTGATTAAAGTAGAAGACAAAACGCCACCGGTTATCGTTTGTCCTGCTCCAATTACAGTAAATGCATCTGCAACTACTTGTTCCGCATCTTTGATTTTGCCTCCGGCAAATATTGATGATGTTTGTTCTGGTTGGGGTGCTAAGGTGCTTACTCCGTTTGGAATAGTAAGTGGAAATGGCGGTTCATTATTAAATGTTCCTGTGGGTACACATGACATCATTTATGTTGCTACTGATGATTGCGGCAATATTAGTACTTGCCAAACTACCATGACCATTGAAGACAATACTCCTCCAGTTGCCATTTGTGATGAACACACAACCGTTTCATTGACGGTGGATGGTTCAGCGATTGTTTCGGCAGGTGTATTTGATGACGGTAGTGAGGACAATTGCGATATCGACTATTTTGAGGTTCGCCGTATGACCGATATTGATTTCAATGATTATGTGTCGTTTTACTGTTTTGATGTCGGCAATCCTGTTATGGTAATGATGCGTGTCTGGGATATTTCAGGCAATTATAATGACTGTATGATAGAAGTATCGGTTCAGGATAAGATTGGCCCTGCCATCACCTGTCCACCGAACAAGACTATCCAATGCTTTGAACCAGTACCTCCGGTTGAAGACCCAATTATTGTGGACAATTGCCCTGGTGCAACTTGGGACCACAGTGAAATAGACAATACTACCAATTGTGGTACAGGGACTATTACACGCAACTACGTCGCTACAGATGTGGGAGGAATAGAGGCTTCTTGTACACAGATCATTACAGTGGTAAATTCTACTCCATTCAATTCTAATGATATTGTTTGGCCGTATGATTACAACACAGACGAATGTGGGCCTTTAGTTGAGCCAGATGATTTGCCTGACGATTATGACATGCCAACTGTAAATGAGGATGCTTGCGATATGGTGGCTGTAACGCATACTGACCAATATTTGCCAACCAATCCTCCAGCTTGTTTCAAGATTTTGAGGAAATGGATCATTATTGATTGGTGCCAGTACAATCCAAATATTTCAAACAGCCCTGGCTATTGGGAGCATACACAGATCATCAAAGTCGAAGACAATGAAGATCCTGTTATTGTTTGTCCAAGTAATGTGGTAGTTGATGGTGATGATGCAAATTGCCAGTCTGAGGCGGTTATACTGGATGATGTTACAGCAACAGATTGTAGTAACACATTTCTATATCAAACTTGGGTTGATTTATTTTCGGATAATTCAACTGATTTGACATACAACGGTCCGAATGCATCGGGCACCTATCCTTATGGTGTTCATACAGTAACTTACAATGTTGAAGACAAGTGTGGAAATGTTGCTACATGCAGTATAACAGTTGATGTTAGAGATGCTAAAAAGCCTACACCAGTGTGCGCCAATGGCTTAGCCGTAGAATTGATGGCAGACCCTGTGAACGGTGGTGGCATGATCACTTTGCTGCCTGCAATGTTCGATCTTGGTAGCTTTGACAACTGTACAGCTTCGGCCGATCTTGAGTTTGAACTGACACCTTCATTTTTTGATTGCGATGATGTAGGCACAAATGTTGTTTATCTCTATGTAACTGATGAGGCAGGTAACACGGATTTCTGTGAAACTTATGTGCAGATTCAAGACAACATGGTTATTTGCCCAAGCCCACTTTCAGCAGATGTAAGCGGTGGTATTTCCACCAACGCTGGAAATGGGGTCAACAATGTAACGGTTGATGTGAGCGGAAATGGCCCGTTTACCCCTTCCGTAACTACAGGATCGAACGGACACTTTCAGTTCTTTGACCTGAGTTTAGGCAACGACTACACTTTTACTCCAATACACAATACTGGTTATCTGAATGGGGTCACCACTTATGACTTAGTGCTGATGACACAGCACATCCTGAATGTGGTACCATTTGACTCGCCATACAAGCACATCGCAGGTGATGTGAACAACAATGGCGCTGTCACAACCGCTGATATAGTGGAATTGCGTAAGCTGATCTTGCAGATTATCACACAATTTCAAAATAACACTTCTTGGCGATTTGTGGATAAAAACCACGTATTCCAAAACCCACAGAATCCTTTCCAACCATCATTCCCTGAGTTTTTCAATATAAACAACTTGGATAATGATGTGAATGGAGTTGATTTCGTGGCTGTGAAAGTTGGAGACATCAATGGAACTGCCAATACCAATGTGAATGACGATATCGAGGACAGAAACTTTAATAGTGAACTGACCTTTGTGACGGAAGACATGGAAATAAAGGCAGGCGAAACTTTCAATGTACCGTTCCGTGCTAACAACTTTATCAATGTATATGGCTATCAATTTGCCATGCATTTTGATGCAGCAGCAATGGAATTGGAAAATATAGAAATGGGCGAATTAACGAATTTGGCAGAAACAAACTTTGGTTTGACAAGGGTAGATGAAGGAATCATTACTACCAGCTGGGACAATTCAAAAAACATCTTACACGACAACAACACAGTTCTTTTTAATTTGACTTTTAAGGCAAACACCAACTTGACTTTGAGCGAGGCGATTCGCATATCTAAAACTACAATTCCTGCCGAAGCCTACCAAGGTGCAGATGGCGATCAAATTGAGTTAATGGATATCAGCCTTGAATTTGAGAATCAGTCTTCGACAGCGAATATTGGATTTGAGCTGTTGCAAAACAACCCGAACCCGTTCACTGAAATGACTACGGTTGGTTTCCGTTTGCCTGAAACTGGTCAAGCTACTTTGACAATTTATGATCTGTCGGGAAAAGTCCTGACAACCATATCCGACACATATACACAAGGTTATAACGAAATAACCCTCAGCAATGACCAATTGGGTAGCTCCGGCGTTCTTTTCTATCAATTGGAAACGCAAGGCCACACTGCCACCCGAAGAATGGTTCGGTTGTAATGAGGTAGGTGTCAGGAGTTAGGTGACAGGCATCAGGATTTTTTCTGAAACCTCATACCTGACACCTGACTCCTTTAAAACACAATGTGCGTTTCCCAGAACCGGTTTAAGTATTCTCAAAATCTGGTTTTTGGGATGACCTCTCCTGGCTTCGGCTGGGGGGGGTTTTTATATGTGTTTTGTTGATGTAACGGTTTGATGGTGTAATGGTATATCGGTATTTAGCATAATCGCTCCGACAAACCGACAAAGACATACCGAATCTCACATTTATCCGTTTACAATCCCAAACAGGGTTATCAATTAATAACTTTGCGCCTTGTTTTTCGTTTATCTATCATCGTTTACCATTTTTTATAGTCCAATGACCGTAATCAAAAATTCTTTACTCCTTCTCTTTCTGACAGTTACAAGCTTTTCCATTCAGGCACAAGACGGCTTGGAAGTTGGTGGCTGGCTGGGTATTTCCAATTACTTTGGCGATTTGAATACGAACCTCCGCCTCAACAGGGTTAACCCTGCTGGCGGAATTGGTTTTAGATATAATTTTAATGAAAGGTTGGCCGTGAAACTTTCAGGAAGTATTGGGACAGTAGAGGCTTATGACAGTGACTCGCCCAATATATTTGAACGTGCCAGAAATTTGCATTTTAAATCGCAAGTCGCCGATGCTGGCCTTCAGCTTGGCTTCAATTTCCTTCCTTATCAGCACGGTAGCAAAGACTATAACTGGACGCCTTATCTGTTTCTTGGATTTGGTGTAAATTACTTTAATCCAAAGGCAGAATTGAATGGAGAATGGTATGAGTTGCGTCCCTTAGGTACTGAAGGTCAGTTCAAAGGAGAAGAGTATTATACTGTAACTGGGAGCTGGTTGTATGGTGCAGGTTTTAAGATAGATTTGAGCTATGAGTGGAGTTTGAATATTGATATCAGTGCACGCCGTTTATTTTCTGACTATTTGGATGATGTGAGCGGGGTATATCCAGATGCGGACAATGTTAGTGATCTGCGGGGAGAATTTGCTACCCAATTCATTGATCGTTCTGCGGAGCTATACCAAACCGATCCTGATTTTTTTACACGCAATAGCTTAGAATATCCAATTGGAGAAGAAGGCCGCCAACGTGGCAATGCAGGTGACAATGACACCTATGTTTACTTTGGTGTTGGTTTGTATTATTATTTTGGTGACTTGAAATGCCCTTATGGAAAGTAAGAGGCTGTTTTAAAACCTGAAGTGTTGGCGAGAGGATAAGATTATTGCACCAGTTTTCTTTTGATTTGAGGAGCATATCCATAGGTACGTGACGAAAATAAAAGGGAAATTGAAGTAAAAAGAGATTCTCGCAGACGTGCTTGAGGTTTTAAAACAGCCTCTATGAAACTGGAATTGTGAGGTAATTGAAACACCTCAAATTCTGTTTGAATAATTAAAAATGCACAGGTTGGAAATTTTGCCCGCCTGTGCATTTTTATTTAGTAGAAATAGGTTTTCTTGTTTAGTATTAATACCAATTAAATCATTAATCAATTCTTTGAAAATTTCCTTGGTATACTTCCAATCAATTTTTTCCTATTGCTTGTTCAATTTGTGCTCACAGTCTAAAATAAAAAAAGTCCAGAAGTTGCCTTCTGGACTCATTGTATCGGATCGAATCTACCAATGGGGAAAACCCAATTGACAGATTACTTCAGTTCGATTACCAACGGTTTCCACCGCCACCGCCGTAGCCACCGCCACCACGGTTTCCGCCACCGCCACCGCCACCATATCCTCCTCCGCCGCCGCCTCTGCGACCGCCACCACCGCCACCGCGGTTTTCTCTTGGCTCAGCTTTCTTAACCACGATTGTACGGCCATCAAGTTCCGTATCGTTCAATTGGTCAATAGCATTCTGTCCTTCGTTGTCATCATCCATTTCAACAAAGCCAAATCCTTTTGACCTTCCGTTGAATTTATCCATGATAACGTTAGCAGAGCTAACAGTGCCGTAAGCTTCAAAAGCTTCTCTTAAATCTTCGCTCTGAGTGTCGAAGCTTAGTTTTGCAACAAAAATATTCATTACTAAAAATTAAAAATGATAAAAAATAAGACCACAAAGCAATGATAGCTGTCATCGGATCTAACATCAAGGGATACTTGATTGAAAGAAACCAATTAATAGCTTTCACAAAAACGATGAACAATTATGATGTCTGGAAATTTCAAGTCTTGCGACCTATAAGGAAGGAAGAGATAAAACTGCGAGTTATCGGAAAAATTGCCTGCGTCGTACTTTGAGTTCTTTAAACTTGGTGCAAAGAAACGGCTATATTGTTGTAACTGTTACGATTTTAAGTAATTATTTTTTTGAACAATACATAAGAGGATGATTCTTTCATCCCCAAAAGGATAAAGGAATGGGTGAATTTATAGCCCAGTGCTTTGCCAAAACATAGTTTAAACAGCGTTTACGAAATAATAAATTTGAGTTTTGTGGTCGGTATTATCCTACATCCCTACCTCCTTTTAGTTTGTCTTGGAGTTCCTTCAATTTATCCCATTCTCCTTTTACTGCCAATTCTGCCTGGATAGGCCAGGTCGTAGGATCGTGCATATGAAAACGGCTGCCAGCTTCGGTAAGAATTTCTCGCAGGTGAGTGTCTTGCGTTTCTGATAATGTCTGTAGGGTATCAATGTTATTTTTCTTCAGGAGTTTTTCAATTTTAGGCCCGATGCCTTCTATCGTTTTTAGGTCTTTTTGATTTTTCACAAAGACAGCAGAAGGTTTGAGTGCTTCAGGTGCGGCCGCCTTTATATCCATTAGCCGACTTGCTTGACCGACCCAATCGTCACGCTCTACTCGGCCAGGGAAGAATTCAATAGCAGTGGTTACTTTTTCGATAAGCGGGCCGTCAAGTTTACTGATTTGTTGGTAGGTATAAATGCCAAGAGCATTCAGCTTTTTTTCCAGAAAAGAACCAATACCTTTAATACGAGTGAGGTCGTCCTTCTCGGTTTCAGTAGCAACAGGTATTTTATCGCCAATAGCGGATATTACTTCATCACGTGCAGCCACCGCTGCCAAGCTCATGCTTTCACCTTTATCCACTTCTGCTTTCTCAGGAGCCGGAGCGAAAACTTCCGTGTCGTCAGCTACCATTGATACGCCTCGGGAAACTTCGATGACACTATTGTCATATTCCAGCTGAGTACGAAGCGAATTGTTTTCAGCTTCCAAATCATTCAATTTTGCCTCCATGTCTTTAATCAGCTTATCCGACTCTTTTGTTCCTTTTTTAGCTTGGATGGAACTCATCTTTTTTTCTAATTCCTGTAAACGGGCTAAGGCGGCCGCACTTGCCTGGGTAGTGCCATCACCGCTTTCGCCATTTGAAAGTTCGGCATTCCTGGCTTTGAGGCCAACTATCTGATTGTTGAGGTCTTCAATTGTCGTTTGGTAGGAGTTGATGACAGATTGTGCTTTTACAGAATCTTCGACTGCACTATCAAGGTTTGCTTGCCACTGATCTTTTTCAGCCTCCAAGGATTTCGCAACCTCAATTGCTTCTTTTGATGCTCGCTGAGCTTTTACAAGGTCGGCATCTTTAAGGTCTGACTCTTCTTTTATATCATTATATTTTGCCAATAGGGTGTCATAGTCCTGTTTCCGTTTCTCCACTTCTTTCTCAAGTTTATTCGCTCGACGGCCATACATCGCCCATCCAGTCAACAGGCCTATAAGAAAACAAAAAAGGACAGAGATCATGAACATGACGCTATCCGGGCTCCAAAATTCGGTAAAGAAATTATCCATTTTATTTAATGATGAATGACTGATTTATAATGACTAATGATGAATAGGCTAATTGTCAACTCAGCATTCGTCACTATTAATTAATCATTACTATTTATTCAAGTACTTTTTCAATAATCTTAAAATTGACCCTTCTGTTTTTTTGACGTCCTTCCGGATTGTCTGATCCATCAGGTTTCGAGTTTGGGGCTACAGGTTGAGACTCTCCAAGAGAAGACACTTTTATTGCTGATTTTACACCCAGCTCCCGAAAATACTTCGAGGCACTTTTTGCTCTTCGAAGACCAAGGTTGTAATTAAATTTTTCAGTATCAATGCTATCGGTATGCCCAATTATAGACAAGAGCATTTCTGGGTTTTCTTCCAAAAATATTTTTACTGAATCGGCATAAAGGATGCACTGGTCTCCGGGTTTGAATTCATCAGAATTGAAAGCAAAATTTGCATCTGAGAAAGTATTGTCTTCAAACTTGTATGCCAGTTTGTCGTAATCGTTGGGAGAGTCGGTTATCAGTTCAAAAGAAACTATTTCATCGATTTCAGTTCCTTGCATTTGTGCATAATCTATTGAAATGCGGCCTTCGTCTGTACCCATTTTTTCCAACAACCGCTCTACTGCTCTTGCCCGGGCAATTCCAATATTTTCGTAAAAACCAGCTTTCGCTTGTTTTTCATTTTCTAAAAAGCGGCCGGTGATTGTCATGTTCCTCGATTGGTTTTCTTCAAGATATTCAGCTACTTTTTTCAGAAACTCAACATTATTTTTTGTTGTATCGACTTCAAATGAATTTTGGGCAAAGCCGAACTGCTCATATCCTTCCAGCACCTTCTGGTCACCATCTTTCAGAGATAGTGTCATCGGGCGCTGCAAATTTTCTTCATCGCCACATTTATGCCTTAGTTCGCACATGAAATACCAGCGTGAACTAAGCGCAAAGGCAAGGAATACCAAGAATCCGATAATAAATACCCTCATAGTTGTTTGACTGTTATTCGAATTGGATGATTGAATCTCAATCATTTCCGAAGGGACTTACGCTGAATTATTCATTTCCCATCTTTTGTTTCCCCTCCATAAGCTGTTGACGGTCAAAGGTATGTAATTCAGTATTATTGTACAAAAGGCAGCCCCCCTTAAGTTTTCCACGAAGTGTGCTTTATTTTTTGAAAAAACCAAATATGAAATACCTTTTCTATCCATCATTCATTATCTTTGCACCCCTTTTTAAAAAAGTTCATTCAAATGGATGCTTTAGACCATTTCTCTATCCCAGTTTCGGGATTGATCAACGGTCTCCATTCGTACGATTTCAGCATTGGGAAGGATTTTTTCCAAGCTTTTGAAGAATCACCTATACAGAATGGCCAGGTCGAAGTTCACATGGATTTTGACAAGCGAGACGACATGTATGTATTGATGTTTTCTTTCAATGGCACTGTAGAGGTTGTCTGCGACCGTTGTCTTGACCCGTTTAGTCTGCCTATTGAAGATAGACAAAGTTTAATGGTCAAGTTTGACGAAGAAGAATGGGAAGATGTAGATGTGATTTTTATCCTCAAAGGTACTCAGACGCTTAATGTGTCAAAGTACATTTATGAGTTTATCCATCTGGCTGTACCAATGACCAAATCGCATGATGATGCGGGGGCTGAATGCAACCCTGAAATGCTCAAATACTTAGATCAGGTAGAAGAAAAAGACGAAACATCGAATGATTCTTCCAATCCTTTTCGAGATGCATTGAAGGACATGAATTTTGAAAACTGAATTAATTAAGACTTTAAATTTTAGAAATTAGGCTTTTTGTAAAGAAATCAAATTTCTAAAGTCTAAATTTCTAATATCTAAATTATTTAAAAGATGGCACATCCTAGGACAAGGACCTCAAAGCGCAGGCAGCGTGCCCGCCGTACTCATTACAAAGCTGCTGTTCCAACTATTGCTACTTGCAAAGAAACTGGTGAAGCTCACTTAATGCACCGTGCCTATTACGACGATGAAGGCAACATGCGTTACAGGGGCCGGATCCTTGTGAAAGCGGAGGAAGAACTGGACGACTAGTTTCGTTTGCTTGACTCGCAGTACTTTAGGTAGAGGTTGTAATCTACAAAGATATTGGAAGCTCCCATCGCATAAGTTTGATGTGGGGCTTCTTGTGTTTTATTTCAACAAGGATTCGTAAAAAGGAATCTAGTCAATGTTCACGATTTAACATTTACTAAAATAATATGAAAAAAATAATTTCAACAAGTGAAGCACCAGGCGCTATTGGCCCGTACAACCAAGCTGTTATACACAATGGCGTATTATATGCTTCGGGGCAAATAGCTATAAATCCTTCAACAGGAGACTTGATGCAAGGAAGTATCGAAGAAGAGACCCATCAAGTTTTGAAGAATGTTGGCGGAATTTTAAAAGCTGCTGGCTGCGGTTATGAAGATGTGCTAAAAGTGAGCGTATTTGTAAAAGACATGCACCAATATGCACAAATCAATGCTGTTTATGCCGAGTACTTTGATCCTTCTAATGCACCTGCAAGGGAATTGGTGGAAGTAGCTAATCTGCCAAAGTTTGTCAATATTGAAGTATCGGTGATTGCCGCTGTAAATCAATGAGTGAATGAGTGGATGACATAATTCACTCATCCACTCATCCACTCATCTACTCATTGTCTATGAAAAAAACTGTCCTTTCTTGCATTCAGCCAACTGGCGATATGCATTTCGGAAATTATTTTGGCGCTGTAAAAAATTGGGTTGATTTACAATCAAAATATGATTGCTATTATGGGGTCGTTGATTATCACGCCATGACAATGCCCTATAACCCCCAAAAATTAAAAGAAAATACCTGGGGCTTGATTTTTAATTTATTGGCGACGGGTGTTAAGGCTGAAAACTTATTTATCCAATCCCTTGTGCCGGAGCACGCAGAGCTATCTTGGATATTCAATTGTTTTGCTTCTTATGGCCAAGTAAGCCGCATGACCCAATTCAAAGACAAGAGTTCACAAAGTGAGGAGAAAGCTGGTGGATTTATTTCAGCTGGGCTATTCACTTACCCAGTTTTACAGGCGGCAGACATCCTTATTTATCGGGCAGATTTTGTTCCGGTAGGGAAAGATCAGGACCAACACCTCGAGCTTACTCGGAACATTGCACAGCGTTTCAATAATATGGTTGGAAAAGAGTATTTTGTATTACCGGAAACACTGCATACTGAAACGCCGAATATCCGCTCAACAGCAGATCCAGATAGAAAAATGAGCAAGAGTGCTGGTGAAAAGCATTACATCAATGTTTTTGCAGAAGAAGCTCGGATACGCAAACAAGTAAAATCAGCGGTAACAGATGCGGGTGATACCAAGGAGGGTGAAATGAGCATAGGGGTTGAAAATCTTTTTAGCTTATTGAAAGCAGCTGGGAACAATGAGGCCCACGAATCATTGATGAATGATTTTACAAACGGATCACTTCGTTATGTTGACTTGAAAGAAGCTGTTGCAGAGTCACTTGTAGGTTTGAGTGCCAATTTCCGTGAAAAGAAAGCGGAGCTAAACGCCAATAAAAAAGAGGTCAAAAACTCGATCAAGGCTTCTTCTTTCGAAATACGTAAACGGGCTCAAGAAACAATTCGGGAAGTGAAAGAATTGTCGGGTCTTTCTAATGTTAGGTTTTAGAAATCTCATGGTTTCACTGTTTCATGGTTGTGCTGTTTAATTATTTGCCATGAAACAGTGAAGCAATTAAACCATGAAATCATTCCAAATAGAATAGCCATAAAAGTAAAACCAGCTGCTGAACGTAGCATCCGCCAAGGCCATCCATGGGTGTTTGATGGCAGTATTGTGAAGCAGAGTACAGAAGGTGTAGCTGGAGATCTCGCCATAATATTTGACCAAAAAAAAGACAAACTCCTTGCGGTCGGCCTTTATGATCCCAGTTCTCCGATCAGAATTAAATTGATTTCCTTTGACAAGCCTGCTGTATTGAATGAAAGTTGGTTTCGTCATAAAATTCAAATTGCATTCAAATTGCGGGAGCAGCTATTGGCTACAGATACCAATAGTTACCGCTTAATACATGGAGAGAATGATGGTCTCCCAGGACTCATCGCTGACGTATATGATAAAGTTTTGGTTGTGAAATTATACTCGCCAATTTGGTTGCCTTACTGGGAAATATTCTATTCAATTTTATTGGAAATTAGTAATTGCGAAGCCCTTGTGCTTCGGTTGAGTCGGAATTTACAAACAGACAAAAATGCTGACTTTTCTTGCTTCCAAAATCCGAATAATCTTGACGGACAAGTGGTTTATGGCGAACTATCACACGAGGAGGTCATCTTCAAGGAACATGGTCTATTTTTTTCTGCGAATGTTGTGAAGGGCCACAAAACCGGATTTTTTCTTGATCACAGATATAACAGAAAGAGGGTAGGGGAATTAGCCGGTGGGAAAGATGTTTTGGACATATTTTCATATGCTGGCGGATTCACAGTACATGCAATTGCAGCAGGTGCCCGATCAGTGACCAGTCTGGACATCAGCGCCCAAGCTTTGGAGATGGCAGCAAGAAATGTAGCCCTAAATTCTTCAAAGGGCGAACATCTTACACTTGCCAGGGATGCATTTGAAGCAATGGAACAATTAAATAGTAAAGGGACGCAGTATGATTTGGTGGTAGTAGACCCTCCTTCATTTGCGAAAAGAGAAAGCGAAGTAGAAAGAGCATTAAAAAGTTATTCAAAATTAGCGACACTGGCAGCGCCTTTGGTGAGGACAGGTGGAATCTTAATGATGGCATCCTGTTCGAGTAGGGTTGATAAAAACCTTTTCTTTGAAACTATTGAAAAGGCCCTACAGCATAGTAAAGGGACTTTCCAATTATTTGAAAAAAACAATCACGATATTGACCATCCAATTTCATTTCCTGAGGGAGCTTACCTGAAAGCTGGGTATTACAGAAAAATATAAACATTGGTTTTGGCTTAATAGAGGCTTTTCAAGAGCCTGCCAATTGTATTGCCCCAAATCTTAAAAATAACAGCTGTTTTTTATCAATCTTTCCTGTTTTTTCCGAACGATTTCAAGAATAGAGACCTTAAAAGATTTAGTTATTACATTTTTCAGCCGCATTTATTACCTTTACAAAGAAGACTGCACTTTTATAGAAAAGGTCAAAATTGCGAATCCTTTAAATTGTTCCCCCCACCTCTAAATTCCTGACCTTTATCTGAAATTCAGACAAGCACTAAAATTGAAATCTGTAAAGGATCGACTTGGATGCAACGGTATATTGTTGCGTTGAATGATAAACATTGAGGGCTGATATTTTTTAATTGAGAACCCATTTCAAGCATGAAAAACGCGATTACAATTCTTCCATTCAAAAAGCTTTTATTGGCTTTTACCCTTTCTGGTATTTTATTAACAACTGCTTATTCTCAGCAAGAATCCTTGTTGGAAACTCAACCTACTCAATATACGAGCGCCACTCCTGCTCACATGTGGGAATTGGGGCTGCATTCCGGTGTTCCGCTTGGGCTTGGCGATATTGATTTCACGCCAGGTATTGGCGGCGGAATCCATATCAGAAAGGCATTGGATTATGTTTTTTCCATTAGAACAGAATTGATGTTGGCTAAATTGAAAAATGAGGACACCAACGATGGAAATACTGAAACCACCTGGCAGAGTGGAAGCTTTGAGCTTTTAGCTTCCTTAAACAACCTTGTTTGGAGCGACTCTAAAAACCGTAAAACAAATCTATATGGGCTTGTCAATGTTGGGGTGAATAGATTTAAGGTAGATGTGACAAAAACACTGTCGCCAGATGTTTCTCCGCTTGATTATACGGTACAGACACATGGAGGAGTTGGTCTTGGCTTCTCAGCCCGCCTCACAGACCGTCTTAATTTAGGTGTAGAATCAAAAGCCCTTGTCCTGTTCGGAAAAGATTCAGATAGGCTGGATGCTGTGAACAGGCAGGCTGGAGATGTTCTTTCATATTCCAGCCTTCGGCTAAATATCAACCTTGGAAGCAAAGAAAAAAGGTCTGAGCCATTGTATTGGGTGAATCCAATGGATGTGATGATGCGGGATGTTACAGAATTGAAAAACCGTCCAGCGTTTGACCTGACTGATACGGATGAAGATGGTGTGATTGACTTGCTTGACCAAGATAATGCAACGCCACCGGGTATTCAGGTAGATACCAGAGGGCTTCCACTCGATAGTGATGGAGACGGAATTCCAAACCATAAAGATGCAGAGCCTTATTTCCCATCAGACGGAGTAAAAAAAGCAATACCAGCTGAGCCAATAGCAACAGAATCGGATGTAGAAAGGATAGTGAATAAAAGATTGAATGAATATAATCGAACCGGAGTAGTGCCTGGTAACGAAGGTCAGGAAGAGAAGACTGCTACATCCTCGAGCACAAGCAGCTATCAGCGAACAGGCCGGCCAAGTCATTCTGCATCTTTAGCGAATTGGTTTTTACCGCTCGTACATTTTGATATTGATAGTTATAAAGTACGGCCAGCAGATCATAGTAACTTGGCAAGTATTTCCAATATGTTGCATGCTGACGAAGGTTTGAAAATTGTGGTGACTGGCTTTACGGATAAAACAGCATCAAAGGATTACAACAGTACCCTTTCTTTTAAACGTGCTGAATCAGTAGTAGAATATTTGGTAAAACACCACCAAGTGCCTCGGTCACAATTAGTATTACAATATAATGGTGAGGATAGCCCATTAGTGCCTTCTACTGGAAGCAACTTAATGAATCGCAGAGTGGAATTCAGGGCGGCAACTGGAAGCGACATGGATATGATGGCTCCATCGCCCATAACGAGTAAGAATAAAAAAAGAAGGGGATTTTAATATTGACCAGTAGCAAGCATAACGAGGGTGCAGGCCATTTCTACTTTAATGCCTTCATCCTTGGCCTTTTTCATGAGTATAAAATTTTCAGCACCAGGATTGAAAATGATTCGTGCTGGTTTCAAACGGAGCATATATTCAGCGTATTCTTCCTGCCTTATTGGATTCAGATAAACGGTAATGGTGTTAATATCTTTCAGTTCAGGTTTACCTGTAATTATAGGAACATCGTCGATCTCACCTTCTTTATTGCCGATGGCAATTACCTCGATACTCAATTGCTGAAAACGTTTTATAGCGGAGTAAGAAACTCTTGCAGGGTTGGTAGAAGCACCAATAACCAAAGTTTTTTTCATGAAAGGAATGTCGGTATGATGGTTAGTCAGTATAAAATGGTTTGACGGTTTCTCTTAAACCGTCAAACCATTATACCATCCTTTACACGAGCAGCCTGATTGGCTCTTCAAGGATGCCTTTCAGCGTTTGTAGGAATTGGGCGCCGGTAGCGCCATCAACTACTCGGTGATCGCACGAAAGCGTAACTTTCATCATGTTGCCAGGGACGATTTCATCATCTTTTACGATTGGCTTTTTCACGATGGAACTTACGGCTAAGATGCAAGCGTCTGGTGGATTGATAATAGCAGTAAACTCTTCGATACCAAACATCCCAAGATTGGAAATGGTAAAAGTGTTGCCGCTCATCTCGTCAGGTTGAAGCTTACGGTCTTTGGCCTTGCCAGCCAAATGTTTCACCTCTTGATTGATCTGCGAAAGCGATTTCATATTGGCATGACGGATCACAGGAACCAACAATCCATCATCTACTGCCACTGCCACACCGATATTTATATTTTGATTGTAGCGGATCTTATCTCCCAACCAGGATGAATTGACCGCAGGATGCTGCTGCAAAGCAACAGCGCATGCTTTTACCACAATATCATTAAAAGAAAGTTTGACAGGAGAAATTTCATTGAGCTGTGGCCGAATCTCAACCGCTTTGTCCATGTTGATTTCCACAGTCAAATAAAAATGTGGTGCTGTGAATTTGCTCTCACCCAATCTGCGTGCAATGACCTTCCTCATTTGAGACACGGCCTTTTCTTCATAAGCATCTGCATCTCCTCCAAAATTGAAAGTAGGTGGAGCAGGAGCAGCGCTTGGAGTCGGTGCAGCGGCAGGTTTTGTTTCTATTGCAGCTTCAACATCACGCTTAATGATGCGCCCATGATCGCCAGAACCTGTTATAGCAGAAAGTTCAATTCCAGCTTCTTTGGCAATGCTTTTTGCTAGTGGGGAAGCGATGATTCTACTTGAATCGTGCGAAACAGCGGGAATTGCAGTTTCTACTTCGGCAACTGCTACAGGGACTGGAGCGGCTTTTTCCTCAGATTCAGCAGCTTCAGCTTTGCCATTGGAAGAGGCCTTTTCACTGCCTAGAGCAGCTTTCCAGTCTTCTCCTTTTTCTCCAATCACTGCGATAACGGATTCAACCGGAACGGCACCATCCTTGACGGCGATATGTAACAAATGACCTTCCCACAAACTCTCGAAATCCATGGTGGCTTTATCTGTTTCGATTTCAGCTAACAAGTCGCCAGCTTCAATTTTGTCTCCCTCTTTTTTGTGCCATGCGACGATATTGCCTTCTTCCATCGTATCGCTCATGCGTGGCATTCTGATTACTTCAGCCATTACTTTTTAAGTTGTAAGTTATGAGTGTTAAGTTATTGAGTAAAGTGGTTAGGTGCTCTGAATTAGCTAAGATTCGCAAAAATGCAATATTTTCGCTTTTTTGTAGGAAGTATTGCCTGCCTTTTTGAAATAACAATGAAGCTATTGACATTTACGTCTTTAGCCAATTGCTAAAATCCAACGGCCAACAGCCACCATAATACATGAATTTTTCTTCAAAATTAATAGAGAACGCCGTTGAGGCATTTGCCAGCTTACCCGGTATTGGTAAAAAAACTGCGCTCAGGTTAACGCTTCATTTGGTAAACCAAGATGTTCAAAATGCAGAGCAATTTGCCGAAGGCATCCTAAATATGCGGCGGAACATTAAGCATTGCTCCATTTGTCACAATTTGTCTGATGATTCCATTTGCAATGTCTGTGCTGATAAACGCCGTGACCGGGGGATAGTTTGCGTGGTTGAAAGCATTCGAGATGTAATGGCCATTGAAGATACTTCGCAGTACCGTGGCTTGTACCATGTGCTCGGAGGCCTTATAAACCCATTAGAAGGAATCGGTCCAAGCGAACTCGAAATTGATTCCTTACTCACCCGCACAGCTGAAGGCGAAATCAAAGAAATTATCCTCGCCATTTCCCCAACTATCGAAGGCGACACCACCATGTATTATATTACCAAAAAATTGAAAGACAGTGCCGTGCGGGTCAGTTCCATTGCCCGTGGCGTTTCTTTTGGTGGTGAACTGGAGTATGCGGATGAAGTAACACTGGGGAGGAGTATTGTGGCAAGGATTCCGTATAAATTGAATTCGGAATAATTAATGGTAAATGCTGAATGTTGAATTTTTCATTTGAAAAAAATAAATCATGCGAATTAAAAAATTGGAATTAAAAAATTTCCGTGGATTCGAAGAATTGACCATTGATTTCCCTGAAGGGGAAAGCGGGCTAGCGGTTTTTGTGGGGGTGAATGGGAGTGGGAAGACGAGTGTGTTGGATGGAATAGCAAAAGGGTTGAAGGTAGTTCAAGAAAATCTTAAAAAAAATGAAAATGAAAGATTGGGAAGTTGGATTTCTGAAGATGATATTAGAATGGTTGCTCATAAAATTGGCAGCAAAACTACTTATGAAAAACAAAAAGATCATAAGATTAGCATTTCTGTAAAAAATGAAAATGACGAAATCAGTTGGAGTTTTCATCAAAACGGTGGAGATGCAGACAAGATTAGAACTCTAGTCGCTGATTTTAAAAGTGATGTTTCAGATGGAATGAAAAGAGAGCTACCTATTCTTATATATTATAAAGCGCAGAGAAATTGGTCAACTAAAAAAGCTGAAAAAATTGAATTATATCCCATAGGTTCTCGATTAGACAAATATTTAGATTGCTTTGATCCAAAAATAAGTACTCAAACATTATTTGAATGGTTTAAAAGAATGAAATTTATTCAATTTGAAAATGATGATGGTGAATTACCACCAGAAGTTAAGGAAGTACGCGATGCAATTACAAAAGGGTTGAAATCTCTTAATCACTATTCTAATAAAAAAATATCAATAATATTTTCTGCGAAGAATGATGAACTAGAAATAAACATTGGAAATAATGAGATAATGTTATTTCGACTTTTAAGTGATGGGCTAAGAAGTACTTTGGGAATGATAGGAGACATCGCTTATAGGATGTCAGAGATAAATCCACATATTGGGAATAGATCAAAAGGTATAGTTATCATTGATGAAATTGAACTCCATTTACATCCTTCGTGGCAAAGAACAATCATTCCAGTTTTAAGGAAAATATTTCCTAACATCCAATTCATCGTCACCACCCATTCACCACAAGTATTGAGTAATGTGCCGCGAGAAAATGTATTTATTCTCAATAATTTTAAGTTAGAAAAAAATAAACCTCACACGGAGGGCCGAGATTCTAATTCAATTCTGGAAGATATATTTGGTGTTCCGAGTAGGCCAGAAGAAGAAAAAGAAGAGCTTAATAAATTATTTGATGCTATTGAAAAAGGCGAAATTGAGATTGCTCAAAAATTATTTTCAGATTTAAAAAAGAAATTAGGTGATAGAGATATAGAATTACAGAGAGCTGAAAATTATATGGAAATACTCTAAAGGCCAGTATGAAATATATAGATAAAAACCAACGAAATGAACCGCAATCGCTGCGGGCATACAGAGATACAACTCCCAATGCTACTTATTCTGGATTTACGGACTCAGACCACCATTTAAAAAACGCACTTCTAAATGAACAAGGACATATCTGCGCTTATTGCAATGGACGAATTAGTACTATTATGAATGCTGTATTCAAGCCTAAAATAGAAATTGAGCATTATTTGCCACAAGAAAAAAATCCTGAATTAAGCCTGAAATATGAAAATTTGCTTGGAGTATGCAATGGCGTCACAAAAGAGTTCAATGAACATTGTGACAAAAGCAAAAAAAGCAGTTTGCTGAAAAAACTGGATCCAAGGCATCCTTCGGTTGAATCCTTGGTTGTTTATTCTTTGAAAGGAGAGATTCTTTCGAGTTCAAAAAATGAGGATGTTGGAAATGACATTAAATTGTTAAATCTGAATGATAGTTTTCTGATAAAAGTAAGAAAACAAGTAATAGATGAAGCTCTTGCATTATTAAAGAAGGAATACCCTAATAGACAATGGACAAAATATTTATTCGATAAAGAAATTGAAAAATGGCAATCAAAATACAAAGGAAAATTTAGACCTTATTGCCAAGCTGCTATCTGGTTTTTGGAATTGCTTAAAAAGAGCAACCGCTACCCCGCCAAATAACTATTCATGCAACTCTCCATCATCATCGTCAACTACAATGTCCAGTATTTCCTCGAACAATGCTTGTTGTCCGTGGAAAAAGCGCTGGTAGATATTGAGGCTGAAATCTTTGTCGTTGACAATAATTCAGTGGATAGTTCGGTAGCAATGGTTCGGGAAAAATTTCCGGAGGTAAAACTCATTGAGAATAAACAGAACACAGGATTTGCGGTAGCTAATAATCAGGCCATCAGGGAATCAACGGGAAAGTATGTTTTACTGCTGAACCCTGACACGGTAGTTCGGGAAGATACATTTAAGAAGTGTGTTCATTTTATGGATCGCCGACCTGATGCTGGAGCATTGGGTGTAAAAATGATTGATGGGGCAGGCAATTTTTTGCCTGAAAGCAAACGAGGCTTCCCAACACCTTTTGTGGCATTCGCCAAAACTTTTGGGCTTTCAAGGATTTTCCCAAAGTCAAAGGCATTCAATCATTACCATCTAGGTTATTTAGATAAAGATGAAACGCACGAAGTAGAGGTGCTGGCAGGTGCATTCATGTTGCTTCGAAAGAGTGTTTTGGATGAAATTGGGCTGCTGGATGAGGCATTTTTCATGTATGGAGAAGATATTGATCTTTCCTACAGGATTGTAAAGGCAGGCTATTTGAACTTTTATTTTGCGGACACAACGATCATACACTATAAAGGGGAAAGCACGAAAAAGGGAAGCCTTAATTATGTCCGCACCTTTTACAATGCTATGATCATTTTTGCCCGAAAACATTTCCAAGGGAGACAGGCAAAATTGTTCATCGCCATGATTTACGGAGCAATTTATCTGCGGGCAGGGATGACTGTTGTCGCCAATTTTTTCAAAAAAACAGCTCTGCCGATTGCCGATTCACTGCTCCTTTTTGGTGGCTTGGTTTTCCTGAAATACTTTTGGGCGAGATATTATTATGACGATCCCGGCTATTACGATCCCACCTTTGTTTTTTTCAATATCCCTTTCTATACAGTTATTTGGCTGGGTTCAGTTTATTTTACCGGAGGCTACGATGAGCGTTTCAATATCCGGCGATTGGTGCGAGGCCTTTTGATCGGGACTTTGGTACTTTCGGCAGTGTATGGCTATTTGCCATTGCATCTCCGTCCATCCCGGGCCATTGTTCTTTTAGGAGCGGTTTGGGCAATTGGGAGTTTGGTTGGAATAAGGGCAATTCTTCATTTTTTCAAAACAGGGAACTTAAGCGTGGGGAAATCCCGCCCTAATAATCTGGTAATTATTGGTTCAGCCGCAGAAAGCAAGCGTGTAAGGAATCTGTTGACGGAAGCACAAGTCCTCAAAAATTTTATTGGGACGGTTTCGCCAGATGAGACCGATGATACCAGTACTTACCTTTCAAGTATCAATCGATTGGACGATGTAGTTCAGATTTACAGAGTGGACGAAATTATTTTTTGTTCAAAGGATGTAAGCAGTGAAAACATCATGCAATGGATGTCCCGATTAGGAACCGATCTTGAATTCAAAATTGTACCGAGAGAGAGTATTAGTATTATTGGGAGTAGTTCAAAAAATTCTTCGGGGGAGCTTTATACGATAGACGTACGTTTTAAGATAGCCACGAATATGGCCTTGCGGAACAAGCGGATGCTGGATGTTTCTTTGGCTGTTGGGTCACTTGTTTTATATCCATTTTTACTTTTTGTGGTAAAAGAAAATTGGGGATTTCTGAAAAATATTTTTGCCACATTAACTGGAAGAAAAACATGGGTAGGCTATGAAAAAAGAAGGGCTGGAGCAAAGGGGAATCCTCAATTGCTGCCAAAAATCCGATTGGGCGTTTTGTCGCCAATGGATGCTTTGAATCAAAAGGACCTGAACCAGGCAACCATCGACCGATTGAATTTTCATTATGCCAAGGACTATGATATTTGGCGGGATATTGAAATAATTTGGAAAGGAAAAAGCAGATTAGGGAATCAATGATGGGAATTCATGCACAAGGATATTTATAAAAAATGCAGTAAGAATTTCTGCCTTTCAAAGGTAATTGTATCTTGCCGTAAATTCGTTTAGCTTTCGTGTATTTTTACTGTCCCATTTACATTCTTTGAAATCTTGACATTCATTAAACAGGGGTGGCAGTCTCTTTACAAAACTGCCCGCAGTCTTTAAATATCATCTAAACTTTCTAATTATGAAACTTAACATTTACTCTCAGGTATGTTTATTCCTATTTCTATTGATGGGATTATCTACTACCGCAATTTCTCAGAATACCATTTCGGGGAGCGTGACAGATGAAGGAGGTGAACCGTTGATCGGCGCCAATGTGCTGGTACAAGGCACATCTGATGGAACGATAACCGAACTTGATGGTAGCTTTTCTTTAAGAACTTCTTCAAGTTTTCCATTGACTTTGGTTATTTCCTACACTGGTTTTAGCGATATGGAGGTATTGATGACCAGTAATACCGCTGTCAATGTATCCTTAGCTGAAGGAATTTTGTTCGGTGAAGACATAGTCATTTCCGCTTCAAGAAAAAGAGAAAAAATACAGGAAGCTCCTGCTTCTATTTCCGTTGTTGGCGCAAGGCAACTTACCAACTCTCCACAGGTCGAACCACTTCGTAACCTCATCAATGTGCCTGGTGTTCAATTGCAGCAGCAAAGTGCAGCAAGGATCAACATCGAAATGAGGGCATCTTCTGGAATCTTTGGTACTTCCACATTCCCGATCATGGATTACCGTAGTTTGGTTGGACCAGGTGTTGGTACTTTCCAGAGCGATGCAGCCGGTTTGAGCAATATCGACCTTGAAAGAATCGAAATCGTGCGAGGCCCTGGTTCTGCATTATATGGCCCTGGTGTGACTTCAGGTGTTGTTCATTTCATCACTAAAAATCCTATTGACCATCCAGGAACGACCGTTCAGGTTGGATATGGCCAATTGAATACTTTCATCGGCGCACTTCGCCATGCTGGTAGAAATACCGACAAGACATTTGGTTATAAAATAAATGCCCAGTACAACAAAGGGGATGAGTTCTCTTTGGATCCAGTTGAAGATGCTGATCAAATTGCCAAATTCAAAACTTCGATCCAAGAACCAGCAATTACAAATGGTATGGTGGACCTCACCAAACCAGGTACTGTAATTTTGAATAACGACGATTTGGATGAGGATAATGATGGCAATCCAATGGCCAATGATTGGTGGAATGTAGCGTTTAACGGTACAGTTGAATATCGCCCTCAAGACGACCTTAGTGTTACTGTTTCTGCTGGTTATAATGAAGCTTCTGCTGTATTTTATAATGATTTGGGTGAAGGACTTTCCCAGTCATCTGAAATATGGACGCAAGCAAGAGTGCAAAAAGGTGGACTTTTCGCTCAGGTATTTTATGTTGACAATAATGGTGGCTCTGATGAAAGACCAACGTTCTTGTATCAATCAGGAAATATTTCACCTGTTGGAAGGAAGCAGATCGAAGGTCAATTGCAGTACAATTTTGAAACACCAAGTTTCTTGTCGGCAGACTGGACAGTTGGTGCGGATTTCCGTCAGGCAGTTAGTGATACCAGAAACTTCACTTACGGCCGCAATGAATCTGATGATGATTACCGGATTCTGGGTGGATACGTTCAAGGTAAATTTGCCCTTTTTGATGAATTGGATATGGTTTTGGCAGGCCGCTACGATGATTTCGATTTCATCGAAGATGGTTTCTTCTCACCAAGGGTAGCTTTTGTATACA
The DNA here is from genome assembly GCA_942490835.1 of uncultured Saprospiraceae bacterium. GTDB lineage: Bacteria > Bacteroidota > Bacteroidia > Chitinophagales > Saprospiraceae > UBA6168. Next base: position 148,684 of record CALNYY010000059.1, read on the forward strand.
AGCCAGATCCTAAGCACACTTTCCGTGCTTCATATAATAGAGCTGGAGCTCCTCCAACTGCTCTTGAAATGAATGTTGATTTCCCTGTGAATGCACCTATACCGGGCTTGCTTGATTTTTGGTTATCCGGACAAAGCAACCAACAGGCTTTTGGAGACAACCCTGTCATTGATGTGACGCTTCCTGGTGTACCTGATCTTCCGTGGGGAACTCCAGGATTGCCATTGGGTGTGCCTTATGGTGCAGTAAATGCTGATGTGATGGCATTATTGATTCCTGGATTGGAAATGAATCCTTTGACTGCAGGCCTTGCACCTTTTGTCGCAGACTGGTTGACAAATTATTCGCCAGGGGGTTTTACAGGTTCATTGGTTGGTGTGAATGCGTTTGAAAACAACAGCTTGTTGAATGATTTGATTGATACCAATAAGCCTACGACAAGTATTACCAACACATACGAAGTGGGTTATAAAGGACTTTTCAATGATAAGTTGAGTGTGACAGCTGATGTATATTATATTGAGCGGACTGGTTTTTCTGACTTTACGCAGATTGGACCATTGGTTACACTACAAGGCGCTAATGTTCCTACTGACCTTGGAGCGCAGGTTCAGGCTGACATTACACCGTTTTTAATAGGACTATTGGTTCAAAGTGGTTTGGATGAGCCTACCGCAACAGCTGTTGCTGGTCAGATTGCACCAAGTATTGGAGCAGCTTATACAGCCGGAGGCCAAGGATTTGTAGATGGAGTGAATGCTGCAACTCCTGACGGTAATGGAGCTGCCCTGTTTTTAGGAAGTATATTTGGTGCTGTGGAATCAGACCAAATGCCACAAGGTGACGGCATTGTACACGTACCTGCTGGATACCGGATTTTCCCAGATGCAAATATGTCTTATTGGGGTACTGATATTGGATTAGAATATTATATCAATAATGACTTCTCTGCATGGGTCAATTTTTCTTATGTTAGTGAGACTGAATTCAAAGGATCAGATTTAGGTGTTGAAGACGATTCTCCATTGTCAGTTTACTTGAATGCACCTAAGAAGAAATATCGTGTAGGTGTAAACTACTTACCTGATAGCGGATTCCGTGGCAGCCTATCCTTCCAGCATGACGATTCATTCTTTGCAAGTGTTGGCCAATTTACTGGCGATACGGATGAAAAGAACCTGATCGATGCAAGTGTTGGATATAACTTTGGAAATGGACTGGCAATTGATGTAGCCGGCACCAATGTATTTGATAATGAATACCGTGCTTTTCCAAATATGCCTAAAATAGGTAGAAGGATTATTGCGAAAGCGACTTATAACTTTGGTGGCAAATAAAATAAGTTCACGATAGTGAACAAGTTATACCGATTCCGAAATGGTTTGGGAAAAATTAAACCATTTCTCCATCGGCATATCCTCAAAACCATTGGTTTGTAGATAATCAAATTCCCAAACCACTTCGTTTTGAGTATAGTTATGCTAAAAAACGGTCCCGGATCCTCTGATTGAGGGTTCGGGATTTTTTGATTGTTCCGCCTTGGATGATTATTAGATGAAAACTCAACTCATAATATTATACATTTTCTGGACGCCGCTTTTCCTGTTGGCTCAGGAGCACCTGATTGATCGCGCATTTTTTTCGGTCAAAGTAACGCCAACAAGCCTCATTGGATTGAACACGCCGACATTGATGGGAGGAGTGGAAATATGGCCCGCTAAAAACGTGAATTTCCAATTTGAATATGGACATCAAGTAGCTAAAAGAAAGCTGGTATGGAGTGCCAATAGGAATTCAGATCTTTTTTACCAGAAATATAAATTTGGTGTGAGGTACCATTTCTATAAAAACTTCGATGGGCCAGGTATATGGAACAGTTTGCGACGCCGAGGGCGGCGTATATTACCAGTGGATCGAAGAAGTTTCATAGGGGTTGATATCATGTCCGTCCCACAATCATATATTAAAACAAGCGGAAGAGTTCTTTTATCAGATGGTATGCCCTTGACATTCACGCAAGCAAAAATCAATAGAAATGCCATAGTAGCAGCTGTGGTTTCAGGATGCCAGATATATCATGGCAAAAGCTTTTTTATAGAACTATATGCAGGTTTTGGTCTCAAGTGGATGAAAGTAGACATTGAAATTGATCCTTCTCTCCCTTTACCTCTCCCTATTCAAAATTCTAATGAGGTTGTGTTTTTCTCTGATGATGAAACCAATGGCCTAAAGACAATGTATTATGGCGACCTTGGAATTAAGCTCGGATTTCAGTTGCTGCACAAATAAGGGTGTTTGAAAACTACAGTTATGATTTTACAAGATTTGTCTCTAAATTTTAAAATCGTTATCGAGTATTCCCTTAATCTCCTCTCCCTTCCCTTTTCCTCGTTAATTATTGGCAAATACCCTCTCCCAAGTTTTAAGTTTGCCGTTGCACCATAAACCGCTTCCGACTCAATGGCAAACTTAGTAAAGTACATTTTCGTAATCTTCTTTTTGGTAAATGCAGTCACAGCATTTGGCCAAGGCTTTCCGGGAAGCGGAGGAGGCGGGTTTGGGGCGTTTGGGAGTGGCGGTGGCGGAAGCAGTCAGCCAGGACTTTTGACTCGTGATACTTCCGACATTTATTATTTCTATGCCAACAATCCCAATAATATATTTGCTTTCAGCGATAGCTTGTTAGGCAATTTCCACCAATATGATCCAATAAGACAACAGGGTTTTGATCATGCCCATTTAGGGAATCTGGGGTCAGCGCACCACCAATTATTTTATCAGCCCAACTTCCGGCGGGGCTTCGATGTGGGGCTCCACCAGTTTGATCTCTATCAAATGAAGACGGCTGATCTGCGGTTTTACAAAATAACACAAGCATATACACAGGCGGGCTATTCTCAGGGTTCTACGCAGGCAGATGCATACACAAATCTTCGATTCAGCAGGAATTTTGCCAATGGCGTCAATTTATCTCTGGAGCATCGACGTATCAATAATACAGGTGCTTTCGACAATCAAAAAGCAACCAATTCAGATGTAGCTTTCGGACTTTGGTTTCACAATAAATATGATACTTACGACGGGTTTTTCACTTTTGTCACCAACTCTGTGCAGCAGCAAGATAATGGGGGACTTATGCCTGGAGAGGACACTGTTTTCACCGATGCTTTCCGGTTGGATGTCAACCTCCAAAACGCCAACACCCGCTATTCCAATAATGAATATGCATACACCCAGTATTTTTATTTGAATAAAATATTGAATGAAGAAAGCATTAAACGACGAGCAGCGAATAAGAAGGCCAGAAAAGAATTGAAAGAAAAAAGAAGAGAAGAGCGCCGCTTGGCGAAACTGGCGTTGCGGGATTCTACTCAATTGGATTCTATAGTACAGGATTCAATTTTGGCCGTGATAGATTCGCTGGGACTTGTCGATTCTTTAAAAACAGCCACGCCAAAAGATTCCATTTCGCAAAAAAGACCGACACCCGAAAAACCTGGCGAGAAAAATGGTGCTCCGCCAATTGGAGACAAACGGCCAAAACCTTCAGGAGCAAGAGTGCCTCCAACTGGACTACCCCAGAATCAACAACGCACAACGAACAACGAACAACGCACAACGAACAACCCCCAACCAATCCCCGAAGGCCGAATTTTCACCCTCTACCACCAATTTGCCTGGCGTACGGATAGTTACAAATTTTCGGCATTGCCATCTGATTCCGATTATTTTGAAGACTTCTGGGTGGATGACCGAGGGATACGACATTTCCTCGAAACCAAAAAATTGCAGAACACTTTCAAGTTGCAAACTTTTAAGCTCCGGGAGTCGGTACAGGACTCTACTGGTAGGTCACTGCCAACAGAAGGCGATCTACTGGAAGTGGGGCTCGTACATTCTTTAAATGTGGTGAATCAGGAACCCGTTGACACGAACAATCTTCATAATTTGTTCCTCACGGGCAGTTTCAATTTCTCTCCAAATGACCGCATCAAAATCAGGACTTATGGCCACTTGGGCATCGGTGCCAATGCAGGGGATTTTCGCCTTAGCGGAGACCTATTTCTCAGTATGAAAAAGATCGGTAACCTCAGATTAGAGGCTGTGAACCAGCTGTCCACGCCCTCCCTTATTCCTCACCGCTTCTTTGTAACAGAAGAAAAAATATGGGAAAATAATTTTGATAAAACACTGGAAACCAGCCTGAAAGGAACGTACTCGCTGCCATCAATCCATTTCTCCATAACCGGTCAATATCATCTGGCTACCAACTTGGTCTATTTTGATTCGGCGAGTATAGCCAAACAAAGCAACGAGGTCATCAGCATTTTCCAATTGACAGCCCGCAAGGATTTTCACTTCCGGTCTTTTCATTTTGAAAACTGGCTGGGCATACAGGAAAGTACCTCCGACGTGCTGCGCTTACCGACTTTTTACTCCAAACACAGTCTGTACTTTGAGGGGAAAATATTCAAAAAAGTAATGCTTACACGCTTTGGCGTTGATGCCCGATTGAGTACTGGTTACACACCTTATGGCTATCACCCGCTCACTGGACAGTTTTATTTGCAGAACACAAGCAGCTTACCTTTCACGCCTCTTATCGACGCTTTTCTCACTTTCAAAGTCAAGACATTCCGCTTCTTTTTCAAGATCGAAAATGCCCTGTCCTATCTCACCGAAACCTACTACTACCAAACCGCCGACTATGCCCAACCCTACGGCCTCAGCAATGGCGGCATGCGCATGGGGATCAATTGGCGGTTGGTGGATTGAGGGCGATTTTGCACCAGACAGACAAGCATTTGCAACAATAAGGAAAATTGAATTGGGCTCTTCCCCTCAACTTTGTGACGTACTTCACTCATCATTTTTTAACTAAATAAAACGTCATGAAAAAAAGACTTTACACCTCTGTTTCGCTTTTACTTTTGATTCTAACTATAAATTTGAATGGTCAAGAATGGATTCCTTCTGGTGATTTTGACCTGCCTAATGGGTGGGGTGTCAGCAGCATTTCTATTGTTGATGAAGATACGGTCTGGGCGGCAGCCATCAATTGGTTAAGCAATTCAGTTACACCGATGGTATATCGTACCATTAATGGAGGTGTAGATTGGGAGGGGCATCCTGTTCCGGGTGGATTTGGAAAGCAGCTTTATTCCATTGTCGGATTGGATGCTGTAACAGCCTTGGTTACGACCAATGACAATCTGCCCTGGAATGGTCCTGGTGGATCCAAAATTTTATACAAAACAATTGATGGAGGGATGAACTGGCAACCTGTTCTTCAGCATAATGCTGCTGGGTATATCCTGCATTTTTTTAATGGCCTGGATGGTGTTTGCATCAATCAGGATGATGTCGCCATTACCGACAGTGGAGGTGACTCATGGACATTGGTTGACGGGGACAGCATTCCAGATTTAGCGATAGGTGAAATAGCAGGTGGATTTATCCAGAATATTCCAAGTTCCCTTGCTACTATTGGGGACACACTTTGGATGGGGACAAATAAGGGAAGGATTTTCAGAAGTTGTAATCGGGGACAGAAATGGGAAGTGTTTAACCTAAATTTAGGGGACAACCCTGCCATCTATGCGGTTGCCTTTTCGGATGCAAAAAATGGGCTGGCTGGGTACAGGGAAGCTTCACTCGGCAGTTTAAAACTTGCCAGGACAAAAGATGGTGGTGAAAATTGGGAACCCCATTACGTACCTGATGGTATTGAGCTTAAGGAATTTATTCACATTCCCGGAACACCAAGTACCTTCATCGGATCCTCTTATGTTAATCCACCACAAACTGCGTTTCTTTCCGATTATGATGAAGAATGGGTGATTGTAGATAATGCCCTATCCATCAACGCATTAGAGTTTTCAACCCTTCAACTAGGTTGGTCTGCTGATGGGACTACCATGCCGTCTAATAATCCAGAAGTTTATAAATGGGACTATGTAAATTATATTGATGATGTCATGAAATTGAAAAATATATTGGTGTACCCCATTCCATTTGAAAATGAATTGACTGTTCGATCAGATGACCAAGTGATCCAACGGGTAAAGGTTTATGATATGAATGGAAGAATTTTTTTTAGTCAAGTTGGGGATGGGAATCAAGAACTTCATTTAGACCTTCCCTCATTGCCCTCAGGCATTTATTTCATTGACCTGAAAACAAATATTGGGAGAATAGTTAAAAAACTGGTGAGGAAATGATTTTGTAAAGGATGGCACTTCTAAAAAAAGGTCGGTTGCAAGAAAGTGTCATCCTTTTCCCTAAACGCTGTATGTAAAAATCAATGGCAAATTATCCCAACCTTTCACTTCTCCTTTTCTAATTTGGCAGTCTTTAAAATAAACAATGAAAAAATAAATGCCTGATTTTCTATCATTTAAGGCTAATTATTATTTGTTCTGCTTGGTATTTTTGCCTTACATGCATTTGGCCCAGACCAATTTTGTAGGTGAACGCTACACGGCCATGCAAGAACAGAAATTCGAATATGCTTCAGCGAGCATTCACAGGTTCTTTTTTCAGGATTCAAAGGGGTATATGTGGGGAATAGATGGTGACTTTGAATTAATGCGTTTCGATGGGCATGACATAAAATCCTTTCCTTTCGAGAGGCAGGGAAATACGTCCTATTCAGGCTGTCCGCTTTGGCCTAATCATGCAGAGATTTTCGAAGATAGCAAGGGGGGGATTTGGATCAGTTCATCCGGTACCTGTCTCGATCGCTTCGACCCTGTTACTGGTCAGTTTGAAAAAATTACGAACCGCTTGAATCAGAAAACGTGGCTATGGGATATTATGGAAGATGGCCAGCAAAACATTTGGATAGCTACTACAAATGGTTTGTATTGCTACGAACTTAACACAGGAAATACCTCCTTTTTTGTAATACCTGATAAAGGCATAGTTGTAAAGGTTGTTTTTGAAGATGCAGAAAAGAATATTTGGGCAGTTATTGATGGTCAGAGGTCTTCACCTGCCTTGTTGCGGTTAGATAAAACAACTGGGGGCTTTACTAAGCGCATTAACTTGGAAACACCTCCTGAACCCAGCCTGAATGATAACCGAAAAGACCAAGCTGTTAGAATTGACAACTCCACTTCTTTTTTATTACTGACAGAAAATCACCTGTTTCAATTTAACCCTGAAAAAGGTGTCGTCTTGCCCGTAACTGTTCCGTTTTTGGAAAATGAATTTGCCACATCCCTTTTTAAAAAGGGGAAGGTAATTTTGGTTGGCACTACGCATGAAAGGATTTTTAACATAGAGTCTTCAAGCCTAACCTTTGAAGTAATTCCTGCTATGTCAACCCCCAAAAGATGGAATAATTCCGACTCTCCAATCCAGAATCTTTTTCTTGACAGAAATGGTGCCATTTGGTTTGGCTTAACAAGTCGCGGAATGCGGAAACTGCTTCCACAGACAACCAGTTTCCAGACAGTATCAATTCTGGAAGGTATGCAGGGGTACTGGGCAGGTGAAAATGTTTTTGGGTTTAATGGGAAGGCATGGTTCAACTCCCGGCCTAAAATGAAAACAGTGAGAAACCTCCAGGAGAGTAGCAGAATTTTGGATATTGGGATGCCCGGATTCAAAAATGATTCGACTGTTTATTATCGGTTCGATGAAGGTGACAAAGGAAATATATGGGTAGCCGCATTCCATGATAAAGGTCATACCACTCTCCGTAATTTTGGGAAGGACGGGACATTGCTGAAAACGTTCTCCTGTTTAACTAAAAGTGAAAATTGTTTTCGGGGCGCTTTCCGGGATGGAAAAATGAAGGTTGACAAATCAGGCCGATTATGGATGACAACAGGTAGGAATCTTTGTTATTTCGATTCCGAAAAAGGTCAGTTTGAGGCCTGCGATTATTATCGGGTAAAGGATTCACCTATACACGGTTTTTTTATCGAATGCCTTTATGTAGATCGGCAGAATAACTTGTGGATAGGTAGCGCTAACCAATTGAAAAAAAGGGACGGAAAAACAAGCAACTGGGAAACATTCAACTTTGATTTTCTTCTTGGGGAAAGTGTAGACAATCGAATCAACTCTATCCTCGAAGATACGCAAGGGCTTTTTTGGGTGGCAACGGATTATGGTCTAATACAGTGGAATGTCAAGACTGACAATTACAAAATTTACACTAAAAAAGAGATGATCCCTGAAACCAGTGTATTGCAGGTATTTGAGGACCATAAACAGAATATATGGATTGCGACTACCAAATACCTGGGACGGTACAACCTAGTAACGGATTCGTTTTTTCCGTTCAAAGAGATGGAAGGAGTTCGGATTTCCAATTGGGTAACAGAGGTTACTATTGATAAAGATCATTTCATCTACTTGCCTACTATAGCGAGCGATATGAGTTATTTCCATCCCGATAGTCTAAAAGTGGATACTATCGTTCCGCCAATCTATTTGACAGCTTTCCAACTTACCAACCAAACCATTTACCCTTACGACTCCACCCTCATCCTCCAAAAATCTCTCAATTTTACAGAAAAAATCACCCTGACATATGCACAAAATGATTTCACCATCTACTATACTGCCCCCGAATACATCCACCCAAATGAAACCGTTTTTGCCATTAAGTTGGAAGGCTTCAACGATAACTGGCAGGAAGTCGGCAACAAGCGGGAAGCCCGATACACCAACCTCAGCCCCGGCGATTACACCTTCAAGGTAAAAGTCCGAAACCACCATGGCTTCTGGAGCGAAACACCCCGCTCCCTAAAAATCACCATCCTCCCGCCCTGGTATCGAACCTGGTGGGCTTATGCGCTGTGGGGGGCAATTGTTGTCGGAGCAGGCTACTGGTTTTATCGCTTCCAACTCAATCGTCGGCTTGCTGAATCAGAAGCCTTGCGACTTAAAGAACTGGATCAGGCTAAATCACGATTATATACCAACATAACACACGAATTTCGTACACCACTGACCATCATTCTTGGCATGGCAGATTTAATGAAATTAGAAATTGAGAAATTGGAAAATTCCCCAATTTCTCAATTTCTAATTTCGAATGTTAGACTCATCCGTCGTAATGGTAAACAGTTGCTCAATCTGGTAAATCAAATGCTCGATTTGTCAAAACTGGAATCGGGGGACATGCCATTGAAAATGGTTCAGGGCAATGTGATCAATTATTTAAAATATCTGGTAGAGTCGTTCCATTCTTATGCTGACAGCAGGGATATCCGCTTGCATTTTCTTGCTGAAAAGAAAGAGTTGCGAATGGATTACGACCCTGAGAAATTGCAAAATGTGGTGTCGAACCTTTTGTCCAACGCCATCAAGTTTACGCCGGAAGCAGGGGATATTTATTTCCAGGTGGAAGTTGTCGGAAATGAGAAATTAATAATGCAGCATGCAGCATTAGGGGCGGGTGAATGTTTGGTGTTGCAGATCAGGGATACCGGTGTTGGTATTCCAGCGGAATCTCTGCCACATATTTTCGATCGTTTCTACCAGGTGGACAATTCGTTGACGAGGAGAGGGGAGGGAACGGGCATTGGGCTTGCCCTGTCAAAGGAACTGATAAAAGTAATGGGAGGCAGCATTGTGGTGGAAAGTGAAATGGGGGCGGGGACAAAGTTTACCATTTTCCTGCCCATTACAAAAATGGCAGCAGTTGAATCGGCGTTGCATGTTTCCGCAGCAAAGGCTGCAAACTTTGATACAAGTTCTGCACAATTGGCGTCTGAACCATCCTACATTGCTCCTGACGGAAGTCCGCTTGTCCTACTTATTGAAGATAACCCCGATGTACAGACCTATTTGTTATCCTTCTTATCCAATGACTATCGAATTGCGCAGGCTTTCAATGGGCAAGAAGGAATAGATAAAGCCATCGATTTAATCCCCGACTTGATTGTGAGCGATGTAATGATGCCGGAAAAAGACGGCTTTGAAGTTTGCGAAGCAGTTAAAACAAATGAACTGACCTGCCATATTCCAGTCATTCTTCTGACCGCCAAAGCCGACAAGAAGGCCCAGAAAAAGGGTTTGGGTCACGGAGCTGATGCATATATTGCCAAGCCTTTTGACCGGGAAGAACTGCTGATCCGCATCGAGAAGCTAATAGATGGTCGCCGCAGGATGCAGGAGCAATATGTAAGGAAAGGGTTTCTCAAAAATAAATCAATCACCAATCCACCAAGTTTGGATGATGTATTTCTGCAAAAAATAATCGGCATCGTCGAAGAAAACCTTTCTGATGAAAATTTCGGCCTGCCCGAACTCTGTCGCAAAGCTACCACGAGCCGTTCGCAGCTTTTCCGAAAACTAAAAGCACTCACTGGCAAATCCACCAACCATTTTATCCGCTCCATCCGCTTGGAAAAGGCGAAAGAACTACTTGAAACGACCCAGCTTTCAGTTTCAGAAATTTCCTATGAAACTGGTTTTGTGAACCCAGCTTATTTTTCGAGGGTGTTTAAGGAGGAGTATGGAATGACGCCGAGTGAGGTGCGGAAGGATTGAGGAGCTATTGTTTGAAGATAGAAAATAGTTCATTTAAGCCAATTACCTGAATGTCTTCTGAAATTGGAAAGCCAGAATCAATTGGACATATGATAAATTGCTTTTTGGTTTTTAAATCCTCCATCGCAATACGAAATCCTTTAGTAATTTTTGGAGTCGTTGAATATTTAATCTCTATCAAAATTTCAGGTTTGCCACCTTTGGTGATTACAATATCAGCTTCTGTTCCTTGGTGCGTCCGATAAAAATACATGTCCGCCCAATCGGGGAGAATTGCTGCAATTTGTTCTATTATATAAGTTTCCCATGAAGCCCCTAGCATTGGGTGACCCGCCAAGTCAAAGGAGGAATTGATGCCCAGCAACTGGTGAAGGATACCAGAATCCCGGATGTATATTTTTGGTGTTTTGACCAATCGTTTTTTCATATTGGTAAAAAAAGGCTGAAGCCTTCGAATCAGGTAGGAGGACTCAAAAAAATCCAGATATTTTCTAATGGTTGTACCATTAACACCTAAAGAACCAGATAAGGACTCCATATTGAGGAGGCTTCCACTTAAATGAGCAGACATTTGCCAGAGCCTTCCAGTAAGCAACGGATCTGCTTGCAATCCTAATAACGGTAAGTCCCTCTCCAGATAGGTTTTGATGAAACTTTGACGCCACAATCTAGCAAACTCATCATTTGGGGCTAATAATGATGGGGGAAAACCTCCCCTGAACCAATGAGTGCGATAATCCGAGACTGCTCCAATCTCTTCCCAATAGAATGGTTTTAATTCATGGTAAGCAATTCTTCCAGCTAAAGATTCAGAAGTATCACGTATAAGGTCAGGGGAAGCGCTGCCCAGCAAGATGAACCTTCCGGGTTTGCGATTTTTGTCTATGATCCCCCTTAACGTTGGGAATAATGTTGGAACTTTTTGTACTTCATCCAAGATCACAGTTTGGCCGGCAAGTGTGTCTAAGAAAAGGGATGGGTTATTCAGTTTTATAAGGTCATCTTGGTTTTCCAGGTCCAAGTACACAGAAGGCCTGTCCAATTTTGATCTAATTGCTTGAACTAATGAAGTTTTTCCTACTTGTCTTGGCCCGACTACTGCTACGGCAGGGAAATAGGAAGCCAGTTTCAGTATTTCTGCTTCCGCTTTTCGAGGAAGATATTCAACATTTACCATGAAATATCAGTTTTAAAAACAGAATTTTCATGGTAAATGTACGAAATTTTATTCAACGATCTGGTTTTTAAATTGAAAGGTAATTAATAAAGGATAGAGGCTTCATTCAATATCATTCGAGATTCTGAATTACATATTCAATATTTGGTAGTAGGGGTTGGGTTTTCAGATTATTTCTCAGGGTGTTCAAGGAAGAATTTGGAATGGCGCCGAGTGAGGTAAAGAAGTGAGCTGGCTTTATGATGTGCATTGCAATGCTGAAGAATATGTGACAATGAAGTGCTTCCCGAATAATGGCCAGCCCAATGGGTCATGACCCATTGGGAAATAAGCTTCATTATACATTTTCTATTACAATCTGTAAAGCCAATTCACTTCTTTCTGTACAGTAAATTCGGTTTTTATTCCACCACAAACCGCCCCGCGTAAGCTCGATCCCCGACTGCTACTTTTACGAAGTACATGCCTGTTTGTAAATCGCTGATATCAATGGATGAACCATTGGTGAATTCAAATTCATGAATTAACTGCCCACGTAAATTATAAAACACAGCATTGGCAGCACCTGTGATTGTTAGGGGGAGGTCAATATTTAAGAATTCAGATGCTGGATTAGGGGAAACTACAACTGGTATTGGTATTATTTCTCTTGTTGCATTTGCACAAATCAGGGCGTCGCCTTCCCATTTGTAAATCCCTCCCTGAGTTGGAGTTAGAACTAAATTACCTCCATAGCCAATGGTTGGCGAAAGAAATTCCAAACTATTGACATTCTGCTTTGCATCGATGACCGACCAGGTCTCTCCATTATCACATGTCTTAACAATAGTGGTACTTTGATCAAACCCCCATCCTCCGTGAGCAATATATGTGCCTTCAGTGCCGGGAATGTATTCGACCTGAACAACATTGATACCTGGAAAATTAGGGAGTGGTTGCCAGTCTACTCCACCATTTGATGTAACAGCTGCTTCAGGTGGATTATAAGATACGGCTATACCATTCAACTCATCTTTAAAAGCAAGGCTGTTTGGGCCTGAATTGCCCGGAAGGGGCGGAGTAAATGCTTGTCCAACTACCTCCCAATTTTGTCCTTTGTCAACTGTTCTGAAAACCCTTGCAAAAGTTGTGACAAACCAAGCCGTTTCACCCGAAACAGCATACATACCGTTGCCAGTATTATATTCAACAAATTCATTGAGTTCAGGAGCAGGAATAGTTGCTGGTTCCCAGGTAGCCCCTCCAGTATTAGTGTAATATGCCTTTACCTCTGCATTGAATGGAAAACCAAAAGTAAATCCTTCATCTTCATCAAAAAAATGAACAGCATGAGGCGATGAATTGGGGGTAGAATAAGCTGTATTTTGATGTACCCAAGTATCACCTCCATTAGTGGTCTTATAAATGCCACCTTCAGGTGGGAGCGCCCAGGCTTGATTTGTTGCGGCAACCCAGGCAGTTTGATCGTCCAATGCAAAAATGTGGTTGCCATATTGATTGGTCGGCATTGTGATTGTTCCTGGATTCCAACTGGCACCTCCGTTGGATGATACAGTGAATTCCTGTGTGGGTAAAAATTCGGCATTGTTAAATGTTGTACCCCAAACGGTGTTTTCATTTGGTACGGCAATGCTCCATATGTCTCGTGGCCAGAATGCTAAATCTGATCCTTTGCTGATCCATTGGGCATGTGAACAAATGGTTGTTATTAAAATTAGGGAAAGAACGAGAGGTAAAATTTTACTTTTCATAGATAAGGAATTTAGAGTGAAGAAATAATGGGGCAAGGTATAGGCAGGAGGAGGTGGATCATTTGGACATATGTTGCAAATGTTTGCCTGTATGTTACATGTTTAGAAAAGTAGCTGGAAGTTGCACTTCCAGTACAAGAAATGTCGGAAGTGCAACTGCCAACAACGGAAGGGGAGTTTATTGGGTTTTTAAATCGCTTGGTGATACGCCAAAGGCATCCTTAAAGGATCTTGAAAAATGGCTCAAGTCAGAGAAACCGGTTTCATAAGCAATTTCGGAAATGTTGAGTTCAGTTGTTTGCAAAAGTTCTTTTGCTTTTTGCAATCTTATATTTCGAATAAAAATGGAGGGCGACTGACCTGTGAGAGCTTTGATTTTCCGATATAGCTGGGTGCGGCTCATGGCCAAATTCCTGGCGAGTTGAGGGATGTCTAGATTTGAATCACTGATGTCCTGTTCTATAATCCCTCTGACTTTTTGAATAAAAGCGTTTTCAGGATTTTGACTTGGCGGGTTAACACTGTTTTTTGCATCACTGAATTTTTCTTGTAGTTTCTTCCGCAATTCTATTAGTTTTTCCAGCCTGATTATCAATTCATCTTTGCTGAATGGTTTGGACAGATAGGCATCGGCTCCTCTGCGAAGTCCTGCAATTCGAGATGTTTCATCTGCCTTGGCAGTCAATAGAACAATAGGAATGTGGCTGGTAATTTCATGCTGCTTGATTGTTTCACAGACTTCGAATCCATTTTTCTCAGGCATCATAACATCACTGATAATGAGATCAGGCACGAGCTCTATTGCCATTTCGATTCCTTCGCTTCCATCTTTTGCTGCTTCTAATCTATATTGGTCTTTTAAACAGGAATTGAGATAATATACTACATCAGGATTGTCTTCAATGATTAAAACCAAAGGCATATCTGTGCTGCCAGTTTTAGATGCTATTGAATCAGCATTGAGAGGAATTGTTTCTTCAAAATAATGAGGTTGTATCTTTTTTTGCGTCGCTATTTTTTCAGCTGTTTGACTAACTGGTAATGTGATTTTAAATTGGGTTCCTTTGCCTAATTCACTTTTGACTTTGATTTTACCTCCAAGCAAATTCACCAGTTCTTTTGACAATGCCAACCCAATGCCTGTTCCTTCCCCTTGCCTTGTTGAAGTTGAATCTATCTGATAGAATCGATCAAATATTTTTTCCAGTCGATCTGCTGGAATGCCAAGACCTGTGTCTGAAATGACGAGGGAAAGATTTTCAATATTTGTTAAGCCTACATGCATTTTTACTTGACCTTTATTAGGTGTGAATTTGATGGCGTTGGTTATTAAATTAGAAATGATGCGCTGCAATTTTTCCTCATCGTAGTCCATAATAAACGATTCTTCCTTTGATGAAAAATGGAGAGAAATATTTTTGGATGCAGCCAATGAATGAAAACTTTCAAGTAGGTATTTTAAAAACAAGATCACATCACCTTGTACCAAGTTTATTTTCAATGAACCAGACTCCAATTTTGCCAGATCAAGCATTTGGTTAACCAAGTTGAGCAATTCCCTTCCGTTGCGGCGAATCAGTTCGAAACGTTTTTCAAGCTCCCTCCTAATCGCCTCCAAAGGGAGAGAGGAATAGGTACTGTCACCTTCTTTGGGGGAGGTCGGGAGGGGGCTTGCCAACCCAAGGATGACGGTCAGCGGTGTCCGGAACTCATGCGTAATATTGGTGTATAATTTCGATTTGGCAGATTCCAATTCTATGGCTCGACGGGCCTCAGCCTGCTCCAATTTGCGGTTGAGTTGGAAACGATAAATAAAATACAAAACACCTAAGGCAAGAACGATCCATAGCGTATATGCCCATAGCGTCATATACCAGGGTGGATGGACAACAATCGTAATAATCCTCGGATCGCTCCAAAACCCCTGATGGCTTTTACATTTTACCCTGAATGTGTATTCGCCTGGTGGGACTCCTGTGTAAGTTGCTTCTCTCCTATTTTCAACATTTTGCCAACTATTATCATAGCCTTTTAATTGGTAAGCATATTCAATATAGGTTGGGTGTATATATTCAAATGCCAAATATTGAATGGAAAATTTATTTTGAGAATATTCAAGTTCAATTCTATCAGTGAAATAGATACTCTTTTTTAATATATTGTTGGTTTGTGCAGGCTGAACAGGTTGGTTGTTAACTCGTAATCCAATAAAGTTAAGTTGAGGGATTTGGGTATTGTGAGTTATACTATCGGGGTGAAATGCCCAGATCCCATAGAGTGTTGGCTCTATAAAAAGAAAACCATCGTCATCATAAGAGGAATATCCTGTAAAACCTCTGCCAATAATCCCATCTTTTGCGGTGAAAGGAATGAAGCGGTCTTCATCAGGCAAGTATTTAAAAATATACAAATAGGAAGAAATCCAGATGTCTCCATTTTTATCAATGTCTAAAGTTCGAGCCTCTGTTTCCAGCAGGCCATCTTCGTTCGTATACTGTTTGAATTGCTGAGTAGTAGGGTTCCATTTTGTGACGCCATTGTTGGTACCCATCCAAATGTTCCCATCCTCATCCTCCAGTATGTTTTTGACTACATTTCCAGTTAAGCTATTGCTGTCAGAGGGTTCATGGCGAAAATTCTTTAATTCACTTTTTATTGGATCATAACACCAGGCACCATAAGAAGAAGAGCCGGTCCATATTTGGTTATTCCTGTCTACCAAAATACTTGTAACGGGGTCCTTGAATAAAGATGGTTCAGCGCCATGTTCTCCAAAAGGGTGCATTTCAAATTCTTCAGTATCTATATTGAATTTTATTATCCAATCATACCTTGTACCAATTAATAGGTCATTATTATTATCAAAGGCAGTAGCATAGAAGCCCCCTTTAATAGAAGGCATATCGTACTTTTTGACCAAACGGCCTTCTTTGTCGAAAGCACATAATAGCTTCTGGTCGTCCCCGTAAATATACCTGACCAATACCCAAAGCCATTTCGTCTCTGCAAAGCTGAAGGAGGCATTGGAGACCTGGACCGGGTCAACCGGATTGGCAAAGTACTGGGCATGGTCAACGCCGTGCCCGAATTTGAGGTGACATCGGGTGATAGCGGTTTTCCATTTGGTGAAGTCTTCAGGAGAAAGGGCGCCGCCGCGCTCCGGCGGTGGGGATGGGCTCGCTGCCATCGGGGTTCAGTCTCGAGATTGAAGCGATTGCCGATGACCGACTGATTCTTTGGGAAGGGAAGTCTGCCTCCCGCGTGGTGCTCCAATACGCTGGACTGCGGGGCTTCAGTTTGGGCTCAGTTTTATTCCAGGCCCAGGCTTGTCAACGGGCTGGTTTTCCCTGCTCCCATGATTTTGCGAATCTTGGGCGCGGACCAGCCGGCGTTCCGCCAGCCGCGGTGAGTTCGAGGAATTCCCCGATCGTGCGAAGGCCTTGCGGGTTGATGGTTTCACCAGTTGGTCAGTTCGCGGGCGCTGCCTTTAACACCGATAATGGTGATCCACTCGAAGAATTCGGAGAATGGCCTTGCAGTCGGTGCCGATGCCGGCACCATCTCCTTCACCAGGTCGACCCCCGTGGTGTATAACAGCGACGTAGTCGTCCACCGTTGAATCAACGCCTTGTAAGAAACGGCGGAATCACGCCAACGAGAACCCCCTCGATCAAGTGGATCGCGCTCTTCGTCGGACACGATTGGGCTTTGAGCCCGGCCGGCCGGAGCGGTGACATGC
>CALNYY010000060.1:0-3249 GCA_942490835.1 uncultured Saprospiraceae bacterium
GTAACACCATGGCACCTGATTTTTCAGCAATTTTTTCTGCCATTCCCATCGCATTTAAAGAATCACTGGCAGTTGGACAATGGGGTCCATGTTGCTCAATTGACCCCAACGGCAATATCGCAATATCACATACTTCTTTGGCATATTTTACAACTTCCTGGCCTGACAATTCATGAAACCATACAGATTTTCTTTCACTCATAAGAATACTCCATTTTTTGATTTATTTTTTTATTTCCAACTACAGTCTAAGATCCATTTCAAGTTCTTCTGCTAACACATTCAGTTCTTTGATCAGGTCCGGGGGCAACTGAATTCCCTCTTTTTTCCTTTTTGCTCGGTATTGTATTCGATTTCACCTGGCATTAGCATCTCTTTGGAATCATCCCACATCGGAGAAGCTTTTAAGGTCTTATAAAATTGATCCATTCTTTCTTTGAGCACCTCTTCGCCCATCATTGCTTTAGGATTGATCACAATAAAGAAATGACCTGTTAAACTTGGATCATCCGGGTATTTGTACATTCCTTTCAGATCATGCTGAAAAGCACCTCCGGTGATTACTCCACAAAGAATGTCAACTAACAACGACAATCCAAAACCTTTATGACCGCCCATTGGCATCAGAAACCCTGCAAAACCCTTATCCGGATCATCCGTGGGTTTTCCATCTTTGTCAGTTGCCCAATCAAAAGGAATCTTCTCACCTTTTTTGCTTGCCAATAATAGTTTTCCTCCAGCCACAGCAGATAATGAGATATCCAATGTAAAAGGAAACTTTCCAAAAGTGGGCACTGACATTGCAATCGGGTTATTCCCGGTGATGGGTTTACTGCCACCAGGAACCACCATATTGGGGACCACATTACTCATGGCGATACCAATCATTCCATTTTCGGCTGCCATTTTAGTATAAATTGCAGCTGCTCCGAAATGGTTACTTCCCATGGCTCCAACCGCTGCCACATGACTCTTTTCAGCCAGTTCAATCGCTCGATTGATGGCTTCACGTCCGACGATATAACCGGGTCCATTGTCACCGTTATAGACTTCAAAAAGCTGTGACCCACCAATTTTTTTGACATTCGGATTTGCATTCATTGCTCCGGATTTTAGTCGTTTTGTATAGATTGGTAGTCTCAATACACCATGAGAATCTATTCCCCATAAATTCGTATCGACCAAAGATTTTGCGCAAAACGCTGCATTTTCCTCATTGAGTCCGACCTTTTGGAGCATTTTTGCTGCAAATGATTCCAGAACTTCGTGATTTATTATATTATTTTTACTCGTCATTTTGTATATTTAGTTTTTAACTACAATGATTACTTATGTTAATGGTCTACCACCATCAATCGGCAGCACAAAACCAGTTGAAAACTTAAGCAAGGTTAGAATTGCGACCACTCCTTCTGCAACATCCTGTGCCTGGGTTAATCTCTTTAAAGGTGTTAACTCAGCCTGTTCAACACACCAATCGGCATCAAGTTTTTTAGAATAGTCACCTTCCACTAAACCAGGAGCAATAGAAGCAACTCTGATTTTTGGAGCTAGAGAACGGCCCAAAGCCATTGTCATCGTATTCAAAGCACTTTTGGATGCACAATAAGCGATATTGCTTCCGTTAGCAGTCGTGCCGGCAATAGAAGAGATATTAATCACAACCCCACCTTCTTTGTTGGCCAGCAAATTTTTCATGGCTCGGACCCCTGCAAAGGAACCCCGCCAGTTTGTTCGAAAAATACGATCTATTAATTCATCATCTAATGCCTCTAAATCATCAGGAGCGGCAAACCTGGTTACACCAGCGTTATTCATCAACAAATCCAGCCTACCATATTTATCTTCGACCATCCTGGCAGCTTTTTTCCAATCCTCAGGTTTATCTACAGCCGCTTGAATTGCCATGTGTCGATTTCCCGGCAGTTCATCAACGACCGCCTGAATTGCTTTTTCTTCTCGAGTACCTGTCAACACAAGCTGCATACCCAACTCCGAAAGCGTATGGGCCGTTACAGATCCTATTCCACCTGCACCACCTGTAATCAAGGCAACTTTACCCTTCAGCGATTCAATTTGATGCATTTTATCTCCTACTTAATTTTTATAGCGACGAACTCTTAAATCAGCCTGTTCTTTGTGCCCAGCAAACCCTTCCAATTCACACAACCTCGAACAGTATTCACCAACGATCACACTAGCTTCCTCTGTTATTTCCTGGTAAGTCACGGTTTTAATAAACTTCCCAACCCACAAACCTCCTGTGTATCTCGCAGCTTTCATGGTTGGCAAAGTATGGTTGGTTCCAATTACTTTATCACCATAAGAAACGTTCGTCTCTTTACCTAAAAAGAGTGCTCCGTAATTTTTCATATTCTCCAGGAAATATCTTGGATTTTCAGTTAGGATTTGCACATGTTCAGAAGCAATAAAATCACCTTCTTCAACCAGTTCTTCCAATGTATCAACCAATATGATTTGTCCGTAATCCGCCCATGACTTTGCAGCTACATCCGCTGTTGGCAATATCTTCAGTTGTCGATCAATCTCTTTCGGGGTTTCTTCAGCTAAATTCGGATCATTGGTCAACAAAACGGCTGGTGAATTAATCCCGTGTTCTGCCTGCCCCAGTAAATCAATTGCAACCATCTCTGCATCCGCAGTCTTATCGGCAATTATTAATGTCTCGGTTGGACCTGCCAACAGGTCAATTCCTACTCTTCCAAACAGCTGTCGTTTTGCTTCAGCCACATAGGCATTTCCAGGACCAACAATTACATCAACACTTGCAATAGAATCAGTTCCTATACCCATCGCACCAACAGCCTGAATTCCACCTAATATGTAAATTTCATCAGCACCTGCCATTGCCATTGCAGCTACAGTTGCTGCCGGCGGTTCACCATTCCTTGGAGGTGTGCATGCGATTACACGTTTCATCACCGGCAACCCTAGCAGTCAATACACTCATATGAGCAGAAGCAACCATTGGGTATCTACCACCGGGAATATAACAACCAACACTTGCAACCGGCATATTTTTATGCCCTAACTTAACACCTGGAATCGTCTCGATTTCTATATCATGCAAAGAATCCAATTGTGCCTGGGCGAAATTCCGGATTTGAGCCTGAGCGAACTCTATCTTCAATTGTTTGTTCAGGTAAACTGTCTATGCACTTTGAACCTCTTCTTTGCTTAACAGAAAAAGAAGTTGGCGACCATTTATCAAATTTTACAGACAACTCT
>CALNYY010000061.1:0-48277 GCA_942490835.1 uncultured Saprospiraceae bacterium
GAAATTGTAAAGGAGAAGGCAGTCAAGACGTACCATTGTTTTGTGTTGCATGATGAGTGGGGTCAACACCAAAACAGAAATTGTGACCCAATTGAAGCAAAAAGTGAATGGCAATCACGAATAAAGGTGGGCGCGCGCGGTCCAAATTTTAGTCACTTTTTGAAATTTCTGGAAAAAGTACACAAGGAACTTACGTGCAATAAGTACTAGTCAACAATTTAGTGCACGAAAAATCATACAAGAATTGGGATTGGATGATTTTGTGCACGAAAAATCTTACAAGAATTGGCATTTAACAAATTTGTCCACGAAAAATCATACAAGAATAGGTATTTAACAATTTTGTCCAGAAAAAATCATACGAAATTTTGTATTTAACGCTTTGTCCACCCGAAAATTTCAAGATTGTAAAATTGGTGAGTATAACATATTCATGGCATATATTAAGAGCATAATCCAGACTTACTCAAGAAGCATATTAAAAATACAAAAATAACGGTTCAGTACACGGTGTCGTGAAATTTTAGCGCGCAACGCGCCAGACTGACTTGCTAAACGAATAAAAAACAGACATGACTCGGACTGAAGTGAACAAACAACAAGGAGAGCAAAATTGTAACCACAATCATTACCACAGCAAGCAACCATGGCTCGGACGAAACAGACGGCAAGGAAGTCTAGCGGAGGAAAGGCGCCACGCAAAGAGTTAGCGACAAAGGCGGCAAGGAAAGCTATGCCATCTGCTGGAGGCATCAAAAAGCCTCATCGGTACCGTCCGGGCACGGTTGCGGTAAGTCCAATGTGAATGTGCATCAATAGTGAATACACAATGTCAAATATCTAACTCGAAAAGTAACTTGCACTCTTCTTTCTATGGCAGCTTCGAGAGATCCGGAAATACCAAAAGTCGGCTGACCTTTTGATTCGCAAGGCGCCATTCCAACGTTTGGTACAAGAGATTGCTCAAGATTACCAGAATGACCTTCGTTTCCAAAGCACGGCTGTACTTGCCCTCCAGGAGGCATCGGAAGCTTACCTCGTTGGCTTGTTTGAGGATACCAACTTGTGTGCCATTCACGCCAAGCGCGTCACCATTATGCCCAAGGACATTCAGCTTGCTCGGTAAGCGGCCGCCGTTGAACATCTCCGTCAATTGTGTATAAAAATGACTAATGCGCCATTCATATTGTTTCACTCTCTCTTGACAGACGTATCTTAGGGGACCGTAACTAATCAAAGGAGTAACATTTATGTACATATATGTGAAATGGAAATAAAGTGAATGCGCCGAGAACTATTCTGATAAATGCAACATAATCATTGGGTAAAATAGTAAATGGTGTACAAATCAAAATTTGTTTGAATATGATCGTCAGTAATACTAGCTAGACTATCCAATTAATAAAACAGTAGCGTTTCTTTCTAGGACTTCTTTATGGGACTGATAAGGGCACCAACATCTTGTTAAAAGACTAGGAGCGCGGTTTCGGACAAATGAAACACACGGGTTGATTTCTGACAATACATTTATGTTTTTGGTAACATTAAAGCAGATTTGCAACACTGTTTTTGATTTTTGAGCCAGAGTTTTGGCGAGAAAATAAAAATGTTGGATTGTCAAAAACGAGTCACAAAATTGAGACAAAAATGTTGCAAAATGTGACATTTTAGTCGGACTTTGACATTTTCCCTTCTCTGATGGACGTGTTGGCGTTTGGAGCAAAATGGCATGTGGTGTCGCCAATTCCCAGTCCCGTCCTGATGGTTTGTGGACATTGTGGGGAGTGTATTATTGAGCCAAGCAGGCTTTACGTCAAGATCCGAATTCTTTTTTTTAGATCATGCAGCGAGTGGGGAATGATTTCGTTACCAAGATTCTAATTGTGCCTACATGTCGGCGTTTCGAGCAAAATGGCATGTGGTGTCGCCAATTCGTATTTTATTCCCTCCTGATGGTTCATGGACATTTGGTGTGAATGGGGTAGTATGCAGAAGAATTGGGCGATTTCATTTCTTTCAGTAAGGACGAGTGATGCCTTTTTCGCAGTTTTTTTCCCACCCTCCCCTCCGACGTGGTGCCGCTTCAACCAGAGTCGCATGGCTTCAGTCTCCATTTGGTGTTCTCCCAAAATGATTACCCCCCCCTGGATAAAATGTTGCCGGACTTCTAACGCCGTCAGAAACTGTCACTTTTTTTGACTCATCCGACTCAGAACATTACGTGCACGAATGGCTACTGTGGCATCCTACACCAAGCAAACACGCCATTAAGTAGGCAGTCCCTATGATACAACACACAATATCTAAATAACTAATTAATCGCCAAACCAATGAAGCTGCCACTCACATCCTGGATTCCCAGAGACGTTCATGCACGGCTCAATAGCAATGCCAAGTGCAATCTCGTACAAGTAGATCAAATGCTTGCACTTTTTGTCTGCCATGCTATTTGATTCTCCCTTGATTGTAAGCTTCTGTAATTCACTCAATTCAATATCGTCCCAGTCGAAAAGAGCTGCAAACTCCTCCTTCTTTGACGGATCAAAGGCGACACCTACAAGTTGCTTTAAGCTTTGGAATGTTCCCTTGCGTCCTGGCACATTGTTTGCAATTGATTCATGAGGATACCTTCTATACACATCCATTTTGTTTGTTTTTGGATCCTTCAATAGGGATGCTTTGACATGCTGATCGAATCGCTTCTTCAACCCAGCCGATGCGGTGCCGGCGCGAATAATGTTGCCTCGACTCGAATCCTCAAAGATATAGGCACCATTCATAGTATCAAATGCACCAATAACGGATTGGAATTCACATGGCAATGCAAGATATCCTTCATCCGGACCACGAGTTTCAAGGTCACGTGCGATTTGACTTTGGAGACCCATAAGCACGCAGATTCGAGGCAAGTGCTTGCAAAACGACGAAAAGACCCAATGTTGACCAGGCTGTAGATCTCTTCTTTCAGATGGGAGTCTCTCTGCAATATAATTTGGAAGCCGACCTAGAACTTTCCGTGCCATCAGGCGGCAAGTATTGTTGAGTCCCACCAAGTCGCCAAGATGACAATCGAGATAATTGCTACCCAGATTCTCGATTGACTCGATAGCAACATACGCCTCACCACACCACTCTACCGTTGCAGAAAAGTCAGTCAAACCCTCATTGCTTACAAAACGAACAATTGAAGGTGGCGGAAGGTTCATCTTTGGCAATACAATCTCTACTCGGTCGGGAATCTTTGCTGTGACTGGCGACAAACGCTTGTCGTGAGCCCATTTCAAAAGGAGAGTCTGTCCCGTCTTCTTGCATTTCTTTCCTTCATTAACATCACTAACAGTCCCTTTATTTGGCACTTTCCATTTCTTGGTTGCATCCTCAAACTCACGAGCTGCGATGAAGGCAGTAAGGAGCGCAGCTGTGCACTTGGCAAAGTCTTCTAGCGTCGCAACCTCAAGAGTGCCGACAAGAGTGCGGGCCTCATCAATACCAATACGCGCTTGGACTGTTTCAAGAAGCTTAGTTTCGCAATCTGTGTTGGTTTTCAAGACATTTTCAGCATCAACAAACAACAAATCTTGCTTCCTTTGGAGATCCTGCTGCTTTGCTGTAATGGCTGCCCTTTTGTTTTCCATTTCCAGTTTGGAATACAGTGGCTTCGATCTTGCAAATACTTCCGAATTTCCCTTAAGATGCCAAACTTGGCCACTCATCATCCATATCCAAAGGGTATTCGAGATCAGTATATTTCTCTTCGGAAGGCAAGTTCATCCGTTCGGTATGCATGTCGCATTAGACGGACGAGTGTTTGATTCAGAATAGTTCGGTAATGAGGATTCCTTTCGAAATTGATGTTCGTAGCAGCCTCAATACCATCAAGATCAGGACAAGTTTGACTTCCTTCATCTAGGAATCCAGCAGAGACAAAGGCTGCACGATTCTTCTCCTCATCATATGCCTTTCCTTGCATTGCAGGTCCTGTTGCTCCCGCGTCAACAATCACATCCCTCTTCCTCCTACTAAGAATAAGACGCCCTGATTGCTGTAGCTTTTGCATTCCATTCTCCAGTGTCATTTTCAGTGGTGTCATCTTGTCCTTCACTGTGGTAGTTCGACTGGCATTTCGCTTTATTTTGAAGGCTGTGTGACGGTCACATGCTTGAACGCAACTAGTAAACTTAGCTCCAATTTTCGCAAACGTAAGACCTCTGCTTAGATTCCGTTCTGCCACTTCCAAATCAGTGATTCGTTTGATTTGTTCCATGTCGGAGTCAATCCAAACTCGAGACGCATCCGCATCGCTTACGATACGGTCTGATTGTTCGTTATCGTCACTCACGTCGAACACATTGTATGCACGACGAACGGCACATGCTGACGGATACACAACCTCATTCTCGTACCACTCATAGAATTCTGCCATTGAAGTTCCCTGCCGTTTGAACACAATATACCCAACACCCTCCATTCGGGCATCAAGATTTGCATTCACGGTCATACCCTCCACTTCCAAAACAATGAGTCGATCGACTGGCATTTCAGAGTCATCGAATCCAGTGTACAGCTGTACCATAGGAAGTACTTGTCCGGAACCCACGATACCGTCAATCCATCTGAGCATAAGACCATCACATTTGGTGCTCTCTTCACATCGATGCAGGCTGATTATACTTCGAGTACCTCGAGATATTGCACCTTCACTTATTCGACCCCACTCATCAATGCCATTGTCGTTCCGAGTTCCCAGAAATGCGTAGTATGAAGAGGCATCATAATTTATTATCTGCCATGGATGGATTGGCTTCATCTCGATTCCCGTGGCTGCCTTCATCAGATCGAGGAACTTAATTGCACCAGGTGACAGATTTTCTGGACGCTTGAACTTGCCTGGTGTGAAGTGAACCAATCCAACTGTAAGCATGTGTGACACAAGATTCCGAAGGGAAGTAGAAGCCATTTGTCGACGGGCACCTTGAGGACGAGTACCAGAGAGTTTCGTGAGAGCAACTCCAGGCTGAACCGAGGCTTTCAGATTGTACTTTTTTTGGCTGGTACGCGATGGCATCTTGGCTCGTCGGTCAATATTCTGGTCCTTGTACCTCTGGTCTATGACAGCCACAATGGATTTTGATAAGTCTTCTCTTGTTTCCACTTTTCCAACATGGTTGTGAATGCCTTCGTTCAGCAGACCAAGCGCCTCTTGTGGCACAAGAGGTGGGCGCCCAGGTTTAATCCCTTCATTCCCCGGAATCGGTAGCTTCTTCCTTTCCTCATAGTCTTTAATGGCCCTTCCTAATGTCTTGTAGCAAGCTACAAACAATCGGGGATGCCTTTTATATAGAGCATCATGCACTCTTGTAACTGGTAGTCCAAATATCGAACTTTTTGTATCCACTCTCATGAGATTCACAAGTTCCAAAAGTGAATACACCTGTCCATTTTTTGGGAGAGGAAGACCGGAGATAATATCCTTTTGCTTCTTTCTTAAATCTCTGGGGGTAACAATACCAACAGGGGAGCTTCTCTTGTTGGGTATACTTGCAACATTCTCCAAACGACGCAAAGGGAGAGACTTGGTATTCTTCCTCTGCTTCTTGTTCATTCGAAGATCCTCTCGTTTCTTGCTACTCTTGTCACTTGCAAGTTTTTCACTTTTGTAACTAGCACTGAATGAAGCATGTCCAGACAGTTTTATACCTTCCTGTATGTTTTCCTGAATCGCTTCTGTCGCCTTGAGCACTGTCTTGATTTGAGAAACAAACTTGTCGACGTCGAGGACGGAGTCTGACTCAAAACGTACAAGCATATCTGACAGCACGGCAGTGAGATCTCCAGCTATAATGTCAGCATCAGATAACTTGAATATGGAGTCCCGAAGGTTGTTGGGTACAGTTGATGGCTTTTTGCTCTCCATTCTTTGTCCTTTTCTCGGCGTCAAGCCGCGTCGTGCGAGAGGCGAAACAATGCGCCATGTTTCGCGGCGCGCAAGAGGCTGGAGATTCAAATTTGAATGATTCAAATGGATATATATATATTCATGGCTATTGAGAGACCAATCAAGAAGACAGCCATTCAAAACTTGTAACGAATACAAAAGCAAACTGAATACAGGGCGACGGTGCCGCCAAGGATGCATTCGGCTGTTCCGACAAAAAAGAAAGCAAGAAATGGGTCTGAAATCAATCCAGAAGCACCTCAGCGCGGCATCCATGAAGAGTGTAAGATGATTGTTAATGACACAATGGATAGCTGCTTCAAGAAATCGCCATATTATTGGCAAATGGACGCGTGCTGTCACCTCTTGCGAATGCAAGTTCCTACGTCTGGTTTGTTGCCATCTGCCGTTTTGCTAGTGGCACCAACTGGAGGAGGCAAGTCCCTTGTACGAGATGTTGTTGCAGCAGCCTCTCCAGGTGTAACATTGTCTATATCTCCTCTACTTGCGCTTGGAGCAGATCAAGAATCCTAATGTGCCTTTTGAATGATTCACGCACATGTATATGGTCCTCACCCTAATCATGCTACCCAATGTCTAGACTCTTATAGGAATCCATCATGGGGCAGTTTGTTTGCTGGTTTCAATACCACCTGAGGTGGTGTATCATACTTCAGTCACCGAAGTGTCTGAAGATGCTATTCACGTCCATTACACATTGTAAGAGTACTCTCTGCATTACATCAAGGGACAACCAATAGAATACCTGTCTTTTCACTCGCAAATGATGAATGGCTTGATTGATAGAGGACAAACTACATTTTTGTCTCGTGCTGTTGAAACAAAGGATGCCTTGCTTTTTTGTGCCGCTGGTGAGATGGAGAAGGCCTTTAGGTCGTGTTATACGAATACTACACCATATTATAAGTTAAGAGCCATTCCATATTCACAATGTGAACTAGATTGTTCGTTTGAGAGCTGGTCATAGTGTAGCATAGTTACTCTGTGGCAATCTGACAGCAGAACTGATGCATCGGCAAACAAAGGCGACGCAGAAACAAAAGGGAAGCCAAACATCAAGAGCTAGCCTACAAACTATGTACAGCAACATATTATACTATAAACATGGATTATCTTATAGAGTATATTGTATATCTAGTGACGCAATGTCTGCTGGTGGATTGATGAGACGATGGTAGGCAACGTCTGCTGAAAGCTGAGTCAATTTGGACGCCTTTCTTAATCTCGATAGTATGTTCAGTATTCCTTCCATCTACTTCCATACATTCAACTGAACAATCGCTTGGGGAACGCTTTAAAGCAGCCGTAGAGGGTGTCTGTTGGAGCATGGCAAGTCTCGTCGATTTCCCTTGTTCCACTTTTGGCTTTCTCTTGTACCGAACACGTTGGAAGTTACTCTTGGGAATCTTCATGTCGTTTCGACTGTATCCTTTTGCCTCTTCATCCAAAAACACGCTTCTAATCCATGGGAGTACATCCCCATCACTTTTTAGTTTGACAAGGGCATTGCCAAGCTTCAACTCGTTGATTTCTTTACAAACTTGAGAGGGCGATTTGCCTCCCATTTTCTTTGGTTTCTTGGCCTTTTCGGCTGTAACAAGTGCAGTTGTAGTTGCAGCAGGAGCAGGAGTAGTGGTATCTGATGGGGGATCATGGCGCTTTCTCTTTTTTCTCTTGTGACTTGCCGGTTTTGGGTCCGTCATCGTGGCGCCGTGTTGTTGGCATGTGATTTTTGGCTTTCCGAAAACCAACTTGGGCGCCACGTTCAAACGGTGCGCACGCCGTAGGGGTCTCATACAGTCCGCAGTTTCAGCCAGGACTATAAGACTTTGTGTATTAAGTGACAAATTCCTATAAGTATTATATCACATACATGGCGAAGGTAGGATATAACACAGACAACTAACCCTAACCCTATGAGACCCCTGCTCAGGGCAGCTACATCAGTTGCAATCAATAATGGACAAGATCCGTCCTTGAACTGTGACAATGCTTGAGTGTGAGCATCTTGGTTCTTGTTGCCGTGAATCGAGCAGCACCACCTGTCTCTTGCGAAGCTGGTGTTCCAATCGCTCTGCCTCCTTCTTGTATAGAGCAAACACCAAAACACGATTGTTGCGTTTGCCATGGTACTGATTCAACAATGCACGAAGGCGAGACTCTCTAGCACGATCTTCAATTACCTCTACCGTCTGCGATACTCTCTTGTTGGCCGATAGAGAATCGTCAATCGAATTCTCACCATTACTACCGACAATGGCTTCGAAACCAACGTAGATTCGGACAGGATCAATCATGTACTCCATGGCAATCTTGGTAAGAAAGGTAGGATGTCCATGTGAGCATACATGCAGAAGCCTCAATCAGAATCAAGTGGAAAGCAAACCGAGCTCACCTGTTGTATAAAGCGGCAGGCCAAGTGGCTGAAAACATTGCAGTCTGACGTCCATCTTCCCTTGCTTTACACTGAGAAATAATGTATCGTACATCTTCAACAAATCCCATATCCAGCATGTGATCAGCTTCATCTAAAACAAGATGACTTACGTGACTCAAGTCACAAGATCCTTCATTAATCAAGTCTTTGATTCGTCCAGGAGTCGCAACGATGCAGTCGACACTTTTCTTGCGCAGTTCAGCAGTTTGAGTGTATCTCGGTACACCACCGTAGATGACCAATGAGTTTAAATTCACAAGAGCACCAAACTCCGCTAGAACTTCACGAGGACTGCATGCTAACGAATAACAGGGATAGTCGAAAAAGAGGTGGGAATCACTCGTGAGGAAGGATTTGTTACTCTCGGGTAGGTGCCAAGACGAGCATTCGCGGCAACCGGCGCTTGGAAGTACCTTCGAAGGACATGGCAGAGAGAGCCGGCAGGCCAAACGCCAACGTTTTACCACTACCAGTTTCCGCGATACCTACTACATCCCTCTTCTTTCCATTGAGCGTTTGCAGCAAGACAGGCCAGCATTGAGCTTGAATAGGAGTGGGTGACTTGAAACCATTTTCTGTGCACTGTTTTAAAAGCACTGGAGCAATTTCATTCTCACGGCTCACCATGTCAAAGGACGCATCCG
The DNA here is from genome assembly GCA_942490835.1 of uncultured Saprospiraceae bacterium. Lineage (GTDB taxonomy): Bacteria > Bacteroidota > Bacteroidia > Chitinophagales > Saprospiraceae > UBA6168. Next base: position 9,038 of record CALNYY010000061.1, read on the forward strand.
GAAAGTATTCTGCCTTGGTATTGAGTTCTTTTGTAGCTTCTTTGCCTTCCTCCGTGTCTCGCGCATCCATGACGACAATCTTGTGTTGCTTTCTCCATTCGGATACCGTCGACTCGTTCATGGTGCTGACGGCAGGTGACTTGTTCGCGGCGTCCATCGTCTTTCGTTTCTTGTTGACGTTATCCAACTGATTTTCCAAGAGACGCTTCTTGCTGGCAAGAGATACTACCTTTCCGTCGATAGTAAACTTGTCACTGGCGACAATCCATCTTTTGATTGTCTTTGAATTGCCCGCGCCACCCAGTTTCTCCACAACATTCTTCGCAAGGACCTTGACCTTGAGGCTCTTGGATTCCTCCTTTTTCAGAAGCTTCTTGGCAGCCTTGAGAGCACTGCTCTGATCTACCGTTTGCTGCACCATGGTCCGCTTTTGGTTTCTTTGTGAGCCGTCGTCCGTCGTCGGGTTCGCTTTTTTGTTTTTGTCGGAGGGAGAAAATGAGTGGCTCTGGCTTTGAGCGTCCGTCCGTCAATCATTAAAATGTCGCAAAAATCATCAATAGTCATTTGAATGATCTTAGCACCCGCGATTGAAGATAGGCGTTGAGTAAGTCTACTTTGGAAAGTTCCTATTGGACTTAACAGTCTCTTATACGTGATTTTTGAGAAATGCTTAATGTCAGAATTTTGTAAGCACCTCTGCAACTCCACTCATCGGCCGCTGAGAAGATTCCTTCCACACTGTGGTTCCACGGTGCCTTCCACGCTGAGAAAAGGATCACCTTCGAACATGAAGAGACCACAATACTTAACCGAGGAATCTACTCATCATGGATGAACCAGGTGATCACATTCATGTTCCTGGTTGGTTGCGAGCACTGGATAATGAGCGGGAAGTAGCGGAAGTTTGTCGAAGCGATGCGTGGCGCCCTCCAACAATATGCGCCCATTCAAGTATTTCGAAACCTGATTCAAGAGGCTCCTGTCATGCCGATCGACGATTACTATACAGCGGTTGGCCATTACATGCGTTAACCAAACGATCATCATCGCCGTGCACGTGTTTTGCGAGTGCTACTCGAACATGCACCAGCGATTGCAAGACAAAGAATTGGAGAGGATACGATGATATCTCCTTTTGCACCGAGTCATAATGTCCAAGGCCCCTGTTGATGGGATTCGGCTCGTTCTTGATGCGAATCCCAATGCTATCTTTGAAAAATGTGTACACGGATCCACACCCGTTACTGTTGACCTGTCAGCACCGCTCGTCGATAGAAACTTTGGAACTATTAGAGTATTGTCTGGGCACTCAGGCGCAGCCAGCATTTCCGGGGGACCGGAGGGCAATTTACCAATTCATTTGGCGTTGGAAAAAACTTAGATGAGAACTTTATCTCGAGTCTATTTGACTCTTTTCGTGGAGCTGCACCAGTCCTGGCAAGGTATGAGGCAGCTGCCACTTCACTTTCGTTTGACGCAACGACTTTTCGTTCGAGCTAATAAAGCGACTGGTTGAGATATATCCTCAAGGATTGTCTATTCAAGAGAATATGGCTGGCTTCCCCTTCACAAGTTTTGTCAACGACAGGCTGTATCCCTCGATCCGTCAAATTTCTCCTTGACAAGCATCCTGAGGGCATTGTACAAGTTTCAGCGGACAACTTCCGCTTCACTGTGTTTGTGCACACGAACCACCAATAGAGTTGATTCAATATCTGATTGAAGCTTTATCCGGGAAGCTGTCAACTCCACTGCTGACAATCAAGGAAATCTTCCTTGCACGCGGCGTGCTCTCGGGGGGCGTCTGTCGATGCTTTGGAGCTTTTGCTCGATCGCTACACAGGCGACGAAAGGAATCATCGTGGACTCAGTGTTGCCAACAATTCTGATGACTTCTCTCTTCATCCTCTTACCTCTAGTCGAGAACCAGATACTCGACGCCCTGCAGCATCTGCTTGACCTCTACCACGAAGGTATTCATGTCCGTAGAGATCGGAATTCTTCCTCTCCACCTTGCATGTTCCAACGCTGATTCTTCACTTAACACTATTCGCCTTCTAGTCGAGACAGATCTATTTACAATTGTGAAAGAAGAAAAGTCCGGTATAATACTCCATATCAGCTGTGGATTGCTTGAGATGTGCAAGACAGTGGAGAAATGTCGAGTTTGAAACGTTCCTGCTAGAGAAGCAGAACGAGGCCGTTGCTGCGTTGAAAGAAGCATGCGAGTATGTTGATACAGCACAACTTGGACTGCCAGATCTTGTTGTTGCTGCAATTTGGAGTTTTGTAAAGCCAGATTTATGAGCGCCTGAGGATGCTTAGCTCGCCGGGGGCTTCGGAGGTGGTGTATTTTTTTACTTCCTTATTTTTGTAAAGAGGACGGCAGCAGCGGACGCACCTAGTTACTGTAAAAAGTTCTTCTATAAAACTCATTTAGTGTTAACTTAATCTAAGATTTCTCTTTACATTATGGACGACGTCGGTTACGTAACGAGCACTTGCCGTAGAAGGCAATCACAAAGACAAGAGCCATTCATAAACTTGAGGTGATCTTGACGCTGTGATCCCTGTGCTATGTCCTCGAACAGCACCAGTGAATCCTTCTTGGTCTTTATCAAATCTAGAATAGCGTACCGTGTCTTTGTCGTTGCTGTTATTTTCCCGAAGCGTGGCTACCAATCGGTCGCTGCAGGCCACTGGAAAGATTACGTCGTCCGCGAGTGAAACACCCAAATGGGAACATCCTTTAATCGATCAGTAGCTCGACTTGGAAGCGTACCAGTAAACCCATAAGCAGCAACAATGCCTCCTCGGAATTGACCTGTAGTCAGCAGCTCGACAGCTTCTGTAGCACCGTCGCTAAACCCAAAAAGAAAGATTCTATTGGTGTCAACTTTCGGACATCCAGCTTGTTGGCCTGCGTCACTGCATACCCAATCGATAAATTGTAAAAGCTTTTGTCTGGGTTCTTCATAAAAGCTCCGCTTACCTTGAGAATAGGGTGCTACTACCGCAAAGTTGTCGAGCAGCACTTGGGGTGCCGTACCGGATGCAATCAAGCTCGGTATTAAGCCAGCATGCTCTCCTTGAATGTCCGCCAGATTCCCACGTCTCGTTCGTTCTTGCCGGCTCCATGAATTGCAACCAATAGAGGAGGAAACGTATTGTCATTTTGTTCAGGCGGCGTATACAGCAAGGCAGAATAGGTGGCAGGATCAGTCACCTCGACGAGGCGTACTCCCGTGTCGTCTGAGGCACCGCTTGCGGGTGCATTTATCAGGAGGAAAGTTATAATGGATGTCTCCGTAATCCATTGACGGCGGCTTGTATCTGCAAGAAAGCATTCCTTATCGTGCTTTTGTGTCAGGCACAAGCGACATTGTCGTTCATCATGTCGCCTCGGCGAAAAACAAATGTTGTTTGTCGCGGGAAACCCTGCCACCAAAGTCGATTGCACATACAAAGCAATAATCGAGAGCAGATTTATAATCTTGGATTGATTGCAAGGTGCCATGACAATACATTCATCAGCATGACACATATGATGACAGGTATTCATGTATTCGTTGTTGACATGTGATGAAGCACCACCACGCACGTACGTTTCTGTGTCGATCTATTTTCAATTAGCTCGAGGGGACTTTGCGATTTCATTTCATTCATCAAGGAAGTGCTGCTTTAACCTGTCGCTTACTGTAGTTCATCATCATTGTTTGCTCTCCATAAACAAAAGGGCGACGCATTTAGCTTTCCACCGGACCACGACATGCTTCCAAAGCCGATCAAAACTTGGAATTTTTCTTCGTCTCTACTACCGATTGGCACGCACTCCTTAGTTCCATCCCTCATGCTATGCCATAAGGACAATGGGAACTGATATTTAGAATAACAGAGTGATATAGACGATTCTTGTGAAGTACCAATACGGGATGGTTCCAGGCTGTAGTCAAACTCGTGTTGATAGTCAGTGCCATTGATCTGTTTGGAATGAAATCGATCGACACCCTTTTCATTCGCCCGAAAGGCCTTTCCGTTCCACTTGCGGCCTTTTCCAAATAGTCCATTCGTCAAAAAGCGAGTTACTGTTGTCTGTAGCTAGTATGTTAAAAAATGAAACTGTGTGGTGAGAGAAGTCAACGTCATGGCATAATGACACATTGACATTTTTTTGTTCGTACCAGAATCCAACCATTGTTTTCCAATAGACAACCATTCCATTCTCCCTCAATTTCAGATAGATCTGATGGAGCTTTAAATGACAAGAATAGTTGCAGTAATTCTTTTTCGCGTCATGGATTCCTGGCCGAGACACTATTTCATGCTAGGAGTGGCGGGCGGAATCCAGGTTGAAAAAGGTGGCGCCGCTGTTTTCGCAACCTGAAACGTTTGAGCCATGTTTCTAACAGAAGATACAGTCAATCCAAGTGCGGCTGCACTCGCCGCTACAATCGGAACAAGCATCATCATGGCCTCAAGCTGCTTTCTTCAACGTAAACAGCAACTGCTTCGTCATTGGAGGGAGTTTTTAGTCGGAGTCGCTCGCGAAGGAGAGTGCCACGCGTCAGTCGCTCGATGGCGCGCCACGGGCGGGCGTTTGACATCATCGGCTGCCTCATCACATCAGCATCATTCATCAGAGGAGAAAGCAATACAACCTTTATTTATGTAAAAGGACTTAGTTTAACATTCAGGCTGACTATGAACGCTGTAAGTTTTTATAAAAAATTATGCATAACAATAGAAAGCCAAGGAATAAATAACACTTTCTTCAAAGCCAGTGATGGTAAATATGCCAATTTAAATCAAGTAGCGGCATATGATTCAAAATACGCATATTTTGACTATTTATTAAAAGACAATAAAATTGAAATCAATACAGCAGCTGTGCACTTATTGAATTTAAGATTTCCATATATACGAACCACAAGATAATTCCCAATCACGGTTTCACCTTCAACCACTGATCCAACCAGCCAGCAAATTCCCGCTGCCAAAGGATACCATTTTGAGGGGAACTTACCCAATGGCCTTCTTCTGGAAAATATAGAAACTTACTTGGGATACCCCGCAATTGTGCTGCCTGAAAAGCTTGCATTCCTTCACTTTCTGGTACTCGAAAATCTTTCCCACCATGAATGACCATTATTGGCGTGTCCCAATTTTGAACATATTTATGAGGGGAATCGAGCTTCCATGTTTCAGGAAGATTATCCTGCCAATAAGAACCTCCTAAATCGTGATTTGCGAAAAACATTTCCTCAGTTGTACCATACCAACTTTCGAGGTTAAACAGGCCGCAATGTGATATGAATGATTTGAAACGGCCATTGTGATTGCCTGCGAGCCAATACACGGAATATCCGCCAAAGCTGGCGCCAACTGCTCCTAAATTGTCGTTATCGACATAAGGCTCTTTTGCGACATCATCAATAGCTGACAGCAAATCCTGCATGGCCTGCCCGCCCCAGTCACCTGCAATCTGGTCGTTCCATTCCTGACCAAAAGAGGGGAGTCCTCGTCGGTTGGGAGCTACCACGATGTATCCATTTGATGCCATCATTTGGAAATTCCAGCGATAACTCCAAAACTGACTGACCGTACTTTGCGGACCACCCTGACAATATAATAGGGTAGGGTATTCTTTACGGGAATCGAAACCTGGAGGATAAATGACCCAAGTCAGCATGTCTTTACCGTCCGTGGTTTTTATCATGCGTTTTTCCACCTTGCCCATTTCTATTTCCCGAAGGGCATTCTTATTAATGTAGGTCAATTGAGTCGAACGGCCTGTTTCAAAAGGTAATGCGACTAACTCGTGTGGCTCCGACATGGAGCAACGGGCTGAAACAATATTGTTTTTACCAACCATAAATGGCCCATAATTATACGTTCCGCTACTTACTATTTCTACATCATTCCCGCCACTAACATTGAGGTAGCACAATTGATAGGTACCTTCAATTGCGCTTTCAAAATAGATGCGATCATCACCTTTCCATGCTGGACTGTTTGCATTCTGGTCGAGTCCTGCCGTGACCTCTTGCTTCTTTTTAGTGACAAAATCATAAATGAAGACTCGATGCCTGTCACTTTCATATCCCTCTTTTTCCTGGCTTTCCCATGCTATAAATTGACCATTGGGAGAAAAGGTGGGATTAAGGTCGTATCCCATCATGCCTTTAGAAAGGTTGGCAGTAGCTCCAGAAGTCAGGTCATAAAGGTATATATCTGAATTTGTGCTGAGGGTGTAGTCTTTTCCGCGCAGTTTTTTACAAGTATAGGCTATAGCATTGCCTTTTGGGCTCCAGGCTATTTGCTCCATTCCTCCAAATGGTTTGAGTGGAGAATCATAAGGCTCGCCGATGATATTCTTGGCTCTGCCGGTCAATTTTCCGTCTGCATAACCCATTACAAAAATGTTGCTGTATGAGCCGTCTTCCCATTCTTTCCAGTGACGGTACATCAGCCCGTCTATCACTTTGGCTTCTGCTTTTTTTAGGTCGGGATGACGGTCTTCCGTTGTCTTATCATATTTCACATCGGAGATATAAAGAATATTTCTTCCATCAGGTGAATACCGAAATCCATTCATTACAATATCAGAAACTTTCTCCGGGTCACTTCCATCGGCGTTCATTTCCCAAAGATTACTGTTATAGAGGAAACCAATTTTGCGGCCATCTGGACGATATTGTGCATCGCTCTCACTTCCTTCTTTTGAAGTCAGTTGTTTCGCTTTTCCAGCGCTACTGCCATCTGTACTAATGCTAAATAAATCACTGCTGCCGCTATTCCCTTCTATATCATAATACCTGACGCCATACACAACTGTTTTCCCATCAGGGGAAATAGCTTGAAGACTTACCCTGCCCAATTGCCAAAGCAATTCGGGCGTCATTTTATTTTGAGCTTGGATATTTTGAAATAGAAAAAGCGATAAGGTGAGAATGGAAATTTTTTTCATAGTCGAATTGAGATATATTTTTATTGATAATTGGCCAATTGTTTCTTCAGTCACTCATTGAGGAATCAAACGGCTAAAGTAGCCAAAAACGGACATTTGAAAAATGAATACATTTGCCACAAAATGACTTTTATGAAATACACTGTAATCTTTATTTTGTTCATGTGCTTATCTGCTTGTCAAAACAAGGAGCAAGAAACGACCTCTGATGTTGCAGCAGAAACTGCGGGGAACAATTCTACAGCTGTGCAGCCTCCTGTTACAGCCTCTTCAGAGTCACCCAAAGAATTGCGTAATAAGGTGCGTAATACGTTGCGGATGGAATTGCCAAATACACTTGTTGAAAGAAGAGGAGATGTTGAAGTTACAAAATCCTATTCTTTTGATGTAGAAGACAATTACGGTCGTGCAACTTGGGTCATAAAAGAAAAATTATATGACCCGGTTACGAATAAACTGACAGCAGGAGCTGAATATATGCTTCTATGGGAGGTATTGGATGTCAATTCGATCAGGATAATTAAAACGCCAGATGGGAAATGGGCTAGTCTAAGCATCCGACCCACAAAGGGGAATACCTTTATATATCATCCCTATTCAAACGAACCAGATGTGGCAGTAGCGGAAGTGGCTTTAGGCTGGTATGAATCAGTGCAGGAACAAACCCTAATGAGGTTGTATACATCCATGAAACAGTTGGCGGATAAAATGGACCAATGGGAGTTTGAGAAACGATAAATGCTTTTACATCGAGCAATTATGCAAAAAAATATTTTTATAATCCTGTTGTTCTTGCCTCTGTTTTCGTTTGGTCAAAATAGAAATAACGCTGTTATTGTTTTTAAATCAAACTACCATGAAATCACCCTATTAGGGCCGGAAATCAATTCGGATTTATCAGATTTTGCACCATTTCAATATGCCTCCAGGCTGTATTACACATCCACTATTTTAAATAAGTCGACAAACAATTTAGTGGATAAAGTATTTACAGTAGTTGAGGAAAATGTCCCTATTTTATTTGATATATCCTCACACGATGCTGACAAAAGCATGTCTGATGTAGTTGTTTCCAATGCAGGAAATAGAATTTATTACACGTTAAAAGAAGGTGGGGCTCAGTCAGAAATCGGAGAAAAAAGGAAAATCTATTATCGGGATAAAAACTATCATGGCCGTTGGGGTGCTCCAAGAATGTTGCCGAGGACTTTAGTACCCAGTAGGTTTAACGCCAGCCAGCCTTCAGCAGGTATTTTTAGGGAAAGTAGAGAGCAAGTTTTATTCTTTGTTTCAGACATGCCTGGCGGCAAAGGAAAACAAGATATTTGGGCAACTATAGTAAATGAAGATGGTACTTTCGGTCAGCCGTATAATTTGCCTATCAATACGCCAGAAGATGAGGCTACTCCTTTTTTTGACAATATAGAGCAATGTCTTTTCTTTAGTTCAAAAGGTCATCTGTCTTTGGGCGGGTACGATGTACTCCGTTCAAAATTGAAACCCAATATGGAATGGGCACTTCCGGAAAACCTCGGTAGACCCATTAATTCCTATTTCGATGATTTATATTTCACCCTCCAAAATAGGGATAGCAATTGTTACTTTTCCTCTGACAGGCCAAATGAAACTTGCCCAAGAATGGAGCCTGCCTGTAGGGATTTTGACATTTATAAAGGAAAGTTGCGGGTAGCCCTTAAGGCTTTTATATTTGAAGAGGAAAGTAGCACCATCTTGGAAGGTTGTAATGTGGAGTTGGTGGATATGCAAACAGCTGCGGTTCTTAACACCCACCTGAATATTGAAAGTAATTATATTTCTTTCGGTTTAGACCCTAACAAGATATATCAGCTAATTGTAAGCAAGCCTGGTTATTATCCAGTTTTTGAAGCTGTTAGTCCAGTTGGTGTAGATGTATTCCGGCCTTTATTTCAAGAAGTATTTTTGAAGAAGATGTAAACAGGTGAACACTAAAGATGCTACTTACGCAAAAATAAAAGCCCTTGCGAAATGTTCACAAGGGCTTCGTTGTGCGGAGAGGGAGGGATTCGAACCCCCGGTACCTCGCGGTACGCTGGTTTTCAAGACCAGTGCAATAAACCAGGCTCTGCCACCTCTCCAGGTTATTTGACAATCAATTTTATAACTAATCAAATCGATTGCACGAGCCAATTTTTCAAAGCGGACGCAAATGTAAATTCCTATTTGGAATTATAAAACCCATTTGGGGTGGAAAAAATTTACTTTTTTTAAATCTTCAATAAACAAATCTCTAAAAAGCGAATGGTGGCTCGGGTTAACGAGCCACCATTCGTATATTTTTTCATCGGTATATCTTCTATTGTTCGACTGGATTCCGCCCAATACTTTGGTAATGGAAGCCCAATCCATTCATAGTATCGACATCATACAAGTTTCTTCCATCAAATATGAGCGGATTTTTCAAGAGCTGTTTCATCACATCAAAGCTTGGTGTGCGGAAAACACTCCATTCTGTCACGATCGCCAGGGCATCAGCATCGATCAGTGCTTCGTACTGATCTTGAGCCATGCTGACTTGGCCGTTGTATTCTGCTCTCACATTCGACATCGCCTCTGGATCATATGCCTTCACGGTTGCTCCAGCTTTGAGAAGATCTTCTATCAAGTAGAGGGCGGGTGCTTCTCTAATATCATCTGTATTTGGTTTAAAAGCCAAACCCCACAGAGCAATCGTTTTTCCTTTAAGATCGTCGCCAAAATGTGCTTTGATTTTCTCAGTGAGCCTGTGTTTTTGAATTTGGTTCACATTCATGACTGATTTCAAAATTTTGAAATCATAGTCAAAATCATTGGCAGTTTTTGCCAATGCCTGAACGTCTTTTGGGAAACAGGAGCCTCCATATCCAACTCCTGGGAAAAGAAATCTCTTGCCAATTCTTGTATCGCTACCCATTCCTACACGTACAGAGTCAACATTGGCTCCTACTTTTTCACATAAATTGGCAATTTCATTCATAAATGAAATCCTCGTTGCGAGATATGAGTTGGCAGCATATTTAGTCATTTCAGCCGACCGTTCATCCATAAAATAAATCGGATTACCCTGGCGAACAAATGGCTCATACAGTTGCTTCATAATCTTTCTTGCTCGATCAGAAGTGGTGCCGATTACTACTCGGTCTGGTTTGAGGAAATCCTCTACAGCAACTCCTTCCCTTAAAAATTCAGGATTTGAAACGACATCAAATAAATCTTCGCTCAAATTTTGAGCAAGAATAGCATGTACTTTTTCAGAAGTCCCAACAGGAACGGTGCTTTTATCTACTATCACTTTGTAGTCCTTGATAATCTTAGAAAGATCGTCAGCAACACCAAGGATATATTTTAAATCGGCAGATCCATCTTCGTCTGGAGGTGTTGGTAAAGCGAGAAATATAATTTGAGCTTGATCTACAGCGGATTTTAGATCTGTTGTGAATTCCAGACGACCTTGTCTTTTATTCCTTTCAAAGATGACTTCAAGACCGGGTTCATATATTGGGACTTCGCCCTGTTGCATCCTTCGGATCTTATTTTCATCAATGTCAACGCAAACTACATGGTTTCCTGTTTCAGCAAAGCATGTACCTGACACCAATCCTACATAGCCAGTACCTACAACAGCGATTTTCATAAATTCTGATTTTATTTTAGTTAAAAGAGGCGCAAAGTTATACTCTCCAATAAACTAATGTAATTGTTGGATTAAGTAAAATTAAATAGAACTGGTAATTGGAAATCAATGAAGAGCATGAGAGAAGCAATAACAGTCAAATATCTATCCGTTTAGGCTTTATATATTTGAGGAAAATTGAAACCATTGAAAAAAATCATTCCATTCCTTTTTATTTTACCAATAGTGCAATCCTGCGCTTTCAGGCTCGGCACATTCCCTTCAACTTCCGTGCCGTCTGCCCCAGATTATTCAAACCCTGAATACTGGGCTGCATTGCCTTCTAAACAGGATATGGCAGATATTACTCCCCAATCATTATCTGATAATCAGTCAACGGCATCAGCTGATGTTTTTTTTGTTCACCCGACCACGTATACCCGAAAGGGGGAAAACTGGAATGCCTCACTCCAAAATATTGAACTTAACAAGAAAACTGACGAAACCACCATTAAGTATCAGGCAAGTATTTTTAATGGGGCGGGGAAGGTTTTCGTGCCCAGATATAGACAGGCTCATCTTAGCAGTTTTTATACGAAGGAAAAGGATAAAGCCAAAGCTGCATTAGATCTGGCTTATCAAGATGTTCGGTCAGCTTTTTCGTATTTTCTTGAAAATGAGAATAACGGACGGCCCATAATCATAGCTGCTCATAGTCAAGGTGCAGTGCATGCGTTGAATTTGCTAAAAGAGTTTTTTGATGGTCAGGAACTCCAGCAACAGCTGGTAGTCGCTTATCTTATTGGATGGCCAGTTTTAAAGGAGGAATTCAGCAATATAGAGCCATGCTGGTTGCCTCAAGATGTTAATTGTGTATGTTCCTGGAGAACTTTTAAATACGGCTATACGCCAAAGAAATTTACAATTGGAGAGGATGTATTGGTTACGAATCCTTTATCATGGAACTTAGATGAAAGCCTTATTTCTAAATCTGAAAATAAAGGAGCTATTTTAAGGGATATAGATGTGATCCATAAAGAGATTGCGGATGCTCAAATACATAATGGTATTCTTTGGACCCATAAACCAAAATTCCCTGGAAGCTTTTTATTCACTCGTAGAAACTATCATATAGCTGACCTCAATTTTTATTATGTCAATGTCAGGGAAAATGCAATCAGTAGGGTAGAGGCATTTATTCAGGATAGTCTTAAATAAAAAAACCTGAGTGGATTCCACTCAGGTTTTGTATTAAGGATAGTACACATATATTGTGTACTTACTTAGTTCCTGTTTACCAGCGATCTCCACCGCCGCCGCCGCCGCCGTATCCGCCGCCACGGTCATATCCGCCGCCACCGCCGCCGTATCCACCACGGCCACCGCCGCCGCCACCGTATCCGCCGCCACCACGACGACCACCGCCGCCGCCGCCGCCGTATCCTCCTCCACCGCGACGACCACCGCCGCCACTTCCACGGTCTTCAGCTTGTTTCACAACAATAGTTCTGCCATCCAGCTCAGTGTCATGCAGGCCATCGATAGCCTTTTGTGCTTCCTCGTCGTTTGGCATTTCGATAAAACCAAATCCTTTTGAACGTCCAGTAAATTTGTCTGAAATAATGTTACAAGAACTAACCTCACCATAAGCTTCGAAAGCCCTTAGAAGGTCATCAGATTGCGTGTCGTAGTTTAACCTTGCTACGAAGATGTTCATTTCAAAAAAAATTAAAAATTAATAAATGCTGAGAACTCTTGAAAGCAAAAAATTTAAAATCGTATTAGGGAAAGAAATACACGTAGGCTGGAAGATGGATTGTGAGTCAAATAACTAACGAATACTTACTTACAGAACTACTGATTAACCTCTTAACGCTGAAACTTACTTGCTAATCAGTGAATTACTCAAAGAACATTGCAAATGTAAGTGCTTTTTGATTGTGGTGTGAATTTTTTTTCAAATATCTATTAATGCGGGGAATAGATATTTTGATAAATAGCATGCGTTTTATTCCACAAACATGTTCTATTCCAACAATTTTTTTATTGGCAGCTCCTACTTTGTCACCGTAACAACCAAACTTGGCCTCTAACACTTTTTTTAATACAAGTTGCTAATTGTATTTTTGCGTACTAAATCTGATTTTCCTTCCAACATGGTTCATTTATCCAAAGAATTGTCATGTAGAATATCAACCCAATGCCAGTGCAACTGTTACTTTGCAACCTTTCTTTGGTTAGTTTAATTTTATCAAATACATAAAGATGAAGCAACTCTTATCTATTTCTTTATTCTTAGCTTTTGCTGTTTTCACATTTGGACAGCAAGCACCTGACTTTTGGAAACAAGTGCAATACAACGAAATATTTTTACCTGAAAAGTCTGAGATCGGCATGATCCCACCTGACTATTCAGTCTATGCGCTCGATTTTGATGCAATGAGAAATCATCTTCGTTATGCCCCAATGGAGGGTACAACAGAAGCTCGATCAAATCCTATTTCGGTTCAGTTGCCTTCATCACAAGGAGGATTGGAAACTTTTAAGGTTTGGGAATCACCTGTAATGCACCCTGACCTTGCTGAACGCTATCCAATGATAAAAACATACGCTGGGAAAAGTGTTGATAATCCAGCCCATACTTTGAGGCTTGGATATGGGCCAAATGGATTCCACGCATTTGTGCCATCTGAGGATGGAGGGACTATTATCGAAACTTATGCGACTCAGCAGACGCAATATTATATTGTTTATCCTCAAACTGGCTTCTTGATGGAAAGCATTGGCCTTCCAAAATTGAACCTCATAAATGAGGACAAGCAAGAAGAGATGATGGATTTGACTACCCTTATCCAAGACAGTCCTGTGGAGTTTAGAGGTGGGGGAGAAGGAGAATTGACTGAACGCCGTGATTACATATTTGCACTCGCTTGTACTGGTGAATATGGACAATCTCATGGAGGTACAATCACCTCCGTACTAAATTCCTTAGTGACAGCCACAAATACAATTAATGGATTGCTCGAAAGAGATATTGATGTACGATTTATCATGCACCCAGATAATGACCAACTCGTATTCCTTGACCCAGGCACTGACCCATATAACAATTCAAATATGGGTGGAGCTTTATTAGGGCAAAATGAAGCGATACTAAACAATATTATTGGCCTGGCCAATTTTGATGTTGGCCATGTTTATACCGGACCATGTTCAGATGTAGGTGGTGTTGTAAGTGGAACTGTATGTGCAGCAGGTAAAGCAAGAGGGGTTACTTGTAATTTTAGTTCAAATGTTATAGCAACTACACTAAGCATTGCAGCACACGAAATCATGCACCAGTTTAGCGGGGGTCACACATTTAATCACTGTCCAGGGCAAGAAGGTCAGTTCTCATCACCTTCAGCACGTGAACCTGGTAGTGGCTCGACTATTCTTTCTTATCAGGGATCTTGTGGAGCAAGTAATATTCCTGGCCCAGCAACCTTGCAATATAATGCAGGAAGTATCGATCAAGTTTGGACGTATACTCGCAATGGTGGGGGAAATGTTTGTGCAACAGTAACAACAACTTCTAACCATTCACCTGTAGTTACAGAAGATTATGTTAATGGATTTTATATTCCAATCAGCACACCATTTGAATTGGAAGTAGAAGCCTCAGATGAAGATGATGACGATTTGACTTATTCTTGGGAGCAGTGGAACAGAGAGCCAAGTGCTCCTTTAGGACAACCATTTGGCAATGCACCAACTTTTAGAGTGTATGATCACAACCCTTCTCCTAAAAGGGTTTTCCCTCGCTTACCTATCATATTAAATAATTCTTCTGAAAATGTTGAGATCCTGCCTACTTATAGTAAGGACATGGAGTTTAGGTGTATAGTAAGAGATAACATTGTTGATGAAGGAGCTGGTGGAATAACCTGGGTAGACGTAAATTTTAAAGCGACCAATACAGCGGGGCCATTTAGAGTGACTTATCCAAATTCCGGAAATGAAGTTTGGAAAGCAGGAGAAGAACAAGAAATAACATGGAATGTAGCAAATACAGACAATGACCTTGTTGATTGTCAGTCTGTAAATATATGGATTTCAACTGATGGTGGATTCAATTTTAATCACCTTTTAGTTGCATCCACACCAAACGATGGTAGCGAGATTATTACCGTTCCTGATCTAGTAAGCAGCAATGTTCGTGTAAGAATCGAGGCTTCGAAAAATATTTTCTTTGATCTTTCTAACCAAAATTTTGAAATAGGGCCAGCAGATGAACCGGGTTATTCACTGGGAATAAATCCTCAATACCAGCAAACTTGTGTGCCCGATGGCAGTATGGTTGAAGTTGCTGTAGGATCAATCCTCGGTTTTAATGAGCCTGTCACCATTGAAGTTCTTGGTGGTTTGCCAGCCAATGCAACGGTTGAAGTTATCAATAATCCGGTTATGCCAGGCGATGCGGCTTTGCTGGATTTTGACATGAGCGAAGTAATTGATGATGGACTTTATGAAGTTGGGATTCGTGCAATAGGTGCTACAGATACAACATATAAGAGCTTGTTCTTCAATGTTGTTTTCAACGATTTTTCTTTAATCTCATTAGATGGCCCAATAAATGGCGGTTCCGATTTTGGACTTTTACCAACATTCACTTGGGGTGATCTCGTCCAAGCTGATGTGTATGATTTCCAATTATCAACCAGCCCAAATTTTGAACAGGGGACTATAATTGCAGAAGAATTTGATTTGGTTGAAACAAGTTATGAACCATCTGTTGCATTGGACGAAAGCAAGATTTATTATTGGAGAGTTCGACCTTCCAATGAGTGTGGGAAAGGCGATTATTCGCTTTCAAATGTTTTTCAAACCTATACAACTGAGTGTGAATCAAAGAATAGCCCAGATGTTCCGATCAATATATCTGGAGTTGGGCTACCAGTCATTGAATCTGAATTGGTTGTTTTGGAGAGCGGAATTATTTCTGATGTAAATATCAAAAACCTCGTTGGAGTGCATAATGCATTGGCTGATTTAAGGGCTACGGTAATTAGCCCAGCAGGCACGGAAGTTATTTTGTTTGAGAGCATTTGCGGGAATGTAACCACTTTCAATCTTACACTCAATGATGAATCACCATTTGATATTGATTGCCCTCCTTTGAATGGCTTGGCTTATAAACCACAAGAACCTCTGTCTGCATTTATTGGAGAAAATACTTTAGGTACTTGGCGGTTGAGAATTGAAGTAATCAATGATATTGGGACAGGTGGAAGCTTGCAAAGTTGGGCGGTAGAGTTTTGTGCAAGCATAACTCCAGAGCATCCATTTCTGCTTGAAAATGATACTATCTATGTGAAGCCCAACGATACCAGGATTATTCATAATTATGAATTGTTCGCAGGTGATCCTGATAATACCGCAGCTGATCTAAAAGTAAATATCATTAATGAGACCAAGCATGGTTATATCTCTAAAAATGGAGTGCCACTTGGCGTTGGTGACTTTTTCCGATTTACGGATATCAATGATGAAATCATCACATATACTAATACCAACCCTGAAGAAGTATATGACTTTTTCACGTTTACATTGACTGATGGACAAGGAGGGTTATTTGGTACGCCAAGGTTTAATATTGTAATTGATGAAAATGCTGTGACGGATGTAGATGAGATTCCTTTCAGTAATGAAATCACCTTATATCCTAATCCAGCATCTGACCGATTGAACATTGGATTCCAGACGCCCCTTTCAAGCGAGGCCAATATTGTTATTAGCGATGTGCAAGGTCGTTTGATAAGCCAGAGGGAGATGGTTCAGTCCAGCCAATATCTTCAGCTTGACCTAAACGGATATGCAGAAGGATTATATTTCTTAACTGTACAATCTGAATCAGATGTTCTAACGAGAAGATTTGTAGTTCATCGATAAAAATAATTGAGATAAAAAGTGAAATAAAGAAGGCCTGGGCAAATAGTCTGGGCCTTTTTGTTGCGGGTACTTGACTAATTTGTCAGGTCAATAACCAAAAGGAATACCGATCAGATTTCATTAAACTACGATGGTTGCGTAGCTTTGCTTAGAAGTCCTATTTAAAGGATAGGATTCGATTGACCATCCATATAATGGAAGAAACCTACATCCTTACATTCCCACTAAAATAACATCAGCATGAAGAAAATTTTTACGATTAGTATCACTCTTTTAGCCGTTGTATTCCTTTCTGCTCAATCACAAAGCAGTTTCTGGCAAAATGAAATACAAAGCCAAAATACAATAGCGCAACCCAGCAAAAGCTTACCTGCAGTTAAGGCTTATCGAACAGTTTCACTAGACTTGCCTGCTTTGATTAACCATCTACGAGAAGCGCCCATGAAAGGAACGGAGCAGGCTCGAAATAGTCAGTTGATAGTATCCTTGCCAATGCCGGATGGCACATCAGAAGACTTCAAAGTTTGGGAATCTCCAGTAATGGCGGAAGAACTTGCGGAGCAATTTCCAATGATAAAGACCTATACAGGAGAGAGCGTAAGCAACCCTGGCGTTCGGGTGAAATTTGATTACAGCCCATATGGTTTTCATGCTTTTATCAACAATGTTGGAGAAGCTGCTTTTATCTGGCCAGCTGCTGAAGATCAAACAGAAATATACCACAGTTTTTATCAAAAAGATGTGCTAATAGGGGCAACCGACCCATTTTTTGAATGTGGAACCCATGGAGAAAATTTCACTGATTTACCTATGGATTTTGCTCATTTGAAAGATGAGTTGGAGTTAACTACCAATAATCGTGGTGCTGCTGTTGTTGACCTTTATACTTACAGAGTAGCAGTAGCAACTACTGTAGAGTATTCTTCTCAAAATGGGAATAATGTCAACTCAGTATTGGCAGCAGTAAATACCGTTATTAATAATGTGAATGCAGTATTTGAAACGGAAGTAGCAATAAGCCTGGAGCTTGTAGCCAACACCTCAGATGTTTTTCACTTTGGCTCTAATGGTTCTGACCCATACACGAATGGCCAAACGGATCAGATGATCAATGAAAATCCACCAGTATTAAATAATATAATCGGTCCAAGTAATTATGATATAGGCCATGTTTTTGGAACAAACGCAGGTGGCTTGGCTCAGACAGGATCTGTTTGTAGTTCCAGTAAAGCAAGAGGTGTTTCTTGCACTTTTGGCTTATTCTCTGGTCCGTTATTCTATCTGATCGTTTGTCATGAAATGGGACATCAATTCAATGCATTGCACACATTCAACTTGTGTGATGGCGATAATGAAAGCCCACCAACAGGATATGAGCCTGGTGCTGGAAGTACTATTATGTCTTACTCTGGAGCAAGCGATTGTAATGCGCAATGGATTAATGATACTGGGGATGGTTACTATCATATCAACTCATTGGAACGGATGCGTGCATTTAGCCGTGACCCTAACTCTGGGGCCTCCTGTGCGGTGGTTGTTCCTGAAGGAAATAACACCCCGGAGTCTATTATCCCATTTGCAGGCAATTTCAGGATTCCGATTAGTACCCCGTTTGAAATGACAGGGATGGGCACTGATATGGAAGATGCAGACTTAACTTACGTTTGGGAACAATATGATTTAGGGACACAAAGTGTATTGGGGCAGCCAATGGGCACAGCTCCTTTGTTCCGATCTTTTATCCCATCTGATTCTCCAATCCGAATTTTTCCAAGAATTGAAACAATTGTTAATAATACTTCTCATAAAACAGAAGTTTTGCCTACCACTACAAGGCCACTTACTTTTCGATTCGTTACTCGTGACAATCATGCTGGAGGTGGCGGATATGCTTTCGACGCCATAGAGTTTTCATCAACAGATTTGGCAGGCCCATTTTTAGTACTGGCTCCAAATGATGGAACTGAAATGTGGGAAGTTGGCCAGTTTAGAGAAGTTACTTGGGACGTTGCCAATACGGATGGTGTTCAAGTAAATAGCCAATGGGTAGATATATTCCTTTCTCTTGATGGAGGATATACTTATCCTGTTACACTTCTTTCAGGTACTAAAAATGACGGTAGCGCATTTGTGGTGGTGCCAGATGAAGTGACGGATGTGGCTCGAATAAAAGTAAAGGCAGCTGATAATATTTTCTTTGATATTTCAAATGCAGACTTCTCCATAGTTCCTCCTTCTGTTCCTGGTTATGCATTGGTTTCAACACCTGAATTAGGCATAGCCTGTACGCCCGAAACTTTTGATGTTAATCTGGAAACGACTGCTTTACTTGGGTTTACAGAACCAATTACTTTTACAGCAGATGGGCTCCCTTCAGGTGCAACTGTTTCATTTTCCAGTAATCCAGTTAATCCAGGCGAATCGTCTGTGATGACAATAGACTTGGCAGATGTTACTGATGATGGTGATTTTACAGTTACAATAAATGCTACTGCAAATGGCGTAGTTGATGCCTCACGTACAGTTGATTTGAATGTAGTTAACAATGACTTTTCAGCATTGCAACTGAATTCACCTGCTGGCTCCGGGAATAGTATTTTACCTAATTACCAATGGTCGGATTTGCCAAATGGCCTTTCTTATGATATTCAGGTTGCTACTGATCCGGATTTCAATAACATCATTGATGAAGCATCGAATGTGAGTGATCCAAACTATTTAGGAAACACGGCTTTGGAAGAGAATACAGTTTATTACTGGCGAGTAAGAGTGACAAATGAATGTGGAACTGGTGAATATGGTGATGTGAGTGCATTTAAGACTGTGTCTCAGGAATGTGTCACCTATCCAAACGCTTCTACTTTAGCCATTCCATCCAGCAATGGCTCATCTGTAACTACAACAATAAATGTAGGTTCTGGTGGAACAATCAGCGATGTCAATGTACTGAATGTAGCAGGCGCATACAATGCCTTTGGAGACATTACATTTAGACTAACCTCTCCAACTCTAACTTCGGTATTATTGATGGACCAGCAACCATGCAGTAGTGCTTCCCCATTTCAACTTGGTTTTGACGATGAGTCTATATTCCCAACTATTCCATGTCCACCAAATGGGACTACTAACTATAAGCCGGAAGAGCCGCTTGCAGGGTTTATTGGAGAAGATGCAACTGGCGATTGGGTATTGGAAATTAAGGTAGTTACGAGTTTTGGTGCTGGAGGAAATCTAAATAATTGGGATTTAGAAATTTGTGGAGCTGCTGCTGCTCTTGATCCTTATTTGATTACCAACGAGCCGCTCGCTTTACCTCCAGGGCAGACTTACAATATTGTTCAAAGTTTCCTTGAAGTCGGTGACGATGATAATACGCCGGGTGAATTGATGTTTACTATTGTCCATAATACTTCTAGCGGATTTTTATCATTGGGTGGGACTCAACTGGGAGTTGGTGATTCATTCACGATGTTGGACATTTATTCCAGCCAGCTTACCTACACTAATACAGACCAATTGGCAGAAACAGACTTTTTTACGTTTACTGTCGATGACGGGAACGGTGGATTTTTTGGAATGCCAGCATTCAATATTGTCATTGATGAAGATGCTGATCCCAATAACGTATTAGAAGGTGTTATAGACCAAAGTATCCAAGTTTATCCTAATCCAGCAACAGACCTATTAACCGTAGAAATGGTACAACATCAAGATGGAGGGTTAAAAGGTGTCACTATGTTTAATGCACAAGGGCAGCTTATTTTAGAGCGCAAGTTGGAAGCTTCCGTTGTGAAGTTGGAGTTGAATGTTGGTCAGCTACCAGCTGGAGTCTATTTGGTACAGGCCATTACTTCAAATGGTGTCCAAAGTAGGAAAGTCATAATTGACTAATATAGATTTGTGATTATGAGGAGCGGCACTTTTGATAAGGTGCCGCTCCTTTATTTTTAGGGAAAAAAATGAAATACTTTATTACAGGAGCCACAGGTTACATTGGAACCCAACTGTCCAAACAATTGATAGCTGAAGGCCATGAAGTTCATGCACTCTATCGAAACGAATCAAAAGCAAATGATCTAAAAAAAATACCCGGGGTAAGCTTGTTTAAAGGGGATATCATGGATTTGGAAAGTTTGGAGACCGCAGTTCAAAGTTGTGATGCCGTCTTTCATGTTGCAGCTTTAGCCGCTCCCTGGCACAAAGATTCCAATACTTTTTACCGCTTAAATGTGGAGGGTGCTGAGAATGTTTTTCGATCGGCACTGCAGGCTGGTGTAAGAAAAGTTGTTTTTACTTCTACAGCTGGAGTGATAAGTCCATCGAATGGAATTCCATCCAATGAGCAAACACCTCGAACGATTGCTTTTTCTACCCATTATGAAAAATCAAAAGCCGAAGCGGAGAAAAAGGCTAATTGGTTTGCAGAAAATGGTCTACAAATAGTAACGGTAAATCCTTCACGGGTTTATGGCCCGGGGCTTTTGAGCGACAGCAACGGGGTCACTAAAATGATAAAGATGTACATGGAAGGCAAATTTCGATTGCTTCCGGGCAACGGGAAAAGTATTGGAAATTATGTGTTTATTAATGATGTAATTGATGGACATATAAAAGCTATGAAGCATGGAGTATCAGGGCAACGGTATATTCTGGGTGGGGAAAATGCTTCTTTCATTGAATTCTTCGATGTGCTTGCAAAGTTGACGGATAATGAAATAAGGATGTTTAAGATCCCAATTTCTGTGATGAATACTGCTGCCAAATTAATGGAAATAAGAGCAAATTTAACGGGAATTCCTCCTTTGATTACACCACCCTGGGTGAAAAAATACCTGTACAATTGGGATATTTCTTCCAATAAAGCTGAAGAAGAATTGGGATACAAACCGATGAAATTGCAGGAAGGTCTTGGCAAAACCGTTGACTGGATTTTGAAAAAAAGATAGGAGGTTTTAGTCTCATTGGCATCAACCAGAGATACGCTTTTCAGCCAGTTGAATATATTCCTCCATCACCTCAAAACCGATATATTTTCTTCCTGAATTTAATGCGGCAATGGCCGTCGTACCACTCCCCATAAATGGATCGAGCACAATGTCCGTTTCAAAAGAGTACAATTGAATAAGGCGGTGCGGTAGCTCCAAAGGGAATGGTGCAGGGTGGCCGATTCGTCGAGCTGATTCTGCTTTCATTTGCCAAATCGTTTTGGTCCATTCCAAAAATTCATCTCGCCCAATGGTGTTTTTCTTGACTTCTTTTTCGGCCTTTGTCAAATGCCTTTTATAGTCTCCTTTTGAAAATACGAGGATGTACTCATGAACATCCCGCAAGATGGGATTGGAGGCGCTTTTCCAACTGCCCCATGCAGTACTGGGGCTGGCTGAAGCTGCTTTGTCCCACAATATTTCACCTCTCATCAGAAAGCCTAAATCTATCATTATTTGTGTGATAAAAGCAGTCAAAGGAAGGTAAGGCTTGCGGCCAAGATTCGCTACATTGATGCAGGCTCGGCCACCGTGAACAAGCACTCGATAGGTCTCAGAAAATACATTCTTCAACATATCCAAATACTCATCAAGGCTCAAGTCTTCGTCATATTCTTTGCTGGCATTATAGGGCGGAGAGGTGATCATTAAATGCACTGAATTATCAGGAATAGAAGTCATGTCTTCAGCAGAAGTAGGAAGGATTTTGTTTTCAAGTTTGTGTGGAAATTCATTTGTAACCTTCAGCTCTTTGGATTTCTTTTGATCCAATTCAGCGTACATTTTTGAATTGTAAAATTTAGAAGAATCATGGTTGATTCTCCCGCTGGTGCCAAATGAACTGGTTGAGGTGCCTGCATGCTTTTTTGCCATGCGGCAAATTTGGGCATTAATTAGCAATTCTCCCATACCCGATTCATGAAGCCGATGGCTCAAATCATCCTTTAAAATTGCCGATTCAGCCATTTTGGGTTCTACAATACTTGTTTTTCTTTGCACCTTCGTTCCGTTGTTACCCGAAATTTTAAACCTTATGTTGAATCATCTAAATAAAATCCTGCCCTTCGTATTTTGCCTCATTTGGCATTTCTCCTCATTGTTTTCCCAAAGCACTATTTTAGAAGACTACATCAAGCAGGCAATACTGTCCAACCATGGATTGGCAGATCAACAATTTCAATTGGAGAAAAACATGTTGGCGTTGGAAGAAGCAAGGCGGATGAATAGGCCTCAAGTTGATTTTGTTTCTACATATACGATGGCTGCTGGAGGAAGAGATATTGAATTGCCACTTGGTGATTTAATGAACCCAGTTTATTCTACATTGAATGCCATTACGATGACGAACAATTTCCCTCAGATTGAAAATGAGTCGGTAACTTTTCTTCCCCACAATTTTTATGATTCCCGCATTCGCATTACACAGCCCATTATCAATCGAGAAATTTATTTCAACAGAAAAATTAAGCAGGAACTCATCGGTATAAATCAAGCGGAAATCCAGGCCTACAAACGTCAGCTGGCAAGGGATGTAAAAATGGCTTATTACCAATATTTACAAGCATCGGAAGCAGTTGGTATTTATGACAATGCATTGGAATTGCTTGCTGAAAATTTGCGGGTTAATGAAAGCCTCTTACGCAACGATAAGGTGATACCTTCAGTAGTGCTTCGGGTGAAAAGTGAAATTGTACATGTGGAAGCACAACGGAATGAAGCAGTGGCAAATCAGCAAAATGCAAAAGCGTATTTCAATTTCTTATTGAATAAACCTTTGGATGAAGATATTGAGGTGGATGTAATTGATGAATCTGATGCGCTGGAATTGAATGGCTCCTTGTTTGCCGCTGGCAATAGAGAAGAACTGCAGCAATTACAGTCCGTTCAGGCCGTGAATTCTTTGGTCGCTGAAATGGAACGTTCTTACAAAGTGCCAACAGTGGGTGCTCAGGTCGAGGTCGGCTCACAGAATTTTGACTTTAAATATGGAGGCTATGTTTTGGCTGGACTATCACTTGAAGTTCCGATTTATGCAGGAAACAGAAACAAATTGCAGGCACAACAAGCAGAGTTGGATATTTTGTCAACGAATGAAAAAATCAGTCAGATTGAAAACCAAATTGAATTGCAAACCGCCACGGCACAACATTCTTTAGATGCCGCCATTTCAACTTTGAGAAGTTATCAGTTGCAATTAGACAGTGCCCAGCGCCAATATCGGGATACATTTCGAAGATACAAGGAAGGTGTTTCCAATTATATTGAGTTGCTGGATGCCCGCACTCAAATCACAAATATTGAATTGCAACGCTCCCTTTCATTGCATACCGTTTTGCTAAATAGGGTAGAACTGGAATATGCAACTGCTTCTTATCCAATACCTTAAAACTCGGAAAATAGAATCTATCAAATGAAATATTTAATCATATTACTTCCTGCTTTTATATTCTTTGGATGTGGCGAAAGCGATAGGGAATCCATCTCAAAAGCAACGAATGGGAAAAAAGCTATTCCTGTCAGAGTTGTCAAAGTTCAAAAAGAGAATATAGTGTTGAGTATTCAGGCCTCTGGCGTGGTTGCTTCTGATAATGAGTCGAAGCCTGCATTCAAAATAGGAGGTGTAGTGGCAGAAATGTTTGTGGAAGAAGGGGCCTTTGTCAAAAAAGGTCAACTTCTGGCGAGCCTCAATCAGACTGAGATTTCAGCGCAAGTTAACCAGGCAAATGAGGCAGTTGCAAAAGCAGAACGTGATTTACAACGTGCCCAAAATCTATATGCTGACAGTGTAGCTACTCTGGAAAATGTTCAAGATGCTCAGACAGGATTGAATGTCGCCACTCAAAATTTAAAAATGGCCAATTTCAACCAAGACTTTTCTGAGATTAGATCACCGATTTCTGGGAAGGTGGTGAAAAAATTAGTCAATCCTGGTGAAATCGTAGGGCCGGGCATGCCGGCCTATTTCATTTTAGGAAATACATCCAGTGATTGGGTTATTAAGGCTGGTTTGGCTGATCGGGACTGGGCCAGAGTTGCAATTGGTGACCGAGCGTTGGTGCGTTTGGATGCCTATCCTGGAATAGCTTTCGATGCAAAAGTGAGCGACTTGTCCGATACTGGTAACCCAGGCAGCGGCACATTCGATGTGGAATTGACTTTGACAGGCCAGCCGCCCAGGCTGGCTGCGGGACTGATTGCTTCGGTCGAAATTTTTCCAAAACAAGATGGTGATCAAATGGTAATTCCATTGGATGCACTAGTAGAGACAAAGGGTTCGGAGGCTATAATTTTTACTCTTAAAAATAAAAAAGCGATTGAAGTGCCTGTGAAAATTGCCTTCTTGTATAAAGATAAAGTAGTCATTCAATCTGGATTGGAAGGGATAGATATGGTAGTGACCGATGGAGCACCCTATTTATACAATGGGGCGGAAGTGGAAGTGGTGGAGTGAGAGGTATTAATGAGGAAGTCCAAGTTTTCGTCTGAAAGCAGATTTTCCAATAACTGTGATTTTGGGGAAATCTATTTTTTGTAGAGCATTGAAATGATTATCGTCACTGACAAGAAAATCACAATCACCAGCTATTGCACAATCAACAAATTTATTGTCATCAGGATCTGAAGTGATTAAATTCCAATGATAATAGGTTCTGATTAAATGGGTATTTGGAAGACTTGTGATCAGGGCGAGAACAGCAGATGCGATTTCTTGACCATTTTTTCTTGAAATTATTTCCTCGTATTCGAGCAGAATTTCAGATGTGACTACGATTTCAAACTGCCCGTCCAGCAGTGCAAGAAAAACGTCGTGATCAATTGAACGATTGGAGATTACTACCAAAAGGAGATTGGTGTCGAGAACAACTTTCATCAATTACCTTTCTGATTATAAGGAGTTCGGTTGTGTTCTTTGTACCAATTATCCAAGGTTTTTTGAGTCCACTCTTGTTCATTCCATTGTTCGTCGAGCATTTTTTGAAGCCGCTGATACCTGAATTGAACAAGTGTATCTTTTAACTTTTTCAGGTCATCCTGAGAGAGTGGTTCAGCTAAAAGTTCAAGTAAACTCAATTGAGCATTATTTAAATTCGATGAAAGCATTATTCAAATATTTCTTGCTAAAATACAGGAATAAGGCAATTGATCCAAGACAATATACCGATTCCGAAATGGTTTGGGAAAAATTAAACCATTTCTCCATCGGCATATCCTCAAAACCATTGGTTTGTAGAAAATCAAATTCCCAAACCACTTCGTTTTGAGAATAGTTTGCTTTTAGAATTTGTCTATAACTATTCTAAGATTCAGATAGAAAAAACTAAAAATGAAAATAGCAGAATTCTCTGTCAAAAATTACCAATTCACCATAGTCCTCTTCATTATGGTGCTGCTGCTGGGCTTGAATGCTTTGTTCAATATGCCCCGCGGGGAAGACCCTGTTTTTAATGCGCCGATTTATGTGATTACGACGATCTTTCCTGGAACCAGCCCAAACGATATGGAAGAGCTGGTTGCTGAGCCTGTAGAAGAATCATTATATGAATTGGAGGATGTAAAAGAAATCAAGACAGAATGTTATGATGGTGTCTCTGTCACACAGATCGAATTTAGTTATGGCGTAAATACCCTTACAAAATACAATGACATTATCAGGGAGGTGAATAAATTGAGACCTGAGTTGCCAGCAGATATTCTCGATGTGAATATTATTCGTGCGCAATCCTCTGATGTCAACATATTCCAGCATGCATTGGTGTCAAAAGGGGCATCGTACCAAGACTTAGAAAAAGAAGCTGAGAAGCTGAAATCCAGCTTGGAGAAACTGAAGGAATTAAAGCAAGTAATTATTCAAGCGTATCCAGAAAGGGAAGTGAAAGTGGAAGTAAACCTGGAAAAAATGGCACAGCAACAGTTAGGGCTGAATCAAGTATTGGGCTTAATTGATGCAAACAATGTGAATATTCCTGGCGGTAGCATAGACATTGGATCAAAGAAATTTAATATTAAAACCACAAGTAGTTATGAAGAAATAGATGATGTACGGAATACCATCGTTCGGACGACACCGGAGGGGAGGATTGTATTTTTAAAGGACATTGCCACTGTTATGTTTTCTGACGAGGACGAAACACATAAAGCAAGATTTAATGGGGAGCGCAGCCTCTGGATTTTGACAAGGCAAAAAGATCGGGAGAATGTCATTCAGACCAGTGAGAAAATATATCCGATAGTTGAAGCATTCGAAAAGCAACTGCCTTCAAGTATGCGGCTTGAGACATCCTTCGATCAGGCAAAAAGCGTAGATCGGAGACTTACAGGATTGGGGCGTGATTTTATGATCGCTGTTTTTTTAGTGCTTTTGACCTTGTTGCCTTTAGGCTTCCGGGCATCAATTGTTGTCATGATTTCAATTCCACTATCGCTGTCGATAGGGCTTGCCTTGCTCAATTTTATGGGCTATACCCTCAACCAATTAAGTATTGTGGGAATGGTTGTATCACTGGGGCTACTTGTGGACGATAGCATTGTAGTGGTTGAAAATATTGAGCGAT
Organism: uncultured Saprospiraceae bacterium; assembly: GCA_942490835.1. Lineage (GTDB taxonomy): Bacteria > Bacteroidota > Bacteroidia > Chitinophagales > Saprospiraceae > UBA6168. Next base: position 36,104 of record CALNYY010000061.1, read on the forward strand.
TCATGCGTATGGGGTACTCCCGAATGGATGCTGCTATAGCCGGCACTAAACAAATCGGCATCGCCGTAATTGGATGTACGGCCACCCTGATTTTGGCATTTTTGCCATTGGTGTTTTTGCCGGAGGCAACGGGCGAATTTATTCGTAGTCTGCCCTTAGCTGTTATCCTCACGGTGATTGCTTCCTTGTTTGTAGCGCTTACTATCATTCCTTTTTTATCAAGGATGATTTTGAAAAAGAATGAGCAGGTGGACGGGAATGTCTTTTTTCGGATTTTCAAAAAATATTTAAATGAGCCGTATCAAAAAGTTTTGAGATGGTCATTTAAGCATCCGGTAATCACATTGGTAACGGCAGTTTTGATTTTCGTAAGCAGTTTGGGTCTTATTCCTAAAATAGGTTTCAGCCTTTTTCCAACTTCCGAGAAACCCTTTTTCATGATAAATGTGGATTTGCCATTAGGATCTAACATGGATAAAGTAGACTCTGTGGTTGCTTTTATTGAGCACCGGTTAATCGAAGACCCTACTGTAGTAAGTGTGAGTTCAAATATTGGGAAAGGAAATCCAAGAGTTTATTACAATGAATTCCAGCAGCAGAATTCTCCAAATTTTGGACAATTGTTTGTTGGCTTACAACCCGATTTACAAGTGCCGGAAATTGTGGCATTTACTGACCTTCTTAAAGATGAGTTTGAGGGATACCCTGGTGCTAAAATCACGGTAAAAATGTTCCAGCAGGGGCCACCAATCACGGCACCTATTGAGTTCCGGCTTTTCGGTGAAAACCTGGATGAGTTGAGAAGAATAGCTTTTGATGTAGAAGACATCATGAAAAAAACGGAGGGAGCAATATACATTCAAAATCCTTTAAGCACCCAAAAGACTGACTTGGAAGTTATCATCAACAAGGATAAGGCGGGGCTGTTGGGAATACCTTTAGCGGAAGTTGCAAAAACAGTTCGACTTGGAATCGCAGGATTGGAAGTGGGGGAGTTCAGAAACGAAGAAGGGGAGGAGTTTGCTATTAAGGTTTCTGTAGAAAAAGATGAAAAAGAGGCTTTGGCTACTTTCTCAAAGATGTATATCACTTCACTTTCAGGTTCATTGGTTCCACTTTCACAAATTGCCAAAGTGGAGTTGCAAACCTCACCATCATTTATCCAGCATTATAATAAAGAACGATTTACGAATGTGAGTGCATTTACCAAAACTGGATACAACACCAGTGCCCTAACAGATGAAATTATTGAAAAACTCGAAGCCTATGATTTTCCGGAAGGGTATAGTTTTCAGGCGGCAGGAGAACGTGAGACGCAACAAGAAAGCTTTGGTGGAATGGAAACAATAGTGATAGTAGCGTCCTTTTTGCTGCTGGCCATTTTGGTGCTTGAATTCAGGACTTTCAAAAGTACGTTGATTGTTTTATCAGTTATTCCACTTGGAATAATAGGTTCCCTCACTGCCTTATATTTAGTAGGAGAAACGTTGTCTTTCGTTGCAACAATAGGGATGATTGCACTGATAGGTATTGAGATAAAAAATTCAATTTTCTTGGTGGATTATACAAATCAGCTCAGGGAAAAAGGAATGCCTTTAGAAGAAGCAATTTTGGAAGGTTCAGAAACAAGATTTTTACCTATTTTCCTCACCACACTGACGGCTATCGGCGGCCTGATTCCATTGGTGATGGAGAATTCTCCATTGATTTCTCCATTGGCGTGGGTGTTGATCGGAGGATTAATCAGCTCCATGCTGTTGAGTAGGATAGTGACACCGTTGCTGTATAAACTATTGCCACCGAGAGTGATAGCGAGCGAGTAGCCTTATTTTTTTTGTTTTTAGAATAAAGTCGGTTGAAGCAAAATTAATTTGGACTATTGAACACGTTCACCAAAGTCGCCATGATCCTGTCTAGTAATTCCTGTGGGTTGAATGGTTTTGAAAGATAGTCATTCATGCCAACCTTGAAACAATTGTCTTGTTCTTCTTTGCTAGAGTTGGCCGTTAGGGCAATGATTGGAACTTGACTCAGCTCCCTGATTTTTCTTGCAGAATCCATTCCATTCATTACGGGCATGAAAAGATCCATGAGAACGATATCATAACCATATTCCTTGAATTTTTCATAACCGACAAGGCCATTTTCGGCAATATCAACAGAAACAAATTCTGACCAATTAATGAGGATGTTTTTCGTAATCAATTGATTCATCTTATGATCCTCGACGAGTAGTATTTTGAGTGGAGCAAGTGGTTTGCCACCAGATATGTGTTTAGCTTGAATAGGAACTTTTATTGGAATAGAAATAGAAAAAACAGATCCTTTACCAGGCTTGCTTTGAATTTCCATTGATCCGTTCAGGTTTTTTGTGAGCTTAGTTACAATCGCTACACCCAATTGTTTTTTCTTATCAGACCCAGTATCGGTGGCTGCTTCCAATAACAATTTATCAGCTTCTAATAATTGCTCTACTTGTTCTTGGTTCATTCCAATGCCGTTATCTTCAACGGTAAGCATCAAATTAGCTTTTCCATCCTCTGGTTCTTCAAATCCTGCGGAAACAATTACATGGCCATTTTCATTGCCGTATTTAATCGCATTATCAACAAGATTGTATAGAATCTGAGTAAGCTTCTTCTGGTCACTTATTATTTTTTCAGGAAGATTGTCTGATAGATTTAGGGCAATATTGATCGAAGCATTTGCAGCTTTGATAGTGATTACATTCTTAGTTCCTTGCAGGAACTCTCTAATATTAAATAGTTCTTCATCTATTTTCACGTCGTCCGAAACCATTACTGAGAAATTCAGCAAGTTGTTCACGGATAGCGCCAGATCATCCACCGATGTTTTTAAATCATTTAGATAATCTCCCTGCTTTGGAGATTTTTTAGTTCCTTCTAAAAGGAAGAGCAGGTTAACAATCGAGGAAAGTGGGGTTCGAATCTGGAAGCTCAAATCAGAAAGCACTTCTTCCTGAACTTTTGCAGTTTTACTGGATATATTTTTTTCAATAATTAGCTTTTCAGAAAGCTTTCGTTCTGTTATATCTTGAAGACTGCCTACCAATAGGATTTTGCCTGATTCATCGATCTGGATTTTACCTTGTAAATTGAGATAAACAATGTGAGTTCCATCCAATACGACACGGTGCTCCAATTGTAGTAACTCACCTCCACTAATCAAGGTGTCAAAGAAATCCTCGACTTTGTCTTTATCATCAATATGTACAAAACTTAAAAAATTGGATAGCGAAGGCTCTGTACTGCCAGGATGCAAGGAAAGTATTCTGTATACTTCATCAGACCAAAACATCTCATTTGAAACAATTTCCATTTCCCATGTCCCAAAACGAGCCATTTCCTGTGCTTCGAGGTAGCGCTTTTTATTGGATTCCAGCTCTTTGGCCTTTTCCTTTAATTGCTGGGTACTTTTGGATCGATACAGCGCATATCTGACTGAGCGGCCAAATTGGTTAGATTTAAACTGACCTTTTACTAGAAAGTCTTCGGCTCCTGCCTTGATGGCCTGATTTCCAATTATTTCATTATTGGAATTCGTGATGACCATGAAGGACGCATCTGGTGCCCTTTCTATAAAAGTGGTAATGGTTTTAAAACCAGAGCTGTCAGGCAAGTTGATCTCCATTAAAGTCAACCTGACAGGATGAGAATTAAGGTAAGCAATGCCTTCATGTAAGCTGTCCTTGATGGTAAGGTCATACTTAATGCCAGCCTCTTCAAGATGCGCAGAAATTGATTGCACATCTTGGGCATTGTTTTCAATTATTAAAATTGGAATTTTCTGCTTGGTGTTCATACTTATAGCTTTTGACCAAGGTTTGTTTCCGCTAAGTGTTTTAAATTTTGTTTTGGCCCTTAGGTCCAGAATTATTCTACCATACTTGGAAGAATTGCAGTTTTTAGCCAGAATTCTTCGATCTTTTGAATAATGCCGAAAAACTGGTCAAAGTCAACGGGCTTATTTAGATAGCAATTTACATGTAGGTTGTAGCTGTTTAGAATATCTTGTTCGGCATTTGAAGTGGTAAGGATAAGAACAGGTATGCTTCTGAGTTGAGGATCAGATTTGATTTCACTCAACACTTCACGTCCATCCTTTTTAGGTAAATTCAGATCGAGCAGAATAAGGTCAGGTGTAGATACATTTGAGAAAGGTGTCTTTTTTCTAAGAAAGTCCAATGCTTCTATTCCGTCCATCGCTACATCTAAGTTCACGTGGATATTACCCTCTTTAAATGCTTCTTGGGCAAGCCTTACATCGCCTGGGTTATCTTCTATAAGTAAAATATTCACTGGTCTAGTAATCTTCATTAGAGTTATTCAATTGCTTGGTTGTTTTGGAAGGTGCTTTTTCAAGAGTTCAAATGAAAGAGAACTTATAGAACTTGAGTTCAGGTGTTGAAACGAGAGGAATTAATCTTTTGTGGGAATTTCGTAAAATGAGATGCTAAGCTCATTGAAAGAAATATGCCAAAAAGTGAAGTTCAAGCGTTAAAACCTAAATGTTAGGTAAGGATGCTAGAGGCACTTAATTAGATTTATAAATCCTAATTTTGTCCTCTAAATAAAAGTGAACAATATCTCTCGTATGAATATACTGAGCCAGATCCAAAAGGATTTCGAGCAATTTCTATCTGAAAGTCGTTTTAATGACAGCCCTGTCGAACTTTATGATCCCGTCAATTATCTATTAAATATTGGAGGAAAACGGCTGCGCCCTGCTGTACTTCTGCTTTCAACTTACCTATTTAGTGGGAAATATCAACATGCCATGCCTGCAGCTTTTGCAGTGGAAGTATTTCACAACTTTACCTTGGCTCATGACGATATCATGGATAATGCAGAAGTAAGAAGAGGCAAACCAACTTTACATGAAAAATATAGTGTAAATGCAGGTATTTTGTCTGGCGATGTCATGTTGGTTCATGCTTACAAGAGCTTATTAAAACTAAAAGATGCCGATCGGGTTAGGATTTTTGATGAGTTTACAAAATTTGCAATTGAGGTTTGTGAAGGCCAGCAAATGGATATGAATTTTGAAACATCCGATTCTATTACGATCCCTGAATACCTTAAAATGATTGAGTTAAAGACATCTGTTTTGGTGGCAGGCGCAATGAAGATAGGAGCTATCATAGGCAAGGCCGACGAAAAGTCTTCAAATGCCATTTATGAATTTGGAAGAAATTTAGGAATTGCATTTCAATTACAGGATGATCTTTTGGATGCTTATGGTGACCCAAATAAATTTGGCAAAAAACGAGGAGGCGATATTGTCCAAAACAAAAAGACTTTTCTATTTTTAAAAGCAATAGAATTGTGCTCGAATGACGAGCATAGATTGTTAGCAAATCTCTATGCTGATGCGAATATTAAAGATGATGAGAAAATAGAACAGGTTATGGAAATATTTAATAGGTTAAATATCAGCCATCATACTGAAATGCTAAAAGAGCAATATTGGAACAAGGCGATTGAAAACCTTAGAGATATAAATGCTCCGGTAGAAAGAAAGAATGTTCTAGAAAAATTTGCAACAGCGCTGATGTCCCGTGAAGTGTAAAATAGAAATAAAAAAGGAGCAACCACCGAAGCGGTTACCCCTCACACTATGAAACACTATTTCTTACGGTTTAATGAAGTTGCATAACAAAGTTTGTAGATAATGAAAGAAAAGGATTTAGGATGTTTAGAAGTAGTTAGGGAGACAGAATAATTTTAACGTTCATTGACTGCTCAAAAGTAACTAAGAATGTGAATTATTTCAAAAAAACGCTTTAAAACTTCTGTTAACCTGTCGGTAACGTTTCAAATATTAAAGTTATTCTTTAAGGGAAGATAGAATCAAAATAAGCAAATACAAGCTTTTATTTCCTAACGATTTAACACTCGAATTGTTTCAATATAAATTAAATATTTATGAAAAAATTATTTTATGTAGCATTAGGAGTTTTTTCCTTTCAAACTGTTTTTGCCCAAAACACTACTCCTGAATTACAACAGATCCAGGTGGATGTGGTGTATTTAGCATCAGATTTATTGGGTGGTCGGGAATCTGGCATGGAAGGCGAAAGAATGGCTGGAGAATACATTGTATCTCGTTTTAAGGACTCTGGGCTATCTCCTGCAGGAATAGATGAAACCTGGTTTCAGCCTTTTGAATTCAATTTTAAAGACAACCCACATGCATCTCAGGGGGGCGAAAAACGTGTAGGCCGAAATGTAGTCGGCTTTATTGATAATGGTGCAGAAAAAACAGTAGTAATTGGTGCTCATTACGATCACCTTGGTATGGGAATACCGATGGCCTCTTTGCATACTGGTGATCCAGCAATCCATAATGGAGCAGATGACAATGCAAGCGGGGTAGGGGCAATGTTAAGGCTTTCCGAACTTTTAAGCCGCTCAAGCGCAAAGAGCAATAACTATCTGTTTATCGGATTTTCTGGCGAAGAGCTGGGGCTTTATGGTTCAAAAAACTTTGTGGATAATCCAACAATTGAATTGAGTTCAATCAACTATATGCTCAACATGGATATGGTAGGCAGGCTGAATGAAGACAGGGTTCTTGCTATATACGGTGTAGGTACATCACCTGTTTGGAAGGAGAGGCTGGAAGAAATTAATAAAGGGAACTTCAAGATTAAAACTACAGAAAGTGGAGTTGGCCCATCTGATCACACTTCTTTTTATCTTAAAGATATTCCTGTACTTCATTTTTTTACCGGCCAGCATGGGGATTACCACAAACCAACTGATGATAGCCAACTGATTAATTTTGAAGGGATAAAGGACATCTCCGATTTCATGCTAAAGCTCATAGAAGATTTGGATGATAATGGTGAACTCGCATTTACCAAAACCAAAGACGAACAAAAGCAGGGTGCAAGCTTTAAGGTGACGCTTGGAGTCATGCCCGACTATGTTTACGATGGAGAAGGGATGCGAATCGATGCAGTACTAGATGATCGCCCTGCCAAAATAGCAGGTTTAGAAGGAGGCGATATTATCATCAAAATAGGAGATATAGATGTGAAGAATATTTATGATTACATGGAAGGGTTAAGTAAATTTTCCAAAGGAGAAAAAGCAACTGTGAAAGTAAAGAGAGGAAAAAAGACAATTAGTAAAGAGGTGACTTTTTAAACTGTTGATATATTTTGAGTTAACTCTTTTTTACCAAATTACTGACAGATTGACTGGAAATTTCAGTTGGAATGATTTTCAACGATAACTTTTATTCTTAAACAACTTTTTTAGGAATAAAAGCAAAACTGAAGCCTACTTGTGAATGATTTCACTAGGCTTCTTTTTTTTGAAATATGGCGAAATTGAGAATTCAAATTTGATGATTCGCTTGAAAATCACCCAACCATGATAGACTTTATTGCTACCGACAATCCAATTGATCAATCGTTTTCCATCCCTAATGCCGATTTTGGATTATTAGATGCCTATTCATCCACCATCGTCAATGTTTCTAAAAATGTAAGTCCAGCTGTAGTTCAGATAAAGGTCAAGAAAAAGGCAAATGCCCAGCGACGTCAGCGAAGACAGCAACAACCTTATGGAACAGGAAGCGGATTTATTATTTCATCAGACGGTTTTATAGTTACCAATAGCCATGTTGTTAGCCAATCACTCCAAATTGGAGTGGTACTACAAGATGGCCGTGAGATGCCGGCCAAGCTAATTGGCGATGATCCGGCAACGGACGTGGCTGTTGTTCAAATTGATGCGAATAACTTGCGATCTATCCGATTTGGAAATAGCGATCAACTACAGGTTGGCCAAATCGCAGTCGCCATCGGCAATCCTTATGGATTTCAATATTCAGTAACAACGGGTGTCGTGAGTGCGCTCGGAAGAACCTTAAGATCTGAAAGTGGGAGATTGATTGATGATGTTATCCAGACGGATGCGGCGCTGAATCCTGGAAATTCTGGCGGTCCATTAGTTGATAGCCAGGGTAATGTCATCGGTGTGAATACAGCGGTTATTCTTCCTGCACAAGGGCTGTGTTTTGCTGTTTCTTCGAATTTGGCAGAGTATGTAGTTGGCAATTTGATCCTTAAGGGAAAAGTACGGAGAGGATATATTGGTATTGCTGGACAAACTATTCCTTTAAACCTTCGCACCATCAATTATCATCAGTTAACCGTGAAATCCGGAGTGCTCGTCCAGGGAGTAGAACCTGATGGGCCAGCTTATAATTCTGAACTCAGCAAAGGTGACATCATTATTGGTTTTTTTGAAAAAACAGTACACTCCATTGACGACTTACACATATTATTGACAGAAAAAGAAATTGAGAAACCAGTTGAATTGACTGTGTTGAGAGGTGGGAAGAAAGTGAAGCTGAGTGTAATCCCATCAGAAATGAAATAGGAAAATCAAAGCCGATTCAATGACGGGAAGAATAAACCAACCTGCCCATTGCTCCGAATAAAATCAGTATGCCAAATAAAGCTAACATGATGAATGGTGTTTAAGGTTGAGTTGGTTTTACGAATTGATATGTCTTATAATAAGATCGTCTTAAAATGGGTTTTCGTTTCTGCGTAGTGCCTTATTTAACAATAGTTTAGCAGGAATTGAGGGTTTGGTCATTTGAATGACGGAGTTGAGTCGGAGAATGAAAGATGATATGGAAAATTAAAGGGTCAGTTTTCTTTCGCCTTTTTTACCCAATCATTTACCATTCTTTCCAAAGTAAATAGCGGAACGGCACCATTGGATAGGATTAAGTCGTGGAAATCTCTAAGATTAAATTTGTCCTTTAATTCCTGCTCTGCCAATTTGCGGAGCTCTCTGATTTTCAACTCTCCAATTTTATAGGATACTGCCTGTCCAGGCCAGCCAATGTATCGATCAATTTCAGTCGTACATTCATGCAACGAGAGGGCAGTGTTGGACGACATGAAATCTATGGCCTCTTGCCGGGTCATTCCCATCACATGCATGCCCGGATCAACAACCAGCCTGCATGCTCGCCACATCTCATAGGTCAGTTTGCCAAACCGTTCATAAGGTGTAGTATAAATTCCCATTTCTTCTCCCAACCATTCGCCGTACAAAGCCCAACCTTCACCATAGGCGCTCAAATAGGTTTGTAGCCTAAAACTTGGGACGTCTTCCATTTCTTGTGCCAATGATATTTGTAAATGGTGTCCGGGCACCGCTTCATGAAGTGTCAGTGAAGGCAAAACGTATAGCGGTCTAGCTGGCAGGTTATAAGTGTTTACCCAATAATTTCCTGCATTGCCATTTTCAAGCGACCCACCACTGTACCTACCGCTGGTATATGTCGGAGCTATGGCAGCAGGAACTGGCTGTACACCATAAGAATTGCGAGGAAGTTTGCCAAAATATTGGGGCAATATACCATCGATTTTCTTTGAGATGTAGCTTGCTTCCTTCAGCAGTTCTTCTGGTGTTTTTGCATAAAATTGTTCATCTGTACGAAGGAAGTTGAGGAAATCAGCGAAGCTGCCATTGAACCCGACCTCCTTGATAATTGCCTCCATTTCCTTTCTGATTCGAGCAACTTCTTTTTTGCCCGTTTCATAGACTTGCTCTGGTGTCATATCCAGAGTTGTATAAAAATGGGTTCGTTGTTCATAGAATGCTCGGCCGTTTGGTTGGGCATTAATACCAATTTCTTTCGGAGCGTTTGGGATATATTCTTCTTTCCAAAACTTGGCGAAAGCCCTATAGGCAGGTATGATGCTACTTTGGATAGCTTTTTTTGCATTTGCCTGCAAGTACGTTTGTTCTTCTTTTGAAATATTGGTAGGGAATTCTTTGAAGTGCTTGTAAAATGGACTGTTTTCAATGTTGTCGACCAATTGATCGTCCACGATATTTTCTCTTCCTGCCAGGATGGCAAAAGGCGCCATTCGGCCAATTCTCATTCCTTCTCTCATCAATGCTATTTGCTCTTCAGCGTGTGCTTTAAAAGCATGCATTTTCTTAATGTAACGATTATAGTCCTCTACATCAGAAAATCGTTGCCGATCATTACTGACGATGAAATTCGTGTACCATCCACCTTCAGCGTTCAAGGGTACAAGGTAGTCTTTGTGAGCAATCATGGCTACCTTATCTTCCAAAATGAATTTGAGCAAATCGAAATTAATACGACCTTGTTCGGTTAGCTCGTTTACTTTCACTTCTGCCAGCTCATTTAGAATTTTCTTGTAAAAATCTGCTCTTCTGTTTTGGTCAGCGACGGCCTCTTTTGGGAAAGGAAATTTCTTATAGTCAAATTCACTTTTCTGAAAATCTTGGTACCGCTCAATGATTGCATCAAGCGGCTCGTCTTGGGCAATTAGAAGATTGGTAGACAGGACAAATGTGGATAGAAAAAGGAGACTTTTATAGAGCATATCAATAGTAAATAAGACAATGATTAGATGTAAACCAATATTTTATTTGTGTCACTTTGAGCTTGCTTTGTGGATCAATCTATTATACAACAATGAGACACAGAGGGGCACAAAGAATGCTATCAATCTTTTAATAATTTGAGTCAAAAGCACCTGCTGTTTTCTTCGAAGTTACTTTTACTGTGGTGAGTATCAATAGCCCAATCAAGAAAAATAAACTAAGCGCCAATACAGCATGCCTCATCCCTCCCATAAGTTGAACCAGACCGAATCCAAATGTACCGATCATGGTTGAAATTTTGTCCAAGACATCATAGAAACTAAAATAGGAAGTAGTGTCTGGTGTATCTTCAGGAATGAGCTTTGAGTAGGTAGATCGGGACAGGGATTGAATGCCACCCATAACCGAACCGAGGATGCCAGCTAATATGTAAAACTGGATTTTTTCCTGTACCAAAAATGCAGCAACGCATAAAATCATCCAAATTATTAACATGATGGCAATAGAAACCTTGTTTCCCTTCCAGTCAGAAATTTTAGCAAAGAGATGTGCGCCAACAATGGCGACAAGCTGCAAAACTAAAATGAGGATAATTAGATCAGAGGTAGCAAATCCCAATTCTTTTTCAGCAAAGGTTGCTGCAAGAAACAGGATGGTTTGAACGCCTGCATTATAGAAGAAAAAAGAAAGGAGAAACCGCTTGGTGAATGTAAGCTGCTTTAAAGCATTCCATACTTTTCTAAGTTCTTCGAACCCTTTTTTTACCAGATTTTCACTTGGTGGATCTGGTAAGTCTGCAGGCAATCTCCTAAAAGAAAGTTGTGCAAATCCTATCCACCACAATCCTACCATCACAAATGCAAGCCTGACTGCATTCGTTTCTGATATGCCGACTTCCTCATGAAAAGTAATAACCAACAAGTTGATGATCAATAGCAGTACACTTCCAACATATCCGTAGGTGAATCCCTTTGCACTAACGCTATCGTACTTTTCTTCTGTTGTTATTAAAGGTAAATAAGCATTGTAAAAAACCAATCCCCCAGCGAAACCTATAGTGGCCAGAACAAATGCCACCGTTCCAAACGCCAGCATTTTCATATCTGTAAAAAACCAAAGGGAAATACAGGAGAGTGATCCAATTGTGGTAAACAGCTTGAGGAAAAACTTTTTCTTTCCACCATAATCAGCGATCCCCGACAGAAAAGGAGATGCAAAGGTAATCAGTAAATAAGCAGCCGAAACAGCAAAGGCATACATGGCGCTATCTGTCATCTCCATGCCCCACAAGGTGAATTCGTCGTCGATAACTCCCAAGAAATAAGGAGGAAAAAGTGCTACTGTAATTACGAGAGCGTAGGAGGAGTTGGCCCAGTCAAAAAGTGCCCAGCCATTGATGGTTTTCGGGTCGTTCAGTTTAATATTGGAGGTATTGTCCATTCAAATAGGTTTGGCGGTAAGTTAGTGCTTTCATATAATGTTTTTTTGATTTTCCTATTTTTCTTTGTTCCTTCGGCGGAACATTGCGCCATCTATACAAATAGTAGGTTCAGGTCAACAATAAGTAAGAAAGAATGCTGAACATAGCCATATTATCTCGAGGTGCTGGGCTTTATTCTACCCAAAGCTTATTCCGAGCCGCTCGGATGCGGGGTCACTATGTACGTGTGATTGATCACAAGCTCTGCAATATTATTATCGAACAAGATTTACCACAGATCATATATCAAGGTGAAAGATTGGTTGGGATGGATGTTGT
>CALNYY010000062.1:0-2422 GCA_942490835.1 uncultured Saprospiraceae bacterium
GGATCGGATCAAGTATCGAACCACTTTTAGAGTGAATTTTGATGTGTCCGCACTTACTATAAAATGCGCTGAAGAGATCAAAGCAAATCTTCAGGTGGGCAAAGCCAGGTTTATTTTCCACAAGGCCAAGGCCGAAATCGACCGGGGTGGCGTTCATGCCCAGCAGGTTCAGGAAACAGCCAGCGTTTATAAATCAAGGTCTTTTGAACTGCCGGATTTGATCACCTATCTCCAGAATGAAACCAACCTGACCCGTCGAACAATTGTTAAGATCATTAATGACAGCGGTCGTTTGGAGTCAGTTAAAAACAACCCGCAAAAATTTATCGAGCAGGTGTCGACAATTATTCAGCACCAGATGCGTCTCTTTGTTGTTAATGGAATCAAATATCACAAGATTGGCGACGATCAGTTTTATGCGCAGGAGCTTTTCAATGAGAACGAGCTGTTTGGTTATCTACAAAAAAACATGGTGGAAAACCAAAAATCGGTCTTTGACCATGTTGTATACGATTCCGACATAGAACTGGGGTTTGCCACCGCTTTTGAACGAAGTGACGACATCAAGTTCTACGCCAAACTCCCGGACTGGTTCAAAATCGACACGCCCCTGGGAACCTATAACCCGGATTGGGCTGTATTAATTGAGATAGATGGTAAAGAGAAACTCTACTTCGTAGTGGAAACCAAAAGCACCTTATTCATCGACGCCCTTTGCCCCACTGAAAAAGCCAAAAACGCAGGTGGCAAGGAACACTTCAAAGTACTGGGCAAAGAGGTTGAGTTCGCCGTCACAAATACATTTGAGGATTTTTCAGAGAAGTACGTTTAATTTAAAGAGAGATTGAAAACATGAATGAACAAAACAGCATTTCTGGGAGAATGAATATTCTTAAACAGGCATTGTCTTCAGATAAAAATAAAGTTGCTTTTCTATTGGGTGCCGGGTGTCCTCTGTCAATACGAACTCAAGATGGTAATCCTTTGATTTCTGATATTGCAGGTCTAACTAAGACCGTGTGTGATGAGTTAGAGGAGAAAGAAAAGGTACAAAAACTTAAAGATGGAATTGTGTTGGCTAATGGCAAAGAGGCCACTATTGAGGATATTCTGAGTCGTGTCAGATTATTGATTGATGCAATTGGTACGAGTGATTTTGATGGATTAAAAAAACAGGATCTAATCAGTATTGAAGAGAATATCTGCAAAAAGATCACCCAAGAGGTTGATAAAGAATTACCTAATAAGATTACTTCATACCACAATCTGGTTTCATGGATATCAGGAATTCCAAGAGAAAACCCTGTTGAAATATTTACTCCAAACTATGACCTTTTGGTTGAGTCAGCTTTAGAAGCAAAAAATATCCCCTATTTTGATGGATTCGTCGGTTCTCGAAAAGCTTTTTTTGATTTGCATTCAATTGAATATGAAGAACTTCCCTCCCGCTGGGTTCGACTTTGGAAACTGCATGGTTCAGTTAACTGGTGGGTTGACACCGATGGCAATGTTTTTAGAGGGGTTTCCAAAAATAGTGATAAACAGATGATTTATCCTTCCCATTTGAAATATTTACAGAGCCGTAGAATGCCTTATCTTGCCATGCAGGACCGGTTGTCAAATTTTTTATCCACCGGGCAATCGGTTCTGATTACTAACGGCTATTCGTTCGTAGATCAGCACCTAAATGAAATCATTACCCAAAGATTATCTGCAAATCCGAGGAGTGTTTGTTTTGGTTTATTATATGATGATATCGAAAAATATAAGGAAGCATTAGGTTGCGCACAAAAAACGACAAATTTGTATCTGCTTTCAAAGAATGCGACATTCTTCGCTGGAGAAAGTAAGAGCTGGGAAGAAAATGGCGATCGCTCGTACGATTACCTAACGGAGCAAATTGGCAGCGAAACAAAATGCAAAATAGGTGATTTTGCTCTCTTTAGTCAATTCCTGCTGAAGCAAACCGGAGATTTTAGAATGGAGGGTCAGAATGAAAACTGATCCTTCATTTATTGGCACTGTACAAGATGTTATGGGAACTACCGTAACAGTAGCTTTGTCCAACGAAACGATTACCGGTGTTAGCTTCATCGATGGAGAATGCTATCGCATTGGTCAAGTAGGTAGTTTTGTCAGAATACCCTGTTGGTTTTACCGATTTGATTGGATTGGTTTCACAGGTGGGTGCGGAGCTGCCCCTGCAAAAGAGGAAGAAAGTTCGCCTTATGGGAATAGATGGCTACAAATTCAGCTTGTTGGAGAACGAATACGAGGTGGACAATTTCAAAGAGGGATATCTCAGCATCCAACAATTGAAGATAAAGTTCATATTGTTACAGAAAAAGATTTGCGTGCTATTTACGGACCTTCAGATCCAATAGATTTTGTGGCTATCGGGCATCTTGCCAGCGCAGAAATT
>CALNYY010000063.1:0-120286 GCA_942490835.1 uncultured Saprospiraceae bacterium
TGTACGAGAAAAATCAAAAAGGGGATGAGCGCCTCTCAAAAAATTGATCGGGTGGTCACCAATCGGTTTTTTGCCTTGCCGATTTTTGCCGCCATTATGGTGCTGGTCTATTATCTTTCCGTGACCACGGTGGGTGGATGGGCGACCAATTGGGCCAATGATGGTTTGTTTGGAGAGGATATTTCCTCTTTGGACGAGGCAGTAAGGCGTATGCCGAAGCAGGCAGACATACGAACTTGCCAAGGAAAAGGCGGCTGCCATTTTGCAACTGGCGGAAGAAGAAGGCATTTCGGTAGAAGCCATTCGTTCTGGAACGGCGACTCCGCAAGAGCAGGCGGAGTTTTTAACGCAAGCGGCTGGCATCAAAGAGGAAGTGAAGCTGTATCGTGAGGACGGAACGGTGCGGTATCGTGGCGTGCTGGATGTGGAAGATTACCTGACAGCCAGCCAGAGTGAGGAACCAATTGCGTCTGACTACGGCACTTGGATTCCAGGGGTACCTGTCATCGTCGGAGCAGGATTAGAAAAGGCCAATACGGCGCCTTGGATGAGTGGTCTGATTTTAGACGGCATTGTCGCAGGTGTTGGAGCGGTGTTGGGTTTTGTCCCGCAGATGTTGGTTTTTGTTTTTATTCCTTGCCATTTTAGAATCCTGCGGCTATATGTCCCGCATCGCGTTTATTTTGGATCAACTATTTCGACGCTTTGGTCTAAGCGGAAAATCCTTTATTCCCATGCTGATCTCGACGGGTTGTGGTGTGCCTGGTATCATGGCAAGCCGCACGATTGAAAGCCCAAGAGATCGCCGTATGACCATCATGACAACCACCTTTGTCCCTTGTGGCGCAAAACTCCCCATCATTGCGATAATTGCGGCGGCATTTTTCGGGGGAGCTTGGTGGGTGGCACCCAGTGCCTATTTTATGGGCATCGCTGCGGTTTTACTCTCGGGGCCATTTTGAAAAAAACTAAAATGTTTATCGGAGAAGATGCTCCGTTTGTGATGGAATTGCCGCTTTACCATATGCCAACCTTGAGAAATGTCCTGCGGAGCATGTGGGATCGTGGTTGGTCTTTCATCAAAAAGCGGGGAACAGTGATTCTGCTGGCATCCATGCTGATCTGGTTTACCTCCAACTTCGGTTGGATTGACGGTCAATTTGGCATGCTGGAAGGAAGTGAACTTGGTTCCAGTATTCTGGCGAAGATGGGAAGCACCATCGCGTGGATATTTATTCCGCTTGGGTTTGGTAATTGGCAGACCGCGGTGGCAACCTGTGTGGGTCTTTTGGCGAAGGAAGGTGTCGTCAGCACCATGGGTGTCTTGTATGGCATGAACGAAGGCGGCTATGAGGTTTTGCTAAATGCCTTGACAATTGGTGCGGCTTACTCCTTTATGGCATTTAACCTTTTGTGTGCCCCCTGTTTTGCCGCCATTGCCGCGATTCGGCAGGAAATGAACAGCGCAAAATGGTTCTGGTTTGCCATTGGGTATCAGACGGTGTTCGCCTATGCAATTGCGCTTTGCATTTATCAGTTCTGGAGACTATTTGCAGGGTTTGGGGTTGGACCGTTTACCATTGCGGCTGGAGTTGTTGTACTGGTCTTTTTGTACTTGCTAGTTCGTCCGCAGTCCAAGCGTTTGAGAACGGAACGGCTTGATCCTGCGACCAAAGAAGTACCGTAATTGAATCCTTGTCAAAGAGAAAGGAGTGAGCAACAATGCTCAGCTGGTTTGTAGAAAATGGGGGAACCTTAGCCATTGGGCTTGTCGTTTTAATTGTAACCTTTTTAGCGGTAAGAAGTTTGCGCAAAAATAAGAAAAAACTGGCTGTAGTTTTGGCTGTGATGGCTGTCAGAGCGGACATTGCCAGCACCAAGATCGGAAAGAATAAGGAAAACCTCTCGGAGCGAGTTTCGGTGCGCTTCCGAGAGGTTTGTTCTTTGGAATTGTCTCTTTTTCAACAAGAAAGAGAGCAGCCACAAGAGAGCTACTGAGATTTTAGAGAGTAAAAAACCAGCAGATTTTGTGAAAAATATTGATGTTTTATGAACAATCAAAAAGATACTTTCAAAAATCAGGGAAAAGAGGTATACTGTGGAAGGTATACAATTATAGATCAGAAAGCTGATCGTTAGAATGGAGGCGCAATATGAAGCTAACTTTTTTGGTGCGGCAAAAGCGGTCACTGGCAGCTGTCATTGTGTAGAGGTTGCAGGGAAGAAAATTCTCATCGACTGCGGTTTGCAGCAAGGACGAGATGAGCGGGATAACAGCGTGCTGGATTATGTACCCAGTTTTATTGACTATGTCATAGTAACCCATGCGCATATTGACCATTCAGGACGCCTTCCTTTGCTGGTGAAGCAAGGGTATAAAGGGCAGATTTTTACCACTCGGTTGACGGGCGAACTGTTATCCGTTATGTTGCGGGATTCGGCGCACATTCAGGAAAGCGATGCCCAATGGAAAAACCAGAAGGGAAAGCGTGCGGGACGAGATCCGATTGAGCCAATCTATACCGTGGCGGATGCAGAGGAAGCGGTGAAGCAAATTGCTCCCTTTGAATACGGACAAGAAGTGGAACTGTTTGAAGGCGCGAAATTCCGCTTTGTCGATGCGGGACATCTGCTTGGCTCGGCTTCTGTAGAGCTGTGGATCAAAGAGGGCGAGATTGAGCGAAAAATCGTCTTCTCTGGCGACCTTGGCAATCAATCAGCCGATTATAAAGATCCCACCTTTATCACAGAGGCAGATTATGTCGTCATGGAGAGCACCTATGGTGATCGAAACCATGAGCATTTAGACGGAAACCGTATTCCCGCAGAGGAATATACCGAGGAATTGGCCAAGATCATTGACGAAACCTTTGACAATGGCGGTAATGTCATCATTCCTTCCTTTGCAGTTGGCCGTACGCAGGAATTGCTGTATGCAATGCGCGAAATGAAGGAACGGGGGATTGGTGAAAAGTCACCCTAACTTTACCGTCTGCGTAGACTCGCCTTTGGCAAACGAGGCAACAAAGATTTTTTCGGGAGACCTGCGCGGTTATTTAGACAGCGAGGCAAGGGATGTGGTCAGTGGTGGAGATGCCCTGTTTACGTTCCCAGGACTGACCATGACGGCAACCAGCGAAGAATCCAAGATGCTGAATATGGACCCCAATCCGAAAGTCATCATTTCGGCTTCTGGACTGTGCGATGCTGGTCGAATTCGCCACCATTTGAAGCATAACCTGTGGCGCAAGGACAGCACCATTGTCTTTGTTGGGTATCAGGCAGAAGGCACTTTGGGACGCAGACTGCTCGAAGGAACCGAAACAGTTAAGATGTTTGGCGAAGAAATTGCCGTTCATGCCAAGATTTACAACTTCAAAGGACTGTCTTCCCATGCGGATCGAGATCATCTGCTTGAATGGATTGAAAAGTTTACACCCAAGCCGATGCAGGTCTTTGTCGTGCATGGCGATGCAGAAGTGACCGAGATTTTCACCGAAACCTTACACGATCGTGGCTTTACTGCCCTGCACCTTTGTTTGAAGAGGTCTATGATTTGGTGGAAAACTGGTGCTTGCAGCAGGTGTTCAGCCAGAACCAAAAAAGCCGAAGTCAAGAGAGCATGTTTCTGCTTCTTACTGGGAGTTGGAGACAGCAGCGATGGATCTTATAGCGTTATCACAACAACAAAGATGTAACCGACAAAGTCAAGAAAATGAACAATCAATTGCGGTCCTTGATGGACAGGTGGTCGGTGTTATCCACTGACTCCATTCCTCATATAAGTATGGACTTCTTACTTTCTCCAATGGAGGGGCCTTGGGCCACAAAGAGGGAGGTTTGCCCATTCTTTAACTTCTGTCGATATCCAATAGAACAGTAAAGCACAATTGGCGCTTCTTTTTTAATTCCTTTAAAACGAGTGCTGTCAAAATTTTCAAAACCAACATGGATTGCTCCGGGGATATGGCTGGTATTGTATTCTGATTCTTCTCTTGCATCAAATAATTGAACGATTCCTTTTTTATCATTCAATTCCGTAGCATTTATGGTTGGGATGGAAAACGTGAGGAGTTCATTTAGTTTGCTATCAAATGCAGGATCGCCTGTAGTAGACTTTTGTGCACAACTACTACTGAGCATAGCAAAAAATAGGAGCATATTTAAGAGGATTTTTTTCATAAAAAATATCTTTTAACTGAACAAATCCTTTCCTCTAGTCCAGCCAACCCGACGATAAGAAATCAAAAATTCCAATAACAATATCAGCAGTCCTGCTCCGATGAAGTATTGAAAATAACTATTGTATTCCGTAAATGACCGGACTTCCAGTTCACGCTTTTCCATCTTATCGATCCTATTTTGAAGAGCTTCTGTCACGGCGTCGCCATCAGCGATATGAAAATAGGTGCCGTCACCTTTTTGAGCCAATTCCGACAGCATTTCTTCATTTAGTTTTGAACGGACTGGCTGTCCCGTTTGGTCACGTTTGTAATCTTCCCTGCCATTGATGGCAACTGGAATAAAACTTCCCGAGGACGTTCCAACTCCCACCGTAAACAGAAAGATGTCGTCATTTCTTGCAGCTTCTGCTTGTTCAATGGCTTTCCCATCGTGGTCTTCACCATCAGTAATGATGATGAGCGCCTTGTGACTTTTTTCCTCATTTGAAAACGACTTGCGGGCAAGCTCTATTGCATCTCCAATGACGGTACCCTGTGTGCCTGCCAAACTTGGATTTGCGCTTCGCAAGAAGAGTTTCGCCGCTGCATAATCTGTAGTTACAGGCATTTGTAAATAGGCAGACCCCGCAAAAAGGATGATTCCAATACGCTCACCTTTCAATTTTTCCACCAACTCTTCAGCAAATCGCTTTGCACGTTCCAGCCTATTTGGCGGAATGTCCTGCGCATACATACTAGTAGATATATCAAGTGCGATCATAACGTCTACACTCTTTCGATTGACCTTCTCCCGTTTAGAACCCCATTGTGGATTCGCCCAACCAACAATGAGAAACGCTAGCGCCAAAAACAATAATCCAAACTTGATGCCTCGCCTATATTTAGATGCATCGGGGATCAAGGCTTTGATTAGGGAAGTATCGCCAAGTCTGGCTTCAGCTGATTTCTGCCATCTGATAAAAATCAAGAAAAGGATCAGCAAGATGGGCAAGACCGCCAATGCGTAAAGGAAATATGGATGCTCAAATCGAAACATGGGACAAAGGTATTACGGTATTACGGTATTACGGTATTACGGTATTACGGTATTACGGTATTACGGTATTACGGTATTACGGTATTACGGTATTACGGTATTACGGTAAAATTTTAGGGCAACAAAGTTAGTTAACTGGATCAGCTATTTTTGCATAATAGCACCATGAAACCATGAAACCATGAAACCATGAAACCATGAAACCATGAAACCATGAAACCATGAAACCATGAAACCATGAAACCATGAAACCATGAAACCATGAAACCATGAAACCATGAAACCATGAAACCATGAAACCATCACTCACACTTCCCGCACAATCAAATCCTTGATCGCCGGCAAAATTTCTGGAAATTGAAATTGAAATCCGACATCTTCTATTTTTTTCGATGAGACTTTTGCACTGTCCAAAATCATGTCGGCCATTTCCCCCATGGCCATGCGGAGTGCGAAAGCGGGGGCGGGTGTAATAATTGCTGGTTTGTCCAATGCTTCTTTGCAGGCTAATACGATCTCTTTGTTGGTTACAGGATTGGGGGCGACACCATTATAATAGCCAGCATACTGTTCATTTTCAATTGCTTCAATGAACATTCTTGCTATATCATCAATGTGAATCCACGAATAGTACATGCTGCCGTCACCAAAATAGGTGCCGTTGAGAAATTTGAATGGTAGCAGCATCTTCTCCAAGGCTCCACCTTTTGTGGACAGTACGATGCCAATGCGAATGGCAACTGTTCGGATACCTGTACTTGCGACTTCATCAATTGCATTTTCCCAAGCGACTACTGATTCTGGTAAAAAACCTTCTTTTCCTGGGCCATCTTCTTCCTTCAATAGTTCTTCTGGTCGATTGCCATAATAGCCAATAGCCGACGCCGACAAATACGCTTTTGCTGGTGTTTTTTTATTTTCAATAAATGATTTTAGCAATATGGTCGTGTCTACCCTGCTGTCAATCACAATTTTTTTCCTGGCTGCTGTCCAGCGCTTATCCGCAACTCCAGCACCTGCCAGATTGATGATATAATCAGCTTGTTCCAGCGCTTCATAGTCTATTGTCTTTTTATCCAAATCCCACTTGTAGGCAGGGAAAGGTGCATCCAAATTTCGATTTCTGCTCAAATGGGCCACCTTGTATTTTTTTTCAGTTAATAATACACTGAGGCGGTTGCCGAGCAATCCACTTCCTCCTGCTATGAGTACTGTTGGCATAAAGCTGAAGTTTGTTATTTTTTTGCTTGCTGAAAATGAAGTCTAAAAATAAAATAATCGGAACTCCAAATGGTTTTAAATAAATGGTGTTTGGATAAAAATGCTCTCCGAGCTTTCCTTCATTTATTTTAACTTCGTGCTTTCCAACAATCAATATTACCAAAAACTTTTGCAGCCATGCGCATATCCTTCTCTCCACTGATCCTTCTAATTGCTTTTGTACTTTCTTTTTCAGCATGCAATTCTGATGATAAAAATGATAAACCCAACTGGAAACACAACGATAATACGGTGCGTGTACGGCTAACTGCTGATGTACAATCACTAAACCCATTTCTTTATAGAGGTAGCTGGACTAAAAATGTATTCGAGCTCATATTTCAATATCCCATGGATTTTGATAGGGAGAAAGTAGCATTGGTTCCGCAGACGATTGTGGCAGCTCCAACTATTGAAGATATTGTCGATGGTCAATATGCAGGAGGACAGAAGTTTACTTTCCAAATTTTGGAAGCAGCAGTTTGGGATGATGGTAAACCAGTAACTGGCTATGATTATGTTTTTTCATTAAAAACACTTTTTAACCCGAATCTACCTTTACAGGCGCTTGCCAATTATTTAGAAATGGTAAGGGAAGTAGAAGTGGATACGGCTAATCCAAAGAAGTTTACCGTTTTTACGGATAAGAAATTTTTTCTTGCAGCACCCGCTGTCAGTAATGTGACCTTGCTGCCAGCACATATTTACGATAGCGAAGGTTTAATACAAGATATTACTTTTAAGGAAATAAGAGATGGCGATCCAGAGAAGTTGACCCAAGATGAAAATCTAATAAAGTTTGCAGAAGAATTCAAGTCCACAAAATTCTCGCGTGACGTGGTTTCTGGTTCAGGTCCGTATAAACTCGCTGAATGGGTAGATCAGCAGCGTATTGTTGTGATCAAAAAGTCAAACTGGTGGGGAGATGCTTTCGCCAATGAAAATAAGCTGTTGGCAGCATATCCCGACACTATTATTTTCATCCCGATTCAAGATCAAACGGCAGCCACCACTGCTTTGAAAGGAGAAGACCTTGACGTGTTGCTGTCAGCGGATTCAAAGCAATTTGTAGATATGAAAGAGGAAGAATTTGTTACTCAGATTTTTGATTTGCAAACAACTACTCGGTATGTCTTCTTTTATACAGCTATACAAAACAGAAACCCGAAGCTCTCCGATAAAAGGGTGCGCAATGCGATTGCAAGATTGGTGGATATGGATGAGGTGATTAAAGACCTATATAATGGTATGGGGCAGCGAATGGTTGGGCCATTTCTGCCTTATCGGGATTATTATCATAACGATTTAGAATTGATTGGTTTGGATCTCGATAAAGCCCGTGAATTATTGGCTGAGGCTGGGTGGACAGATTCCAACGGGAACGGTATTGTGGACAAAGAGTTGGATGGACAATTGACTGAAATGAACCTTGAATTCCTCTATACACCAGGCATTGCCTTACAAGAAAATTTATCTGAGATTTATAAAAACAATGCACAAAAAGTAGGAATCAATATCGAACGGGTAGCGGTGGAGAGCAATGTATTGGGTACGCGTATGCGAAATGCTGACTATGAATTGGCAGGAAGAGGAGCAGGTTTGATACCAGGTTTTCCTGACGATCTCAAGCAAATGTTTCATACGGAAAGTGCACAGCCAGGTGGTTCAAATTATTGCCGCTTTGGAACGGAAGAAACGGATGCTATCATAGATGAAATACGCACTACGACCGATGATGCCCGAAGGAAAGAACTTTATCTAAAGTTCCAAGAAGTTTTTTATGATGAACAGCCCATGGTTATTCAGTTTGCTCCGTTGGATAGGGTTGTAGTTCATAAGCGTTTTGATGCCATTTATACGGCACTGTCTCCTGGTGTCGATTTGCAGCATTTGAAATTGAAAGAATAATTTTTTTTGTGAAATACACCAGATGCTCAATTACCTGATTAAACGCCTTTTGCTGTTTGTCCCGACGCTAGTAGTAGCAAGTATGGTTGCGTTTGGGTTGAGCAAGTTAGCTGAAGGCGATCAAGTGCTTGACTATCTCATCGTTGACCCTTTTGGCGAAATAGAAACCCCCACTGATTTAATCAATGCAGAAAGAACATACAGGCGTGCTGCTGCTGATGTAGGGTTGGACAAGCCTGCTTTTTATTTTTCTCTTACCTCTCAGTCCTATCCTGACACTTTGCATAAAATAATATTGGTTGACCGGAAGAATACAATCGAGAAGTTGATTGGGCAATACGGCAACTGGCTGGAAATTGAAGCTTATTACAATAGTATCGGAAGCATGGAAATGAAGATGTTGTCATTGCCGGACAGTATCACTATTTCAGCGATTACTATCCCTTTGCGTGACCTGTATGTTGAGTATAAAACGGAGACCATACAAAATAGAATAAATGAAATAGAAAAGGCAATGTCTGTCGACTCCATCCTTCAAGCGGCCATAGGCGGAAAATTTAGTTTGCTGAAAGGAAATTTTGAAAAAATGATAAATCAGGCTTCTCGTCAAGACCTATTCATTCCCGCATTCCAATGGCATGGATTCGACAACCAATATCATAACTGGGCAAGCGGTTTTATAAAAGGGGATTTTGGACGCTCTATTTTCGAGAGAAGGCCTGTTGTGGATAAATTAGCCCCCGCTATCTTTTGGACGATGGTTCTGAATCTCAGTGCTATCATTTTGGCTTTTGCCATTTCAATTCCTTTAGGTGTGAATACTGCGGTTAAAAGTGGAAGTCGACTTGACAAAGCAACTTCATTAGGATTGTTTATGCTGTATTCTCTGCCGGCGTTTTGGATCGGGACTATGCTGCTCATATTTTTTACTACAAAAGAATATGGTTTGGATATTTTTCCAGGGGTCGGGTTGGGAGAGATACCCGCGGCTGCACCCTGGTGGAAAAAAATAGGATTGGCTGCCCCTCATCTGCTGCTGCCAGTAAGCTGTGTGGCATATCCAGCTTTAGCATTTATAACAAGACAGGTAAGAGGGGGAATGATTGAAGTACTTCAGCAGGAATATATAAAGACGGCCCGAGCCAATGGTCTTTCAGAGAAAGTTGTGATATGGAAGCACGCTTTTAGAAATGCATTGTCTCCAATCATTACATTGCTGGCGTCGGTATTTCCTGCCGCTATAGCTGGCTCAGTTACCATCGAGGTCATTTTCAATATCCCAGGTATGGGGTGGCTCACTTTCAATGCAATATCACAAAGAGATTGGCCGGTGGTATTCGCTGTGTTGATGATTGGGTCGGTGCTTACTATTGTTGGGATTTTGGTTGCTGATATATTATATGCGATTTCAAATCCAAGAGTAAGACTGGAAGGGGCTGAAAAGCCTTAATTTTTAATTGCAAAATCCAAATGTTGTTTATTAATAAAAAGGAAAAACAGGTCGAAGAAAAGCTTGCAAATGGACAACTTTCCATTAGCCCATATTCGGCCATTGGACAGCGGTTTAGAAAAAATAAGCTGGCTAAATGGTCGCTTCGCATTTTATTCCTTTTGATCTTCATCTCAGTATTTGCGGACTTTATAGCAAATGAAAAACCTCTTTATTGCAAAATTGAGGGTGAGACTTATTTTCCGATATGTAAACAATATTTTATTGATTTGGGCTTGGCAAAATTGGATGCCCGTTTTTTTCAAAATGATTGGGACGAGCACGATTACGAAGCTGTTGTTTTCCCTCCAATTCCGTATTCACCAAAAACCATTGATAATAAAAATAGGGGTTATGTTGGCCCATTTGATAAGCAGGAAATCCAGTCGGCCAGGTATAGGCATTGGCTCGGCACCGATAACCTTGGCCATGATATAGCTGCAGGTATGGTTAGCGGCACGCGTGTAGCGTTGCTTGTCGGCCTGATTGCCATGTCTATAGCATCAATTATTGGTATTGCATTAGGTGCAATGGCTGGTTTTTTTGGCGATGATAGGTTTAAGACAAAATGGATTAGTATACTACTGTATATGGCAGGCCTATTTATTGGGTGGTTCTACGGCTTTCAAGCGCGGAGTTTTCAATTGTCAGAAGCAGCTATAGACGGTGGATTATTTGGGGAAATTGCTATCAGTTTTGCAATACTTATTGGAGTGCTATTTATCTGTCGTGTTCTTTTGATATTGATAGAAAAAGTGGGCATAGGAGGCAAATTCATTACAATACCATTAGACCTTGTAATTATGCGGGTCATAGAGGTTCTAAACTCCATCCCAGGTTTTTTGCTCTTGCTTTCCATTGTTGGCGTTTTACAAAAAGGCAGTATTTTCATTGTAATGGCGATAATAGGATTGATACGATGGACGGGGATCGCACGGTTTCTTCGGGCGGAATTGCTTAGGATTCGAAACCTCGAATATATTGAAGCCGCTCGAGCAATGGGATTTTCCAATAGAAGGATATTGTTGCGCCATGCTTTGCCAAATGCCTTGACACCAGTCTTGATTACTATTTCATTTGGGATAGCTTCCGCTGTTCTCTTGGAAGCAGCGCTTTCATTTTTGGGGTTCGGAGTTGGAGAAGATACTGTGACTTGGGGGCGGTTATTATCTGAAAGCAGGAGATATCCAGCAGCCTGGTGGCTTGCTTTATTTCCCGGAGCAGCCATCTTTATTACTGTGACAATTTTCAACCTAATAGGAGATGGCCTGACCGAAGCGGTAGGAGCAGAGTGAACAAATAGGTAAAACCCCTTTGTTTATTAGCAAAATGAATATATGAAACACTATTTAGAAAACGCCGTTATTTCTCTTAATTGCGTTTATTCATCCCTTTTGGGAAAAGTCCTGAACGGGTTTTAGTCTTAGGATACTTTCCTTTTTTATTTGGTTGGACATGGGCATTTTCATTGATTTTGCAACCATATCCTCGATTGCAAGATGAAGTGGAAAGTACTAGAAAAGACAGAAAAAGCAACGAAACGAACAGCGCAGGTAATTTCTTCATTTTATGGAAAAATTAAATTTGACAGGCACAAATGTCGGTATTATCCAATAAAAATGCCCAAATGAATGAGAAACCCAATAAAATCAGGCATTTTTAACTAAAAAACGTTTGTAAAAACCAATGCTTGTATAAATTTGCGCCGCTTTAATAATTCCTTAATTTTTTTAAAACTGCAAAGATGAACAAAGGAGATTTGATCAACAAAGTAGCAGAAAGTGCTGAACTCACTCAAGCACAAGCTAAAACAGCCGTAAACTCAGTATTTGATGCAATTTCTGGCTCACTCCAAGATGGAGACAGAGTAACATTGATTGGATTCGGTACTTTCTCTGTTAGCCACAGAGCAGAGCGTCAAGGACGTAACCCTGCAACTGGAGCAACTATCACGATCGCTGCCAAGAGCAATGTTAAATTTAAGCCTGGCAAAGAGCTAACGGAATCTGTGAACTAATTCAGAAACCACAAAAGCTAAGGATGGGGCAGTCGGGAATTTTCCTGGTTGCCCTTTTCCTTTTTTATGAAAATTCACCTTGTACAGTTTTGTAAAAAATATCAGCAAAAAGTTGCTTCCAGAAGGGTGGTTGGTTCGAAATGAATTGGCTATTCGGAAAGTACTTGCTGTCAGGTATTATGGAAATCAATATTCATGTAATATTTGTGGTGCTAAACTTTCAAAATTCGTCCGCCTAAAGACCAACGACCTGCTCTGCCCTTGCTGTGGTAGCTTACCTCGCAACCGCCGACTTTTGCAGCTGTTGAATAAATTGGAGCTGTCAGGTTCAGTTTTAGACTTTTCACCCTCTCGCTGCCTACATCGGGCAATGAGTAAAATGGATAGAATTGAATACACAAGCACGGATTTCGCTGGAGAGTTTGAAGCACAGCAATCGTATGACATTACAAACCTTCCCGAACCTGATGGGCAATATGATTGGATCATTTGCTACCATATATTGGAGCATGTAGAAAATGACTTACGAGGAATGGCGGAATTGTACAGAGTTCTCAAGACAGGAGGCAAGGTCGTTATTCAAACCCCTTTTAAAGATGGCGATATATTTGAAGATGTCACAATACGTACACCCAAAGGCAGGCTGAAGAATTTTGGACAAGAAGATCATGTTAGGATTTATTCTGTACATGGGCTGAAAGATCGTTTGGAACAAGTAGGGTTTAAAGTGAAAATTTTTGATTTTGAGAATCAACAAGATCAGGAATCAATAAAACTTGGCTTGAAAGGATTTGAAACGATCCTTATTGCTTTAAAATAACTATATAAACTTGATTATTTAAAATGAAATTTGGAACAAAAACCATTCATGCTGGGATACATCCCGATCCTTCCACTGGGGCAGTAATGACCCCGATTTATCAGACTTCTACTTATGCTCAAGATGCGCCAGGAGATCATAAAGGGTTTGAATATGCCCGTACTCAAAACCCTACAAGATTAACATTGGAGGCAAACCTTGCAGCATTGGAAAATGGAACACACGGTATTTGTTTTGGCAGCGGTCTTGCAGCGATGGATGCTGTTTTGAAATTGCTGAAATCCGGTGATGAAGTTGTAGCCACTAACGACTTGTACGGCGGTTCTTATAGGCAGATCAATAAAATATATCATCAATTTGGAATAAAGGGGAGTTTCGTCCCAATGTATGATGTGTCTCAGTTTGAGCAGTACCTTTCAGATAATACCAAGCTGATCTGGATAGAGACTCCCACGAACCCAATGTTGAACATTGTAGATATTGAAGCTATTTGTAAAATAGCGAAGCGCAGGGGCATTCTTGTTTGTGTAGATAATACATTCGCTTCTCCATATTTGCAAACACCACTCGACCTTGGAGCAGACATTGTACTTCATTCTGCAACTAAATATTTGGGTGGACATTCAGATACGGTACATGGGGCATTAGTAGTTAAAGACAAGGAACTTGCTGACCGTATTTATTTTATTCAAAATGGATCGGGAGCAGTCCCTGGCCCTATGGATTGTTTTTTAGTGTTGAGAGGAATAAAAACTTTGCATCTCAGAGTAGAAAGAGCCTGTGAAAATGCAGCAATAATCGCTGGCGCCTTGACAAAAAACACAAAAATTGCAAATGTTTACTATCCTGGCTTCGAGTCTCATCCTGGACATAAATTGGCCAAAAGACAAATGCGGAACTTTGGAGCTATGGTGTCTTTTGACCTAAAGAACGATGATTTCGAGGATGCTAAGAAAGTGCTTAGCAATACCAAGCTTTTCACTTTAGCTGAATCGTTGGGAGGTGTAGAATCACTAATCGGTCACCCAGCATCAATGACACATGGCTCAATCCCAAGGGAAGAGCGACTGAGAGTGGGTTTGACAGATTCGTTGATTCGCTTGAGTGTAGGGGTAGAAGATGTGGAAGACTTACAGGAAGATTTAGAAAAAGCCCTGTCAATGCTTTGATTTTGAAGAGTACTGTTTGTATCGGATCGATGGATTTGATACAAACAGTACTATTTGTTTAAGCATTTTTTTAAGTTGAGGATAGGCGTTTTCTCAAATATTCCATTCGAGATTGAATAAATTACTGGAAAAAACGGCCACCCAACTTACCCAAACAAAGTGTTTACGTAAATTGTAAGCCAAACCTACCTTAAGAGCCTTCTTCTGTTGTCGGCCGATTTACCGAATTTAATTTCCCGTGTATAAGTCTATGACAATGAAAAGCTTGCAGAAAAAGGAAGTTTTTAGAATCTTATAGTATTATAAAATCAAATAATACAAGTTTTTTAACATTTTTTTAGCGAAAAGCCATCCATTTTTTTTGAATTGTGGAAAACTTTTTGGAGATTTGTCGTTCTTGACTTTTTATGTAAGCTACAATCCTGCGAACACTTCTATAGCAGAGGAATCCAAAATTCGTATAGAAAACATATTACTGGAGGAAACTTAATTACGAGCTGATACTACAAAATAGCACCGGAAACCGCTATGCGGGTATTTCGGTTCTTGCAGTTGGCACAATCAGAATGTTATGAAAACCAACGCATTAAATCAAGACATTGAGAGATTACACACAATTAGAAGAATCTTTAATCTTTTGTTCATAAAACAGCAGCGAAATGAGCGCCACGTTCAAAACTATTCTCTCAGGTTGCCTGGAATTCGGCAACCAAAGAAGCTATGACCAAGTGTTGAAACTATTTCAGCACCGCATGGAAAACTATTACCGCAATGACATCCTACTTGATGCGGAAGAAATTTTCCAAGAAAATTCATTCACCCTCAACCTTCCCCGTTTCATCTCAGAATGCCCTGAAAAAAGCTGGAAAAACACCTCAAACTTATTAGGCTATGTAGCTCAATATGCAATTGCCGGTGATATCCGCATGTGGGTCATTCATAATGGCAAGTTGATTTTCGACCATACCATTGAGCCTCAAGGCGACAAAAGTGTTATTCAGGCTTTTATCAAAGGTCGTGAACTTGTGCAGGAAACAGGAATGGAGGAAGAAGCTATGAAAGCTTTAAACCGTGCAATCGATAAATTTGAACGCCACGGCAAAGCATACGAACGGCGGGGATATATCAATTTTAAGCTAAGGAATTATAAGGATGCAATGTATGACTTTACAAAAAGCATAGATATCCACCCAAACAATCCTGAAGCTTATTGGGGACGGGCTAATGTTAAAATAAAGAATGAGGATTACAAGAGCGCTATCGAAGATCTTCATAAAACAACTAAAACATCTATTCCTCATCAGCCTATTTATTGGACTGCTCGCCGTCTTAAAGGAGAATTACATTTACAATTGGGAGAATTTCAACAAGCTATTTTTGAACTCAAGCTTGTGACCAAACGTCCATTTAAAGAGTCTGACCCTAACCATAAATGGAGAATGAATGCTTTATTTAATTATGGAAAAGCATTATTTGAGTTAGGAGAATTTTCAGAATCTGTAGAGGCTTTCAATAAAGCAATTGAGTTAGATACAGAAAGAAAAGAAGGGCCTTCAAAAGCCGAACAATTCCTGAACCGTGCATTGGCACGACAAAAAGCTGGTGAAACAGGCTATAAAAGTGACTTGAAGGAAGCTGCTCAGCATGGCTCAGAGCAAGCAGCCCAAATGCTGGAAGCATTGACATAAAAGAAAGTTAGAATCACAATAGAAAAATGCATGAGAATGGCTGTCAGGTTTCTGGCGGCCATTTCTATTTTTGTGACATTACAATCCCTTAAGCCTACTTTCGTTTATGGTATCTAATGTTTGTCAGGCTCTTCTATCCAACGTTTCAAAATTTATAATAATGACCAGATCTGCCACGATATTCGTTCTTCTATTATTGGCCACAAACGCTTTTTCTCAAAGAAAGTACACTACTGAAAAAACAGCGAAATCCAAATTAGTGGACATGCTGCGTAAAGGTCAACGGCTTTATTTTAATGGCCAGTTCGACTCTTCAGTAGCAGAATTGGAAAGGGCTTTAAAAATAGACCCTCTATTTATAGATGCTCAAATCGAGTGGGCGAATGTCAAAAACCAACAGGGGAAATATGCCGAGGCAGAATTTGGATATGAAAAGGCGCTCTCAATCGATCCAGGCTACCTGCCTGGCGTCATCTATAGCTTGGCAATTGTAGAATTTGACCAAGAAAAATTTAGCGAAGCAGCCTTGCATTTCGATCAATATTTAAAAACTGGAAAAGGAAGCCCTAAGAGTAAAAGTAGAGCTAAAATGTATCTTCGAAATGCCACATTTGCCGACCAGGCCATAAAGAATAAAGTTCCCTTTAATCCAGTCAATTTAGGAGCTTCGATTAACACAAGCGAAGACGAATATTTGCCGACGCTTACAGCCGATGGACAGAAATTGATCTATACAGCAGTACGCGGCCGGCAGGAAGATTTTTATATAAGCCAAAAGAAAGAAGGGGTATGGCTGCCAGCCCAACCGATAGAATCAGTCAATTCCCAATATAATGAAGGTGGGCAAAGCATCAGTGCGGACGGAAATTTTTTAGCATTTACTATTTGTAATAGACCGGGTGGAATGGGTAGATGCGATTTGTATTTTACAGAGTACATAAATGGAAGCTGGACACCAGTGAAAAATTTTGGTAGCCCCATCAATTCTGCTGCATATGAGAGCCTTCCAAGCATCTCAGCTGATGCTAAAACGCTTTATTTTAACTCAGACAGAAAAGGAGGGATGGGAAATCTTGATGTATGGATGAGTCGTCGACAACCGAATGGTAGATGGGGGGAACCGGAAAATTTAGGCACACCCGTTAACACGGATCAAGATGAACAAGCACCCTTTATTCACCCTGACGGCCAAACGCTGTATTTCATGTCGAAGGGCCATCCAGGTATGGGGGCTTATGATTTATATTTATCAAGAAAACAACCTGATGGAGCGTGGGGCGAACCTCAAAATTTGGGCTACCCAATCAACACAAAAGGTAATGAAGGGGCATTTACGGTCAGTTTGGATGGGACAACTGCCTTCTATGCAAGCGATATTGAGGGCGGTTTTGGAAAAACAGATATCTATAGCTTTCCATTACATGAGGCCGCTCGACCACAGCCAGTAACTTATGTGAAAGCTCTTGTGACGGATGATGAAACAGGAGATAAACTAATTTCAAAGGTCGAAATCATTGATCTCCAAACGGGGCAGATACATGCATCATCTAAAACTGACCAAGATGGAAAATTCTTGATCACGTTACCAATGGGGAAAGATTATGCACTTAATGTATCCAAAGAAGGCTATTTGTTCCATTCTGAAAACTTTGCACTAAAGGAAATAAAGGCCATTAATGAGCCTTATGAAATGAATATTTCACTTTCGCCTATTCCGGAAGTGGAAGGCGGAGAGATAACAGTAACCAAACCAGTAATTCTGAAAAATGTGTTCTTTGAAACTGGTTCGGCCGAACTGAAGAATGAAAGCCTTACAGAGTTGAATAGGCTAAAAAAACTACTGGAAGAAAACTCGGCTATGAATATTCAGGTCGGCGGACATACAGATGATGTTGGCTCAGAAGAGGATAATTTAAACTTGTCTGAAAATAGAGCCAAATCAGTTTATGTATACCTTGTAAATGGAGGGATTTCAGAAAGAAGATTGTCATACAAAGGCTTCGGTGAAACTAAGCCGATTGCGTCAAACGATACTGAAGAAGGAAGAAAGAAGAATCGACGGACTGAGTTTGTGGTGGTGCAATAGGCCTTGTAATAATGTATATACTATTTTTCCAGTGATTCCCTATACTGAAAAGTAAAATAGAGCAAGGTAAATGAAAGTGGTTGATGGCTCAATGTTGTCTGAGGCAAGATTAGGCTGTGATCAACATTTTCATAAACTCATCTTTCCCTATCACATTTACCTTTGGAAATGGAATGTTTTTCAAGATATTGAAATCCTTGTCATCACTCACAAGGAAGTCCGCACTCGCAGCAACATAGCAGTCAATAAATTTATTATCGTCGGGTCTTTTTTGATTAATCGCCAGAAATAATACTTTTTTATTTCATCAAGATTAGGAAGGCTTTCTATAATTTCCATAGTTTGCTTAGAGGCTACAGCGCCCATTTGTTCTTCAATAATTTCAGCATACTCATTAAGAATATCTGTTGTGACACATATTGAAAAATTCCCTTGAAGTAATGCGAGAAAAATAGGATGCCAAGGCGAACGATTGGAGATGCTTACCAATAAAACATTGGTATCAATGACTACCTTCATCAGCTACTTTTGAGATAAATTTTTTTTGAGAATCATACGGGTTTCAAAATTTGGTATTACCCCATTTTTCAAAAGTTTTTTCAGTCCAACCTTTTTCATCTGCAACCTTATCTAGCGTTTTTTGTAAACGTCGATAACGGAATTCAAGGAGCCATTTTCGTAATTCCTCTAGCTCTTCTACTGAAAGTTTCTCAGAGAAGAGCTCAAGTATTTGTAATTGAGCTGAAGTCAAAGGCTGAGGAAGCTTTGTCATGATATAAATTTTTCCAAAAATAAGGGATTTACCTAACTTTCCCCCACAATCAAAATAACAAATCACCCTACCATGTCTGACGACAAAAGACTTTTCCTTCTAGATGGTCACGCGCTGGTTTACCGTGCCCATTATGCTTTCATCACTCGCCCGCTTATCAATTCAAAGGGCTGGGACACCAGTGCCATTACGGGTTTTGTCAGAACAATCAACGACTTGATCAAAAACCAAAAGCCGACCCATCTGGCTGTTTCATTTGATTTGCCCGGAGGTACATTCCGTGACAAGATGTACCCTGAATATAAAGCTAACCGTGATGCACAACCAGAAGGAATCACTTTTGCATTGCCCTGGATCATGAAAATTTTGGACGCATGGAAAATCCCGATTCTCACCCTTCCAAATTATGAAGCGGATGATGTCATCGGAACGATAGCCAAAAAGGCTGAGAAAGCAGGATATCAAGTCTATATGGTGACCCCTGACAAGGATTATGGCCAGCTCGTTAGCCAAAATATTTTTATGTACAAACCTGCAAAATCAGGTAATGTAGCTGAGGTTTTGGGAGAAAAAGAAATCTGTGAGATGTGGAATATCCAAAGGGTGGAACAGGTCATTGATATACTTGGATTGCAAGGTGATTCCGTGGATAATATTCCAGGAGTGCCTGGTGTTGGACCAAAAACCGCTGCCAAATTTTTAGCTGAGTTTGATTCGATTGAAACACTTCTTGAAAATACAGACAAGATCAAAGGGAAAAACCAAGAACGGTTACGTGAATTTGCCGATCAGGCGATCCTTTCAAAAAAGCTTGCAACTATAGATATAGATGCACCGATCGATTTTGAGGAGCATAGATATGATCTCGAGCCATTTGATAAAGAAGAACTTGCTGAGATTTTCAAAGAACTGGAATTCAGGACTTTAGCTACGCAAATACTCGGAGAAGCGATTGCAGTAACTCCTGCTCAAAAAGAAAGTGGAGCAGGCACACAAGGTTCGCTATTTGGGAATGTACCAGCAACGGCACCGAAAAAAAGAGCTGCTCCACCGATCCCTGCACATTCAATGGCGGAAAAGAATATTGAAAACACGCCGCACGAATATCATTTGGCAGATACGCCTGAAAAAAGAAATGATTTATTGGCTATTCTAACAAAACAAAAAAGCATATGCTTTGATACAGAAACAACTGGTATCGATGCCAATGCAGCTGAAATGGTCGGTATTTCTTTTTCGATAAAACCACATGAGGGATGGTATGTGCCAGTACCGGCTGACCAGCAAGAGGCGCAAAAAATTATCAATGAATTTAAGCCTGTTTTTGAGGATCCAGATATTGAAAAAGTTGGCCAGAACCTTAAGTATGATGCGCTGATGCTGAAATGGTATGGCGTGGAACTAAAAGGCTTTTGGTTTGACACCATGCTAGCTCATTACCTGCTCGAACCAGAATTGAGGCACGGTATGGATTATTTGTCTGAAACATATTTGAAGTACAAGCCAGTCTCAATAGAGACTCTTATTGGCAAAGGGGCCAAGCAACTCAGTATGCGTGATGTGAGAGTTGAACGAGTGGCTGAATATGCGGCAGAAGATACGGATGTTACAATCCAGCTTCGAGATTATTTTGCGCCAAAATTAAAAGAAGAAGGGTTGCAAGAATTGTATGAAACGATGGAAGAACCGTTGACCAGGGTGCTGGTTGACATGGAATACGAAGGCATAAACCTCAATAGAAAATACCTTGAGGACTATTCTGTTGAATTGGAGCAGCAAATCAAAAATTTTGAAAAAACGATTCATGAAGATGCCGGAATGGTATTCAACATTGCCTCGCCAAGCCAAGTCGGTGAAATTTTATTTGGCAAAATGAATATCCCCTATAGGTGGGCAAAAACCAAAACTGGCAAATTCTCAACGGATGAATCCAAGTTGACTGAACTTGCTGCGAAATACCCATTTGTGGCAGATATTCTGAAGCATAGGGGCTTGTCAAAACTGAAATCCACTTACGTGGATGCCCTGCCTTTACAAGTGAACCCGAAGACTGGCCGTGTACACAGTTCATTCAATCAGGCTTTAGCTGCCACTGGACGTTTGGCATCCAATAACCCCAATCTTCAAAATATTCCAATTAAAACAGAGGAGGGGCGTAAAGTGCGGGAGGCGTTCATTCCGAGAGATGAAAATCACATTTTACTCGCAGCCGATTACTCACAAATAGAACTCAGACTGATTGCCGAAATGAGTAATGATGAGGCGATGTTGGAAGCATTCCAAAAAGGGCAAGACATCCACCGCGCAACGGCGGCAAGGGTGTATGGAGTGCAGTATAACGATGTGGACAGCGACCAGCGTAGGAATGCCAAAACGGTCAATTTTTCTATCATTTATGGCGCCGGCGCTACCAACGTTTCACAACAGTTGGGCATAAAAAGGGGTGAGGCGAAGGAATTGATTGATACTTATTTTCAACAATATCAGGGGCTGAAAAATTACATGGATGATACGGTTGAGTTTGCCCGAGAAAATGGCTTCGTAAAAACACTTTTGGGTCGTCGCCGGTATCTGCGAGATATTGATAGCCGTAATGGTTTGGCTCGTAGTAATGCAGAACGTGTTGCAATTAATACACCGATCCAGGGTACTGCCGCCGATCTTATTAAGGTTGCGATGATAAATATTCACAGTGCATTGAAGGAGCAAAATTTACAAACCAAAATGATCCTGCAAGTCCATGATGAATTGGTTTTCGATGTGCCGAAAGGAGAATTGGAGACGGTGAAACCAATTATTGAAGATTTGATGAGAAATGCAATACCTGATTTAAAAGTGCCAATTTTGGTGGAAATGGGGACAGGCCAAACTTGGCTGGAAGCTCATTAGTTTTCAATTGGGTTGAATGGTTTTCTTTTTTTAATAAAACCATTCAACCCTCCAACCCATCATTCCGTCACAGCTTTCCACTCAAATGTCTCGATCATCCTATCAATGTCAGCTCTGACAAAATTATAGACGGGAGCTAATGAATCTGGTTTTGCCTGTGTGTTAAAATACAGTGCACAGCGTAGGAAATGCGCCTGTTCCAAAGTGTCGGTCATAAAAAACTGCACCTGAGAAGCTACTGGGCCTTCTACCTCGAATAGGA
This sequence comes from uncultured Saprospiraceae bacterium, assembly GCA_942490835.1. Taxonomy (GTDB): domain Bacteria; phylum Bacteroidota; class Bacteroidia; order Chitinophagales; family Saprospiraceae; genus UBA6168. The sequence continues at coordinate 21,581 of CALNYY010000063.1, forward strand.
TACCTTGTACATTATTATTTTTACGGAATGGGCGGTCTTCGATATAAGTGGCCTTCTTGTTATGCCACTCCGTCATTTTGAAAGCATCCGTTTTCAACTCATCTATAGAGGCTTGATCGGCAATGGGGGAGTAACTACAATAAAGTCGGCAATCAAAATTGGGGATATGGATGTTGAACCAGCAAGGGTCGGCTGGAGCTGTATCAAAAAAAGAAGTATCATTTTCAATCACTGCATAAGTTGGATATTCAAATGTGAAATGACAGAATTCGGTATCAAATTGTTGATAGCTCTTTTCAGGATAAACCACTTTTGGATAGCCTCTCGGCTTTGGTGTGAAAACTGGTTCGGTACAGCTGGTAAGTATGAAAGAGAAAAAGACAAAGAAGAAAAGAAGCTTCATAATTCAAATTTATTTAAAACAAAACGAGCCGTTTCGGTAAAAACGGCTCGTTGAGGTATTTGGTATAAAAACCAAAATTAGAAAGGCAGATCGTCTGCTGGACTTTCGCCATTGCCACTATCGTTAGCCACAGTTGAGGCTGTAGAAGTTGCACTTACCTTAGATGGTTCATCTCCTGAATCAGGGAAATATCCACCGCTTCCACTATCGCTTTTGCGGTCGAGCATCTTAAAGTTGCTGGCAACGATTTCAGTGAAGTATTTTTTCTGATTGTCTTTGTCCGTGTATTCTCGGTAGGTCAATTTACCTTCGAGGTAAATTAAACTACCTTTCTTGAGGTACTTCTCAGCAATTTCTGCCAACCAGCGCCAACAAACAATGTTGTGCCATTCTGTTTGTTTCACTTGATTGCCTTCTTTGTCCTTGTAGGATTCATTAGTGGCAAGGCTAAATTTGGCGACAGCTGCGCCGTTTTCGAGTCGGCGCACTTCGGGGTCTTTGCCAAGGTTGCCGATGAGGATTACTTGATTGACCATAGTTTTTTGTTTTAAGAGTTAATAAAAGTGTTTTTAAGGTTAAAATTAAAAGAGTTCTAAAGTTAGTAACTTTTCGCGAAGGTAGGCAGCTATTACCTTTGGGAATGCATAATCCCCGATTTTTTCACTGGAAATTAGCAACCAATCAGAGCTTTGTGGCAAATGATTGCAGTCTATTTCCAACTTCCAGAAACGAGCAATTATTCTTTGATGCGTAAGGTCTTGCTTTGAAGGCGGGGAAACTGATGTGAGAGTTATTTGGTCACTTACCTTCCATTGTTGGATACTTTCATGCTCCAGGATGATTTGTCTGTCTTCAACCAAAATGTCAGTTTCAATTAGTGGAAATTCATAAAGATTTTGCCAAATATCTTTCTCGGTTCTCTTTCGAATAAACACCTGGTCTTGCCATTTGATAATTAAATAATTGAAAAAGCGCTGGGTGCGTTTCAATTTTTTCACTTTCACAGGAAATTTATCCAGTTCATTTGCTTGAAACGCTTTGCATTCTTGCTGCATCGGACAATTGGAACAGCTTGGCAATGCAGGGGTACATTGGGTCGCTCCAAAATCCATGATAGCCTGGTTGTATTTCCCTGGAGAGTCTTTGTCGAGAAGCTCCTGTGCGAGCTGTGTAAAGAACTTTTTGCCTTCAGTGGCATCCACGGGCAGGTCAATGCCGAAATACCTTGATAGCACCCTATAAACATTGCCGTCGACTACGGCATGTGGCAGGTCAAAAGCAAAGGAAGCGATGGCTGCAGCTGTATATGGCCCAACACCTTTTAGCTCCCTGATCCCTTCGTAGCTTTTTGGGAATTTGCCAGCTAATTTATGGGCTACATGCTGGGCAGCCGCGTGAAGATTGCGAGCTCTTGAATAATATCCCAGTCCTTCCCACATTTTCATGATTTCATCCTGCGGCGCATTGGCGAGGTCACTTATAGTTGGGTATTTTGTCTTGAATTTTTCAAAATAAGGAAGCCCTTGCTCAACCCTTGTTTGTTGTAAAATGACCTCAGAAAGCCAAATTAGATAAGGATTCTTTTCCCCTTTCCAGGGCATCGGGCGATCGATGGGATTATACCACACTAGCAATCGCTTTGTGAACAGTTCTTTATTTGAATAATCGCTACTCATAATTTTGAGATCACAAAAGTGCAGAAAGTTTCTGGATGTCCGACAGTTGCTTAACGGGTTGTATCTTGCGTGCTCATTTTCTATTGACTATGACAAATACGCAAAAGCAAATTCTTCTGATTTTATTGGGAGTATTTTTATTGGCACTTACTTTTTTTAGAGAAGAGTGGTTTGTTCAGAGCAATGCTGGGATTTGGATTTATCGTGTGTTTGCACTTGGTGGAATGCTATTGATCGCCGGAGCAAAGGGGCGCTTGTTCAGTAAAAAAATGATGTGGGTTGCATTATTGTCGCTTTTTTTATTGGAAGGGTGTTTTGGTGTTTTGTTTTATGTTGTGAAAAATGGACAACAATTGCCGGAGAAGGTAACCAAATTGCTCGGATACATTTACCTGTTTCATTGCCGCGATTACATTGTGTACGAAAAGAACCGTGGCCGGTATGATCCGGAATTATTTTATACGCTGAAGCCTGGAGAATTTGATTATTCCAATATGGAATTTTCCACAAAATATAAAGTAAATAAGGCTGGATTAAGGGATGACGAATCTTCTCTTGATAAACCTGAAATAATCTTTTTGGGAGATTCTTATACTATGGGCTGGGGAGTAGAGCAAGAAGAATCTTATGTTGCGATTTTGGAAAAAGAAATGGATAGGAAAACTCTGAATGCTGGGATTGCGTCTTATGGCACAGCCCGTGAATTGCTTACATTTGGGAGGCTTCAAAAAGATAGTTGCAAGTTGCTCGTTTTGCAGTTTTGTCCTAATGATGTGAAAGAGAATAGGGCTTTTTTGTCAGGAGGTTTTCATTTGGAAGTTTCGCCAGAGCATGTTTTTGAGAAAGAATTAATTTGGAATAAGCTTTATCGATTTTACTTCCCTTTGAAATACCTGCATGCTGCAATCAGTTATTTTGTTCAAAAAATTAAAAATCAAACTGGACAGATTGACAGAGAAAAAATTACCCTGAATGGACGAATTAATGAAAGAGAAATAAAAGATTTTTTTGCAATCTTAGAAAAAATTAAAGCCCAATTTAATGGGCATGTCATCCTATTTAATTTGGGAATGGGCGTTACAAATCCTGTCATCAATGAACAATTTGAGGCTTATTTAAAGACAAACCCTATGGAAGGAATTTTTGTGTTTCCATCATCTGATTATTTAATGAAAGAAGACTATCTCCCTCTCGATACACATTTGACAAAAGACGGAAATAAGAAATTGGCTTTTGGCTTAAAAGAATTTATCCTGAGGCAAAATTTATTGTCTCAGGATAAATAGACTTTATTCGACTATCCAATCATCGTTTGATCTTAATTTATTGCTCCTCGGTTGATTGCATTTTCTCAGCATTTTCAGCTATTTGAAGTGCTTCAATGATTTTTTCTAAGTCCCCCTCTATAATTTGGTCAAGGTTGTAAAGCGTAAGATCGATGCGGTGGTCGGTCACCCTGTTTTGAGGATAATTATAGGTTCGGATTTTTTCTGAACGGTCACCTGATCCGACGAGCGATTTCCTTTTAGCAGCAACTTCCGAGCGCAGTTTTTCCTTTTGATTTTCGTATATTTTCTGATATAATCGTTGTTCTGCTATATCCTTGTTGGAGTGTTGGGAGCGACCCTCGGTACATTCAACAACAGTGCCCGTTGGAATATGAGTTAACCGAACACCAGACTCAGTCTTGTTCACGTGCTGCCCTCCTGCCCCACTCGCTCTAAAAGTATCAATTCTTAAATCTGAACGGTTGATATTTACATCCTCCATTTCCATCTTCGGCATAACCGCCACGGTAACTGCCGAAGTATGCACCCGCCCTTTCGATTCAGTAGCAGGAATGCGCTGTACCCGATGCGTCCCTGATTCGAATTTCAACCGCCCATAAACATCATTTCCTTTTACTTCAACTGTAACTTCTTTATAGCCACCAGCACTGCCTTCGTTTTCGTACATAAGCTCCGATTTCCAACCTTGGCTGTCAAAGTACTTGATATACATTCGGAATAAATCTCCGGCAAAAATACTGGCCTCGTCTCCACCAGTTCCGGCCCGTATCTCAAAGAGCACGTCTTTTTCGTCTTCAGGATCTTTGGGTATCAGGAGTTGTTTGAGCTTTTCTTCAAGCGATTCTTGTTGCGGGTTTAATTCTTCAAGCTCCATTTTGGCCATTTCCCGCATTTCTACATCCTTATCTTTGCTCATGGTCTTAGCTTCTTCGATATGTGCAAGTATTTGCTTGAACTCTTCGAATACGTCCACAATTTCCTTGAGCTTAGTGTATTCCTTCCCTACTTCCCGATATCGACTTTGATCACTTATTATATCAGGATCAGACATCTGTTCTTCGAGTGTCAAAAAGTTGTTTTTTATTGCTTCCAGCTTATCTATCATGCGTTGATTAACTTTTTAGGATTCTCCTCTTTTCAAACTTCTATTTAAAGAGGAATTCAAAAATGAAATTATTATGAATCTTTGCGGAGCAAAAAATTAAGCTCCGTCTTTAGTGGAGGAAAGCAATTTGCGCAGCTATAAAAAGGAGTGTATCATAAAAATGCACATTTGTTCTTGTTTGTTTTAGAAACGCAAATGTAAAAGTTAAAAAGAGAATAATAATTCAACAGTAGATGAATTGATTCAGATGCTGTAAGAAACTGTTTTAAAGTGGCCATTTCACCATTGATACTCAATATAGAATCCTCAACGGGGATTTGCTCTGTATGCATCAGCCAAGGTGCTGAAATGATTAGTTTTCAACAAGCAGAAAACGAATATGAACATTCGAGGATACTGACAACTTTAATTGACGATTGCCTGAAAGACCAAGGTTTAAGTTTGAAAGATATAGATGCTGTTGCTGTTAGCTCTGGGCCGGGCTCTTATACATCTCTCCGTGTTGGAATATCTACGGCCAAAGGGATTTGTTATGCCCTGGAGAAACCATTACTCAGTATAGATACGCTACAGTCATTAGCATTGTCAGCAAAAAATGAACTGGATATAGATGATGCCCTTTATTGTTCGATGATAGATGCTCGAAGAATGGAAGTATATTGTCGGATTTTCGATCAGGAAAATAATCCTATAAATAGCGCAGCGGCCATAGTGATCGAAGAAAATTCATTTGATGATTTGATAGACAAAGGAAAGAAAATTATTTTTTGCGGAAATGGTGCAGAAAAATGCAGATCAATTTTGTCGTCAGATTTTAGTATTTTTCATCCTTCTCAATGTTCAGCGTCCTCCTTGCCTGCAATTTCTAACAAACTATATGGGGAGAAGAGATTTCAGGATGTTGCCTACTGTACTCCCTTCTATTTAAAGCCTCCAAATATTACAGTTCCTAAAAATATGAAGCTTTAAAAAGCGAGAAAAATCCAATAATAAATATTTACATATTAAAAATTAATTTACTTTATAATTCTTTGTTATTTAAAAATCCTATGTTAATTTCGCCCTGACTATACGTGGTTTAAGTATTAAAAACCTTTCTAATTATTGATTGGTATAGTTCTTGGATAGCCATGTATCGTAATTTTATTAATTTGAGAAAACTTAACAAAAGTTCTTTTTGGCAATTTTTTAACCATCTTAAATTTAAACATAGATATGAGAAAGCAAAAGAGCGAAACTATTGTTTTGAAGAAGGGAAAACAAGAGATTCAGCTTGACTATGCTGAATTAAGAAAAGCAGTTTTAGTTCTTAGAGCCATCAATCACAAACTCCGCCAGCGCATGATCGATCTGCTGGAAGAGAACGAGAAGATGACAGTCACTGACATCTACATCAAACTTAGGCTCGAACAATCTGTAGCTTCCCAGCATTTAGCAATCCTTCGCCGTGCAGGTGTGGTTTCAACCGAACGCGACGGCAAATTTATTTACTACGGTTTGGATAAAGATCGCCTCTCCCAGATATCAAAACTGGTTGAAGAGTTGGCAGCTTGATGTAAATTTTTACACTTCCAAATAACTGGCTTAGTAGTCATAAACAAACACGATTGTCTGAACAATCAATCCCACACAAAGAAACCGCTACTAAACTAAATTGACAACGTCCCCCCAACTACTTGTTGGAATTATTACTGCCCTCGTGGGCAGTAACGGCAAAGTCAAAAAGTGCTGTAAACCAATGGGTTTGCAGCACTTTTTTTATAATAATTTTGATAAAATAATTAATTAGTGCATATTTGCCACCGCACATTTTAAGACAACTAAAGTAACTTCTATGAGAAAGGCTAAGGTAAACATCAATGATGAGAAGCTACAGGTGTCTTCCGAAATACTCAGGGCGTTAGCTCACCCTCTGAGGATGAAGATCCTGGAGTTTATAGATCAAAATGACGTTATCAACGTCAACAAGATTTATAACACTTTAAAGCTAGAGCAATCTATCACTTCACAACATCTCCGAATTCTCCGATTAGCTGGTTTGGTTCGTACAGAAAGAGATGGAAAATTTATCCATTACAAATTGGACTATGACAGGTTGTCCAATGCAATGGAGGCGATTGATTCGTTTTTGCAACAAGAAGCTAATTAAAACAAAAGCCAGAACCGCATCAGCAGTTCTGGCTTTTGTTATGTACTGTAATTTTATAGACGGAGAATTTTTACAGAAGGAGCCTGATAACTTTTTGATACTATACTAAAAGGACTTACCCATCAATGAACAGGGCTGAGATAGATCGGTGTTCGTGTGTATTTCGAATAGCTCGTGCAAACAGCTTTGCTGTTGAAAGCACCTTTATTTTTGCAGGATACTTGTTTGCTTTGATTGGAACTGTATCGCAAACAATCAATTCACTTAGACTGGATTTTTCAATATTGTCAAAAGCATTTCCGGAAAGAACAGGATGTGTACAAAATGCACGGACGCTTTTCGCTCCTTTCTTGATGATTATATCGGCAGCACGGCATAAAGTCCCAGCTGTATCTACCAAATCGTCTACTAATATCACATCTGCACCAGCCACATCTCCAATCACAGTCATCTCTGCCACTTCATTGGCTTTCTTCCGGTATTTATCACAGATTACCAATTCGCGGCCAAAATATTTGGCGTAGGTTCTTGCCCTTTTTACGCCTCCAACATCGGGAGAGGCAAAAATCACATTGCTAAGGTCTTGTTCCTGTAGGTAAGGGATGTAGATTGCTTCGCTTTTTAGGTGATCCACGGGTACATCGAAAAAACCTTGTATCTGATCGGCGTGGAAATCCATAGTCATAATCCTGTTCACACCTGCTGCCTGCAATAGTTCTGCAATAAGCTTGGCTGAAATGGGCACCCGAGGCTTATCTTTTCTGTCTTGCCGAGCATAGCCAAAGTAAGGAATGACTGCGGTAATATAGCCTGCCGACGCTCGTTTAGCTGCATCAACCATCAACAGAAGCTCCATTAAGTTTTCTGTTGGCGAAAATGTAGATTGAATAAAAAACACATAGGCCCCTCGAACGGACTCATTGATTACAGGCTGCATTTCTCCGTCACTGAAACGGTTAAGTTTTACGTCTCCTAATGGCTGACCATAATAGTCGGCAATCTTATCCGCTAAATATTTTGAGCAGTTTCCTGAAAAGAGTTTTACCTCAAGCATAGTATTATTTGTGAATGATGAAGGATTAGCTGAAGTAGGATTAAGCCGACCAATAACTGGTGCTAAGAGGGTATCAGCGTAGTTCATTATGAATGAAATTGGAAGTTTAAAGCAATGTCGCCTGCAATTCGATGCAAAATTAGAAATTATATTAAACAAAGAAGGGGGGCAACCGTGTTGTTTTTACCAACATCAATCCTCTGGGCTAATTTAACCTGTATATTTACTGAAAATTTTTGCACTGTTATGCGTCTACCCTATAGATTGTACAGTTCCCTTCCCCTGGCTGCATTTGCTCTTATGGTGGTCGCATGCCACCCCGCAGCGAGCCCGAATGGACAAACCGTACTTGTTGCAAACAATAGCGGGAATAGCTTTGCCGAATATTGGTATGCTGGTGAAGCGGAAGTCAATACTTATGAGCTAAAACAGTCCCGATATGGAGAGATGCGTGATGGTGAAGCTATCATGGTTTTCGTGACTGAAGATTTTTCAAAAAGCAAACATGTCAAAATGGATCAACCGGGGAAGGAGGCAAATGATAAAGTTTCCATAATGAAGCTCAATTTCTTGAAGCGGTTTGTCACGGGGATTTATGACTACTCTATGATGGAGTCTGTTTTTACGCCTATTGATATTGAAAAATTTCCACATTCTTTAAAAACCACTACAAGTTCGCAAGATTGGTGCGGTCATTCATTTACGCAACTAAATCTGGAAGGGGAAAAATATAGATATAATCAATTTTCTTATTTTGAAAATGAAGGTGATGTTACAGAAAAAATCCTGGCTGATTTGATCGAAGATGAATTGTGGAATAGGTTGAGGATTGACCCTGAAAGTATCAAAGAGGGCAACTATGAATTAATTCCTTCTTCTTTCTATTCTCGGCTATCGCACGATCCCCTCAGTCCACGCCAAGCCAGGATCACCTACAATAAGGACAACGAAATAAATTACCTTGTACTAGAATACATGCATTTGGACAGGACATTAACTATAGGTTATGCTCCAAACTTTCCATACAAAATTCTTTCTTGGACGGAAGTTCAAGATGGAGAAATTATGTCTAAAGGCAAGTTGAAGTCTTCCATGAAATCTGCATATTGGGGGCAGCATGACAATCATCATGAATTCTTGAGAGATTCTCTTGGGATTTAAAATTAACTGTTTACAAATTGGCTGAATCCTGATTTTTTGATGGCAGCTTCCATTAGGTCTGGAAACCGATCGGGCGTACATGCGAAGGCTGGGATGTCGATTGATGCAAATTTTGAAGCCAAAGACCTATCAAATGTGGGCGCTCCTTGATCGTTTAGCGCCAGCAGTACAAACAACTCTGCTCCAGAAGCTTTTATACTTGCTGCCTTTTTCAATAATTGCGATTGATTTCCACCTTCAAATAAATCGGTTATCAAAATAACAATGGTATCTGATGGTACTCTGATCAATTTTTGAGCATAACCCAGGGCCTGGTTAATATCCGTGCCGCCACCCAATTGCACACCAAATAGCAAGTCAACTGGGTCTTTGAGCTCCGCAGATAGATCAGCAACGTTGGTATCAAAAGCTATGAAGTGAGTATTTATGGCATTCATAGAAGCCATTACAGCACCGAGGACACCAGCATATACAACAGATGTAGCCATAGAGCCACTTTGGTCAACTAATAGAATGACTTCCTTTAAAGAATGCCCCTTCCTACCATGACCAATCAAATATTCTGGGATTATGGAGTTGTACTCATGTTGATAGCTCTTTAGGTTGGCGCGGATTGTTTTGTTCCAATCAATTTCATTGAACTTGGGACGCCTGTTCCGAACAGATCGATTTAGTGAACCTGTAATAGCTTGTTGCAGCGGATTGCGTAATCTTTTCTCCAAATCCTCTACAACTTTTCGAATGACAGTACGTGCAGAGTTTTTAGTCTGTTCTGGTAAAACCTTATTTAGTGAAACAAGTGTGGCGACCAGATTAACATCGGGTTCAATAATTTCCAGGAGTTCGGGTTCGGTCAGAATTTTTTTGAGATTCAGAAGCTCAAGTGCATCTTTTTGCATGACTTGCACAATGGAGGTTGGGAAAAACTTACGGATGTCGCCCAACCAACGATTCACATTTGGTGATGAAGCGCCTAAACCACCTTTGCGGTCGCTATCATAAAGAGCATCCAGCACCCCATCCATCCCTGACTGCATTTCAGATAGACCTACTTTCCCGTCAGGGTCAGAATGTTTCCCCAATATTAATCTCCACTTTTTTATTCGATCCATGTGATTCATGCCAAAAAGTTGTTTTTAAAAGCCAATAAAATATTCTTGTACAACTTCGAAAGGTAAAAGTAAAAAGTAAAGAAGCCTCATTGAATACTTTTTACTTTTGCCTTTTTTACTTTTTACTTGATCAATATGATACAGAGCGACATTCTCGTACTCGGCGCAGGCATAGCTGGTTTGACTTCGGCACTTAAAATAGCGCAAAAGCGGCCCGACCTGAAAATCACAGTTTTGACAAAAACGAATGAGAGCGAAAGCAATACCCGTTATGCGCAAGGAGGTGTAGCTGCTGTTTGGGATAATGAATCCGACAGTTACGAAAAACACATAGAGGATACACTTGATGCAGGGGACGGCTTGTGTGATCTAGATATAGTTAAAATAGTAGTAACTGAGGGGCCTGAGAGAGTACAGGAAATCATAAAATGGGGTGCTCGTTTTGACAGAAATAAGAATGAAAAGTATGACCTAGGCAGAGAAGGAGGGCATAGCGAAAACAGGATATTGCACTACAAAGACCTGACAGGCTGGGAAATTCAGCGAACACTTGTCGAACAAGCTCATAAAACCCCAAACCTTGAAATTATAGAACATTATTTTGCCATTGACCTCATAACCCAGCACCACTTTGGGCATACAGTTACAAGGGTGACTCCAGGCATTCAATGCTATGGAGCATATGCATTGAACAAAAAAACAAGCGAAATAGAAACCCTGCTTTCCAAAGTAACCATATTGGCAACAGGAGGTGGCGGACAGGTTTACCGTAATACAACCAATCCTATCATTGCAAGCGGTGATGGCATTGCAATGGTTTATCGAGCCAAGGGGCGTATCGAAAACATGGAATTTGTGCAATTCCACCCGACGGCATTATATAATCCAGCAGGAGATAATCCTTCCTTCTTGGTGTCTGAGGCTGTACGTGGTTTTGGGGGCATCCTGAAATCACCAAATGGTGAAGAGTTCATGCAGAAATACGATGAGCGTGGAAGCCTTGCTCCCCGTGATATAGTGGCACGTGCGATTGACCGGGAAATGAAACTGCAAGGGGCGGAGCATATGTGCCTCGATTGCCGACATCTTGAGGAAGAAACTTTCAAAGCACATTTTCCTACCATCTATGACAAATGTAGAAGTATCGGCATTGATCCTATGGAGGATATGATTCCTGTGACACCTGCTTGTCATTACCTATGTGGCGGCGCAAAAACAGATGATATGGGGCGAACTTCAATAGTTGGTCTGTATGCTGCTGGAGAATGTACATCAACTGGCCTTCATGGGGCAAATCGTTTGGCTTCCAACTCGCTTTTGGAAGCAATGGTATTTGCGCACAGGATAGCTGGAGATGTGTTGGAAAAGTGGGAAGATTTTGGATCTGTCAAAACTGAAATACCAGATTGGGATGCACGAGGAACAATGGAACCACAAGAACTCGTACTTATCACCCAAAGCTTGAAAGAGCTGAAAGATCTCATGAGTTATTATGTGGGCATTGTTCGGTCAAATGTTCGATTGAAAAGGGCGAACGATCGCCTTTTTATATTGTATCAGGAAACGGAAGATCTTTATAAAGGCACGACTCTTTCACCGCACCTCTGCGAACTCCGCAACCTGATTACAATCGCCTATCTTATTACCCGTTCAGCCTCCATGCGGCGGGAAAGCAGGGGGCTTCATTTTACAACCGACTTTCCAGATAAGTTGGATTTTATTGACCATATGGTGCTGTAAAGTGATTTTTTGGGGAAATCCCTTCGTGTATTCTTATAGAAACCTTTTATTTGTCAGGTTTCTGATCTCTGATTGAAGCTATTGTAGTGCTTTAGTTTGAGTAAATAACACCTTCCTGTTCAACAGATTCTATAAATCAACACAAATGGCTAAAACCCCTTCCAACAAATTATTCGTTCTGGTGAAATCTCTTTCCGGTAGTGAAAAGCGATATTTTAAACTATTCATTACTGGCAAGGAAAAAGGAAATAATAAGTACGCACGGTTATTTGATGCCATCGACTTTCAGCTTGAATTTGATGATGATGCTTTGAAAAAAGCAGTGTATGGTCGAGCACAAATTGAGACAAGAAAATATTCTGAATTAAAATCTTATCTCTATTTTCTTATTCTGAAAAGTTTGCAATCCTATGATGAGAAATCATCAGTTGACTACCGCCTGAAAAACATGCTCCTTGGTGTTCGTACGTTGTTTAAGCGATCCTTTTTTGACGATTGTAAGGATGTATTAAAAAAGGCAAAAAAAATTGCAACCGATTATGAAGACTTTAATACACTAATCGAAATTTTAGACTGGGAAAAAAAGATCGCTTACACACAAACCGATATTGCTTTTTTGGATAAAGAATTGGACAGGATAACAGCGGAAGAACAGAATTATCTACAGCGCCTAAATAATATTTCCGAGTATCGAAGTATTTTTTTTAAAATTTTAGTGAGTATCAGAAAGGATGTTTCCAGAAACGAAAAACAAGTAGCTGAATTACATGAGCTGGTCCAAAATTCATTAATGGAAAATGAGGATAATGCCAGATCTAAAAAAGCTAAAATACTTTATTATAGAATCGAGTCTATTTATAATTTTTCTACTTCCAATTTTTATACTTTTTATGAATCAAGCAAAAAATTATTGACTTTAATGGAAAATAATAGATTGCTTTTAAAGGAAGATGTTTCGGAATATATTTCTGCATTGAGCAATCATGTGGTCAGTTGCGGAAGACTTGCAAAGTATGCAGAAGTAAAGGAAACACTGGCCAAGTTAATTAAGGTGAAACCTCTTACTGAAGACGATGCCCTTAAAATTCATCGTCAATACTATATGAATAAATTCAGACTTTGTATTACTTCTGGTGAATTTGAAGAAGGGCTGAAAGAATTAAAAAATCATTTAAAAGAAATTGAAAAAGCCGACAAAAAATTATTTACTAAAAATAGTTTTTTCTTCCAATATTTCTGCATCTATTTTGGCGCAGCAGATTATCAAAAAGCATTAGACAGTTTAAATGACTGGTTGAATTTAATGTCGGGGAGTGTAGAAAGGAAGGATCTGCAAAGCCTAGCAAGAATACTAAATTTAATTATTCATTATGAGCTGGGAAACACTATGCTGCTGGAAAGTTTATTGCGATCGACTTATCGCTATTTAAATAAAGAAAACAGGTTGTCAGAATTGGAAAGAAAATTTATGGGATTTATAAAAGAGGCAACCCAATTGCAATCTAAGAAGGAAAATAAACAAGCCCTCGAAAAGCTAAAAAGCGAATTCGAGGGCTTGTCAAGCCTGCCGTCTTATGGCATTTTCGACTTGTTCGATATTAATTCCTGGATCGAAAGTAAAATATCAGGGCGGCTATTTTCTGAATTAGTGCGGGAAAAGTTTATAGCTCAAAATTCACGTTAACCTTTACTACTGTTTCTTGATAGTGCAACAGCATTGTTGCTCACAACCACAATTCCTGGCTCTCTGATTTCAACATCGTCCCAATTCACAAAACCATATGAACCTGTATTGATTGGAGTGGTGTTGCGGCCGCCTTTTACAGACTTCGATTCTTTTTCTGACAATATATTCTTTTCGAACTTTGAGAGTAGATTTTTCTTTGACATAATGTATATTTTAAAGTAGTGAAAAACTGGAATAGCTTGATTTGGCTTAATGGTAGTTGCGAAATATAGGAAAATATTCCTTTGCAAGTGAACCACGTTTTTGTTAAAATCAGCTTTCTAAGCCTTTACTTGATCCACCTGAATGATTAAACAAAATTAACCCATTCCATGCTTAAGGTCAATGATGGCTTTGTCTGCCGGGATACCAGAGGTGAAAAAACCATCAATGTAGCACCACGACCTTTTCCCTGATTTTTCCTTCTACCTCTAAGTAATAGATGCCACTTGGCAGCTCAGATAGATCTACTGAAACTTGCTGCCCGATTTGAAATTCCATTGTTGTTTGACCAAATGGAGACCATAGTTTGGCATTAATCGATCCTTCAAGGTTCGTTTCTATGAACACCATATTAGAAGTAGGATTCGGATAAATACTCACATCTAAATTTTCAGCTAAATCAATAGTGCCCGTTGCACAACTGGTGTTATTGTTGGTTTCCCAAGTATGCTGTAGAAACGTGAAACCACCAGTCCCGTTCGGACATCTGCCGTAAGCTACATCCGTTGTCTGTTGCCCAAAAACCACAAGATCAGCGATTGTACCATCTGGCCTTACCAGCATTAATTCCTCTCCATCAGCATTCAAGTTAAAAGAAGTATGCAGTCCATTTTGCATCTCATCATCATCTACCCAAACAGATAGATAGCTATTGGCATTTAAGAAAGCGCCTGCGGGGAATTCCCATTTGGTCAAATTTTGTGAATCATCTGACAAATACCAACCTGCCAAATTGATATTGTCAGTGGAGTTATTGTATAGTTCGACCCAATCATCATATTCGCCATCTTGGTCTGCCACCGCAGTTTGGTTAGAAGCCATTAATTCATTGATGACCACATTGCTGGTGGTGCTTATATCATAAAACTCAAACTCTGCACGTTCAGGTGCAAACAAGCCGGCATTGTCATTTTCAGCATATACATAGTATTGAAACCCTCCAACTTGGGCTGTAATCGTAGCACCATAGATGCCATCGCCAGCGGCGCCATCTCCATGCATACCATCATCAACCATAGCGATCAAATCGAACATGTCCTTTCTGGTATTTCTGATACCCAGCCATGCTGCACTGGCATTGCTGATAGCAGCAGTTATGTTGACTGAAGTGCCGGGAGATGGAACGGAAGGAGAAGCTACGGGAACTCCGATCATTGGTGGTGTTGCCTGGAATTCAGGTAAACCAAGCAAATAAGCTATACGGCCATCCATCAATTCAAACAGCCCATATGCATCTTCCCCATTATAAGTGTCAATCACAGTACCATCAAAGTTTTCCAAAAAATCGTTGTGGGAATAAAAATGGTTATCGTCTGAAATTACCTCGTCGTTTATGAGTGATTGAAGTGCTGAGCCACGTTGCTCAAACCAGCCAGACAGGAAAAGTTCATTGATAATGGTGCGCATATGTGCGACATATTTCCGCTTGTTTGTGTCTGTTGAAAATAAGGCATTTAACAACGGTTTTTGCCCATTGTTTTCTCCTTCAAACAAGTCTAATTCAGTATAAAAATCAAGCGGGGGTTGTGGATCACCGCTGCTTGGAATGGTAAGCCAAGGGAAGCGGGCAAAGCATTCATTCAGGTCGTCTATCACTGGCACCCAATGACCATTGTCCGCTTTGAAAATAAAATAATTGCGGGGGCTTGCGCCCAAATAACTATCGAGGTTTGCCAATAGATTATTGAAAACGCTCATCCACATAAAACGATCTTCATCTGTGAGTGAACGTAGGCTTTGCGGATTGTTTTGCAACAACTCAGCAAGCACCCGTAGCTCATTCCAGCCAGTAGTAGATTGTAGTTCGTAATGAGTGAAATAACATACATCGTTTGGCCCAAGATATTCTATTGCTCCGCCATGCCCTTCGGTACAACCGAATGGCGGCACCGGAATTTCATCGAAATCATAAGATGGGTTAACCTCGAAACGGGTATTGTCATTATCGGATAGAAAACGCTCACTGAAGAATTTGGAATTGATACTCTCCACATTACTGTACACACCATGAAAAATGCCATTGATATAAACACTGGCATAATTTGCTTTGGGGGCTTCCATGTATTGCCGGGCTATTTCAAACCCCAACACTTCTCTAAGCCATGATGGGTCATTTGCTCCATTCGATAATTTAAGCACATCATAGCCCTGAAAGTCTTGATTTTTCACATAATCAAGTTTGATGTTCAATGGGTTCTTGTCGTTTATTGGGTCATAAGTTCCTCCTCCCCTGTACCGAACGCCCACACTGTCAAACTGCACACCATTGATTTCGACTTCGGCTAAAAGGCGTTGTCCTTGCCCAGCTGCATAATAGGTGTCAAGGGTCTGGTCCCAATTATCGCCTTGAAAAGTGATTTCAATAGTGGTTACTTGGTCTGTATCGTACAATTCCTGAGCAAAAGTGGAAGTCCAGGCAAATGCCATGATGGCAAGTAATTTTATTCTCATAATGAAATTTTTGTACTGTCGCTTGTCGCTATTGTTGGTAAATGTTTTTCTTGCAAGAGGTTTAAAAAATAGAATCAGGCAGCTATTCAATCCAAAGCATGCCTGCATGCTCAAAAGTAGTTGAATTCATATAAACAGCATTTTCTTAAACTTGTAAATGTAAATTACTTGCAAAGTCTGATGGAGGGAGTATTTGCCAGAGATACAACAAAATTGTGGGTGGATAAGAAGGAATAGAGCACCATCGTTACAAAAATCCTAATTTTGAGACTCGCTGCCAACTTTCAGATAATGTAAAGCGTCTTGTTTAAGACTCTGAATAGAAACAGCTTTCAATTATTGAGCATGAATATCAAAAACTTCTTTGTTTGCCTATTGGCAATTTTTGCTTTCGCAAATATCTCCGCCCAAACTGCTGATAAAAACCTCGTGCAGTTTTCTGGGATGGTACTGGATGGTACTACAGCAGAACTCATCCCAGTGCCTTACACCAATATCCTTGTAAAAGAGAAGGGACGAGGTACCTACTCTGATTTTACAGGCTTTTTCTCTATCGTTGTGGAAAAAGGGGATGTGATCGAATTTTCAGCCGTAGGTTATAAAACAGTAGAATACATAATACCTGCCGACTTAAAAGATAGCCGCTATTCACTGGTGCAGTTAATGACCCAGGATACTTTTAATCTTCCCGAAACGGTGGTATTTCCCTGGCCGAGCAAGGAACATTTCAAGTTAGAGTTTCTTGCGATGGATGTTACCTCCGAAATGCAGGAACGGGCGCTGCGCAATGTGGCCAACGAAACACTGGAGCGGATGCGGAGCACTGTACCATCTGATGGGCGTGAACATGCAAACTATTACCTGCGCCAACAAGCTCGTAGTTATTACTACATTGGCCAGCAACCTCCAATGAATATCTTCAATCCAATAGCTTGGAAACAATTTTTTGATGCGTGGAAAGCAGGGGATTATAAGAAGAAGAAATAGCTATAGGCCACTTGCCATTAGCTCTTTGCTTTTGGCTTTTTCTTTTTCATAGTTAACACTTATCTGTAATTCTCCGATTTCTTTTGGCGTGAAATTTAATTTGAATTAAACTTTGAAGAATTGCTGGTATTTGGCCAATAATCGCTCTCGTTCTATAGCCAACGGCAAAAAGCCAATAGCTAACAGCAGCCACCTACTTCCTCCCCTTCTTCTTTTTCCTTTCTTTAATGGATTCAATTTCTTCCATCATTTTATTGATGTCCTTGGAGTGATCATCGGAAAACAAGACGGTATTGCTGTAGTCCAGTTTGGACATTTCAAGCACCGCTATTTTTTTGTGGACAAATCCTTCAATTTCGTTTAACATCTCCATTTCGCTTTCGCTGCAAAAAGAAAGGGCTTGACCCTTTTTGGTGCCACGGCCTGTTCGCCCCACGCGATGAACATAGTTTTCGGCTTTATCTGGCAAGTCATAATTTACCACAAAATCAACGTCTGGAATATCAATGCCACGGGCAGTAACATCGGTGGCAATCAAAATTTTTATTTTTCCATTGCGGAATTGTCGCATGACTTTGTTGCGATCGTCCTGGTCTTTATCACTGTGTATGACCAGGCTTTCTATCCCAACCCTCGCCATTGCTTTACACACTCGTTCAGCACGTACTTTGGTGCGCACGAAGACCAATATTTTACTGCCTTCTTGCTCTTTTATCATTCGCTCAAGGAAGAAACGCTTGTCGTCCATTTCAATAAAAACTACTGCATGGTCTATGTTTTTAGCAACGGGGTCCTTTGGAGACACTTGAATACGAATGGCCTTTTGGTTGATGAGGGAATAGGCCAGCTTTTTTATATAATCGTTGATGGTCGCTGAAAAGAAAAGGGTTTGCCTCCGCATTGGGAGCTTTCGGGATAGGTCACGTATGTCCTTAATAAAACCAAGATCAAGCATGTGATCGGCTTCATCGAGGATGAGTGTTTCCACACGGTGTACCTTCAAGTGGCCTTGGCTGATGAGGTCAAACATGCGCCCTGGCGTGGCCACGAGCACGTCCACCCTTTTTTCCAAAGTCTCGATCTGCGGGTCTTGATCAACGCCTCCAATGAGTGCGAGTATTTTCACATTGGTGTATTTGCCGATGTCTTTAAAAACGCCCGCAATCTGCAACGCCAGCTCGTGCGTGGGTACCATTACGATGCACTTTACGCCATCTATCCTGCTATTGTAATTTTTGAAATTGTGGATTTTATGTAAAATGGGAATGGCAAAAGCAGCGGTCTTTCCAGTGCCTGTTTGCGCTA
Source organism: uncultured Saprospiraceae bacterium (assembly GCA_942490835.1). Taxonomy (GTDB): domain Bacteria; phylum Bacteroidota; class Bacteroidia; order Chitinophagales; family Saprospiraceae; genus UBA6168. The sequence goes on from CALNYY010000063.1 coordinate 39,961, forward strand.
CTGCGAGCACATCCTCTCCCCGCAAGATGGGCGGGATGGATTTATACTGAATATCAGTTGGTCGCTTAAAGCCAAGTTCATCGATGCCTTTCGATATTTCAGGCGCCAGGTTATATGTCTCGAATTTCATGTGTTCTTTTTATTGGCCAATAGCCTCCAGATATAAATCTTCCACTTTTTGCCTTGCCCAAGGTGTTTTCCTTAAAAATTTCAGGCTCGACTTGATACTGGGGTCAAAATTAAAGCAGCGTATATCGATGCGTTGGCCCATTTTTTCCCAGCCATATTTTTTGACCAGATGGTTCAGCATCATTTCAAGAGTGACACCGTGCAGCGGATTATTGGGTTGTGAGGACATAGCTTTTTATTTTGGCGCAAAGGTAGGGAGGAAGCGGGATAAATGGTGTTGGTTGGTTTTAGTGTTTTGGATCATAGCCTCAACTATGCAATTCGATTGGTTATACACCCTTCTTATCACTTCAAGTATTTTGTAATTTTGCCCAGTAAAAATTGCCCCCTGTCTGTCCAACCTTTTAGACTAATCCTCGTTGAAATGCCTTCAGTGGAAATGGCTTTGACAGATTGTTGGGCAGTAGTATCTTGGCTAACCACTTTTATCTGCTTTTAGAATGAAATTGTTTTTATAGGTCAGTGAGACAAGCTTAAACAACGTCAATCATCAATTAAACACAATTTATTCCATGGACTCTCGGAATTTTATCTACGCAGCCAGTTTGCTTTTTTTCGTTTCCTCCTGCGGAAATCCAAATGCTGACACTTCCCTAAAAAATACAACAACCTCTGAAGTTGCTTCGGGTCCCAATGGCACTTGGACTGAAGGGCCACTGTTTGAAGCAGTGCCCAGCACCCATTCTGGTGTCACTTTCAATAACCTCCTCAATATTGATGAATTAAAAAGTCCACTGGAGTATGTAAATGTTTACAACGGTGCAGGTGTGGGTACCGGCGACATCAATAATGATGGCCTAGTTGATATTTATTTCGCTGGCAACATGGCCGACAACAAACTCTACCTTAACAAAGGCGATTTCCAATTTGAAGACATCACTGAAAAGGCAGGGATTTCTTGCCCTAATACATGGAGCAATGGCGTAACTATGGCCGATGTTAATGGAGATGGGTTTCTGGACATCTATGTTTGCAGAGCCTATTTCGATGATCCTAAACAAAGAGAGAACCAACTCTTTATCAATAACGGCGATCTCACGTTTACAGAAAAAAGCAAAGAGTATGGCGTAGCTGATAACGGGTATAGCATCGTGGCTACCTTTTTTGACTATGATATGGATGGTGATGCTGACCTCTATGTGGGCAATCATCCTCTTGGCCGCACCTCCAATACCTATGGTTACCATCTTGAAAGGTGGGACAACCCGCCCATGGCGACCAGCGACCATTTTTACCGCAACAATGGTAATGGCACTTTTTCAAATGTTACAAAAGAGGCTGGCATTCTTAATTATTGTTGGACGTTAGGCGCAGTTGTGGCCGACCTGAATCAAGATGGGTTTCCTGACCTTTATGTAAGTGTTGACCATGCTGAACCTGACCGATATTATCAGAACAATGGCAATGGCACTTTTTCAGAAGTCTCTTCTTCAAAAATGAAACACGTCTCCTGGTCCAGCATGGGTGTAGATGCTGCTGATATCAATAATGATGGGCTAATCGACATCGGAGTAGTGGAAATGCTCTCTACCAATAATTTTGATGAAAAAACCAAAATGGCTTCTATGGATCCGAAGCGTTTTTATTACATGGTGGACAATGGCTACGGCTTCAATTACATGCGCAATATGTTGCACCTCAACATGGGGAATGGCGAGTTCAGTGAGATTGGCCAGATGGCAGGCGTACATCGCAGCAATTGGAGTTGGGCTTCCTTGTTGGCCGATTTTGACAATGATGGCTGGAAGGACTTTTTCATTACCAATGGCTACCTCAGGATTTACCTCGACAAAGACCACCATAAAAAATATGAGAAGAAGCTAAATGAAGCGAATGAAAAAGGCATTTCCCAGAAACCAATCATAAAAGATTACGGGCGCAAAGCGCCAGCCAACCAGGTGCCCAATAACTTTTTTAGAAATAACGGCGACCTCACATTCACGGAAATGGCAACGGAATTCGGGCTCGACAATGAGAGCTTCTCATCTGGTGCTGCCTACGCTGATTTTGACAATGATGGCGATCTCGATTTAGTGGTGAATCACTCCAATGATGTGTGTTCGATTTACAAAAACCAAGATCGGGAAAGGGGAGGCAATAATTACCTTCGGTTCAAACTAGAGCATCCCAACAATATTTGCCCAGTGGGTACAAAATTGACCATCGAGACTGAAGCTGGCATGCAGTTTCAGGAGTTCACTTATACCCGCGGCTACCAGTCGTCAGTGGAAGGAATGGTTCATTTTGGTTTGGGGAAAAATAATGCAGCTAAATCGGTGAAGGTGCATTGGCCAGATGGTAAACAGCAGTTGTTAGACAATGTGCAGGCTAACCAGGTAGTAACATTAAAATATAGCGATGCAAGCACTGGTAGTATCGCAACGCATGCTCCACCAGCTCTGTTTCAGGACATCACATTAAACGTTGGCATAGAGCACAGGCATCGTGAAATGCCCTTCGATGACTATTCTAAGCAAGTATTATTGCCGCATCAAATGTCTCAGCTTGGCCCTTTCATCAGCAGCGCTGATGTGAATGGTGATGGGCTGGAAGACTTTTTCGTAGGTGGCGGAAATGGCCAGCCTGGAGCGCTCTACTTCCAATCGGCAGACGGAACATTTTCGTTAGCAGATATTCCTTCTTTCAACAACGATCTTGCTAAAGAAGATATGGGGTCAGCTTTCGTAGACGTCAATAGCGATGGACTTGTTGATTTGTATGTTGCCAGTGGCGGATATGAATTTGAGGAAGGTAGCGATATGTTGGAAGACCGCCTTTATATAAATATTGGAAATGGCGTGTTACGGAAAGTGAACAAGGTAATTCCTCCTTTAAGGGTCTCCAGTAGCTGTGTAAAACCATTCGATTTCGATGGTGATGGCGATATGGATATTTTCGTTGGTGGCCGGCAAGTGCCTGGCAAATACCCTTCTCCAGCAAATAGCTATTTGCTGCTCAATGAAAATGGATTTTTCAAAGACGTCACGGCTGAAATAGCTCCTGAGTTGAATAATTTGGGAATGGTCACAGATGCTGTTTGGACAGATTTCAATAATGACAGCAAAGTCGATTTGGTCATTGTTGGGGAGTGGATGCCTGTGACGGTGCTTCTACAGAATGAAGGCAAACTTACTAATGCAACCGAAAGCTTTGGTCTGGAAAATACTGCAGGATGGTGGAATCGCATCATGCCTGGTGACCTTGACAACGATGGCGATATGGATTATGTGCTGGGGAATCTCGGCTGGAACTACAAGTATAGGGCAACGAAGGACAAACCGTTTCATGTATTTGCCGACGATTTGGATGGTAATGGTTCTTTTGATATTGCACTTGGCTACTATCTTCAGAATGAGGTGCTTTACCCTGTGCGGGGACGTCAATGCTCTTCTGAACAGATACCAGAATTGGCGGAGAAGTTTCCAACCTATAACGAGTTTGGTAAAGCGTCTATTTATGAGGTATACGGTGAAAAATTGGAGTCGGCGCTGCATTATGAAATCAAAGATTTTTCCTCTTCTATTCTCAAAAACCTCGGCAACGGGGTCTATCAAATGCAGCAGTTGCCAGCAGAAGCACAAATTGCTCCAGTGAACGGGATAGTAATAAAAGATTTTGACCAGGATGGTAACCTTGATTTGATGCTTGGTGGAAATCTTTATGTTTCAGAAGTAGAAACGGGTCGGGCAGATGCTGGGAAAGGATTGTATTTAAAAGGTATGGGCGATTGCACATTTAAGCCATTGCTTCCATATGAGAGCGGCCTCAATATTCCGGGCGATGTAAAAGACATCTGCCCCATCGCTTCCAATACACCAGGCGAATTCTTTTATTTGATCACTAACAACAATTCAAAGCTGGAAGCGTGGAAATGTGTTGGTGGAGCGGGCAAGGAATTGACGGGAGGGGAGTGAAATAAGCGTTGAAAATTCATTAGAAAAGTGGAGAGGGATGAGAACAGGGTATCTGTTTAGCGACCTCGTAGAGAGCCTGCCTCGAACAATCGAGGCAGGCTCTCTCTGTTTGTCATTATATATCGAAGGCACTATATGGATACAAATCGAGATTTTCTCAACCCTCTCAAAAACAAAAAAACTACTTCCGATTTATTCGGAAATTTTAACAATTCTCGCTTTGGTCTTTCGAACAAGGGAGGTATATTTAAAAAATATTTCGTCATTTTGCCCATCTGCAAAATTTAGCACAAAAACGAAAAGTATAGAGACAAACCGATTGATCAATTAAAATTGCCAAACCGGCTTTTTTTCAAATCCTCTAAATAAAATTGCGGGCCCGCCCCAGAATTCCTGTTTGCATACTTTGTGCTGTTCTGTAATGTGCCTGTATACCTCAAACTTTGTAACCAATTTATTTAACTCATAAAATCACTTACCATGAAAAAACCATTTTTTCTTTCCCTTATTCTCCTGCTTTCAATTAATTACTGTACCGCCCAAATTGAATGTGAATGGAATCCTAACCTTTCAGATCCGATACCAGAAAATTCAGGTGTTGCTCCTTGTCCTCTGACAATTAATTTTGAAGACTATGATTTGACTTCTCCATTTACTATATATGTAAACGTTCACTTTTATGAAGATTCAAACGGTAACGGTTTTGATCCACAAACCGGAATTCAATTAGCTAACGACTTAATCAATCAAGCTAACTACTACCTTAATAACCTCGAACAAAATGAAAAACCAGGACCGAATGGTATGCAGGCAGCTTACTTCTCAAAAACAAAATATCAATATAAAATTTTCACCGATCCTTCAAACTCAGATGACTCTTATGGAGGTATCTGGTTTCACCCAGACCAAAATAACGTTGCAGGAATTTACAACAGCCAAGTTATAGATATAATACTCACGGGGCAATCTAACTGTTATTCTGGGTCTTCCTGTACTGGTTGTGATGTTCGTTTACATGGTTTCTTAGTGTGCGGTCAGCAAGATTTGGGCTGGTACGCTAGAATTCTAAATCACGAAATGGGACATTCTTTGGATTTAGACCATGTAAGCTGGTGCAACAACCAGTGTAATACCATAGATATTGATCCAGAACAAGAATGCGATCCAAACTGTCCAGGTATAGCAACATGTGATGGATATAACCCCCAACAAATAACCTGTGACCCAAACTTCTGTACAGTTGCCTGTAATCCTGGAGATTTAATAGGTAAGTGTAAATGGAACGTTGGTAATAATATTATGCAACAAGGGTACAATAATAGAGCGTTTACACCTTGTCAATGGGAAGTAGTATTCAACAGGATTTTATCGTTAAATACTTCCAAGTACTCCTGGGCAGATAACTGTACAGAGATTGAACCAACACTGTACATCTCTTCAGGAACAAATCTTGTTTGGGATAACTTGAAATTGCTAAACCGAAATGTTGAAATAGAAACAGGAGCAACATTAACCATCACCTGTGAAGTGCGGATGGCTAAGAACATGAAATTTATAGTTCAAAGAGGGGCTAAACTAATAATTGATGGTGGAACTATTACCAATCTATGCCCTAATACTCACTGGGGTGGTATTTACGTGCATGGAAATGCGGCTAAAGCACACCCTGACCCCTTTAGTATTTTAGCTCCGGATGATGCTGGTGTTCTTATTGTACAAAACAACAGCCTCATTAAAAATGCCGTTACTGCTATGTCGACAACAGCTCCAGGGCTACCATATTCTTCCCAGGTTGCAAGGTGGGGAGGGTTAATTTATGCAGAGGATAGTGACTTTATTGGGAATGGACGTGTAGCGGAATTCATGAAATACGATTTCACAAATAGAAGTCAGTTTATCAATTGTACTTTGGACAGTGAGGGGACAGGATATGCGGGCGTAACTATTTGGGATACTGATGGTTGTTATAGAAGACAATGATTTTCAGCACAATTGGCGGGGTATTTCCTCACGTGCAACTTATCCAAACAGTGCCTTCCTTGTTGTGGGAAATCTTTCATCAGTACCAAATAAGTTCTCAGACAACTGGTTTCACATTGAATCCAATGCTTCCAAATATGGACCTGGTCTTAGCATTGTCAATAATAAATTTGATCAATCCAATACGGCAATTTGGTTAATAGGCCCTTCAAGGTATTTTATTGAAAACAATTCGTTTGATCAGACAACAGGTGGTATATTTTGTAACAGAACTGGTTCTCTTGGCTGGAACCTTCACAATTATATTGGTTATAATTCTTTCTCGGCTACTGCTGGGATAATAGCACGTGGAGAAAACCGAGAGATGCAGTTTTTATGTAATGATTTTTCAGGGAAATGGGATTTTATTCTCAAACAGGTGCCTAATGGAGGCTCCCAAGGGGAAATAAGGGTTAGTCAAGGTAGTCCTTCAAATGCCGCAGGCAATTGTTTCACCGACCCTGTCCAGATTACTGATATTAGCACTGAAAATCAGACACTTCATTTTAAATATTATGTTGCAGGTGAAGAAACATGCAAAACTCCCATTTCATTAGGTAACTATACTGTATCTAATTCATTCAGTGAAAATTGTATTGAGGGACCTAATTTTCCTGAATTCCCGACATATGAAGACTATGAAGATATTAAAAGCCAAATCACTACGATCCTAAACAATGGAGGGCAGCCAGAAGAAGAACTTTTCAGCCTTCTTGAACTAAAAGATCACACTCTAAATAAGCTTGTAGAAAGTTATGTTGAAAGCACTAATACCGAAGGAGCCATTCAATTATTGAATGAAGAAAACTCTGTTAGTTCTAAACTTATGATATTTGGAATTCAGATGAACTTGGGTGATTATACCGCCGCAACTGCAACACTCAATACTTTACCTGATGAAGTTGATGAGATTGCCACTTTCAAACAAATCCAACACATTAATATTAATCGTTTGCAGTACGGTGCAGAATATATTATGTCTCAAAATGATTCGCTGTTTCTAGAGTCAGTTGCTGATGGTGAATTTGGAGTCAAAGGTTATGCTCGGGCTATTCTTGGTTTGTTATTCGGTAGAGAATATAATGATGAGTTGGAAGAAAATAGTGAAGGTGTAACAGAAAGGGGTGGTCAATTAAGGCGGGATGAATTTATCAAAAATGAATCAAATGTGCTTGTTTATCCAAATCCAGCAATGGATCAGATTAATATTATGTTGGATAATTTTCCGGCAGTTACTCTGAACGTGGTCTCAGTGAATGGCATGACAGTTTACAATTCTCCTATATCCATTGACCATTCGATTTTAACATTATCAACAAAAAGTTGGGGTAATGGATTATATGCCATTCAATTTCTTGATGGCAAAGGCAATACTATTTACAATGAGTTAATTTTAGTCAATAATTAATTTCATTATCAGAAGGTATGTTGGGATCACCCAGCATACCTTTCAAAACAACTAATCTAATATGAAATGCCCGTCATTAGTGCTGTTTTCTCTTATATGCTCTTTTACCTTTGGTCAGGAGCTTTCGTTGCATATCCCTATTACCCCCGATAAACGTTCTGACAATGGGATTCAAATGAAGATTCTGGACGATGGATATCTGATAGCTGGTGTAAGCTTCTGTCTTGAATCATCTAATGATGAGTGCCTTGGTCTGCTTAAGGTGGATAAACAAGGTAAAAAGGTGTGGAGCCATGTGTTTGATGGTAGTCCTGACTCAGGTCTTGGTATGGAAGGCCTCACATTGGTTCTAATAAGTGATACTGCTTATATCGCCACTGAAATCTGGAAATCAGACCACAAGGAAATCCGAGTAATGTCTTTTAATATGGAAGGAGATTTGACCAATCAAATTGATTTGGCAATTCCTTATACTACTTCTTTGTGGCCTCGTGGCATGATTCAAGCCGACAATAAGTTATTGATTTACGGAGAGGTAGGTAATAATGGGAATAAGATCTTTATTGAGGAAATAGATTTCCAACTAAACTTTTTGAAGGAACATCTTATAGGAAACCCCTCATTTGACAAGCGACTAATGGAGATGAATAGGTTGAAAGATGGGGGATATGTCTTTGCATATGGTGAAGCAGTTACATCTCCAGAAACATCTGTAGTTATTGTCAAATTAGATGAAGACTTTAACATCAATTTTTCAAAAAAGATATTACAATCAGGAGATCCATTTACAAGTGTCAATATTTATGAAACTGATGATAAGGGTTTTATGCTTTCTTGGCAAAAAAATCTTAAGTTTTCATTATCTGACACTTTTCCATTTCCTACAACTATCTATAAACTGGACTCAGTAGCCAATGTGGAGTGGGAGTATGTTTTTGCACATAAATCTGCCAAACAGCACATCAGCACTGTAAAAGTTACCGATGGGAAAATGTTAGGAATAGGAGCCACTGACTATTACTCAGTTTTTAACATCTATCCTGAACGGTGGTTGGATGGTTGGTGTTTTCTAATTGATACCGAAGGTGATTTATTGTGGGAAAGAATTATTGCCGATATTCAGGACACCTTTGGGGGTAGGCTATGGTACGGATTGGAAGATAATGAGAGGTTTGTGTTAGTTGGTGATATTGACAAATTAAACCCATCAGGCACTCCCTTTTTAAACGATCCAGAAGTCTGGTTTTTAACCCTTGACGAAAATGGCTGCTGGAATGGTAACTGCAATGACTATATCATTATTACTAGTGATGCTACATCTATAACTGATGTAAATGAAGCTACTCTATTTTTAATTTCTTCAAAGACTTTTCCAAATCCCACATCAGGAATTTTGACCATTGAATGTCATAATTGTAACTCAAACATGCAGCGAAAAGTCGAAGTTTTCGATATAAATAGTATGAAAGTATTGGATATAAACTTATATGCTTCAAAAAGTACAATAAATTTATCTCATTTGAATAATGGGACTTATTTAGTACTTCAATCAATAAATGGGCAATTAATTGACTCGCAAAAAATAATTGTCCATCATTAAAATGTATTCAAACTATGAGTACTTATAGTTGCTTGCTAATTGGATTATTTACCCTAATTTTTTCTAATTCCATCATTGGACAGTACCAGGAAGTCTTATCAACAGGCATGGTAAAATATGATATACAAATTGAACCTTTTGATGAACTCATTGAAGGCACAATTAAGGTTCAAGGTGACACTTTTATAGACCAACTTAATTACAAAAATGTGTTGTTAGAAGCTGAATTATCGCAAGAATCAATAGTTGGTTTTGTTCGAGAAAATATATTAGACGGGAAAATGTGGTTTTTGAATAAACTTAATGATGAAGAATATTTGATTATGGATATGGGGCTTGAAGTAGGTGATACATTTTACACATCATATGCCGTTGATTGTGGAATTTACGGCATCGGCGGTAATATTGCTAAGGTTATTGAAACCCAACAGGTTGAAGGCAGAAAAGTAATTAAGTTTGATCGGGGTTTTGGTGGAGGTTTCATTTGTGACAGTTTAAAGTTTATTGAAGGTGTGGGGCCAAATGCTTCTTTATTTTTTCAAAATACAAGTTTAGATTATGATATATCAGGAATAGCCTATAATTTATGTAGAATGCACAAAGAAGATACTCTGGCCTTTCCATTAAGCTCCCCAATTGATCTTTGTGGACATTCAACTAATATAATAGATATTATTCCAAATAATATCTATTTTTTAATTTCACCAAATCCAAATAATGGCTTTATAAAATTGATAATCAGCAATAAACTTCCAATTACTGTAAATTCCTTTGTATTTAAAGTTTTTGATTTAACAGGAGAAATGGTTTATAGCACTATTGTTGCAAATTTCTTAGAACAACAAATTGACATTAATGCTCTTTCCTCAGGGCTATATTTTTTTAGTATTTCAACTTATGAAGAAGTCATACAATTAGGAAAGATAATAAAGAATTAGAGTGTATTTTCTTTACAGTTTTAACATAAGGGGCCTCCTCTCGATAAATATAAATGGGCTTTATATTACCTGAGGCTGGGTGACAGGGTGGAGAAGATATTGAAGCAGTAGTAAAAGATGGCAGGCATTTCAAGAATGCCTGCCATTGTAGTATTATAGAACTTTACAAAGTGAGAAAGGCTGATTTACGCCAAAGAATTTGAGGGTGAAATTATAGTCCAAAACCTTGTAAAACAATAGTTATGAAAGCAATACTATTAATCTTTCTTTTCCCAGTCCTCGTTTTTTGTCAGCAGGCGGCGTTTTTTGAAACCACCATATATTTTGAGGATGCAATTGGAAACAAAGACTCTCTTGTTGTGGGATATGACCCGACAGCATCTGATGGATTAAATGAACATCTAGGGGAAATTGATATAAGCGATATCCCGTATGATAGTGCTTTTGAGGCTCGGGCAGTTCACTTCAATGCCTTTAATTCTTCAACTGGCAATTTAGTACAGTCAAAAAAAATAATTGGTTATACCAATGCATATGACGAAGAGAAAGATTGCTATCCTATAGTAGAACCTTCTGTTTTCTTGGTACATTCTAAATATCAGCCAGTTACAGTCACTTGGGACAATTCAGATTTTAACAATAGTGAATGCCGTGTTAGATCAATGATTCTATCGCATACTTTACCGATGATCATTGGCCCGGGTTGGTGGGATCAGCCAGGTGCATTGGAGCTGTCAGCATGCATGGCTGAAGACTCGTCGTTCACTACTTTTATGATAGATACATATAGCACTGGTTTTTATAGAATCGAAGAAGTAGAAGATGTTGGATTGGATACGGTCCATGCCCTATTGTTGCACTATAGATTTTTGGGCGCACCGAGCAGTCCATGTACAGCAAATGTGATAGTAAATGCCCCTGAGACACATGAAACTGTATTACCTACCATCTTCCCCAACCCTACCAACGGTTACCTCTATATGGAAAACCCTAAACAAACAAGCTATGGAGTTTGGGACATTTCAGGAAATCCTGTCAGGCAAGGTACGGGCTTCCCGATTGACTTGAACGGACTACCGGCTGGGCTGTATTGTCTGAGGATAGGGGACAGGATCGAGAAAATAGTGAAGCAGTAGTACTTGCGCTTTATCATTTACTATAAGTTAGGAGGCATGCTCAACAAACTTTCTTCCGTTGAATATGCCTCCTAATTTTAATCTATACACAATGTCGGGGTTCTTTGAATTTAAGCAAGAACCAACAACTCACTTAAACAACAGCCCAACCGTAAACGAAAAGCTCTCCTGCGGCGTCAGTCTGCTACTAAAAGGAAATCCATCTATTCCATCTATTGTATATACTGAAAGGCGGTCATTTTTTATCGGTAGCCGCTTATCTGCCTTGAATAATTCTTTCCTTTCCTTGAACCATACATTTTGCTGATCGGCAAAAGTCCAGAAATAACTACCTCGGAAATAGAGCTCCCGGTCAGGGTTTAATTCTATTGACAATTCTGTGGAAAGCTTGAGGTTGTGGAGCCGACTACCATAATGCATCTTCACTGATTCGGATTTGAATTTTTTTCCGTCGATCTTGAATTTTCCGTAATCATTATCAGCATTGCCAATTTTGCGGGCATGACGTAAATAGTCATACTGGGCAATTGCCTTGAAATAAACCGGGCGCTGTTTTGAAAGATTGAACTGCGTGCCCATGCCCAATGCCCAGTCTTTGTAAATAGCATTTGAAAAGTTGAATGCGTTGCCGAACCGGAGGAATACATACTGATTGAAAAAGATATCAAAGTCCCAATTTGCAACCACTTCAAACTCACGGTACGGGATGTCATTTTCAGCTGATAAAATGGCTTCACCTTCCCCATCTTTATAGCTTACGGCTAAATTTGCATCACCGCTTGAGAGCAGATGTGTACCAGCCCCAAACATAAATTTCACCCGATCAAAACGCCGCTGTACCTTTTTTACTTTCTTAAATTCCTCTGGCATAAAGTCAATGTCCTCGATGCGGGTGCCGTGCTTTTTGGCAAGCTGCTCCATCTCTGCCTGCATTTTTGCGGCTTGGATAGAGTCTCTTAGAAATTGAATAGAATCCCTTTGCTGCTGCAAGGAGGCCATGTATTCCGTATTAAAAACTTCCTGTGCCTTTTGCACATTTTTATACTGTTGTACACTTTCAGTAAGCCCGGCATTCAGAGGGGTAGTGTTGTAATTTTTCCAGAAATCTTCATCATAGCTTCCAGTCAGGCTGACAAATTGACGGCCGCGGTCCAACCGTTCCAGGTATGGTAACGGGTCGGATTTTTCTCCATTTATTTCTGTAATTTTTATTTCATTTAGGTACAAACCTCCCCCTCCATACTCCCCTTCCCGCAGCGCATCACTGAAATACCACTTATCCCCTACTTTTCTATAATTCACCACATATTTATTGCCGTTCCAATTGCCGACGTAAAGCGGATAATCACTGTATTTTTTTTGCCCTTCTGGTGTAACTTCAAACTCCGCACGGATAAAAGTATATGAGCCTTGTTCGATGTACAACTTGCCTTTCATGCGGGCTGCGATCGTACCTGAATTTTGATTGCCTTTTTTGAACAAACTGAGTAACCCCTTCCTTTTTTTCTTTTTTGAAGTAAAGCTTTTTGCATTTTCATCTTTGTCGAATCCAATGATATAAACAGGCCTTCCATCATAATGCGTGATGCTTTCAATCCAATATTTGTAAACAGGGAAATAACTCTCATCAATAAAATCCTCCCTGTTTTTTACAAAATCAAAACGATGGGCAGCCAAGTGCCCCGAGCTGAATCCTGAGTACACCGTTGTATCCAACGGGTTTTTGAGGTTAATCTTTCTGCCTTGTACAAGGCTCACTTGTCCTTCTTTAGAATTCTTATAGCTGTTTTTGTAAATATTCAAGACACCTTCCGCGAGGTAAGCATATCTCAGACTGTCGTCAGTGCGGGATTCTCTGTAAAACCCCAAAACAGAAGTGGGGTGGTCAGGATAGTTTTTCGGGATATTATTGACTGCTTTTCGAATAATGTCCTCAATGGCATTTTGTCCCATGACGACTACTTCTACAAGGTCACTCGCAACTTGCTGGATATGAATAGTAGAGTTGTTTGTAAATGCGCTGACCTGCTTTTCGTAAGTCTCATAGCCCATGAAAGAGACAGTCATTTTGCTGTTGGAGTATTGCGAAGGAATTTTAAATTCAAAGTGTCCGTCATGCCCAGTAGTGGTGCCGATTCCACGTGAAGGAATCCCAACATGGGCATAAGCAACAGGCTTATTGTTCTTTTTATCGAGTACTTTTCCAGTGAGCGTAAGATAGTCTTGGGCGATAGTGGAAGCAGTGCAAAGCAAAACTGCCATAGTCAAGGTGAGGAGAATTCTCATGTGCTTTAGATTTGTGATTTCTTTTGAAATGGTGATGTAAAGAGGACGGCTCAAATAATCACTTTGTTACTTGCAATCCTCATAAAAAAAGATCGCATTTTTGTTTGCATCGTAAAACCCAAATTCGTTGGTGCCCCAGGGCGTATTTTTCCGAAAGCGGTCTTTTGTGATTACGCCGTTTGCCAAATATTCTTCAAATAATGGCTGGATATTTTCCACTTGAAATTTTATCTGGGTGAGGTTGCCATTGGCCATATCTTTTGGGAATTGCATTTGCAAATGGATGAATAATCCTTGTCTGCCGAGCACTGCGTAATCAGCAGGGCCATCACTATAATGTGTGCTGTCGTACACATTTTTGAAGCCTAACTTTTGTTCCCAAAAAGCAATGTCTTTGGCCACATCAAGGGATGGTAGGACAGGATTGAGGTATAGGAATTTAGTGGTGTTTTGATTGTTTTCCATGTCGAGTGAGTGAGTGATTCTTAAATTATATCCAGAACCTTTGTTGGAGGCCTGCCAATGATTGCTTTGTTCCCGTTGATGATAATTGGTCGTTCTATCAAAATTGGGTGTTCGATCATAACGGCAATCCATTCTGCATCCGAGCATTCTTTCTCTGCATATTTCTCCAAAAAAATACTTTCCTTTTTCCGGATCAAATCAAGCGGTTTTATACCAAGCAGTTCTATAATAGTGGATAATTCTGCTGCCGATGGCGGCGTATCGAGGTAATTGACCACTTCTGGTTTTATATTGTTTTCTTCCAACAATACCAATGTGGAAGCGCATTTCGAGCAGGCTGGGTTGTTGTAGATTTTCATAGAATGGATAAATAAGGATGAGAGCAAAAATAGGGCTATGTGGTGGATTCAATAATAAGTACGACTTTTAAGCTTCTAAAATTATTCTTATGCCATTACCCTACAAAACTCCCGGTGTATATATCCAAGAGTTAAATGCTTTTCCAAATTCTGTTGTATCGGTCGAAACAGCCATCCCTGCTTTTATTGGCTATACAGAAAAAGCAAAATGGAACAAAAAAGAATTGACACTCAAGCCGGCAAAGATTTCTTCAATATCGGAATATGTGCAATTTTTTGGCGGGGCACCGAAAACGAAATTCAATGTTTCAGGTACACCGTCGTCATTCCAGACGGAGGCCATCCTCTCTACTCGGTTTTTGCTTTATGATAGTTTGAGGTTCTTTTTTATGAATGGTGGCGGCAGTTGCTACATCGTGTCGGTGGGCAATTATGATTATAGCAGTGGAGTGGAAAAATCCAAGCTGGAACAAGGAATCGAACCCTTGGAAAAAGAACAGGAACCTACCATGTTGGTCGTTCCCGATGCTGTTCTGGTTTCTGATGAAACGGAACGCAATGACCTCATGCAACAAATGCTTGGGCACTGTGGCGAGCAGCAGAACAGGATTGCTATTTTGGATGTAGCAAATGGATTCAATCAAAATTTCCAGAATGATATAACGAGCTTCAGAAATGGTGTAGGCTCACAATATCTTCAATGGGGAGCTGCATATTTCCCGTGGCTGAATACAACGGTTGTTGATTCCAATGAACTTGATTATACCAATATAGAAAGCGGGCTGACAGACCTGCTGACCAGTGCCATAAATGATCAGTTATCTAAAGGGGAAATCAAAGAAGAAAAGGCAAAAGCGCTAAAAGATGAGGTAGCAAAAATGAGCAAGAAGGATAATGATGCAGCGACAATAAAGGCATCCCATCAAACACTTTATGCGATGCTCCCAATTTATAAAGAGGTTGTCAAACAAATGGCGACTCAGTTGAACCTCCTTCCTCCGAGCGGCGCCATGGCTGGCATTTACACAATGGTTGATAATAGCCAAGGTGTGTGGAAAGCTCCGGCAAATGTGAGTGTTGCTGGAGTTATTAGCCCTTCGGTAAATATTACGCATGAAGATCAAGAAGACTTAAATGCTCCGTTGAATGGTAAAGCAGTGAACGCCATCCGCACTTTTATTGGCCAGGGCGTACTGGTCTGGGGAGCAAGGACATTGGATGGCAACAGCCTGGACTATCGGTACGTCAATGTGAGGAGGACGCTCATTTTTATAGAGCAATCGATCAAATTCGCTTCTCGTGCATATGTTTTTGAGCCAAACGTTGCTGGTACCTGGATTGTGGTAAAATCCATGATCGAAAATTTCTTGAACGACGTTTGGAAACAAGGAGGCCTGGCTGGCAGCACTCCGAGCGATGCTTTTAATGTACAAGTTGGGTTAGGGGCGACTATGACACCAGATGATATTTTAGAAGGAATTATGCGTGTGACGGTTACTGTAGCAATATCTCGACCTGCTGAATTTATCATAATCACCTTTGAACAGCAGATGCAGAAGTCTTGAAAATGACAAGGCACGGGAATTCTTTTGCCAATATTAGCGAACCAACTTTGTTTTCGGTTTTGAACTAAGCTGCTACCCGACTACACCTTAGATTAGCTTCATTCTTTCACTAAATTGTAAAGTTATGAAGACTATTTACTCGGCACTTTTGTGCCTATTTTCTCTTTATTCCCTCACCGGACAAAATCCAATTGTCACCACGCTTACAGACCAGTTTAATGGCAGCGGTGGTGTCAAGCTCGGCCCTGATGGGTTCCTTTATGTTGCTGATTTTGGAGCAGCATTGAGTAATGCAAATGGCAATCAGATTTGGCGGATCAATCCTTCTACAGGTGATCGAACCGTTTTTGCCACAGGCTTCCAAGGCGCTTCCGGCAACGACTTCGACAGCCAGGGCAATTTGTTCCAGTCAAATATATCTGGTGGATATATCAGCAAAGTAACGCCTGGGGGTTCGGTCAGCACATTTGCAAGTGCTGGTATTGTTGGCCCAGTGGGCATTGCTATTGATGACGATGACAACCTCTTTGTCTGCAATTGTAGCGACAACACCATTCGTAAGGTAACGTCGCAAGGGGTGTCGACTTTGTTTTCGAGCGGCGCTATTTTCAATTGCCCAAATGGTATTACCATGGACAGCGAGGGCATGCTTTATGTCTCCAATTTTGGTAATAGTGTAATTGTTAAAATTTCTCCAAATGGACAGCCAATTTTTTTTGCCAGCGTCCCAGGTTCCAATAATGGGCATCTTACATATCATGAACCCGACAATATGATCTATGCCAACAGTCATGGTTCGAGCAGTATTTATACAATCACATTACAAGGCGTGGTGACCAAAATTGCAGGTTCCGGTATTCGGGGAAATGCAGATGGGGCAGCCAGCGTGGCTACTTTTTCGCGGCCCAATGGTATTGCAGTCAGTACTACCGGTGACACCATTTGGGTAAATAGCTCCATTCCTACCGTAGACAACCCAAACAGCAATTTTTACCCACTCAATCCTTCTGTTGTGCGAATGGTTACTGGCCTGAAAGAACCCTCCAGTACCGACGAAACATTATCATCACCATTTTCTCCTGTAAGTATCACTCCTAATCCCGCTTCTATTTCAACTGTTATTGAATTTACACCTCAAGTCTCAGGACAGCTTACGATGTCTGTTTTTTCGCTGAATGGTGAATTGATCCAGACTCATGAAATGGAAGTTCACAAAGAAAAAATTGTTAAAAAGGAAATCAATGTAGATGCCATGCCGGAGGGCATGTACGTGCTTTCAATTGTGGGAGAAGAATATGCTGTGAACAAAAAATTTGTAGTGGATAGATAGGCCATTGCCTTCTTCCTTGATTCTCCGCTCGAGCGGATGGCATATCGCCGTCTGGTTGAGCGGAGAATCAGTTTTTAGCAAACCAAGAAAAGCAGTAAAATTTAGAGGTTTTCTTTGCCCAAACTGACATTCGTCACTTTCCTATTTCCAACCATTTTCCACAAATGGTGACAAAAATCACCTCGCCTTCCTGACAATACTCATCTGGCAACTTTCCATGCCGTGCGACCTTGCAGCCTAATTCAGTTTACCATGAAAATGGGCTGTTTTGTTAATCTCAATCATTGAAGATGAATATCATATTTCTGTTAATAATAGTGAGCCTTCTCATAGCTGTAGGATTTCTGGCAGCTTTCATTTGGGCTGTCAAATCAGGCCAATATGAGGACGACTACACCCCTTCTGTCAGAATGCTATTCGATGATAAACCCACATCTTCAACTACATCGACGAACGTTTCCAAACCTGAAAATAAAAAATCATGATTCTGGTACAATCAATTTTTTACCTGGCATTAGCTGCGCTTACTATGGCCATGTTTCGCATAGCAACGGGCGTTGCCAAATCCAAACAATTATCAACCAACAACTAACAACGGAAAATCCATGTCAAGAATAGAACAATTTAGTTACGACAATGCCATTGTGAAAAAATTCGCCTATGCCACCATCATTTTTGGTGTGGTTGGTATGTTGGTCGGTTTGATCGCTGCGCTCCAGTTGATCTTCCCGGCAGCTAACATGGGGATGGCAGAAACAACCTTTGGGCGTATTCGCCCGCTGCACACCAATGCGGCCATTTTTGCTTTTGTGGGCAATGGTATTTTCATGGGTGTGTATTACTCCTTGCAGCGCCTGCTCAAGACCCGTATGTTCAGCGATATGCTGAGCAATGTCCATTTCTGGGGCTGGCAGCTCATCATTTTGGCGGCTGCTATTACCCTACCGCTGGGCATCACTTCAGCCAAAGAATATGCAGAGCTCGAATGGCCGATTGATATCGGTATCGCTTTGATCTGGGTGGTTTTCGGAATCAATATGTTTGGTACCATCCTCAAAAGAAGAGAGCAGCACCTTTATGTAGCCATTTGGTTTTATATAGCCACTTGGGTTACAGTGACTGTGCTCCACATAGGCAACAATATCGAATTGCCTGTGACTTTATGGAAAAGCTACGGCGTATTTGCAGGTGTACAGGATGCATTGGTACAATGGTGGTATGGCCACAATGCGGTGGCATTTTTCCTCACCACTCCTTACCTCGGTTTGATGTACTACTTCATTCCGAAGGCAGCAAACAGGCCTGTTTATTCTTATAAATTGTCCATTATCCACTTCTGGGCATTGATATTCATTTACATCTGGGCAGGGCCTCACCACTTGCTTTATACCTCCTTGCCCGATTGGGCACAGTCGCTTGGTATGGTCTTCTCGCTCATGCTCATTGCCCCAAGTTGGGGTGGTATGCTGAATGGATTGCTTACACTGAGAGGTGCTTGGGATCGGGTGCGGAGAGACCCAGTATTGAAGTTCATGGTAGTGGCTATTACAGCTTATGGGATGGCTACTTTGGAAGGGCCAATTCTTTCTATTAAGAGCGTAAACGCTATCAGTCACTATACAGACTGGACAATCGGTCACGTACACGTTGGGACTTTAGGCTGGAACGGCTTTCTCACTTTTGGTATGCTCTACTATTTGTTCCCGAAACTTTTCAATACAAAACTATACTCTGTAAAACTCGCCAATGCACACTTCTGGATTGGCACATTAGGTATTTTGTTCTACACTATTCCATTGTACTGGGCTGGTTGGACACAGAGCTTGATGTGGAAAGAATTTTTGCCAGACGGCATTTTGAAATATGGAAATTTCCTCGAAACCGTAACGCAGATTCTTCCAATGTATGCATTGCGGGCACTTGGCGGCACACTGTACCTCGGTAGTGTATTTGTGATGATCCACAACTTGGTGAAAACAGCGAAGCAAGGAACCTTCCTTGCCAATGAAGATGCTGAAGCTCCTGCACGGGAAACTTCAAATGCTGGCCATAAAGGAGAGCACTGGCACCGTTGGATTGAGCGCCGCCCAGTTCAAATGTTGGTAGGTTCTTTAATTCTTGTACTTATTGGTGGTTTGGTGGAAATAGCGCCCATGATGTTGGTTGCTGACAATGTTCCAAAAATTGAATCGGTGAAACCATACACCCCACTTGAACTTGAAGGACGTGACCTCTACATACGAGAAGGTTGCCTTGGCTGCCACTCACAGATGGTGCGGCCGTTCCGCGACGAAGTACAACGCTATGACCCAGAGAATTTACAGTACTCTTTGTCAGGTGAATTCATTTATGATCGTCCATTCCTTTGGGGTAGTAAACGTACTGGCCCAGATTTGCACAGGGTAGGCGGAAAATACCTGCACAGCTGGCACTACAGCCACATGCTCGACCCTGAAAGTACATCGCCGGGATCTATCATGCCGCCCTATCCTTGGCTTATCGAAGACGATTTAGATGTGTCAAGCACTGCGGCCAAAATCAGGGTGTTACAAAAATTGAATACACCTTATCCGCCTCGCTATGACGAGATAGCTGTTCAGGATTTAGAAAAACAAGCTGGTCAAATTGCTGATGTTCTCAGGAAAGAAGGTGTTGATCAGGAAGGTCTGGAGAAAAAAGAAATCATTGCCATCATTGCTTACTTACAGCGATTGGGCACTGATATCAATCCAGCGAAATAATTACTAATTACTATTGGCGAATGACTGATAATTAGCATTAGTCATTCATCATTAGCCATTAATCATTAAGAAATGTATAAGCATATCATAGCAAATGCAGGCGACATCAACTGGATGGCCATCTTCGCATTGCTGACATTTTTCTTGCTCTTTGTCATAAGCGCAGTAGCCATTTTTGGCAAGAGCAAATCATTTATAAATAAAATGTCCAACATGCCTTTGGACGATTCCATTTCTCTCAAAACTGAAACAACCAATGGTCATGAAAAATAAATATTCCCAGTTTTTGTTAATGGCTGTCTTGCTATTGGTGACGAGTGCTCTGTTTGCACAAGAACCAGAAACGGCAGTTCAATCGGAAAGAGCCACGGCAATGGCTTGGATGCTGAACAACATTGTCTTTATCATGGCAGGGATAGTTGCCATAGGGGCTTTTGCAGCATTGTTTTACCTCAATAGTATGCTGTTGCAAGCGCAAAAGATTCGTTTACTGCAAGAGCACGGAATTGAGGTGATGGAGGAGGTGAAACTGCTCGACAAAGAGCCTGCCTGGAAGAGGCTTACCGGTAAGATTTGGGGTCTTGCTCCAATGGAAAAAGAAAAAGAAATCCTTTTCGAACATGAGTATGATGGCATACGAGAATTGGATAATGTACTTCCTCCCTGGTGGGTTGCCATGTTTTATATCACCATTATTTTCGGTGTAGGCTATTATGGTTATTACCACATGGGAGGCAGTGGTGTTGGTTCAGCAGAAGAATATGAAATTGCGATGGAGGAGGCTGAAAAATCTGTAAAAGCCTATCTGGCTAAACAGGCAGATACAGTGGACGAAACAAATGTGTCATTGATGACCGAAGATTCTGACCTCAGCATTGGAGAAACCATTTTCCAGGCGCAATGTGTCGCATGCCACGGAATGGCAGGTGAGGGCAATGCCATTGGTCCAAACCTGACAGATGAATATTGGCTAAATGGCGGCGGCATAAAAAATGTTTTTACAACCATCAAATATGGAGTACCAGAGAAAGGCATGATCTCCTGGAAGTCACAAATTCGAGCTGCTGATATGCAACGTGTAGCCAGCTATATACTTTCATTGCAAGGCACTGATCCTCCTAATGCAAAAGAACCACAAGGCGATAAATGGGAAGGCGAGGAAGGTGGCGATGAGATGTAATCAAAATAAAAGAGCCGCTTTTCTGAAAAGCGGCTCTTTTAGCCTTTCAAATGGCCAGCATAACATTTTGCGTTTCCACGAACCCTAAGCCAGTTTCGATTTATAATTACACCTCTTCCTGCATAAACGCAGGCACTTAAAATGGATAATTCTCCAGAAATAAAAGACACAGAAGCATACCGCGACAAAATTGCCACGGTTGATGAAAAAGGAAAGCGGATTTGGATTTACCCAAAGAAGCCGGCAGGCTGGTTTTACAATATCCGCAATTATGTAAGTTGGGGGTTGCTGGCTATTTTGTTTGGGCTGCCTTTCATCAAAGTAAATGGAGAACCGCTCGTACTATTGAATATATTGGAGCGTAATTTCATCATTTTTGGTGTACACTTCACGCCACAGGATTTCCATTTGTTTGTATTTGCCATGCTGACCTTCTTGGTCTTCATTATCCTCTTCACAGTTGTTTATGGCAGGTTGTTTTGTGGCTGGGTTTGCCCACAGACTATTTTCATGGAAATGGTTTTCCGGAAAATAGAATATTGGATAGAAGGCGATGCCAACGCACAACGGAGGTTGGATAATGCTCCGTGGACAACAGATAAGATTTACAAGAAAACATTTAAGCATTTTCTGTTCATCTGTATTTCAATTCTCATTTCCCACACCTTCTTGAGTTATATTATTGGCCTTGATGCAGTGACAGAAATAATAACAAGTTCCCCTGGTGAAAACCCAATCGGTTTCTTTTCAATGATTGCGTTCACGGCTACCTTTTATGGGGTGTTTTCGAGATTGAGGGAGCAGGTGTGTACCACTATTTGTCCGTATGGAAGGTTGCAAGGCGTGTTGACCGACAAGAACACAATTTTGGTGTCTTATGATTTTGAGCGAGGTGAACCGAGAGGGAAAATAGTTAAAAAGAGAACCAACGCAAAAACTAAGGACGCAGGCCCATCCAATGTGTCATTGGAAAAAATGATAGGACTTGAAAAAGCTGACCCAAAAGCAATTATTGACCAAACGCCAATAGTCGATGAGAAGCCGCTGAAAATATTGGGAGACTGCGTGGACTGTAAACTATGTGTGAAAGTCTGCCCAACGGGAATAGACATTAGAGATGGGGTGCAGTTGGAATGTGTGAATTGTACAGCCTGTATCGATGCTTGCGACGAAGTGATGGTAAAAGTTGGCCGGGAAAAAGGACTTATTCGATATGACAGTTACAACGGAATAGTTTCTCAAAGCAAAAAAATATTTACACCAAGGGTAATTGCCTATACTGCTGTATTAATTATTCTTTTAGCTGCAAATGTTTTCTTTTTAGGCACACGATCCGATGTTGAGGCTGTGATTTTACGAACACCTGGCATGCTCTATCAAAAAGTAGATGAAACACATATTAGCAATCTTTATAATTATCAAGTTTTTAATAAAACACAAAATGAAATGCCACTGCGGTTTGAATTGGTGAGCGAATTTGGGATCATAAAATTAATTGGTGAATCCCCAGTGGCTGCTGGCAACCAAATGGTAGAGGGTGCTTTTTTTATTGAAATGGATAAAGACCGAATAGAAAGTCGAAAAAATAAAATTAAAATAAAAGTTTTTTCAGGTGATCAATTAGTGGATGAGGTATCAACTAATTTTTTCGGACCAGTTAAATAAAAACAGCCTTTAATGTTTTTAAAATTCAGAACAATGAAAAATTTTAGTTGGGGTCATGGCATATTTATTTTCTATACCATTTTCGCTTTTTCGCTTTTTTATCAGGTTTATAAATCTACGCAATACGACCATAGTTTGGTTGTAGAAAATTATTATGAAGAAGATTTGAATTATCAAAGCCGATATGATCAAATACAAAACAGCCAGAGTTTAGAAGCTGGGTTGGATATCCAACTTGATAAAAATGAAAAAATAATTTCACTTGAATTTCCAGCAGATATGATTGGTGTATCCGGCGACTTATTATTGTATAAAGCAGACAATAGTAAATTAGACCAACATCTGCCTATTCAGCTCAATGCAGATAACCGGATGGAAATTCCATTTGAAAGCATTGTGGCGGGACAATGGAAATTGGAGGTAAAATGGGAACAAGGCGGCAAAGCCTATTTCGATAAAAAAATATTGCGGATTCCAGCCGTATAAAGTAGGAAATTATTCTTGTTAATATCATAATACCACAAAATGCTCTGGACTGCCTTCATAATGGGACTATTTGGAAGCTTACACTGCGTAGGCATGTGTGGCCCAATCGCATTGGCATTGCCTGCTCAGTCGCCGAGCCGTATGGAGATGGTGTCGAAATTATTATTGTATAATTTTGGTCGAACTGTCACTTATGTTTTTCTCGGTCTATTAATAGGCTTGTTAGGAGAGGGTATTTTTTTGGCAGGTATGCAGAAATGGCTATCCATTGGATTAGGCATTTTTTTATTAATAATTGCTCTTTTTTCAGTAAATATTGAGAGTCGATTAATAAAAGCACCAATTGTCGGGAGGCTATTTTTTTTCGTGAAATCGAATTTAGGAAAATTATTGAAAAATAATTCGATGCCTGCTATTTTCAGGACTGGAGTCGTAAATGGATTTTTGCCTTGCGGGTTGGTCTATATGGCAATTGTAGGAGCTGTAAGTATGGGGAGTGCAATGGATGGTGCTTTGTATATGTTGTTGTTTGGGCTGGGGACGATTCCGCTCATGTTGGCAGTTGCCACAGCAGGACAATTTGCGAGTATAAAGTGGCGGAATAAAGTCAAAAAACTATTTCCTGTATTTGTTGGAGCACTGGCTGTCTTGTTGATTTTTCGGGGACTTCAATTTAGTATCCCAGAAGGATTTAGTTTTTGGGAGGCCATGCAGCATATTCCAATGTGCCACTGATCAATTCTCTTCAACTATATTTTGTTGAATTTTACAAAATGGTCTATTCCACTCCTTTCTTCTATTTTCAAAAAATACAATCCTGCGGCTAATTCTTCAATTAAATAAGGTGGGTTAATAAATGATTTTATCAGCGAACCGTTTAAGTCAAATAATTCAATAGATTTTATTTCTGCTGCTGATTCAATAAAAATTTCTTGAGCCGCAGGGTTTGGAAAAACTTTTAGTGAATTTGATGCTTGCTCCTCTATGGAGACCAAAGTGCATTCAGGGTCATTTATTCGGTAATCAATATTTGCGGTTGCTAATATGCTATCTGGATTGCTTGCTTCGGAATATTCAATAGAAAATTGACAGCACCCCTCAGTTGATTCTGGCCTCAAACCAATGAAACTTCCCATAGTAGTTTGGTTGGGCAAAAGCTGAAAAGGAAAATCAATTCCTAAATTAGGATCGTAATTGGAATAAATCCACGGAACATAGGTAATGTTAATATCTCCGATGAAAAATTTCCATGAAAAAGGGCAGTCAGCAGGAATTATTTTCCGCCAGATGATTGAAAGGGTATCAGAAGTTTCGTTTTTTATTTGGATTTGATTGCTGAATTCTGCGAATTCATCAGATATGTCCACATTGTTCAAATGGATACTTGTGTCTGCTGGGAAAAGGGATACGGTTTGGGCGTGGAGTGCTGAAATAAATATCAGAAAAATAAAATAAGAGATAAATGTTTTCATTGCAATGGATTAATATTAAAAAAGGCAAGGTATAAAATATATACTCAAAACGAAGTGGTTTGGGAATTTGGTTTTCCATAAACCAAAGATTTTGAGGGTATGCCGATGGAGAAAAGGTTTATTTTTTCCCAAATCCACATACCGATCTTGCATCGGTACCATTTCGGAATCGGTATATGGCAACTATCAAGAATTTATAATAGCCTCCAAGTCGTCATTTTACTAAATCCAATTCAATATCATTTGTAAGTGTTGATCTTTTTTCATCAATGACCATCGTGTCTGTCAATTCATCGTGCCAACCGCTAGGGGTTGATCCGAAAAAAGACAATGCTTCAAACGGAATCAGCCTGGAAAATGATCTTTTGAGCACCATGCCACCGTTCATTTGCTCGCCATTAATGGTTACGGCCCGGGTGCCGGTTATGTATTTTCCGATTGATTTTCCATTTAATAACCCTTCGGATAAGATATAATAAATGGCATACCACAAAATATTAATAATATATTCGGCAATTCCAGGATGTCCGTTTTCATCAGGTACGAGCATGCCTGATAAATAAGCCAATGAGAATATTCCCCAGAGCAGTGGCATAATGATAATATGATCGATTATTAAATTTGCAAAACGTTTGCCCTTGCTGGCGGGAACTAATAAAGGTTCGGTTTGGGTAAGTCCATCATCGAGGATTTGATTTTCCATGGCTAAATTGTTTTTTGAGTATATAAATGAAGGGGCAATATGGTGAATTATTTTAATTTTTTATTCATCGATATAGTTATCTCAATTCCATTGCCCTTTTTACTTTAGAATATAACTTTTCTGCTTCCGCAAAATTTAAAGTCTGTTGACCGTCCGATGCTGCTTTTTCAGGTTCATGGTGTACTTCAACTAATAGCCCGTCCGCTCCGGCCAGTACACCAGCCAATGCCATTGGTTCCACGTATTTTCGGAGACCAATACCGTGCGATGGGTCGACGACCACAGGTAAATGCGTTTTATCTCTTAAGATTGGAATAGCATTTAAATCGAGCGTATTGCGATAAGCTGTTTCATAAGTGCGAATACCTCGTTCGCAGAGAATTATTTTTTCATTTCCATTGGAAAAAACATATTCCGCAGCTTGCAATAATTCATCAATTGTACCTGACATGCCACGTTTTAAAAGCACAGGTTTGTCTACCTCGCCGAGTGCGTCCAATAAATTGAAATTCTGTGCATTTCTCGCACCTACCTGAAATATGTCCACATATTCGAGCATATCCTCAATTTGCTCCGTGTGCATTACTTCGGTGATTATTTTAATGCCATTTTTCTGGCAGCGTTCATGCCACATTTTCAAACCATCTTGCCCCAATCCACGAAAAGAATAAGGTGAACTTCTTGGTTTGTAAACACCACCTCTCATTATTTTTATATTGTTTTTTACAAGGTGGTCAACCATTTTTTCTACCTGCGCTTCACTTTCGATTGAACATGGTCCAGCCATCATCGCCATGCCGCCCCGAAATATTTTAACACCGTCGCCAAGGTCAATTTGGGATGGTTGTACTTTCCATTTTCTTGACACCAATTTATAAGCATCGCTCACTCGATGCACATCCTGAACACCAGGAAGGTTACCTATTTTTCTAATGTCAAATTCCTTTTTTCCAACGCTCACCAAATAGTCAGAAAATTGCGTGGAAATTTCCATCGTTTTGTAACCAATGGATTTTATGTTTTTAAGTACGTCTTTTTTTAAGTCAGTACTGATGTTTTTTTCGAGTTGAATAATCATGGTAATTTTTAATGACTAATGACTAATGACGAGTGATTAATGATAAATTATTGGGATAAGGTAATTTTAGAACAGCTTCTATTTTTACGCATTCAACAGCGATTTCCCTCTTATCATTTTTACAAATTCTTCTGTATCTTCCCTTTTTTCTAATGACCGGATGAATGCACTTCCTACTACCCCTCCGTTTAAATATTTATTGGCGATGGAAAAATTTTCCGACCCAGCAATACCAAATCCTACGAGGACTGGATTTTTTAAATTTAATTCTGAGAGCCTTTTGAAATAAGCTTCCTGTGTTTCGTCAAAACGGCCAGATTTGCCAGTTGTTGTAGAAACCGAAACGGCGTATAAAAAGCCATTACTTGCAGCGTCCAATATTTTTATCCTTTCATTTGAAGTTTGAGGCGTTACAAGAAAAATAGCGTGTAATCCATATTTTTGAAAAATAGGTTTGTAGGTATTTTCATATTCCCACATGGGAAGGTCTGGCAGAATTAACCCGTCTACTCCTACTTCACAACATTTTTTGCAAAAGGCTTCTATTCCAAAAACCATTACTGGATTTAAGTACCCCATTAAAACAATCGGAATGTCTGTTTCTTTTCGAATGCCTTTTAATTGCTCAAATAATAATTTGAGGGTCATTCCATTTTCAATAGCTTTTTGACTACTTGCTTGTATGGTTGAGCCGTCGGCTAAAGGGTCGGAAAAGGGCATTCCTATTTCCACAATGTCAACTCCAGCTTTGTCCAGTGCAAGGATATTTTCACATGTGTCATTTATGTCAGGAAAACCTGCTGTAGCATAAATAGCAAGGACATTTTTTTTCTTTTTTAAAAATAAATTATTTATCCTGTTCATGTCGCTTATTTTTTCAGTGCTGAAGCTGAATTAAGTCTAATATATTTTATGCCCATTTTTTCAATAACTGCTATCAATTCCATCACCGCCTTAACTTCAGCGGTGCCAAAGTCAAAAGTTATCATAGTTTCTTTTCCAATTTTTACAGGAGGGGCTACTTGGTGTATCACCTTGTAAATCCTTTTTTCTTCGTCATCGCTAACCTCTGCCATCTCAATCCATTTTTTTCCCCACTGGATAATTGGGTCACAAGTGGACAGCCCATCCCTAAAATACATTTCACATTCATTCCAAAAAAATGGCTCAAGCAATACGGTTAATTCTTTGTACTTGAATTCAGTTGGATTATGTGTTATCAGCTGGTCGTTATTAAATTCAATAATATCAAAGCTATCACCAGATTTTTCCAGGCAATCGTATCGTTTCCAGGAAAATAATTCAATTTTTTGTTTATTTTTTAAATCCAATAACACTTCTGAAATTCCATCTGATTTCTTCATTTCTTTTTGAAAGAAATCAACGTATATTTTTCTTTGCTTTTTTAATAAATCTTCGAGTTGCATGGTGTTATTTATTTTAGATTAATCCGACAAACCGTTTTTCATATAGGTCTCCAGATCTTTGTCGCCCCGCCCGGACAAACAGATCACAATTATTTCTTCTTTTTTAAAATTCATTTTTTCCAAAAGTGCAAAGGCATGAGCCGATTCAAGCGCAGGAATAATGCCTTCCAGCCTTGACAACTCCACCACAGCCTTTAAGGCTTCGCCATCGGTCACAGGGAAATACTCCGCCCGTTTGATGGCCGCCAGGTGTGCATGCAATGGCCCCACGCCCGGATAATCCAATCCCGCTGAAATAGAATATGGCTCGATCACCTGTCCGTCGTCCGTTTGAATTAAATAGGATTTGCTGCCATGCAAAATACCCGGCTTGCCTAAGGCAATCGTAGCTGCCGTTTCGCCGCTGTCGACACCGAGGCCAGCCGCTTCGGCAGCGATCAATCGGACAGACGGTTCATTAATGAAATGATAAAATGCGCCCGCTGCATTACTGCCACCGCCGACGCAAGCCATCACGGCATCAGGCAATTTCTGGCCTGTTTGTTCCGGTAATTGCTCCAATATTTCTTCGCTGATAACAGATTGCAACTTTGCTACGAGATCGGGATATGGGTGCGGGCCAACGACTGATCCGATGATGTAATGTGTGTCTGTAGGATTTGACAACCAGTCTCTTATGGCCTCATTCGTGGCATCTTTGAGGGTCATGTTGCCGCTGAGCGCCGGGACGACCGTTGCGCCAAGCATTTTCATTCGTGCCACATTAGGTGCTTGCCGCTCAATGTCGAGCTGCCCCATGTATACGATGCACTCCAGCCCCATCAGCGCACAAACGGTAGCTGTGGCAACACCGTGCTGGCCAGCTCCTGTCTCTGCTATTATGCGCTTTTTACCGAGGTGCTGTGCCAGCAAAATCTGTCCGATGGTGTTGTTTACTTTATGGGCGCCAGTATGGCAGAGGTCTTCCCGTTTGAGGTAAATCTGTGTATTGTATTTTTCTGACAAACGCTTCGCAAAATAGAGCGGCGTGGCCCTGCCGACGTAATTTTTCAATAAACCTCGAAATTCTTTTTGGAATACGGGATCGGCCAATACATCGAGATAGCAATCCTGTAATTCTTGCACATTGGCATGGAGCATTTCGGGGATGTAGGCACCTCCGAATTCTCCGTAGTAGCCACGCTCGTCTATTGCTGTTTTTTTAACCGTTGTCATTTTCTTATTTCATTTACAAATTTTTCCACTGCCTCTACATCTTTCAGCCCTGGCTCTGATTCAAAGCGACTATTTATATCCACCCCGTATAACTTTGGATGGTTTATTTTTTTTATTTCACTAGCGTCTTCAGGGCCAATGCCACCACTTAAAAAGAAGAGTTTTTTTCCGTGGTATTTATTCAGTAATTCCCAATTAAATGCGATCCCGTTCCCGCCCCGTTCTTTTCCTTTTGTGTCAAATAAAAAATAATCGCAAACGGATTCGTATTTTTTTGTTTTTGAAAAATCAAATGTATTATCGACGGAGAAGACTTTGATTATTTGGATTTCGTGGTTCACCCCCCTGCCCCCCTCAAGGGGGGACATTGTCCTCGCCTGTTGGTTTGACCGTGCTATATTAATTGCTTCAGTTCTTTTTGAAGCAATAGGGTTTTTTCTTTCAAGATTTTGACTTTTGGTTTTAGCAGATTGCCGTCCCCCCTTGAGGGGGGCAGGGGGGTGAAATGCATCCTGCAACTTCCCACAAAATTCCTCAGTTTCGTCACCATGCAGTTGCACTGCATTTAATTCGTATTTATCGACAATGGCTTTTATTTTATTTAAATCCTCATTTACAAAAACACCTGTCTTTGTTGGTGCTGTGGAATTAAATTCACTAAATTTCTGCGATTTAATAAAGCTAACGTCCAATGTGCCTTCCGCATACCGTTTTGATTTTTCATAAAAAATAAAACCGAGATAGTCAGGCTGTAAGGACAACAGTGATTGTATGTTTTCGGTATGCCGGAGTCCACAGATTTTCAATTTCATTTTTTGAATTTTTTCAATTCAGAAATAAACTCTAAGCAAGCCGCTTCCGGCTGGCTATTTTTCATAAAATTTTCCCCAATCAGCAATCCATCGAACCCAGCCAGTAATAATCCAGCTGCATCTTTTGGATCGTTAATCCCGCTCTCCGATATTTTTGCAACTTCATTTGGCAGCAGTGGTAATAATTTGTGTGAATTTTCAACCCTTACATTAAATGTTTTTAGATCCCGGTTATTTACACCGATAATGTCAATATTTCCACAAGAATGATCGAGTTCTTTTTCATCGTGTATTTCCAATAAAACTTGCAAGCCAAGTGAATGTGCGACACTACTTAATTTTTTCATTTCACTTGCCGACAAACATGAGGCGATCAACAGAATTGCATCTGCCCCGATCGATTTGGATTCGACGACCTGATACTCGTCGACAATAAATTCCTTGCGTAGTATTGGGCAATAATTGAATTTGCGGGCCTCACTTAGATCGGAACTTTTTCCACCAAAAAAATCAGTATCAGTAAGCACCGAAAGCGCTGAGGCACCGGCCTGCATGTAGCCGATGGTCACCTGCTCTACCGAAGCATATTTATTGATGTCGCCTTTGGAAGGTGAGCGCCGCTTGAATTCGGCAATGACGCCTGACTTGTTTTCGTCCTTTAAATATTTCACAAGTGAAACACATTCGGTTTCGAAAAACAAACTGCGTTCGAGCAGATCAATAGGGTATAGGGATTTGCGTTCGGCAACTTCCTTTTTTTTGTGAGCGACTATTTTTTCAAGAATATGCATTGTTTCGCTGTTTCATTGATTCATGGCTTCATTGTTTTACTGCTTCTTGTTGGAATCAACAATGGAGCAATGCAACCATGAAACAATTTAATTCAAGCTGATTAATTTTTTCAAAACACCCATCGCATTTCCTGACACCAACGATTCTTCAGCAGCAGAAATACAGTCATCCAGTGACTCTGCTATACCGTAGGTTTGCAAGGCCAGTGCAGCATTGGCAATGACGACTCTGTTTTGTGCGTCTGTGCCTTTGCCACTCAATATTTGGGTAAATAATTTTGAAGCTTCGTCTACAGTTTCTCCACCATATATATCTTCGGAAGTGACGGTTCCCCCAAAAACGGATGGGTTTAGCATTCCTTCTCCATCATTTGTGAGGTGTGCTGTTCGATCTGTGAGGGAAACTTCATCGTACCCTCCGAGGGTATGAACCACGGTAAATTTGCGGTCGGTCTCCTGTAATAAATAGCGATAAATGCGTCCCAATTCCAAGCTGAAAACGCCTGTGAATTGTGCTGATGGAAATGCAGGGTTGACCAAAGGGCCGAGCATATTAAAAAAAGTTTTGATGCCGAGCGCCCTCCGTACAGGGGCGACATTCTTCATGGCCGGGTGGAATAAGGGGGCATGTAAAAAACAGATGCCAGCCTCGTCGAACTCACGCCGCAACTGATCCGGATCGTTCTTAAACATATATCCTAAATTTTCCATCACATTCGATGATCCACAAGCAGAACTTACCCCATAATTGCCATGCTTGGCTACTTTCGCACCTGCACCTGCTGCCACAAAACTGGCAAGGGTGCTGATGTTGAAAGTGTTTTTGCCATCACCACCTGTGCCGCAAAGATCGATGGCTGGAATACCATCCAAGTCCACTTTTATACACAGCTCAAGGAGTGCTTCCCGAAATCCCGCCAACTCTTCCACGGAAATACTCCGCATAAGATAAACGGTCAAAAAAGCAGCGATCTGCGATTCATTATAGGCTCCGTTCGCAATACTTGTCAGCACCTCCCGGGATTCTTCACGGGAAAGTTTTCGGTGCTCGAATAGCTGGTTCAGTATTTTTTTCATTTTTTAAACCCCTTTTAATTTTCAATCCAATTCTTCAGCATATCCATCCCATACTCGGTCATGATGGACTCAGGATGAAACTGCACGCCCCGCACATCATAATCTTTGTGGGTCAGTCCCATAATTTGGCCATTGTCGTCCACTGCTGTTTTTTCAAAACAATCGGGTAGATTGTTGTTGGAAACAACCCAGGAATGGTAGCGGCCTACTGCGAATGAATCGGGCAAACCAGCAAACAGTTTTTCTTTATTTGAAATAATCTTCACGGGCGTAGCCACTCCGTGAAATACATTGTCGAGGTTTTCCAATTGGCCACCAAACACCTCACCGATGGCTTGCAGGCCGAGGCATACGCCGAGGATGCTTTTCTGAGCAGCATGCGCCCGGATGAGGTCGCATAAAATGCCGGCCTCTTTTGGTAACCCAGGGCCAGGTGACAATAAAATTTTATCGTATCGGCCTACTTCTTCCACTGTTATCTGGTCGTTGCGAAACACATCGGGCGGTATGCCCGTGATGTCCTCCAGGTAGTGGACCAGGTTGTAAGTGAAGGAATCGTAATTGTCGAGAACTAGGATTTTCATTGTTTCATGGTTTCATTGCTCCACTGATTCATGGCTTTAAACAATGGAACAATATAGCCATGAATCAATGAAACAATCGTCTAAATCGTCTCTGCAATTGCCACGGCCTTTCGCAGCGCCCCTATTTTATTGAACACCTCCTGGCATTCAGATGCTTCTTTCGAATACTTTACTACGCCCGCCCCCGCCTGGTAATGCAGCCTGTTTTGTTTGCTGAAAAACGAGCGGATGAGGATGGCATGGTTCATTTCCCCGTCAAAATTGAAAAGGCCGACACAGCCGCCATAAAAGCCACGGGCATTGGGTTCTATTTCGTCAATCAACTCCATCGCCCGAAATTTTGGTGCGCCGCTCAATGTCCCAGCAGGAAATGTTTCTCCCATCAATCGGGTGCGGGATATGCCATTAGGTAGTGTTCCTTCCACTGTCGAAACAAGGTGAATAACATGGCTGAAATATTGGACTTCTTTGTAAATTTTCACTTTTACATTTTTGGCCAAACGACTAAGGTCGTTACGGGCAAGGTCCACGAGCATAACATGCTCCGCATTTTCTTTTGGGTCGCCGAGCAGGCTTTCTGCTGCGGCCTTGTCGCCGAGGTCATCACCTGTTCTGGCAACTGTGCCTGCAATCGGGTTGATGGTGGCAGTGTTGCCGTTCACCATGATCTGTGCCTCCGGCGATGAACCAAAAATGCGAAATGCACCAAAGTCGAAATAGAAAAGATATGGCGATGGGTTGATGGAACGCAAAGCCCTGTAAACATTGAACTCATCGCCCTCGAATGCCTGTGAGAATTGCCTTGCCAAAACGATCTGAAATACATCGCCACGTTGGCAATGCTCCTTTCCTTTGGTCACCATTTGCATATATGCTGAGTCGCTCATATTGGTTTCTTCCCCACCCGTTTTTCGAAAATGAAAACTGGGAAAGATAGGTGCATTAATAAGCGTTTCAGCTTTTTCCATTTGGCTTTTTTCACTCGCACAGACATTTTCCATCAAAGTCATTTGATTGGTAAAATGGTTGATGCAAAGGACAAAACGGAAGAGTTTATAACAAAGGGCTGGAATATGTCGATTGGTAGCTTCTGGGGATTTTAATTCAATGGTTTCGAAATGAGAGACGGCATCATATGCAGAATACCCGAAAAAGCCATTTAACTTTTTGGCTTTTGTGCCTTCTAATTTATTGATTTTAAATTTTCCGAAAAACGAGTCAAGCTCAGTAAAAACCAATTCTTTTTTAGCTATCGATTTCTGGGATAGGGCTCCTCCGGGCAGCTCTGATTCCAAGATCCCATTCTCCAAAGTGATGCTGGCGATAGGATCGAAACAAATGAACGACAGCGCATTTTCTTTCCCGTGGTAATCGGAACTTTCCAGGAGAAGCGAGCCGGGGTAGCGGTCGCGCAGCCGGAGGTACAGGCTCACCGGTGTGATGGTGTCGGCGAGCAAAGTTTTTTCTATGACGGTCAGTTCGATCATTTTTTTTTGGTGTAACAGTGTAACGGTTTCAAACATCGCAGGTTTTTCGTTTTCCGTTTCGCCAAAAAACAAAAAAAAGGCCCGTCGCAACGACGAGCCTTTTTTGTTTTATATAAATTGAATCACATCAATCAGGCAAGCTTCCGTTGCGGGTCTGTTCCAGGAATTTGCCACCACCAATTGATTTGATTGAAATTTTGCATTGTTTGATTTTAATAGGGGCAAAAATAGAGGAGTTGGGTTGGGAAAAGCAAGGGGCTGGTTTTTTTTATTTTCAAGCTGCAAGTTCAGATAGTTGGTTTTCAGTGTTTTAGGCAATGATATTTTCTGAAAAAAATAACCTGAGCCAGGTTGAAAACAAGAAGGTGTCTTGAGGATGGATTGTGTTCGATAAAAAATAAAGCGTATTTTCGTTTGCCTAAAACTAAAAGATAAATCAGTTCGATATGGTTATACTTGAGAGAAAAATGACCTGGCAGGAGTTTCGGGAAATGGAAATAGATGAGCAAGACAACTTTATCTATGAATTGATAAATGGTACACTAATGAGACGACCTTCCCCCAACTTACCACATCAACGGATTGCCAAAAGGTTAGGTAGATCAATTGGCAACTACCTTACGGCAAATGAAATAGGATTCCTTTACCCCGCCCTAACTGATGTATTTTTTGACGACAACAACGGATTTGTTCCTGACTTTTCTTTCATTTCAAAAGAGCGTTCTTTTCTCTTGGAAAACGATGAATACATTGCCGGGCCACCTGATATAGTGATTGAAATTATTTCACCCAGCACAGTAAAAAGGGATAGGATCGAGAAAAAGGATATTTCTGAAAGGTTCGCTGTGAAAGAATACTGGCTCATTGATCCTGCCAATAAATCCGTCGAGATATTTTCCATCCAGGAAAACAAGTATGTTTTGAAATCCTTTCTGGAGGCAACAGATAAACTGACCTCTGAAATATTGCCTGGATTTGAAATGAAGTTAACGAACCTGTTTGATTAAACCACCTGGCTAAACAACGCCCCCTCCGGCCGCCGCTCCCAATACCTCGCATCCAAGGCCATGCAAATATTACGGGTAAACATGCTGCCTTTTTCGGTCACTTTCAGTAAAAATGGTTGGCGCTCTATGAGGTCATCGGCTTCCAGCTCTTCCAGCCTTTCAAGCCCAGCAAACAGGGCATCGCACTGCTCGTTTCCTTGAGCCCATGTCGTTTCATAACGGCACATAATATTCAGGATATGGCGACGGATAACCTGGTCTTCTTCCGTCAGCATGTGACCTTTGATGATGGGAAATTCGCCAGCATCCACCATTGATTGATAGTCCTCAATTTTCTTCTCGTTTTGCACGAACCCATACCAGCTGTCGCTGATAGAGGAGGCGCCGAGCGCCAAATTGAGTTGGGTCATGTAAGGCGTGTATCCCATGAAGTTCCGGTGCAGTGTGCCAGCGTTGAAAGAAGTGCACAGTTCGTCCTCTGGCAAGGCAAAATGATCCATGCCGATTTCGTGGTAACCCGCTTCGGCTAGCAATTCCCTGCCGAGTTCATAAAGCGCACGCTTGTCGGCGCCGAGTGGCAGGTCAACCTCTGAATAGGCACGCTGTGCTGGCTTCACCCACGGCACATGGGCGTAGCTGTAAAAGGCAATGCGTTCGGGGCGCATGGTGTTCAATTTCTCAAAATTAGAGCGGATATTGTCGGGGGTCTGCAGTGGGAGGCCAAAGATGAGGTCAAAGTTGACCGACGTGTAGCCCAACTCTCTGGACTGATCAACGACCGTTTTTACCTGCTCATAACTCTGCTCCCTGTTGATGATGCGGAGTATTTCGTTGTCAAAATCCTGCACGCCGATGCTGATGCGCTCAAAACCAAAGGAGGCCAGCGTTTGCAGGTGTTCCAGTGTGGTATTGGCAGGATGTGCCTCGAAACTGAAAGCATGATCGTCGGCCATTTTGGCTTTGCCTAAAATACCTTTCATCAAGTACGCCAGGCTTTCGGGCGAAAAGAAAGTCGGTGTGCCGCCGCCGAGGTGCAGCTCTTTAATTATTGGTTTTTCTGGTAAAATATTCAGGTACAAGTCCCACTCTGCCAGCACCGATTTGATGTATGGCAGTTCCACGGAGTGGTTCTTGGTGATGCGTTTGTTGCAGCCGCAATAGGTGCAGAGTTTTTCGCAAAATGGCAGGTGGATGTAAAGGCTAATTTCATTGTTCTCCAAAAATGCTTTTTGCACCGTTTGAATCCAGGCCGATTGGTTGGGAGTTTCTGCTTGCCAATAGGGAACGGTAGGGTAACTGGTATAGCGGGGTGCAGGCACATTGTATTTGTCGAGAAGACTGTGGCTCATTGCTTAAAAATTGAGTGGTGTAAAGTGGACACAAAATTGGCAGGAAAAAAGGGGAGCTCAGATGACGAAAGTCAGTTTTTTGGTTGACGATGCTCAACTACAGGTTTGATTACCTGCTTAAATCTCTTTCGGGAAAGACTTATGTTTTTTGAGTTGTTTAATTTGAGCTATATGCCTGTCGGTATGAGCGATTCCGGTGAGTAAGAGTTGATGCAAATCCCGGACATCGCCTATTGTTAACTTGTCAATAAGCTTATTGCCCGCTCCATTTCTAAAAGTAAATTGCAAGCGCAAGTCAACTTCCGTTGCTTCCACAAAATCCCTCAAACCATCGCGTGCTCTTAAGAATGCATTTTTTGATTGCCGCATTGAACCGTACCTCCCTATTGGGTGCAAGAACCATTTCGCCTGGCTTTTAGCGGGATCATTTGCGTATTTCTGGAAATGATTATCCTTCCCAGTAGTGATGGCTAAATATTGAGGCATTGCCGGAGCATTGCTTATGGCGGAAATTTCCCGATAATGTAATTCGTTTTGTACAGCAAGGTGCTCTACAATTTCGGCGATATTCCAGCGAGAGGGATCTTCTCGAAAAAACCATTGATCCATGGCGAGGTCATCAATTTCTTTCATCAGGGCTTCAGTCGTGCGATCAAGTTCGTGGAGTATATAAGTCCGATCGGCTTCTGTCCAGCTTTTTTCTTGAGTTGTTGTGGGCGAGGTAGGCTTAGTAGGTGAATTTTCAGATGAGTTGTTACAACTGAAAATAAAAACGCAAACCGATAATAAACAAACAGCAATAGTCCTCATAACAAACCCAATTTATTTTTTTTTGAAAATAGAAAAACAAAACTAACCCGCCAGGATTTTATTTTATTGCTGTTAACAACTTGGTTGAATTATTTGGGAAATCATTATGATCCGATCGATTCACAAATAAAATCAGGAATGATTCCGTAAGAACGAATCATCACTTCCGCTCGGTCTTTTCTCGTATTCCCTGTAAGGACAAGGGCAGTGTCCACGCCAAACTTATTCCCTCCAATTATGTCTGTATATAAAGTGTCACCAACCATTAATATTTCATCCTTTTTAAAGTCACCTTTTTCAAGCAATAATTCATATGCATACATAAACATTCGCCCATCAGGTTTTCCGAAATGGATAAAGCTTTTATTTACTATCTTTTCAACCAATTCAGCTACCCCGCCTGCAGCTATTGCCACTTCATCGCTGGAAACTGGATAGGTTAAATCAGAGTTGGCAACAATGGCCGGGATATTTTTCTGACGCAATAAATTTACTGTTTTACGCACATCGATATTCCAGTCGAAACCTTCATCGTCCAAGAATACAAGTGCGGAAATATCGTCAAGATTATTCAAATCCAAATCAGAAATAGGTATGGTTTCAAGCCCTGCTTCTTCAATATAATGTGCAGCGTCCTCTGTTCCAAGATAGGCTACTTTTCCTTCTTTTATTTTATAGCTAAGGTATTCTTTAGCCATCATGCCTGAAGAAATAATGTGGCCTGCATTTATTTCATTTAAGCCAATATTATGAAATTTTTCAGCTAACAAATCAGGACTTCTGGATGCATCATTCGTCAATATATAGAATTCTCGCTGAGACTCTAATATATAATTAATGGTTTCTATCGCTCCGGGGATCAGGCCATTAAAATTTTTCAATACACCATAGGAGTCGAGAAAAATGACTTTGTAGTTTTTTATGATCGAACGAAATGGTTGGATTGTCATCAAAATGCTGAATAGTGAATAGTGGATGATGAATTGACACCATTCACTATTTTATTATTTTCAATAATTTTTCTGGATTAAAAGAATCGATATTTGGAAAATAAATATCGAATGCTTCACGCTGTAATTTTGTAGCATACATTTCGTTGAAAAAATAACGACCATTTTTTACCACATAATTTAAAATAAAAAAACGGTAGGCTTCTTTCAAGAAAAGAATTTCATTTTCTGTAATCGGAGTGATTTTATGATAATATTTCAAAAACAGTAAAAATCGGTCTTCCATTAATTGCGAAATAGTATAACTAAATGCACTCCTGTCACCTATATTAGAAACTACTCTGCTGAAAAAATAAAAGTCCATTATTCGGTTACTCATCCTGAACCAATCGTAATCCCAACGTGAATATAATTTTGTATTTGGTGTAACGGAAAAATTGCCAATATTCCAGTCCACAAAAATTGGAATGACATCAAAGTTTCTCACATCCAATTTGTCAATACTCTCCAAAAATAAATTGCACTGTTTTTTTATTTCATCCAGATTCATGCGGTGTTCATACCTGCCGTTTTCGGTTTCCAGTATTTCTAAAAAATGCTTGATGTCCCAAGTTAATGTTTTTGACGAGGGGGGCAGTGTGTTGCGAATAAGGCTGCACGTATTATGGAAATTGGCCACTTCGCCAGCCAAATTTTTAATTTGATTTTCACTTAACCTTTTGGGTAATGTCTTAACTATCTTCACCGGCAAATAAAATACAACCCAGGCATCTATACCTCCGCTGGTAAAACGATGCACGAATAATTGGCTTCCTTTCATCAATGAGCGTGCGAGGAAATTATCATATGGAGCTGGTAGGTTGTTGCTTAGGACATTGATGATGGTGTGGTCTTCCACGAAATGTTCGTATTTCCCAAAATAAGATAATTTGGCAATGACCCATCCTCCATCTGCAAGTACTACTTTGTAAACGTAATTGGTGGAAACCCGAGCGCTGATGTCCTGTACAGAAACGATGTCACGGGAAGCATCATAGGCCATCCAGGCATATTTGATGACCGTGAGATAATCTATTTGAGCGGATTTTATCAAAAAAAGTTGATTATGTTGTTTGCAAGAAAGTGATTGGCTCACAAAGGTCGGAATTTTGGAAGTTAAATTTCTTTTATCTGGGATAAGACCTCTTTCTTGGGGTACATTTGTAAAAATACCAAACAGCCTCTTAGAGGCTATTTTAAAACCTCAAGCACGCCTGCGAGAATATCTTTTTACTCCAATTTCCTCTTGATTTTCGTCACGTATCTCTGGATATGCTCCTCAAATCAAAAGAAAATTGATGCAAAAATTTTATCCTCTCACCAGCACTTCAGGTTTTAATACAGCCTCTTAGCTGTTTTAAAACTGCTTAAAGGTTTGTTTACGGTATTTTATGTCCGTTCATTTTTCCCAATTAAGTTTAAATAATGAAAAACCTTTTCACCATTTTATTTCTCTCTGCTGCACTGTTAATAGCTTGTGGCGAATCAGCACCAGAAAATAAAGCAGGGACTAAAGCATCATCGAGCAGCACAGCTAAAGAACCTCCTACGCTTTCAAAAGAAAATAAGCGCCTATTTTATGAAACATTGAATGTCAGAACCATCGGTTATCGGAGGCAACTAAAATCAATGCAATCTGAAACAGGTGCGATAACACAATCCCCATTAATTGTTTCGACTATAGAGTTGATGTCAAAAGCTGAATTTGATCCAGAAGCCTTTGAGGCTGTTTTCAATTCTTATTTTGAACAAATCAAATCAGGTGACCCTGCGTTGAAGGAAGCCCATATTAATTCGTTCATGCTGACTGCCCACAGTTATCTTGATAAGTTAGTTGGAAACAACATACAAGGACTAAGCGAAGAAAAATCGGGAGCGCTAAGTGAATTGGTAGAAGCTATAAAAAATGCAGGAATCGAACCTGGCAGTATTACCTCAAGTTGGAATGCAGAACAATTGGAAGAAATTGAAGCACTTCCTGTGGTAGGGAGTATTGAAAAAATATTTAATAAATAGCAATTCGGCCAAAGTATACTCAAAACGAAGTGGTTTGGGAATTTGATTTTCTACAAACAAATGGTTTTGAGGATGTGCCGATGGAGAAGTGGATTAATTTTTCTCAAATCCACATGCCGATCTTGCATCGATACCATTTCGGAATCGGTATAACTTGGCTGTATAATCACCCTTAATGAAGTGAAGTTTTATTTTTTATAACATTTAGGTTAAACTACAATTAATCCATAATCATAAGGTTGAATTAAGTTTTTAGTTGACCTTATACTTGTACTTTGAAAAACTAAAAACTAAGCTTATGAAAATGATTAAAATTGCTTTCTCTTTATTTCTTTCCTTTGCTTTCCTTTCAAATTTACATGCACAAACAGATTTAAGTAATCGCTTCAGCGCAGGAGCGGGCTATGGTGTATTTGTCCCTGGTGGCGATATTGAAGCTGACAAAATTATCACGAGTAACGGGGCTAGTGCTGGTAGTGGAAGCATCGGTTACAATGCGGAGGGCATTAATTTTTTTGTGAATTATGAAAAAATTATTTCTCCAAAATTCAGTATTGGAGCCGCAGTGAATTACATGCAAAAAGAAGGTGTATTTAATGATGACCGGAAAACTATACTTTCATCTCCATCAGGCACTATTAATATTGATCATAGAAGCAATGCTGAATTAAAAGTATTGCGAAATGATTTTCTTGCATATTATAATTTATTGCCAAATAGGCAGGTCGATTTTAAAATAGGCTTGGGGCCGTCCCTGGTTTATAGAGAGCATTTTTACAGAGATTATGTGGAGTTTGATGCCACGGATGATATTACAGCTGTGATAGTTGATGAAAGCTTTACCACGAGTAAGGAAGCAGCAGTTGGGGTTACAGGTCAGGCCCGGATTGACGTACCAATTAATGATCAATTTTCTGTTGGGCTTAACGCTACACATACCCTTTATTTTAACAGTGATTATGGAAGCAGTATTGGCGCATCAATTGGCTATTCGTTCTAAGAGGCTGTTTTAAAACCTCAAGCACGTCTGCGAGAATATCTTTTCACCCCAATTTCCCTTTGATTTTCGTCACGTATCTATGGATATGTTCCTCAAATCAAAAGAAAATTGATGCAAAAATCTTATCCTCTCGTCAGCACTTCAGGTTTTAAAACAGCCTCTATAAATAAATTCTTAATTTTAAGCACCTTTTGACTATCTGGAAAGATTGACTTTCCAGATAGTTTTTTGTTTATGGTAGAATGAATGATTTATTATGGTCAATTTTAATGGGCAGTTAATTTCTTCGGAAGAGCCTTTGTTTTCAGGGTCAAACAGAGCTTTTAGGTATGGAGACAGCCTTTTTGAAAGTGTTAGAATGTTTGATGGGAAAGCTCCTCTTTTGTCATCACATATTGATCGGCTATTAAAAGGGATGACTGTTTTAAAAATGAATATACCTTCTCATTTTTCCATTACATATTTTGAGGAACAGATAAATAAAGTTGCAGGGTTTTTAAAAATTAAAAATAGTAGAATAAGATTAACCGTATTTCGTGCAGGGCAAGGGCTTTATACCCCTAAAATAAATGAGCCTTCATTTTTAATTGAATTAGAAGAATTGGATACTGACAAATTTGTTTGGAATACGGAAGGGCTCAGGGTTGGATTATTTAATGATTGGAAAATAGCACCATCTCCGTTCATGTTTTTTAAATCGGGCAACGCATTGCCATTTGTGATGGCAAATTTGTTTAAAAAAGAAAATAGCTGGGATGACGTGTTGATTTTGAATTCAAGCGGGAACATTGCATGTGGGGGAAGTTCAAATATCTTTATTGTAAAAAATGGTGAGTTCATTACCCCTCCAATTACTGAGGGTTGTGTTGAGGGTACAATGCGAAAAAAAATTATAGAATTGGTAGGTGAACTGGGTTTAGCTATAAAAGAAACTCCAATTTCAATTAAAGACTTAAAAAATGCAGAAGAATTATTTCTAACAAATGCAATTCAGGGAATTCGCTGGGTAAAAGAAATGAATGAAATAAAATCGAATTACGGTTGTAAAAAAAGTAAACAACTATTTACTGCGTTAAATAATTTTATTGCAAAAAAGTAAATGCAATAGCATAAACAATTACCGTGATGACCATGCCAAACATAAATACACTATAGGTTGTATGCAGCCTGCTGTATTTCCTGCCAAGCGAAAGCCCCAAGTAATAAAGGTCATTCACGATGGTCTTATCCAAAAGGTCGTCGTTTTCAACTACCTTTTTAAGCCCTGCCCTATAATCGGGCTGGCTCATTTTGAAAAAATTTCCAAAAAAGAAAAGGTTGGTATTTCCATTGTCGATATTTTCAATGGGAGTAGTTCCGCCCATTTTAGCGGGTCTGGTTGCTAAAGTGGCGAAAATGATGGTCAGCACGCAAGTCGTCATAAGTGCTGCAAAAGGATAGATAAGAAATTGTTGATCTTTGATCTGGCCTGCAATTAATGTAATACCAACAGTAATCAAACCTGAATTGATTGTGAGCATAATATTGGCCTTGTTGTCGGCAATATTGGTCAAGTCAATTTGGTTGCGCAAGGTCGTTTTGAACATCATTTGTGCCGACTTGCTGCTGTTGAGGGAAAAGTCTGTAGAACTTTTGACCTTGTCTTTTTTATTGTCGGATTTATTTCCCTTTTCCATTTGTTTTTTGAATTTTTTTAAAGTCTGCCTTTTTTCCCTTCCAAACATAGCTTGCGCCTCTCCAGTATAAAATTCGTGGTTGTTCCAAAATTCCATATTATTTTGAAGCCACTCTTCATCTGTCAACTTGACGTTTTGGAAAACTTCCCACTCATGGCGCAAGGCCATGGAGTTTTGCATGTAAGTGTTGCCAAATGTGTTGAAGTCAGCATCTTTCAGAACCTTTTGTAAAAGTGATTTAGGAATCACGCCCAACTTGGTAGCATCAATCAAATCATTTACCTGTTTGATCCTCTCCGGTGGATATTCCTGTTTTCGCAAAAACTCAGCAGCAATTTCCTTGCTTTTTTCTTCATGGTTTTCATACTGCTGGGTAAATCCCGTATCGTGGAAAAGGGCTGCTAATTCAAGCAATTCGAGTTCCTCCTGATTCAATTCGTATTTCCTTCCAAGCGTCATACTCGCATCTCTGACATACATTGTATGCTGGAAATCGTGGTATTGGTGGTCTTCTGTAAGGCCTTCTTTTAGAAGGTCAGTGACGAATTGCTCTGCTTTATACGTTACGTGGTTTTCCATGCTGCTTCTTTATTGGGAATAAAAGTAGAAGATTTAAAGAATTATGCAAAGCAGATGTGATAGATCATGTCATACAAATAAACAAAACCATAATTTATGGCTTGATCAATTTCCTTATTGTACTCCTATCACCTGCTATTATTTGGACAAAAAAAGCGCCAGATGGCAGATCTTCCAATCGGTAAGCTTTTTCAAAGAGCTTGTCCGTTTTTTCTTCTTTGAAATGAAAGAGCTGTTGGCCAGTAAGCGAAAAGATTGATATTTCTATTGTGCCATGGTATGGGCTTTTCAAAAAAATGTTTAGATTTTCTGTGAATGGATTGGGATAGATATTTAGATCGCCCAATGGCTGAAAATGGACATTAGAAATGCCAGAATCGGCACCGACGGAAATAAGCGTGTAATCACTATCGTTGATAAGGCTGACAGTTCCAAACAGTGCTAAATTTTCACCATCAATGATTTCGGTATCATAAATATATGAACGATACTCTAATTGATAATTTTGATACCACTGTAGTTCGCCGTCGCCATTGGCCATTAATAATTGAACATAATCATCTGCATTGACAGAAACCAGAAATGAGGTGTCAGATATTACATGTACAACTGGGGATCTATATTTTTCAACATCGACATCAATAAAACTTGACCATATTAATTCACCCTCATTATCTAATCGTATGAGAAATAATGAGTGCTCTGGGTCGTGGGTGAGAATGCCAACTGCAACAAAATCATTATTTTCTAACTCTTCAATAGAGTAGATAATCCCATGCGAATCAGGGCTTCCAATATCAATATTTTTGTAAAAAATCGTATTCCCGTCCGGGTCACATTTATGGATTGCACCATCAAAAAAACTTAGTCTTTCTCCAACACATAAGAATCCTCCGTCTGAAGTTAGTATAGCGTCTTCTATATCCAATTGTTTATTTGTAGATTTTTTCCATAAAAAATTACCTTCGTTATCATATTTTATTAATTGAAGACTTCCAAAAAACGAATAAGCTGCTAATATACTTCCGTCTTCCATTTCTGCTGGGGGTATTTTAGAATACCATTCGGTACTAAAAAAGTAAGCAGACTCCCAATTCAAACTCCCATCATTATTTATTTTTTTAATAAGGAGTTCTTTCGTGTGA
Organism: uncultured Saprospiraceae bacterium; assembly: GCA_942490835.1. Classification (GTDB taxonomy): domain Bacteria; phylum Bacteroidota; class Bacteroidia; order Chitinophagales; family Saprospiraceae; genus UBA6168. The sequence continues at coordinate 84,459 of CALNYY010000063.1, forward strand.
TTATCCATCCCAGTCAAAATAAAATTGTTGTCCGAAAGCTTAATGATGTTTTTGACCGTTTCGGAAGTTTCGCCCCCAAAATTTGATTCCCAAATCACTTCTCCATTTGCATCAGTTTTTATCGCATAAAAGTCTTTCCCTTTCCCAGAAAAATATTTTTCACCTGCAAGAATATATCCTCCACTATTGTCTTTTGTAAAGCATATTCCTCTTTCGTACCTACCGGGAAGCGAGTCTCCAATACTTTTATAATTAGTGACTTCGAGAGAAGTATCAACTGTTATCATCCCGCCGTCATGGCCGGAATCGGGCCCATGAAAATTCCCTGCGATAAACAGCTTATTATTATCTGACACGACTTTGTTAAACTCGAAATTGTAATCATAATAATAGGATTCCAGCTTAAGAAATTCACCAAACTCATTATGAATAGAAATTGCATCTTGATGTATGGTAGCAATTAGTCCATTTGATAATTGGAGCAAAGAACCCCCATACCCATAATAGGAAAATGCTTCATGGGCTTGCCAAATTAATCCACCATCCAAATCTATTTTTGTCAATAATAATTTATTCTCAGAACTCCCTGCTAAAATAAGCCCATCATTATTGTTGGACATAGTAAAAGCTATTGGAAATTGTTTTGATTGAGGAATCGTTTGATAATTAGGGATTTCTTGCTCCCATAATAAATTGCCATTATTGTCTATTTCGTAAACACGGGTTCTATTGTTTTTTGATCCTAACAAATAATTTCTATTTGTTGATGTTTGCTGGAAAGAAAGAATACAATCTGGCGTATTATAAGACCAAACTTCATTTCCCAATTTGTCAATTTTTTTGACAGATGATGCTACTCCGGTGTTATGGGAATAACATCCGCTTATTAGTGCAATACACCCGCTATCTAAAGTAGGGGCAATATCAAGAATGCGTTCATTTATAGTATCGGTGCCTATTGTGATTTCCCAATCAACATTAAAATTAGAATCCAATTTCAATAAATTGCCGTCTATATCGCTTGAAGAATAAATTTGCTCTCGTCCACCCAATAAATAGGAATTGTCGTAAGTTTTGGACATGGAATGCAGTGCCTGGTTGTTGTCATCTCCATATAGTTTTTCCCATTCTTCATTTCCAAGAGAGTCCACCTTTACGATCCAGAAGTCATGCCCATTTCCGTTTGTTGTCCCATTTGTTCCACCTAATAAAAAACCACCATCATCCATTTGGAGAATAGCAGTTGATTCCTGAAAGGAACTGGGATGCCCATAATATTTCTGAAAATTGACCTGAGAAAGAAGGATGAATGGCAGGACGGTACTTACAATAAGTAGAATAGTTTTTTTCATATTGCTTTATATTTTTTGACTAAGAATCTCCAAATATAGCGAATAGAATTGTGAGCATTAAATATTGGAAATAGAAAGGAGAGGCAAATTGTAGCCGGAAGTTGTACTTCCGGTGAAATGTTTTAAAAATATTCCATACCTTGTAGTGATTAGTTTACCGGAAGTACAACTTCCGGCTACGTTTAAAAAATAATAACCTCAAATCATGAAACCAACCCCGCCTACCATTTCGGCTCTTCTAAAAAATGATACTCCTTGGAAAGAATTTTATTGGGGTGCAAACCTGCCTCATTGGCAACCCAAAAATGCTGTTTTATTTATTACATCAAGATTAGCGGGGTCACTGCCTAAATCTGTAATAGAAAACTTGCAAAATGCGATAAATTATGAAATTGCCAAATTAAAAAACGAGCAACTTGGGGAAACCGAAATCAAAAAAATCATTAGCCAAAAGCAGGAGTTTTATTTTAACAAGTTTGACAAATTATTGGACAAGCCACGAAGCGGGCCAACTTGGCTTGCAAAAAATAACCTTGCTAAAATTGTTAAAAATTCGCTGCATTGGGGCGAGAAGGATGGTCGTTACAAATTGATATGCTACACAATAATGTCAAACCATATCCATTGGATTGCCTATAAATTTGACAGAGAGCTGTTCAGGATATTGCAATCTTTAAAACGGCATACATCAAAAGAATGTAACAGAGTTTTGGGAAGGACAGGAGAGCAGTTTTGGCAGTATGAGAACTATGATAGATGGATTAGGCATAAAGAAGAACTTTTTCAAAAAATTAATTACGTAGTGCAAAATCCGGTTAAAGCTGGATTGGTGAAAAATTGGAGTGAATGGCCACATACATGGATAAGACCGGAGTTCAGGAAATTTTTGCTGGAACATTCGATGAAATAACGTAGCTGGAAGTTGCACTTCCAGCATTTGCCCACCGGAAGTATAACTTCCGGCTACCCTTTCATCAATTCTAACAATTCCTCTGCATTCATTTTTGCGCTGCTCTCCGTCCCTTCCAGCAGGCTATCTGCCAAATCCCGTTTTTCTGCATGCAGTTGTACGATCTTTTCCTCAATAGTGTTTTCTGCCACCAGTCTATAAATCGTAACAGGCCGCAATTGTCCAATCCGGTGAGCGCGGTCACTGGCTTGGTCTTCCACTGCGGGATTCCACCATGGATCGAGATGAATCACATAATCAGCAGCGGTGAGATTGAGACCAAAACCACCTGCTTTCAGGCTGATTAGAAACAGATCGCCTTCACCACTTTGGAATGCCCGAATGGCCTTGTCGCGCTGGCCGAGCGGTGTACTGCCATCCAAGTATTGATAAGAAATATTTTGGGAAAGCACCCATTCCTCTACCAATTTGAGGTGCTTTACAAATTGGCTAAAAATCAAAATTTTGTGCCCTTCTTCAATGAGTTCTTCTACTGTTTCGGCCAACAAGTTCAATTTGCTGCTACTGAGTTTGCTAGAAGGTTCTATCATGCGAGGATTGCAGCAAGCTTGCCTTAGCCGCATAAGTTCCGCTAAAATCTGGAAACGCTTATCGCCTGCTTGGCCATTGCTGCTTCCGATATTTTCAAGTGCTCTCCGGCGCAAAGCCTCATAAAACGCTCGTTCTTCTTTTGATAATTCTACAGAAAGCGTCACTTCTGTTTTAGCGGGCAGTTCGTCGAGTACTTCACTTTTTCGGCGGCGCAGTATGAATGGCTGAATCAGTCGTTTTAGTTGGTTGCGGCGTTCCCGATCCTGGAATCTTTCAATGGGGTGAGCATAGGTATCGTTGAAATGCTTCAATGAGCCCAGCAAGCCTGGATTGAGAAAATTAAAGAGATTCCAAAGTTCACCCAAATGATTTTCGATAGGAGTGCCAGTGGTGATGATTCTGAAGTCGGCTTTTAGCTGCATAGCTGCTTGCGACCGTTTAGTGCTACGGTTTTTGATTGCCTGTGCCTCATCGAGTACGATGGTGGTAAAATGCTTTTCCAAAAACTGTTTGTTTTCCTGCTGCATCAAGCCATAACTACAAAGCAATAAATCGAATGGCTGCAGGTCATCGAGCATGTCCTTACGGTCGCCTTCGCCAAAAATAAGCGGGCGGAGGGTCGGGGCAAACCGATGTGCCTCATGAAACCAGTTACGCACGACGGAAGCTGGAGCTACCACAAGTGCTGGGCCGGCATTGGCCCGGTCGAGAATGATGGCGAGGGCCTGGATCGTTTTTCCCAATCCCATATCATCAGCCAAGCATGCACCAACTCCCCAATAGGCTAATTGGTTTAACCACCTAAAACCATCCACTTGGTAGTTGCGGAGTTCTGCTTTAAAGGTAGAAGGAACTTTTGGTTGGAGGGCTTTGGACTCTTTGAGCCTCGACAATTGGCTTTTCCAGGCGGTGTCCACTTTCAGGTCATGCAATAGATCAGTAAAATCTTCGAGCATTGGAGCTGCCAGCGGATGAAACCGCATATCGTTTTTAGTTTTGGAAATAACCGTGTTCAGGTCATCCAGCTTTCGGCGCAATTGGCTGGTAATGGAAAGGAACTGGCCGTCACTGATTTCGACGAAATTGCCATTGCTGTTTTGTGCCATGTCGAGGAATTGCCGGAATCCCATGACGAGGTCTTCGTTTACCTGCACCTTGCCATCCAACTCAAACCAATTGCGCTCTTTGCGAATATCAAGTGACAACTGGTCAAAATTGATATGGCCGCTGATGCGCAACTTTTCACCTTTCGGGTGTTCGATCACGACTTCTCCAGCGGTGCGGAGCGGTTCGAGTTCCATCAGCACATTCAGGCAGTCTTCAGTATTTTCAAAATGCCATTCCTGATTATGGGAATCCATCCGAAGTAATGTTGGGCAGGAATCTTCCACATGGCGGGCATTTTTCTTTTCTTTTTTTAGATTCCTTATTGTTTTGGTGGGCACACCGTTGATCTCAGCAATTACGGTTTCCCGACCTTCACCCGGTTTGAAATAAGGTGCGGAATTGGTAAATGGCTTTACAAAAAATTCGATCTTAAATCCCTCCCCTACAGGGAGCAAATGCAGGTAGGGTGTGCTGCTGGCTTCAATTGTTTTAACCTCAACTGCCTGACCGCCAATTTCTGACTGCACAGTAACAATAGAAGATAAATTTGCGATAGCAGAAATCAATTTATCCTTGGCCTCTTTGGGCACCACCAGCGAATCGTAATTGAGGAGCCTGTTTATTTCATGGTGCTCCTCGTCACATCTCATCACTATATATCTTGTGGGTGTTTCTTTTATAACTGTAATGCCGGATTCACCAAGCTCATGGGCAAATTTTAATTCAAATCCATCTTGGGTTTCTTCTACAACAAGTTGCGGTTTTTGTGCTACCAACTCAACCGCTATCGAACGGTTTTCAGCGAGAAACAATAGCGGATGTCCCACCAGGGCATTCACCAGTTTGTCATAATTGAAATGAAAATCAGATTGAGTGCCGTAATAACCATAACTATACGATTCAATAGCAGTGATGGCTTCTCTATCTTGTTCGGTGAGGCATTTCATCGTGCCCTCTTTCAGCCTTTTTATAGACACATTTCGGCCTTTTGACCAGCCTCCTTTGCCATAAGTTTGTTCGATGGGTTGAATTTCCCCATTTTTAAAATCTGCGAGCCAGGCAAGCCTTGTCTCTTTGCCCGATTTTTTGGACTTTCCTTTATTCTTTGGTTTCAAATGGAAAAGTGCGTCTAGGTTACGTTCCCATTTTGCAGTTTTGGTGACTGCTTCAAGAATGCTTGTTGCACCTGTTTGCTCGGCTATTTGCGAAGCAATAATTTCATACCTTTTTGAAGCGTTTTCTTCTTTTTCAAATTTTGAAATAAGGATGGCAAATTCTTGTGCCATCCAGGTATACCCATTCTCATTGGCCTTTTGGAAAAGACGATAGAGCTCAACTAATTCTTTTTTATCAATTTCCAGATCACACCAATAATGGCCGGCAGCATAGAATATCCATTCAAGGGAAGTTTCTGGTTCAAAGTCAAAAACCTCTTTCCCATCTTCCACAAAATTCATTTGGAAGAGAATAGCCCCTTGCAGGTAACCAAAAATTGAATCGTAAGGCCCATCAGGGCTTTCGTAGCACAGCTCATCAGCTACGTCAAGATAACCCTGCTTTTTCTCTTTGAGCAAAGCAAGTACATGAACTGCTCCACTCAAATTTGGGAGCGCTCCTTTCCTGCCGATTGTTCCCTGCTTCTGGAGCATTTTCATTCCCCCATCAAAAGCATTTATGGCAAATTCGTTTTTCCCAAGGAAAAAAGAAGCTTCTCCTTTTCGGGTCAATTGCTGCCCTGAAAAATTTTCTTTGTTGGCCTGGTCAAGCGCTTCTTCAAATTTTCCCTGCCGTATTTTTAGCATGTGGATCAATGCATGGCCGTATATTTTTTTCTTTGGTTCTTCCAACCACCCATAATTGAGCAGGAAGTCCTCAAATGGCTGCGAAGGCTCAAGCTGAACGATAGCTTTTGACAGCAATTGCGAGAGCGCCATGTTCTGAATATCAATAGGGAAGGTGTTCAGCCAGTCGGGGTCGAAAGGTTCGAAGAAGTTGTCAAAGAAATTGGATTGCATGAACTCAAAGCCGTGGCGTACCATGAGGTCGTTTAAGATATTGCCAACTTTTTGTACATCCCCTTCGTAAAGTGCGAGCCTAATCTCTCGTATACCACTTTCATAAGAGCGCAGCCCAGTCCCTTTGCGGTAAGGGAGCCGCTTTTGTACTTGCCTTGCAAAATTTTTGAATCGGTCATCCACCACTGCCATCCGCATGGTGAGTTCTGTCATTTTTTCTGCGATCTGGATGTGATCTCTCCTAATCGTTTCAATCCATCCTCCGGCATCCAGCATTTCTTTATAATGGATCAGATGTTCAATGGTTATAGGCAGGCCATTTTCACGTTGAACACCGCAAGCATTGAGCAGTGCGACGAAAGCGGAGTGCTCAATATCCTCATAAGCAATGGACAGAACCTTTAGTATATCCTGCTCCGTCACCGAAAGTGCCTTGAACCGCTTGTGGAAAATCTTCATATCCATGAAATATTCTGGCAGATTAGTTTTTTAAAAAAGGGCGCAAAATTACACAATTGGCAGGTGGTAATGGTGGGTTTGTTATTTTAAAAACATACTTGACCATTTTTATAAAAATATCGCACCGGTGCATGTTGGTAAATTTTCGATGTGCTTTGGTATTGGAAAATTTACCGACTGACTCATTTGCTAACGTCAGTTCCTTAATTAGAGGCTGTTGTTGCCTGTTCCTTGTTAGGTAAATACAAATGTATAGCACTTGAACAGTTATAATTTTAAAGATTATCGGCTACTGTTGCGATTCATGCCTGCCTATGAAAGTAATTTTCCTAAAAATCTTTATTAGCTTTAGCCGATGTAAATCTGTTTGCGATCAATGATGAATTTTTGAACAGCTGCAATAAATAGAATTGCATTAGATGCGCCACCAAATAAATAAATCAACATGCAAAAAGGAAGAATCATACCTAACGACTCGAAATACGATTTGGTGACGTTTGATATCCTCAGTGAAGGAAAAAGCATGGATCCCGCAGTCCAGGTGTATAGTGTTGTTGTGCAAAAAGAAGTCAACCGCATTCCAACAGCAAAAATAATCGTCAGGGACGGCGACCCTGCCAAAGAGGATTTTGAAATAAGCAATACCGATTTTTTTATTCCTGGAAAAAAAATAGAAATAAAAGGCGGTTGGGATGGAAAAAATAAAACCCTGTTTAAAGGGATTATTGTTTCCAATAAAATAAAAATAAAATCAGACGGAACATCCGCATTATATATTGAATGCAATGATGAAAGTGTAAAACTTACCATCGGACGGCAGAGCGCTTATTATTCAGAAAAAAAAGACAGCGAAGTCATTGAAACCATTTTAAGGGAATATGGCCTGACCGGAAAAATAGATGCGACAACATATACGCATCATGAATTGGTAAAACATTACAGTACCGATTGGGATTTTATATTGAGCCGCGCAGAAATGAATGGGCTGTTGGTCGTTCCCAACGATGGCATGGTTGACGTAAAAGCTCCCTCCACATCGGCCAAGGAAGTGTTGAGCCTGATCTATGGTGCTACCATCCTTGAATTTGAGGCGGAAATGGATGCCCGTACCCAACTCAAAACGGCAGTGGCCAAAGCTTGGGATTCCAAAGCCCAAAAACTGCAGGAGGCCAGTTCGTCTATCCCCAATTTTACTGAACCAGGCAACCTCCAAGGCGACAAACTTTCTGATGCCCTCGGCATCAAACAGATGGATTTGAGGCACAGTGGAAAAGTGCAAAAAGAGGAATTGAAGAATTGGGCCGATGCAAGCATACTGAAAAGCAGGATGGCCAAAATACGTGGCCGGGCAAAATTTCAGGGCTTTGGCGGTGTGAAACCATGTGACATGGTGGATATCCAAGGTGTTGGAAAACGTTTTAACGGGAAGGTATTCGTTTCAGGTGTACGCCAAGAATTTGAAGATGGTAATTGGTTTACCCATATCCAGTTTGGGCTCGATGATAAATGGTTTTATAAACAACCTGATATTGTGGAAAAGCCAGCCTCAGGATTGCTCCCTGGCATCAATGGTTTGCAAATAGGCAAAGTCGTCAAGATAGAAAAAGACCCTGACGGCGAAAACCGGATCCAAGTAAAATTGCCCATTATTGACGAGAAATCAGAAGGGATTTGGTCGAGGGTTGCCACACTTGATACAGGTGAAAATAGGGGCGGTTATTTTATGCCGGAAATAGACGACGAAGTTATTGTCGGATTTATCAACGACGACCCCCGCGATGCCGTGGTGCTTGGCAAGTTGCACAGCAGTTCAAAACGAGCACGCATTAAAGCCAAAAAAGCTTTTGGTACAAAAGTGATGTTGACAAGTCATGAATTCAAGGCAAGGTTCGACGATAAGGATCAAGTGCTGACCCTTGAAACACCCGATGGGAATAAAATTGTGTTGAGCGAAAAAGAAAAATCCATCGAGATTACCGATCAAAATAAAAATACCATTAAAATGAATGCAGCCGGTATCGCTTTGGACTCGCCTAAAGACATCGACATTTCGGCCAAAGGGAAAATAAATATAAAGGCAACGCAAGACCTGACTTTACAAGGGCTGAAAATAGTAGAGAAAGCTCAAACCACATTGGAAATGCAGGGTGGCGCTGGAGTCAAACTATCTTCCGCTGCCATAGTAGAAATTAAAGGTTCTTTAGTGAAAATAAATTAGTCATTCATCATTAGTCATTAACATATGCCACCAGCAGCAAGAATAACAGACATGCACACTTGCCCAATGACCACAGGCCCAGTGCCGCATGTGGGTGGGCCAATAGTTGGACCGGGGGTGCCGACGGTATTAATTGGAAATATGCCAGCAGCAGTGTTGGGCGATTCCGCCATCTGTGTCGGTCCGCCAGATACGATCATCAAAGGCTCTGCCACTGTTCTGATTGGAGGAAAACCTGCAGCCCGGATGGGCGATACTACCGCCCACGGCGGGGCGATCGTTTTGGGACTACCGACGGTATTGATCGGCGGTTGAATTTGGCTGATTTTGGTATGAACAGGCTGATTTCATTTGGAGAACCTCCAATGAATTCATCAATGACTCTATCAGTCCTGGTGCGCATGGGTTTGCAACTTCTATATTTTTTAAATAATGAAAGAAAAATCTATCCTGAATTTTAGTTATAATTTTCCTGCCCAACGCATGGAAACCCAGCAGGAATGGGACGACCTCGTCCTCAATGCGCAAACCCGTCAACAGGTAAAAGAGCTCGAAACCTGGCTCGAACACGGCAATACCCTGCTCGACGATTGGGGCATGCGCCGAAAAATAAAACCGGGCTTCCGGGCGCTGTTCCATGGCCCATCGGGCACAGGTAAAACTTTGACAGCGAGCCTTTTGGGGAAATACACAAAACGGGAAGTCTACAAAATTGACCTCTCTATGGTCGTCTCTAAGTTCATCGGTGAAACGGAAAAAAACCTCGACAACCTATTTGCGAAAGCGGAAAACAAAAATTGGGTACTCTTCTTCGATGAGGCCGATGCTCTCTTTGGCAAACGTACCAATGTACAAGACGCTCTCGACAAATATGCCAATCAAGAAGTGTCCTATTTGCTTCAAAAGTTGGAAGGGTATGGCGGGCTGGCAATCCTTGCCTGCAATTTTATTAAGAACATTGACACTGCATTTATCCGCCGTTTTCAATCTATTGTCCATTTTCCTATGCCGGGGCCGGAAGAGCGGTTGCTTTTGTGGCAAAAGGCAATTCCAGAAAAGGTTGAATTGGAAAAAGATGTACAAATGGATCGGTTGGCTAAACAGTTCGAACTAACTGGGGCCGAAATTATGAACGTGGTGCAATACTGTTGTTTACGGGCGCTGGAAAAGGGCATAGAAACCATCAGCTTGAGGGATATTCAAATGGGGATTCGGAGAGAGTTTATGAAAAGCGGGAAGATGTTGAAATGACATGGTTTTTTCTAAGAGGCTGTTTTAAAACAGCCTCTAAAATAAATTAAAATTGCTTTACAGGCCAGGCGGTAATTATTAGATTTCTATTTTGTGCCGAGTGTCCGTTTAAAATTACCATAAAAGAAAAATAATGAAATACGTTAAACTATTCACCCTTGAAACCCTGCACGATTATTATAGAGATAATATTTGCAGGGATGTGATTGTGAAACCGAATGAGGGAACTCAAAATTGGATAAATAAATATGGTTGCATTTTTAAAGGCCAATTAAATAGCTGGCATTTTTTTGCGCCAGAGACAATCAATTTAAATGATCTGACTGAAGGCAATGAGCGTATTAAATTGGAATTTTCTTGTAAATCAAGTCATCCAGGATTTGTGAATTTTACAAATTTTCCAATTGACAAATTGGGCTATTATTATTTTTCGAATAAAATAAATGAAGCATCGGACAATGGTGCATTAATTTTAAAACCTGAATTTAAATCTTCCGAATTTGCAGACAGTGATATTGCGAAAATTAGTGTAGAATTGTCGGAGTTATTAGATGAAAATGAGATAAATAGTCCAGCATATAAAATAGAATTTCAATCAAGACATCTTGCATGGAAGTATTTTATTATCGATAATTCTGGACAATATACCGAGCCGTTAAAATTAAATGGAGAAAAAAGCGAACTTTTTTCTGGTCCGATTGAAACAGAAATACAGACGGGGAAAGCTCAATTGTTTGACTCTGGGGAAAATAAAATTCCTTTAAAAGAAATGGATAATGCTCAATTAAGCCTTTATAGTGAAGATGAAAATACGGGCAAGGTTATATTTAATTTAAAATTGCCATATGCAAACCCTTCGTCTTTACAAATAAAAGATCAGGAAGTATATGCAGCTATTTATTTTTATATTTAATCGGCCAATTCTATTGAAAATTAAGCTGGAAAATTAGAATATGCTACTTCCGTTTCTAAATAAAAACGAAACTGAAGCCGGCTGCGACGAAGCTGGCCGAGGGTGTCTTGCTGGCCCCGTTTTCGCTGCTGCCGTTATTTTGCCAAAGGAATTTAAGCACCCATTATTAAACGACTCCAAACAACTCACAGAAAAACAACGGGATGACCTGCGCCCCATCATCGAAAAAGAAGCCATCGCTTGGGCGGTGGTAAAACTCGACCCCAAAGAAATAGACGAACTCAACATCCTCTGGGCCTCCGTGGAAGGCATGCACCGGGCAGTTCGTCAATTAAAAATCACACCGACCAGCCTACTCATCGACGGTAACCGATTTAAGCCTTTTCCCAACATCCCACATCACTGCATCATTAAAGGTGATGGAAAATTCCTCTCCATTGCAGCTGCCAGTATTTTGGCGAAGACCCATCGTGACGAATTTATGAAAGAGCTGTCTTTACGCTACCCGGAATATGGTTGGGAAAAAAACAAGGGCTATCCCACAAAAGCGCACCGGGAAGCAATCCGTTTGTATGGTGTGACCGAGCACCATAGGATGTCGTTCCGGTTATTGCCGGAAGTTGCCCAAGGCGACCTTTTCAATAAACAATGATTTTTTATTTGTTGTTAAAGTATAACCCTTTTCAGATTGGAAATGGATGGTTTGATGTAGATATTTGCCGCTATTTGTTGATTAAAGGACTTTTTGACAACCTATACCCTGCAAACCCGTTTTTCTAATAAACTTTCAAAATATACCGCACGGCCCCTACATTTCGCTATTAGCCAACTGTGAACTGTAGACTGCGGACTGAATAATGACTGATTACTCTTTTATAGCCAATGCACATCCTTCATACATCGATTCTATGTATGAACAGTTTCAGGAAAATCCCGATGCTTTGGACGAGAGCTGGAAGCTCTTTTTTCGGGGATTCGATTACGGTTTTAAAGAAAATGGCAATGGGGCTGTAACCTCAAATGGAAGCGCCATTATCCCAAGCCATATTGACGCCGATGAATTGCGGGTGCTGGCGCTCGTGATTGCCTACCGCAACAGAGGACACTTGAAGTCAACGACCAACCCCATCAAAGCACGGAAAAACAGGCATCCATTTCTGGAGCTTAAAGATTTTAACCTCACCGAAGACAGTCTCTCCAAGACCTTTTTTGCAGGTAAAGAAATTGGGTTGGAGAATGCAACGCTCCAACATATTATTGATCGCCTCGAAGAGGTGTACTGTGGCAATATCGGTTTCGAATTTCACCACATACAAGACCGGAACAAACGTCGCTGGCTTCGCAACAGAATTGAGGAACATACGCCTGACAAGCAGTTCAATTTGACTTTGGAGGAAAAAAAGAGAATTCTCGAAAAACTCAATGGCTCGACTATTTTTGAGCAGTTCCTTGGCAAAAAATATGTTGGACAAAAACGCTTTTCACTGGAAGGTGGTGAAACCACTATCGCTGCGTTGGATGCGATCATAACCGCTGCTGGCAATGATAAAGTGGAGGAAGTCGTGATTGGTATGGCGCACCGTGGCCGCCTCAATGTACTCGCTAATATCATGGGCAAAACCTATGAGCAAATCTTCAGTGAGTTTGAAGGTGAAATGCCGGAAGATCAGAGTTTCGGTGATGGCGATGTGAAATACCATCTTGGCTTTTCTTCTTTGGTGAAGACCCCTGCGGGAAAAGAAGTGTACCTGAAATTGGTGCCCAATCCGTCGCACCTTGAGGCCGTTGATCCCGTGGTAGAAGGTTTTTCCAGAGCTAAAGCAGATGTGCTATATGAGAGCGACTACGACCGTATTTTGCCAATACTTATCCATGGTGATGCGGCTGTCGCTGGGCAGGGTTTGGTGTACGAGATAGTTCAAATGAGCCAATTGGAAGGTTATTATACTGGAGGTACGATCCATTTTGTAATCAACAACCAGATCGGGTTCACCACCGATTGGCAGGATGCCCGATCTTCGACCTACTGTACAAGTGTGGCGAGTGTAGTGCAAGCACCTGTTCTCCACGTGAATGGCGATGATCCTGAGGCAGTAGTTTTTGCAGCCAAACTCGCTTTTGAATATCGTCAGCTTTTCAATAATGATGTGTTCATTGATATGGTCTGCTATCGGAAGCATGGCCACAACGAAGGGGATGATCCAAAATTTACCCAACCGCTTTTGTACAGCCTCATTGATAATCATAATGATCCTCGGATGGTTTACAGCGAGCGCCTGGCAGAAAGGGGTGACCTCGAAAATGCCATTTCCGAAAAAATGGAAAAGGAATTTTGGAATGACCTACAGGAGCGGCTCGAAAATGTAAAGCAGCATAAACTGCCTTATGTGTATCAGGAAAGTGAAGAGGCCTGGAGGAAACTCAAAAAAACGACTGAACCTGAAGACTTTGAAGTTTCTCCTGTGACTGGTGTGGATGAGCAGACGATCCATGCAATTCTGAAACACCTCCATACGCTGCCACAGGATTTCCATCCGGTTAGCAAGATCAAGCGAATCCTGAAATCCTCCCAAAAACTGGTGGATGCTGGAAAGTTGGATTGGGCGTTGGGAGAACTGACTGCCTATGGCACACTCTTGCTCGATGGAAATGATATTCGGTTGAGTGGTCAGGATGTTCGCAGAGGGACTTTTTCTCACAGGCATGCTGTGCTGGAAGACGAAAAGACAGATCTTGAATACAACCGCCTGAACACGATGCAGGATCAACAGGGGCGTTTCCGCATTTTCAACTCCCTGCTATCGGAGTATGGTGTGTTGGGATTTGAATACGGCTACTCACTGGCACGACCTGATGCATTGGTTATTTGGGAAGCGCAGTTTGGCGACTTCTTCAATGGCGCACAGGTGATGGTGGACCAGTTTATCGCTGCGGCTGAAAGCAAATGGCGGAGAATGAGCGGCCTGTGCATGTACCTGCCACATGGCTACGAGGGGCAAGGGCCTGAGCATTCCAGTGCTCGTGTCGAACGCTTCCTCCAACTTTGTGCAAACTATAATATGACAGTAGCCAATGTAACGACACCTGCCAACCTATTCCATTTATTGCGCCGACAGCTGGTGCGCCCATTCCGAAAGCCGCTTGTTTTGATAACACCAAAGAGCGGGCTTCGCCATCCAGAAGTGATTTCTGAAATAAAAGATTTTGCGGCGGGCACCAAATTTCAGGAAGTTATTGATGATGCCAGCGCCAATAAAGCGAAGGTGAAGATTTTGCTGTTGTGTACTGGCAAAGTGTATTTCGATCTTTTGGAAAAACAACGGAACGACAAGCGGGAAGATGTGGCCATCGTGCGGTTGGAACAGTTATACCCATTGGCAGAAAAACAATTGGAAGCCATTTTCAAAAAATACAGCAAAGCACAAGTAAAATGGGTGCAGGAAGAACCCGCCAATAACGGCGCTTGGATGCATATCCTGTTCCACCTCGGCGAAAAGTATCCGATGAAACTGGTGAGCCGCCCGGCCAGTGCTTCGCCAGCGACAGGGTATAAAAAGAAGCATGACAAGCAGCAGGAGGATATTGTGGAGCGGGCGTTTGAGAAGTAACAGATTTTCACCATTTATAGAAGCCCAACAGCCCTCCCGAATTTTGAACATCTTGTTCGGGAGGGCTTACTTTTATTGTCAAGATTTAATAGACAATGGGTTTATATTCCTTCCTTATATTCTTATGTGATTGGGGGCATTTCGCAATACTGTTCAATAAAAATCGGCTCAAGAATTGAATAATGTGCCATCACATTTGTCGTTTTTTGATTGTGAAATAGGAATGCTCCTTTAAAAGAATCTTTCACTTGCATTTATATTGCCTCTCTTTTCAACTTGCCAATAGCAGGGAAAAGCAGCCCCATCCCAACGCAGTACTAATTTAGCCTACTGTGCAACCCATACCTACTTTCCAATATCCTTAAAACTATCATACCCTTTAGTTTTCTAACATTAAAATCTGCACATCATGAAAAAAGTACTTGCTCTACTGTTGCTGTCCTGCTTTATTACAACCATGGCTTTTACTCAAACAAAAGATGAAGTAAAAGAGGAGGTTAAAATTGAAATGGAGCAACTTAAAAAAGACATGGCTCAATTGCGCCAAGACCTGAAGACGGCCCTGAAAGACATGAAAATTGAAATTGACAATATTGACCTCTCTGGCCTGGACGAATTGAAGAATATAGACTGGGAGGCTCATACCGATACTGAAGAGGCCAGGGCTTATCTGGAATCTGATGAATTCAAAGAGGAAATGAAAAGGGTACAGGAAGAAGTAAAAAGAGCCATGAAAGAAGTCCACATGGAGATGAAGGAACTTGAAGCGGTTAACTGGGAAGAAATCAATAAGACGATCGAAGAAGCCATGAAAGAAGTAGAAAAGGAGCTTTCTAAAGTGGGCAAGGAACAATAAGAAAGCATAAGAAATGTGAATTAATTACTGACTGATGTTACGCAGATGGATTGGCTTGGCATAAAATGTCTGCCAATCTTTTCTCATCTGATAATTTGCGGAGCAACAGCGATTGTATTTTTGGCAACGCCATTGCGTGCTCCTTGAGGTTTTTTAAAGGGGCGGTTAGGTGCGCCGCACCTAACCGCCCCTTTAAAAACCATGTAGGAGCACGCTGGAATGCCGCTAAAAGAAAGGGATTAGCTGCTCCGCATATTACAAGATCGGAAATAGCAGAGCGTTGTCAATATCGCATATGCGTAACATGAATTAATTACAATAAGGTTAATCAGAGGCGTTAGCATTTCAAAAAGCTAACGCCTCTTTGAATTTAATTAAAACTGCCACCCAGCACCAACCCTGATCCCCGGTACGAAATGCATTGCGCCTTCTTGTCCTTTTTCAAAAGCACCGGTCATGCTTGTTGAAAAATACAAACCTGTATTGGTATGTATTTCCATTCCAGCTCGTCCATAAGCACCGATACTGAATTGGGAAGTGTCGGTATGCAAGCCCGGAGGTAACAGGATGTCGTCAATGTGCCCCTGTGCATTTGAGGTTTTTGTTTTCAGGAACTGGACGCCACCAGTTGCAAATGGGCGGAAAGTGCCACTGCCAGAGCGGTAGCCACCGCCGAGGGCGTACCTGAGCCATTCCATTTGTAGCTGTAGCAGTCCTACCACGGTTTTGGGTTGGCCTGTGAATCCTTCGAATATGGTGACGGGAAACTGCGCACTGGCTTCTCCATTTGCTTTTGAGAAACTGGCCTCAGCCATCCAGCTGCTGCTAAAATTGACTTGCCCGCCAAGTCCAATGGAACGGGTGGTTTTGGGCGCTTCAAATGCTGGCGTTGCTTCTCCTGACAGGCCACCTATTACAAACTCACCGCCCAGCGATTCCACCAAATTCTGGAAAGTAGATGGGTCGGAGTAAATGTGGTTCTGCATTGTTTCGAAGAAACGGTTCAGGTGCCGTTCAACCTCGTCTGTAGGTGCGAAATGTTGGCTGCCATAGATTTCGACAGCGAAAAGAGGAGGTTCGGTAGTTTCGTTTTGATCCAACCCAATGAACAGGTATTGATTACTCCCAGCATTCATTGAGATTAAATCCTCCTCCTCTAAAAGCTTTTTAAGCTTTTCGTGCCACGGCCTGATTTCCCCATTATTTTTCACTTTATTGGAGTTTTCCTGTTCAGTTAGCTTGTCCTTTGCCAATTGCACAACGGAGATGGAATCACAAGGGTTTTTGTTGCCGGCATTCCGAATTTCTTCTATCAGTTCGTCTCTCAATTCTCTTTTTCTGGTATTGCCTGTGACATCCTGAAGGCCCAATTCTTCAATGAGGGCATCGGCTGCTTTAATGCCCTTTAAATTGCTCATGGCATCTTCAAGTAGTGCTATTGCGGCAGTAAGTGAATCTTGAGCCGCGGTAGCTGCTGTTCTGGCGTCTGCTTTTTTCGATGGGCTGGCATTCGCTACCTTAGTATTCAGTTTACTGACTTCAGCTTCGAGCTCTTCAATTGCTTTTTTAGTGGCTTTAAGCTGTTTGATAATTTCTTTGGCATTCTCGTCACAATCTTCCCCTGATAGGGTTTGGATTTCGGATGTAGCCTCTCGGATGTCTTCCATTTTATTGTCGACTGTTCGATTTGCAAAAGATGGAACTGAGAATAGCAGGGTTGCTAAAATTGTGGTGATGAATATTTTATGCAATGATTTCATGACTTAAAATTTTTAGTGAATAAATCGGTTGTGCTGCTAATTGAATGATGTATATATTATCTATGAAGAATTGATCTTGATCAGCTTATTTCCAAGGGGTCATGACCCCTTGGGCTAAACAAGGTTCGGGATGCAACTTTTATCATTCATTTGAAATCACAACCAATAAACCAGGTTTATAAATTGAGTATTTGCGCAAAACCTGATACAAGTTTAAGCCATGAAGGGAGGGTGGTTCAAGTACGATTTGAAGCTGAATTCAGGTGGGATATTAATCGGAAATGGGGCAGAATGAGACAAAGCAGTATTTATGAACTTGTCTCAATCGTCTGAAAAACAATGATTTGCGATGCTGTTTTTCTTTGTACACGAAAAAGCGATTTTCAATAAAAGGGCCGTATGAAATGGAGCATGTTTTGGAAATATCACCTGCCCAGTTTTATTTTCTTTGACAAAAGTCCTTTGTCTGTGTTAATTTTTAAAAAATAAATTCCGTTCGGAAAGCCATTCAAATCCAGGGTCATATTATTTGAAGAACCCGTCCATTGCCTCAATTGCTTTCCACCATCTAAAGCAAACAATTCCACCTTTTCCAATAAAGCATTGGGGGAATTCACTGTCAGCCAATCAGAAGCGGGGTTGGGAAAAATATTAATCTCGTTGTGCCAAGAAGGTCGCTCGCCTACTGTATTCAATGGGTCGAATAGGGTAATCGTATCCACTTCAACTTGCCCAAGGCAAACCACCTGTTCGTTTTGATTCAGGATCATAATACCGCTGGCATCCATCCAAAAGTCATTGGCCGTGGAGCGGAGAATCATGTCTTCAACTACTATTTGAACAATCCCAATATTTCTCGTGACAAAAAGGGCGTTCTGGCCTTTTCCGGCTGCTCCGAATCGAATGTTTCCTGGTGGCACAGCTCTCCACGATTTGGCAAGGGTAGTTGTGGCAGAAATAAACATTAGGTCGCCCGGCATGGTATCAGGGAAAACTTGCGTGAGCGAATCTTTGACATTTTCTGGATCGTAATTCAATTCAAAAGCAATCCCAAGTGCGCCGAACTCTGGTGGTACACCAATCGGATAACGCAATGTGAGAATAGCATAAAAAGTATCCGTTACCATCGCCGTATCTTGGTCAAAGGTGATCAACAGGTCGGGTTTTGGGCAGCTGAAACAAGTGTCGGAAATGAGATAAGGCAATGGAGGTGGTTTCGATGAAAACTGAGCGCTGTCAAAATTTAATGCGATCGCATCAATATCCAATGAATCGATCATGCCATTTCCGTCAGAATCAATAAAGCCAAAATTGACACCGCTTACCGGCAGGTTTTCAAACCATTGGTTGGGGAGGAACTGAGGCAGCCAGTCCAGTGTGGCACCAGGCCGGGGAAACCCCTCTGTGCCGTAGGCAATACCAACAGGTAAAATGTCATATTGATTGGCCACGCCATCGTTGTTGGTGTCTCCTGGAAACATAACGATAGGTTGGGAGCTAAGAATGGTAGTTGACGCGAAGAAGAGAAGGAAGGAAAGACGAATCATGGTACTTTTTATTAAAGGATTTTTTAGCTTTAGCATCTCATGCAACAAAGCAAGCTTATAGAAGTACTCCGCAAACTAAATTCAAAGCAGCTTTCCCGCTTTGAAGACTTTCTATTGTCGCCTTATTTTAACAAAAATGAGGAAAACCTCTTGTTTTTCAAATACTTGCGAAAATTTGCTCCGGCATTTGAACATAAAAGATTGGAAAAAAAGGAAGTGATCTTGCATTTCTATAAGCAAATATCCTTTGATGAGAAATCGCTTGCCTACCTCATGAACCGTCTGTTAAGGCTACTGGAAGAATTTCTCAGTATTGAAGAGATGAAATCAAATGACATCGCTTTTGAGCTAAATTTGATGAAACAATACTATTTCCTTGGCCTACCTCGTCATGAAAAATCTATTGAGTCACGGATTGAAAAAAAGCTGAATAGCAGCTCTCAACGCAATGCTCGTTTTTATCAACAACAATTTTTATTGAGGTATTTGCAGTATGAACATTCTGATCCCAACCAACGGGCATACGATCCAAAATTACAGGATGCAGCAAATGCACTTGATATTTATTTTGTTACAGAGAAACTTCGGTATGCCTGCCAAATGAAAAATCTTTCCAATATGCTCAACTTCAATTACAAAGTTGATTTTGCTGAGGAAGTGGCCAATTGGATTGAATTAGGAGAATTTGAAGATAATCCAACACTGCAAGTTTACAAAGGCGTATATCAGATATTGATAGGCAAAGACAATCAGCAAGAGTTTGACAAAGCTAAATCGATTTTAATTGAACATGGGTCAATTTTTACAAGTGGAGAACTCAAGCAGCTGTACACATTATTGCTGAATCATTGTACTCGCCAAATAAATCAAAACAACGACGAAAAATACTGGCACGAATACTTGGAAATAAATAAGTTGTTGCTTGAAAAAAAGTTGATGTTAGAAAATGGCGAACTGCCACCTTGGCGTTACACCAACCTCGTGACTGTAGGGCTACGTACTGGGCAGCTTGCTTGGACCAAGCAGTTTATTGATAAATACAGGTCAAGCTTGCCGGCTGAATATGCAGAGAACCTTTACCATTATAATCTTGCCCAGCTGCACTTTCATCAAAAGGAATTCGACAAGGCTCAGACAGAACTGATCCATGTTGTTTTCAACGATGTATTGCTGAATCTCTCTGCTCGCAGCCTTTTGATAAAAATATATTTTGAGACGGAACAGCTGGAGTTGCTGTTGTCTTATTTGGAAGCCACTAGGATATTCCTTATTCGCAATAAAGTGTTGGATGAAAAGGTGAAATCCCAGATGAAAAAATTCGTGGAGATATGTGGCAAGTTAGCTAAAGTTGGTCCAGAAAAAGACCGCTTCGCCGAGCTGTTGGATCACCTGCCGCCTGCTAGTGAGGTATTGCATCGAGATTGGTTAGAAGAGAAAATAGAAAAGAGCATGTAAACCAAAGTATACATGCTCTTTTCCATTTCAATAAATTTTCGTGGTTACTATTTATTCATAGTCTTCCACCAAAGTCCCAATCGTTTCACCCTGTACAATTCGAAGTAGATTCTTGGAATTATTGATGTCAAATACAATAATTGGGATACGGTTTTCTTTGCAAATAGTAAACGCCGTCATATCCATTACGCCGAGGCCCTGGCTGATGACGTTGGCAAAAGAAAGGCGGTCATATTTGGTGGCAGTTGGATCCTTTTCGGGGTCGGCAGTATAGATGCCGTCAACTCTTGTACCTTTTAATATAACATGTGCATTGATTTCGCTTGCCCTCAAAGCTGCGGCAGAATCAGTAGTAAAATACGGGCTTCCCGTTCCGCCAGAGAAAATGACCACACGTCCTTTTTCGAGGTGTCGGATAGCCCGACGGCGAATGTAGGGCTCGGCAACCTGGTTCATTTCAATGGCCGATACCAGCCTTGTAAATACACCGATACTTTCAAGTGTGCTTTGCAATGCCATGCCATTGATGACTGTGGCGAGCATACCCATATAGTCTCCTTGTACTCTTTCTATCCCTGAATCTGCGGCTTGAAGCCCCCTGAAGATATTTCCCCCACCGATGACAATGGCCACTTCAACGCCAAGGCCAATCAACTCCTTTACCTGATTGGCATAATTGACAAGCATACTGGGCTCAATACCGAAATTCTTGTCTCCCATTAGGGATTCTCCGCTGAGTTTGAGAAGTACTCTTTTATATTTTACTGCCATGAAGTATTTTTTTTGTATCTGAAATTGTTGAAGGGCATTTTTAATAAAAGCAAAAATAGAGCTCATATACTTTTTGCTTTCTCCTTTTTACATTTTCCTTTAAATAGGGCACAAAAAAAGGCGAATTAAATAATTAATTCGCCTCAGTTGAATTTGAGTGATTAGCCCAATTCTGCATGTTTGAACTCGGTGACCGTGAGGTCTTTGTTCAAGCTTTTCAAATAGTCTTCAACGGAAATCTTTCCGTCTTTGACGTAGGTTTGAGCAAGCAAGGTATTTTCTTTGTAGAATTTACCCAGTTTACCCATTGCTATTCTTTCGAGCAATTCTTCAGGCTTTCCTTCAGCCTTAGCCTGCTCTTTCCCGATTTCAATTTCTTTTTCAATTATTGCCGAGTCTACACCGTCTTTATCCAATGCAACAGGACGCATAGCGGCCACTTGCATGGCTACATTTCTACCTGGCTCTTCATATTCAGGACCCTCTAAGTTCAATGCGACAAGTACACCTGCTTTGTAACCCATGTGGATGTAAGGGAGTACTTGGCCTTCACCAGCAGCAGTTTCAATTTTTGAATAGTGGCTAACTTCCAATTTTTCGCCGATTACGCCGATTTGCTCAGTTACTTTCTCGCCTATTGATATACTATTATCATATGGGAGCGCATTCAAGACAGCCACATTTTCTGGCATATTTGAAAGTGCAATGTCTGCGATCTTCTTAGCGAAATTCACGAATTCTTCATTTTTAGCAACGAAATCAGTTTCGCAGCTCAAACGAACCAATACGCCTTTATTGCGATTGCCGGAGGTCAGTGCTACAACGACACCTTCGTTGGCATCACGGTCTGCACGTTTGGCAGAAAGTTTTTGACCTTTTTTACGGAGATATTCAACGGCTTGGTCGAAATCACCATTTGCTTCAGTAAGGGCTTTCTTACAATCCATCATTCCGGCCCCAGTCATGTCACGAAGCTTTTTGATATCAGCAGCTGTCATGTTTTTATATAAGATTTAAATGGTTATTAAATGGTAGCTGATGAGCGGTAAGTGATTGAGTGTTAGATACTGTCAAGCACTGACCGCCTATCATTATTTACTATTCAGCTTTAGCAGGTTCTTGCTTTTGCGATTTGTTGGATTGGCGTTCTGCCAAACCTTCGCGAATTGCATCAACCAAATAATTGGTGATAATACCTATTGATTTTGATGCATCATCATTTGAAGGTATAGGGAAATCCACTTGCTTTGGGTCAGAGTTGGTATCTACCATTGCAAATGTGCGAATGCCCAATCTTTTTGCTTCAGCTATCGCCAAATGTTCGTGCATGATGTCAACCACGAAAACGGCAGCAGGAAGGCGTACTAGGTTTTCGATACCGCCCAGTACCTTTTGAAGCTTCTGGTGCTCCCTCTCCAAAGTCAACCGCTCTTTCTTGGTCATGTTAGTTGCAGTTCCATCGGAAAGCATGCGCTGAATCGATTGCATCTTTTTTACAGAACGCTTTATGGTAGAGAAATTGGTCATCATACCTCCCAACCAGCGGTCAGTCACGTATGGCATATCGACAGACTTAGCTGCTTCTGAAACGATGTCACGTGCCTGCTTTTTGGTAGCTACGAAAAGAACTTTACGGCCTGATTTAGCAATCGCACGTACCGCATTGGCAGCTCTATCTAAGCACTCTGATGTGCGGTTCAAATCTATAATGTGGATGCCTTTGCGCTCCATGAAAATATATGGAGACATCTTTGGATTCCACTTCTTCCGCATGTGTCCGAAGTGTACGCCAGCATCGAGTAATTCTTGATATGTAGGTTTTGCCATTTTAAATTATGCTGTTAGCTATAGGTTATTGACTATTAGCAACGGAGGGCGAATAGCCAATTGCAAATAGCCGAATTAACGTTTAGAGAACTGGAAGCTCTTCCTTGCTTTAGGTTTACCGTATTTTTTACGTTCAACAGAACGTGCATCACGGGTGAGCATCTTTTTGACTTTGAGTGGTCTGCGGAATTCTTCGTTCAGCTTCACCAAGGCACGGGCAATTCCCATGCGGACGGCTTCTGCTTGTCCTTTGAATCCACCTCCATTCACATTTACCTTAAGGTCGTAAAGGTTGCTGTCAAGTTCAGTTGTGGCAAAAGGGTCAATTACTGATGGTTGAATGTGTAACTGCGGGAAGTACTCCTTATAGTCTTTTCCGTTCACAGAGATTTTACCTGTTCCTTTGGTCAGATAAACCCTTGCGATGGAACGCTTCCTCCTGCCGATTGCATTTATCATTTCCATATTTGAAAAATATTGCTTTTAGCTAAAGATTCATTGGTTGCCAACTTTGTGCTGACGGTCATGAATCTGAATCAGTGGCTGGTTAAAAGTTGAATGGTTGAGGTTTTTGAGCCTGGTGTGGGTGCTCAGCTCCTGCGTAAACAAAAAGCTTTTTGTGCATCGCACGACCCAATTTGTTCTTTGGCAACATGCCCTTTACGCCTTTTTCTATGATAGACTCTGGCTTCCTTTTAAGTAGGCTTGCCACGTTCTCACGGCGCTGACCACCTGGATAGCCAGTGTGGCGGACATATTCTTTTGCTTCCACCTTATTACCTGTAAAGCGGATCTTTTCGGCGTTGATAACAATCACGTAATCGCCAGTATCAACATGCGGTGTGTAAGAAGGCTTGTGCTTGCCCCTTAGTACGTGGGCAATTCGAGTGAACAAGCGACCAGCAGTTTCATTGGTTGCATCTACAATGTACCAATCATGCTGTACTTCCTCTTTCTTCGCTGACACGGTATTATAGCTCCGAGTATTCACGATTAAAATGTTTGATTAACTGTGGCTAATCAGTTTTTCCTAATGGCGAAAAGAAGGATTGGCCTAAGGATAAAAACCGAAATTTGACAGTTGGATTTAATTATTGTGGTTCATTAACCGGGCGCTTTTTTGAAAGCGGGTGCAAAAGTAATTTTCTTTATTCTAAAAACAATCTATTTTGTAGTTTTTTTCACACCGAACCTTTGTAACTTGCTGATAAACAGTAAAATTTTCGCACAAAAATTTCAGACACGTTAATCGACGGTGCTTTTTTGTGAGCCAGTTTATTATGGTGGAGCATTTGGTTAGAACCCATTAGGCATACCCAGCCACATTTTAATGGACAATAGTTTTATTCATATTCCAATTTGTGATCTGCAAACTATACTAAGATGTACCTAAAGTATCAAAAAGGTGACTTGTATTCCTCATTGTTCAAGAAAGTATTATCCGTAAGCGTTTTCAAGAAATTAATTAAATCCTCTTTGTCCTGTTCAGTGAGAAAAAGACCCGTGTCTTTTGTGTTCAGCAAAGTAATGTCGGTCGTGGATGATTCCTTGATGCCTTCATTGTAGTGGTTGACGACCTCCTCCAAAGTCTGAAAACGGCCATCATGCATATATGGAGGTGTAACAGCCACATTGCGAAGGGATGGTACTTTGAATTTTGCCCGATCGTTGGGATCTTCCGTTACATTTTCACGCCCTATATCAGTGATTTCAGCTTCCGTGTCCAACCCATTGTTCATGTACAGGTCGTTCTCGAAATTCGCACCACCATGGCAATGAGCGCAGTCGGCACCTGATTGATCGGGAAAGAAGGGGTTGTATTCTGTCTCGAAAAGCAACCTGCCCCGCTCTTCACTTTCTGTCAATGTTTCTATGCCGGCGAGATAGCGGTCGTATTTGGATTCATACGAAACGATGCTCAGCATGAACTGTTCCATAGCCAGCGCCATTTTTTCAGGCGTGATTTCCTCTGAACCAAAAGCCCTTGTGAACTGATCTCGATAGGTCTCAGTGGCACTCAGTTTTGCTACTACATTATCTAAAGTTTCGTTCATTTCCAAAGGATCTTGGATAGGTTTGAGGGCTTGGTCGCGCAAGAGATGCGCCCTTCCATCCCAGAAAAACTCGTTGGTGTGCCAAGCCATATTGAAAACAGGCATGGCTTGTCGTTTTCCGGGGAGCTTTTCCACCCCAATTGAAAAGCGGGTCGTGTCAGAAAAGCCATCTAATTGACGATGACAATCAGCACAGGCTTGTGAGCCATCTTTCGACAACATTTTTTCATAAAAAAGCATGCGACCGAGTTGTACGCCTTGTACTGTCAGAGGGTTGTCGGCAGGGAGGTCCGGTGCAGGTAATGCACCGTATTCAAGTACATAAGGTGTCTCGTCAATGGTGACGGGTACTTTGGTATTGTCATCGTCTTTATTGCAGGCTACCAAAAGGAAAAAGGCAGCCAAAAAGACGGTCAGGTATTGTATTTTGAACATATCTTCAAGTTTAATTTTTAAACAATGGATTTTGGATAAACACCTCATCCGTCAATGATTTCAGAAACTTTATGAGGTCATTTTTCTCCAAATCAGTTAATCCAAGTGGTTGGATTAGGGGGCTTTTCTGCGGGTTGTTTTTACCGCCCGATTGGTAATGTTCCACCACAGCTTCTAAGGTCTGAAATGAGCCATCGTGCATATATGGGGCAGTCAGTTCGATGTTGCGCAAACCTGGTACTTTGAACAAAGCCCGGTCAGCTTCATCTCCTGTCAATCGGAAGCGGCCAACGTCCTCATACTCCTCGTAAAGCCCGTTGTTTTCAAAAGCATAATTGCTAAAATTGAAACCGCTGTGGCACGCTGAGCATTTTGTTTTTTCACTGAAAAACAAATCCATTCCACGCAGGGCGGAAGCGGATATTGCAGCGGACTGGCCGTTATGTAAGTACTGATCATATGGACTGTTGCCACTCAAAAGGCTGCGCTCGAAACAAGCCAAAGAACGGGTAATGACAAAAGCATCCGGTGAACGCCCATATGCTTTTTCCGAAAGGGCTATATAACTGGAATCCTTAGCGAGGCGCTCAGCCAACAGCACGATGTTGAAATCAAATTCATTGTGTTCCTGAACGGGTACAAGCACCTGCATCTCCAAAGTTGGAACCCCACCCTCGCGTGTGAAATAAGGATGATAAGCTACATTGGCTAATGATGGTGAATTTCGAACTCCGGGTCGTTGATGTACCCCCGGGCTGAATGCCACATCGTCACTGAATGCCAGCTCCGGCTGATGGCAAGAAGCACAACTGATGGAACTATCGACTGACATCACAGGGTCGAAAAAAAGTCGCTTGCCCAATTCCCAACGCGCAACTGTGAATTCATTCCCTTCAGGTTCTTCCACATTGGGAAACCCCTTAGGAATTTCCATTAATTCAGGGAAATGAAGTGGCTTTATCCCATCATCGTCCTGACAGGAAACAATAGCAATAAAGAGGATTGGGTAAAGCCACTTCATGTGTACTATATTATTTTGATACCAACTTCTGAGTAATCACCGTTTGGCCGTTTTTAATTAAATTGACCATATAAATGCCAGGTTGGGTTACCTCAATATAAATGTCATTATCGCTGCCTACATTTTCAAAATGCTGCACTTGACGGCCAAGGATGTCCACAATTGAAACCGTGTAGGTCAAATTCTGAGTAGATGAAATCGAAACAGTTGCTGTTCCATTGGCCGTTGGATTTGGGTAAACATCGAAGCCTGTCACCTCACTGAAATCAACGATAGAAGTAGATGTTTGCGAGGGGCTAAAAACAAAATCCCGAAAGTTTTCAAGTGCTTTTTTGGCATCGCCAAAATCACCATGGACATATACACCTGAGTTTACCGCAATATTTTCCAAAGCCCGAGTATAATCACCATCGAGATTGATAACAACTTCACCATTTTCGGCAGACACGTCAAGTGCCACTTCTATTTTGAAATAATTGTCGTCCCCTAAACCATGCAACTGATAATCTTGATTATAATTAGTGCCACCTTTTCCTTCAAGGGCCAAAAAACGGTAACCTGCTGCCCAGCCCCAATGCATAGAAGGAAAGGTTGGCGCAAGGGGGTGTCCGTTTGGATAGATGGCGGGGTCAAGGTGATTGAAATCAGGATGAACGCCCATATGGAATCGGATGAACTCCATATCCGTAACATCATGTTCTCCCAGGTCAATTTCTGTGGTCTGAGAAGCATTTACCAGCACGTGTAAATCATCAATAGCCGTTGGTGTTCCTCCATCATGTATAAGTGAAAATCCTGAAATGTAATATTGTAAGCGAGTCACATTGAAGTCATGTCCAATATTGTTTTTTGCACCTTCATTAAAAGCAAAATCAACATCAGCCAGTTTATGGTGTATGTTGAGTTTTACACTATTCTGTGCGTGAATACTCAATCCGAGTGCTATAAATGCAAAGAAGGAAAGTATAATTTTTTTCATGAATAAATAGATTTTAAAAACTGACAAGAGGCATTAACCCCTTGTCAGCTTAAGGTTGCTTATTTTTTAATCGACACTTTTTTAGTAATCAAAAATTCATCAGTTTGAATAGTTAATAGGTATAGGCCATTGGCTAAGTGGCTCAAATCAAGCTGTACATTTGAAGAAATACCACTAGCTAAAATGTGTTTTTTACCTGCAAGATCACTCAGTAGCAAATCTGCTTTTGCATTGGGCGAAAGTTCGGGTAGAGATACCCAAAGGATCCCAGTAGAGGGATTAGGAGAAATGCGAACTTGGTCAGCAAATATTTCTTCTTCCGTACTGTTTGGGTCACCTGGTTCTATACTGTTCAGGTTGTTTTGAATGCGGTTGACGTACCAGATATTTCCATTTGGGCCAATAGTTATCCCAGTAATGCCAGGGCCATCTTCTGTAGTGATGCGACCCTTTTCGACAAAGTTGTCATCCATATCATAAATGATTATTTCACCAGTTGCATAATCGCTTACTAATAATCGGTTCTCCATGATTTCGATGCCGCATGCTCGATCAAGACCACTGTCTATAATGGTTTCAACCGTAAAGTTGATTACTTGCTTATGCTCTGCAAGTGTCTCATTGATGAGTGGAATATTGTTTCCTAAAGTACCAGAATTAATGTCCAAGCGCATAACCCGATCATTTCCATTATCCACAAAATATAACCATCCGGTACTCTTGTCCATTACCATGTGATTAGGTACATCGCCATCTCCAGTAATGCCAATGTTTCTATATCTGTATACAATGCCATCATCATGGTCGGCATTGCCGGGGCCGTGGTCGTCTACAAAATCATATCGAACGATGTCTTTGTTCCAGTCGTCATATACCCAGAAAACATTATCCACTTCGTGCGCAATTCCCATGCTGAAGGGGCTACCATGAAGCATATCTAAGTGACTACCATTACCACCTGAAGGCTGTGCGTAAATATCTGGATCGCTGGACCAAAGAGTTGGCCCTGTAAAAGTGCCGCCGCTGTGATTGGCATCTTTAACACCTGGAGAGGTAGCAAAATTGAAATTGTCAGGACTGAAGTCAATGGCCGTGGGCAAGGACATAAAATGCCAGGCATTCCCATCCACCCTGTGCAAAAAGTCCATATTGTCTGTTGACGTTTCATTGATGGTTAGAGTACTGCCTCCATTACTTTCATTTCGTTGGTTTACCACCCAGAGTTCGTCTTTGCCTAATATAGGGAAAAATGCGAGGTCGGTTGGTTTGTTCAAATTGCTGCTCGGAACACTGATTTCAGTAGTCACGGGGGTGGCAAGCAGGAACTCATCAATTCTGTTGGGTGGTACTACTTTAGCAAAGATTTCTGTTTCATCTGAGGCAGTATTATTGTCAAGGATTCCATCTGTTTGGCCATTTACGGTAACAATTTCCATTGTGATATCATAAACACCGGCACTAGTCGGTATCCATTCAGGAAAGGCCAATTCGAAGTAGGAAAATGGTTCAATATCCATACCGTTGAAATCTTCCACACTTGCAGCCCCCCCTCCAATAGAGTAGCTTATAGACAAATCAGTGATGGCCGACCCACCATTATTAAAGAAAATACCCTTGAAAGTGAAAGGAACGTTTTCCTCACCAAAAGAACGGGCTTCCAAATCTACCAGTTCTGCGTCCAAGGCGATGGGGACTTCAATTGAAACATTATCGATGGCGATCCCATAAAGCCAGCCGCCGCCATCATCGTATTGAAACCCTATGAACACCTGTGGTTCACCGGCATAGTCATTTAAACTAATAATGTGCTTGTCCCAGAAGCCGTGTCCATGAAGCTCTTCCAGCAACTCCCAGTTCACTCCATCAACAGAAGCAAATACTGAAGCTTCCTCGGTAACACCTTGGTAGCTTTGAGCTCCAAAAAATAAATCGAACTGAACAACAACCAAGTCTTGTCCTGTCAAATCAATGGCTGGAGTAATTAGTAAGTCATTGCTTTTATCACAGTTGCAGTCATCATCGTTTGAAGCGATGACCCTTGAAGAACCATTTGATGAAACACTCCAGTTTTGGCTGGATACTTGGCCAGGAGTTCCGACTACCCAACCACCGTCAGAGGCATTAGTCTGGATAGTCCATCCAGTTGGGAGGTCGCTCGCCTCAAAATCTTCTTGAAATAATATTTGTGACTGTAGGCTAAATAAGCATACAGTCAGGCACAATAAAATGAGTGAATATTTTTTCATATTATGATATTTATTAAAATAAGCATTTAGACATTAAATCTTAGATAAAGTCCTGACAGTCAATAACGTGGGAATGGTATATTGCCTAAAACCTATTGTCCGATCACTTAAGAAGTAAAAATTATAGATGATGATCCTTTATCTATCCAATTAATGTTTGTGGTCATCTTTAACATGGTCTTCAATCTTTAAACAATCCGTATCACATATTGAAGTCAGAAAGGAATCAGTCCGAATATTTCGGAACAACAGCTACATTTGAGATAAAGAAGTAGAAGAGGGGAGTCTAACAACGGAATACCTGGAAGAGAACCGATATGTCTGGTTTGACAATGGGCGGAATAAACGAAAAGCAGTTGTCCCGCCGAAGGTTTCCTATGTCAGGTTGGTATACCCAGATTGGTTCAACGGTAAAGGAGGATGGGCATTTTGGCAAATTCAAATCAACCTGCGGAATCTGTTGGTCTTGGTCAAGATGGAAATATTGAGCCGTCTTGGTACAACAACCTTTTTTGCAGCCTCCCATGTCGGCACAAGAGGTCATGTTTTTTTTCTCCGTCTGTTCCATACGCTGGCAATGGTGCTTGCCTAGCACAACGCCCGTGGAGCTGGATAGCACTGAAAGGAGAAGGAAAATATGTAGAATTTTAGCGACCAAACTATATTTTTGTAATAATAGCAAATGTACAATTTTGTATTGACGGGGAAAGGAGAAAGGCTATTCTTTTTGTAAGACAGCAACATTTTGCACAAAATAATTAGAGGTTTTTCTGACTTCGCAAGGACTCCAATTATTGCAGTTCAATCCTTCTCCTTCTGTTACTGCATATCCAATTTTCTGTAATTTTAATCTGGCCTCTGTCAAATCTTCAATAGCCAGTTCCAGGCTTTTTTTCAGGACGAGCCTTCGTCAGTTTCCTCTTTTCTTTTTTGGCAATCAAAGGCAGCAGGCACACAGTACTTATTTATACCTAACCTGCTTTGCCTTTAGAAAACCTGTGTAAAGGTTTTATGATTTAAAAATCAATGATTGTGTCCCTCATGAGCATCATGGTTGTGCCCACTATCTTTTTGATTTTCATTCTTTTTGTATTCCATCCCGCATACAGGGCAGTTCCCTGGTTTGTCGCTGCCGCTGCCTTCGCAGTGCATAGGGCAGATGTAGGCAGAAGTGTATTCCTTGCCCTGTTGCTCGGATTTGTCGCCGTCACCAGAACTGGAGTCGCTACAAGAAATAATAGCTGTGCCTGTAACCATCATGGCCACGAGTAGAAAGATGATTTTGAAATTCTTCATTGTTTGAATTTTATATTTACGATTAATGATTGTGTCCACTCGGCCGTGTCGGGGAAACCCGTTCCGACGAGGGATTTTTAAAGTCTTTGGTAATAGTTTCTTTGACTGTTCCGCATTTCAGCATCTTATCCCCAAAGTAGGGGTTCTTGATTTCTTCTTCTTCACTAATCCAATCAGCGCCTTTGTTGTCTAAGGCCATCGGGCAATGCTGCACATAGTAGGTGTCTTTGGGAATGCCGAAAACCTTGATGGTTTTAATTAAAACCTCAGAGAAGAACCCGAACTGTTTTCGCTGTTCTTCCACATCTGTCAGAGTAGTGATTTTTTCACCATGCGCCTGGAGGGCAGCCAATTGTTCCATCCAATAAATGTGAGCATCGCCTTTTAGCAAAGACATATCTGTTTGAGACAATGCAGTTAATACTTGTTCTGCCGCCTTTTTTGCTTTCTCACTATTAGTAGCTACAAAAGCATCTTTCAATTGCAAATAGGATTCTGAAACCTTTGCCAATTGCAATTTGAAATCAGGTGGGGTCTCCTCCGTATAATCTGGCAGGTTTTGGGAGTGGCCAGTGCTTTTTACCATCACATCTTTATTCATCATGCTAACCTGGTTGTTGAGTTGGGCAGCTGCATCAATGGCAAAGTTACCATTGGTCACGACCTCTTCCCCAGCCTCCAGTCCTTCCAAGACAAGGTAGCTATTGCCCATTCCTTCACCCAGTTCGATTTCTTTATATTTAAATGACGGTATAGTGGTGTCGGGTACTTTGACATACACCACCGAGCGGGCTCCAGTCCATAGCACTGCAGATTTGGGTACAGTCAATTGAGCCTTGGAACTGGACTTTTTTTGGAATTGCCCTTTCACGAACATTTCAGGTTTCAACAACCCATGAGGGTTGCTTACCTCCGTTCGCAAAGAGGCCACACGGGTGTTTGGATTGATGACTGGATCAATGAAAGTGATGCGGGACTGAAATGTGCGATCTGGTATGGATGGCGTCGTAAATTTAATCAGGTCACCTGCGGAAATAGCGGAAAGGTCTTTTTCATAGGCATCAAATAGCACCCAAACATTACTGAGGTTCATCAAGTCAAAAAGTGGCTCACCTTTTCTTACATAATCCCCTATCGAGACCCGGCGATTTGTCACCACTCCAGACTCAGCGGCATATAGAGTAAAAGTTTCCTGCACTTCCCCTTTATTCTCGATGGACTTAATTGTCTCATCATCGATTTTCCAAAAGCGGAGCTTGTTTCGGGCGGCATCCAACAGCCCCGGATTCAATTCGGTCAATTTCAGCGCTTCCAATAGCTCCCGTTGTGCAGTAATAAGTTCTGGAGAATAAAGCGTTGCCAATTTTTGGCCTTTATTGACCTGTTCCCCGGTGAAGGTGACATACAGCTTTTCGATACGGCCTGGTACATGGGCAACCTGGGAGGAAGCCAGACGTTCGTCGGCCTGGACTTTTCCTGAAAGGGGGATGGATTTGCCCTCTCCTCCGAGTTCCATGCCGATCAGGGTGGTTTCGATTTGGGCGAGTTTAATGGCGGCTTCGGTCATTTCCAGCACTAAAGGGTCGTTGGATGTTCCCTCTTCCAGAGGTATCAAATCCATCCCACACAAAGCGCAATCCCCCGGTTCGTTCTGTCGAATTTGTGGGTGCATGGAGCAGGTCCAGGTTTGTTCTTCACTAGCCGATTTAACAGTATCAGCTTCATGATCGTGGGATTTGGAAGGTGATACTATTTGCTTGTTGCCAAATAAAAAGTAACCAGCAACCAAACCGATGGCAATGGCGAAGATGGCAGTGAGGATGATTTTCCTATAGGAATGCATATCAGTATTCATTTTCGATTTTATTTATTGGCTCGTTTTCAAACTGATCCTCTCCGGAAAATTCTTGATACATCACATATCCAAAGATGAGTCCGAGCAAGGCGAAAATGACGATGACCATGATAGTAATCGTTTCGGCCTTTTTGTCGACGGCACCAGTTTCAGTACGGTCTATATTTTTTATTTTCTTCCGTTTCATTGAATAATAAATCGTTCAATACTACTCAGGGCAACGTAGCTCTGCACGACTGCCTTGAGCATTTTCAAATCATAATCAATCAGTTCTTTTTCAAGCCGAAGCAGTTCGCCAAAATTGCTCCCTTGGGCGCTATACTCTGTTTGCAAAATCCGAATAGCAGCTTCGGTTATTTCAATTTGCTTTTTATAGAGTTCCATCTTCAAGCGGGCGATCTCATATTCGGCGTAGGCCTTTTCAATAGCTATAGAGAAGCGGGCAAGCAAATCTTCTTTTTTGATTTCCAAGGCATCAATCCTTAGGTTCTCTTCCCGTTCCTTGGCATCATACTGTTCTCGGTAAAGTGGGATTTTCACGGATGCCCGAAGCTGTATAATGTCTCGGCCATTATTTAATGGTTCTGCATCGTTCCTTTTGCCGACCATAATGTAGTCCATGCCCACTCCAAAGGATGGCTTACCGTTCAACTCATTCAGCGAAATGGACTGTCGTGAAATATCTTGTTGCAGTTCGAACATCCGCAGCATGGGATGGGTGGCTTCGATGTCAGCGAGCAAAGCATCTTTGTTGAACTCCAAAACACCATATGAGAGGCTGCCGGTGATGATGATGGGCGTTGTCAAATCACGATTCAGCAACTGGTTAATGGCGGCTGTTGGAGCTATTTTGGAAGCCTCCAGTATTTTCAATTCCTTCTTCAGTTCCTCAGTTTTCAGCTGGACTGTAAGCACATCCGCCGCAGTGGATTTTCCGCTTTCCACCTTGGAAAGCGCCAAGCGCTCCAAAGACTCAAGAAGGGCTAGGTTGCGACGGATGATGACCTGGCTCTGTTGGGTTTCGTACAGGCGGTAATAGCTCAACTTTACTTCATACGCCAGTTCCAGTTGCCTTGCCCCGATGCGCTCGTAAAGTGCTTTTGCTTTGGCCAATTCCAAGTCTTTTTTACTGTCTAAACTGTTAAACCATGGCAGCATCTGCGTAGCGCTCAACCGGAAGTATTGTGGCCCCAGCCTCGTTTCCACCGGAAAAGGAAAGCTCCCAGCTCCTACTTCTGGTTCGGGCATCTGGCTCACCTGCGGAGCTTTTTCGAGGGCGGCGAGATATTCCTTTTCCAGAACCTTCAACTCCAAATTGTTCTCTACCGCAGCGGAAAGCAGCTCTTCCAAAGACTGGGCTTGGGTAATTAGTGGCCATGCTAACAGAAGGAAGAAGCAGGTTATGATTGGCTTGTTTTTCATCATTTAATATTTTCAATTGCAACAATCCTGATTCAGTTGAATCGGAGGGCAGGCCACTGTGCCATAGCTGCAAAACACACAGCAGTCTCCCTTTTTTGGTTTTAAAATTTGCTCACACTTCGTACACTCATAAAAGAATTGGCAAGCATCTTCTGGCATCAGTTCTTCCTTCTGAAATCCACATGATGGGCAGGTAACTGTGGATAGCAGGATTGCTTCTTTATTTTTCATTTTCGATTTGTTTTTCATCAATTGATATATCCCAAATCCTAAAAAGGCCAGACTAAGGAGGAAGAAAAGAAGGCTGTATTTTTCAAGCGTTTCACTCAAGCCTAATAAACCTGTAGCTCCTCCAATTCCAATGACCAAGGCTGGAATCCAGCAGCAACTTGTGGCTATCAGAAAGGCGATGATCCCCCCTGTAATGGACTGTTTATGATTAATCTTAATCATTGGACAAGTTTTTTTCTATTGAGAAATTTTGCCACCTCAGCCCCCATTCTTCCCACAGTGAATACAGTACGGGTACGGTGAACATTGTAATGATTTGCAACGTCATCCCTCCAAATGAAGGTATTGCCATGGGCAACATAATATCGGCCCCTCGCCCAGTGGAAGTTAGTACAGGCAGCAGGGCCAAAATGGTTGTAGCTGTGGTCATCATAGCAGGGCGCACCCGGCGTAGCCCTCCTTCTACAACGGCATCTCGGATGCCCGGTATCGAATCTGGTTTGTTCTTTTTAAAACTATCTTGGAGGAAGGTGGCAACCAGCACTCCATCATCTGTGGCGATGCCAAATAGGGCAAGGAAGCCCACCCAGACTGCTACACTGAGGTTAATGGGGTGAATCTGGAAGAGTTCTCTCATATTCGTACCGAAGAAATTGAAATTGAGGAACCAGTCAGTATCATACAGCCCGATCATAATGAAGCCACCAGAAAAGGCAATGAATACCCCTGTGAAAACCATGGCTGAAATGGTGATCGAATTGAACTGGAAATAGAGGATGAGGAAGATGATAGCCAAGGCAATCGGTAGAACTATGCTCAGACGTTTGTTGGCTCGAACCTGTTGCTCGTAATTTCCAGCGAAACGGTAGCTCACTCCGGCGGGGACTTCCAAGGTTCCATCAGCTATCAGTTTTCCCAAATAGTTCTGGGCATTGTTGACTACCTCGACTTCCGAGTAAGTTTTTTCCCTGTCGAAAAGTACATAGCCAATCAAGAAGCCATCCTCACTCTTTATAGACTGTGGACCTTGTTCGTATTTGATGTTGACTACTTCACCCAATGGGATTTGCTGACCGTTAGCCGTTGGCAAATAAATCCGTTTCAACGCATCTGGGTCATTACGCAGCTCCCTCGGATAGCGGATGCGGATGGCATAGC
The DNA here is from genome assembly GCA_942490835.1 of uncultured Saprospiraceae bacterium. Classification (GTDB taxonomy): domain Bacteria; phylum Bacteroidota; class Bacteroidia; order Chitinophagales; family Saprospiraceae; genus UBA6168. The sequence continues at coordinate 119,796 of CALNYY010000063.1, forward strand.
GCTCCCGACCCTCTACCGTGGTGGTCATTTCCATACCGCCGATCGCTGCCTGGATGTACTGCTGTACCTTGTTGATGGTCAATCCGTGGCGGCTGATGGCATCCCGGTCAATGTCCAACAACAGGTAGGGTTTTCCGACAATGCGGTCGGCAAAAACGGCGGCATCTTTTACACCTTCCACATCCTTCAGGTGCTTTTCGAGTTCGAGTCCAAAATCCTCGATAATGTCCAAATCAGTACCCTGTACTTTGATTCCCATTGGTGCCCTCATGCCGGTTTGCAACATGACGAGCCGAGTCTCTATCGGCTGAAGTTTTGGGGCAGAGGTGACGCCAGGTATTTTGGTGGATTTTACGATTTCATTCCAGATGTCGTCTGGACTTTTGATGTGGTCACGCCACTGTCTGAAATAACGCCCTTTTTTATCGGGGATAAGTTCGCCCTGCTTATCCATTTGGTAGTCCCCGTTTTCATATTTGAAGCGGATGCGG
>CALNYY010000064.1:0-4015 GCA_942490835.1 uncultured Saprospiraceae bacterium
AGCTTCAAGGAGATCAAAAGAAGAGCGTTTTCAGCGCACGAAATCCTTGTTGGAAGCTGTTGGATTGGGCGACAGATTGGATAGCCGCCCAAATAAGCTTTCCGGAGGGCAGCAACAAAGAGTGGCGGTGGCAAGAGCGTTGGCATCAAAACCAAAATTCATTCTCGCAGATGAACCTACGGCCAACCTTGATTCCAAGTCAACAGAAACGCTTCTTGATATCATGGAAACGCTCAATAGAGAAGAGAACATTACCTTTATTTTTTCTACCCGATGCACGGGTAATGAAAAAGGCACGAAGAATTGTCACGATGGAAGATGGGAAAATCCCGAGTGATAAAACCAAATAAAGAATGTGGGTGGTTGTTTGACTTAATTTCAGCAAATAACTGTGCCGCAACATTGAGTATCTTGATTTTTCAGATATAATGAACAAGGCTAAGTACTTTTTTATAGCAATATTTTTAGCGGTCTATTCGAGAGGATCCGCACAGGGGTTGGAGCCAAGTAAGTTTGATTTTAAAGGATATCTCAAGTACCTAACGTCTGTAATATTTTCAAGGTGGATGATGTCTGGATTACAGATCAATTATTGCACAACAGGCTGGAATTCAGATATTATCCAAATGAAAAATGGAAGGTGGATTTGGAAATGCGGAACCGCTTGTTTTTTGGGCAGCAGGTAACGTTGTTGAATAGCCTGGATACCATCAGCTATCCTGATTTTATCCAGAATGATGGCGGCTTTTTCAACTTATCCCACAATTGGGCAACTGGTGCATCATACATCTTGAATACAACCATCGACAGGTTTTATATTGACTTTACCTCAGGAAATTGGCAGGTGAGAGCTGGCCGTCATCGAATCAACTGGGGACAAAACCTGGTATGGAATCCAAATGATGTTTTTAATGCCTATTCGTATTTTGATTTTGATTATGAAGAACGGCCGGGGACAGATGCCGTGAGGGTGCAGTATTTTACAGGCTTTACTTCAGCCGCAGAATTTGTATATCAGCTTGGAGACAACATTGATGATATGTCATTCATGGGATTGTACAAGTTCAGCAAATGGAATTATGACATACAGTTTCTGGCTGGCAAAGTGAAGCGGGACATCGTCATCGGAACAGGCTGGTCCGGAGATATCAAAGGAGGAGGATTTCGTGGAGAATTCACCTATTTTCACGATAAGGACAGCCTTAGTGACAGCGCTGGGACAACTTGTTGCATCAATATCAGGAGACTACACTTTTCCCAATAGTTTGTATCTCCATGCTTCTGTTATCTACAACAGCAAAGGAAGTACTGGAAAAGGCCGGAATTTTCAATCCTACCATTCTTCTGAGGGAAACGTCTGCAAAGTTCCTGACCTTGTCACGCATGGATCTCTTTGGTCAGGTTTCTTATCAGATTTCACCGCTTTGGAGAGGCGATTTTGCATCAATCGTCAATCCATTTGATGGCTCATTTTTTATTGGTCCGGGAGCCGGCTATTCCTTGTCAGATAATATGGAATTATTGCTATTCGGTCAATTATTTGTTGGCGAAACGGGCACTGAGTTTGGTGGAATTGGTAAACTTTTCTATTTCAGATATAAGTGGGCGTTCTAAGTGAAATAGAAATTTCTTTAATTAAATCCTGAATATTCAAACTGGTAAGGCAGTATAATATTTTTAGATAGTTTCGCTAATGCAACGATCGTGTTGTTGAATTAGAAGCTAAGCCAATCATTATTTTGGCAAGTAATCATCTTAAAAAATGTAAATTCCCGCCATTCAAGTCAATATTTTCAGAATTTTTTCAAAAAAAGAAACTTTTTTTCAAACCATTTAAACTTTTACAAATAATTGGTGTCTCTCTAATTAACTGGCATGTTTATTGAATAATCGACAAACACAAATACCAAACAAGACAGATGATTATTAGAGTAGCACTTTTTTTTTAACTTTAGTCTCGATGTTTTATTTCTACTGCACTGATGATAGTGATTCTAATCAATTCCGAGGCCCCAATGACATCAACATGATTGAAGTTCCCTCCGATCTTTCACCACGCATCATCGAAAATTCCAATACTGCTTTTAACACAACCCAGGACACATTGACATCTGTTGCCTCCACTTATTCGCTTCAAGATTAGCCGGTGATTCAGTTTTTAAATTGACTTGCTAAAATATTATTAGCCACATATCAATTATATTCCCTGTTTTTCTTTAAATTAAATGTGTAAATCCTACTTATTCAGTTAGTTAGTTGCGGATATTTCAATTATTTATTTTAAATTCATTTCACTCAGGAGTATCAAGCGAATATCGTTTTAAGGAAATGCTAATCGCAATGTTTGGTAAATTCTTAAAAAATAGAGTATTTAGAATGGTCCAATTATCGAAAAACTAAACACATCATGGCAATGCAAGAATTTTCATGGATTAAGAATTACCCAAAAGGAATCGCTGCCGAAATTAACCCTGACAGCTACAGCTCTCTGGTTGATCTATTAGAAACATCCTTTAAAAAGTATGCTGATCTCAAAGCCTATGAAAATATGGGCAAAACGCTCACATTTCATGAGGTTGATACCTATTCAGCACAATTTGCCGATTTTCTTCAAAACCACACCAACCTTGAAAAAGGAGACCGCATTGCCATTCAAATGCCCAATCTGTTCCAGTGGGTAATTGCCATGTTTGGGTCGATCAGGGCGGGTTTGATTGTGGTTAACACAAATCCGCTTTATACTGCAAGAGAGATGTCCCACCAGTTTTCAGACTCGGGTGCGAAAGCTGTTGTGATTTTGGCCAACTTTGCTCAGAACCTGGAAAAAATCGTCAATGACACACAAATTGAAACCGTTGTAATTACCGAAATCGGTGATATGCTGGGTGGATTCAAAAAGACGCTCGTCAATTTTGTGGTTAAAAATATGAAAAAAATGGTGCCTCCATTCAAAATTGATGGCGCTATAAAATTTAACCACGCAATGAAACTGGGGGCTGCCGGAAATTTTGTAAAAGCCGAAGATTGATGAACGAAGATGTGCATTTCTCCAATATACTGGTGGTACGACTGGCGTTTCTAAAGGAGCCATGTTGACACATCGTAACATCATAGCCAATATGGAGCAAATCAGCTATTGGATGTTGCCTAAACTCAAGGAGCGCGTGGAAATTATAATTACGGCACTGCCGATGTATCATATTTTTGCACTGACTGTCAATTGCCTGGCTTTCCTGAAATTAGGAGCTTTGAATGTGCTTATTACCAATCCCAGGGATATGCCGACATTCATAAAAACATTAAAGAAATTTAATTTTACAGTCATGACAGGTGTCAATACCCTGTTTAACGGCCTATTAAATCAGGAAGAATTTAAGAATGTTGATTTCAGTAAATTCAAAATAGCAGTAGGTGGCGGAATGGCTGTGCAGGATGCTGTAGCTATCAAATGGAAAAAAGTAACAGGTGTACCACTGGCAGAAGGATATGGGCTAACTGAAACTTCACCATTGCTGTGTTGCAATCCAATCGATGGTACAGAGCGACTTGGAACGATTGGTTTACCAGCTCCTAGTACTGAAATTCGCATTTTGGATGAAATGGGAAAGGAAGTTCCTGTTGGTGAAGCTGGAGAAATATGTGCCAAAGGCCCGCAGGTGATGAAGGGATACTGGGAAAAACCTGAAGAGACTGAAAATGTATTCATAAAAGGGTATTTTAAAACCGGTGACATTGGCTTTATCGATGAAGACGGGTTTGTAAAGATTGTTGACCGAAAGAAAGAAATGATTAATGTTTCAGGATTTAACGTTTTTCCTAATGAGATAGAAAATGTGATTTCTGGCACGAAAAAGTGCTGGAGGTAGGGGCCATTGGTGTCAATGATCCAAAATCCACTGAAAAAGTAAAAGTCTTTATTGTCAAAAAAGATGAGTCTTTGACCGAGGAAGAAATAATTGCCTATTGCAAGGAGAACATGACAAGCTACAAGGTGCCAAAGCAGGTCGAGTTCAGA
>CALNYY010000065.1:0-92835 GCA_942490835.1 uncultured Saprospiraceae bacterium
TATCGCAGATTTGGTAAGCCATAACCTTACCAACAATCAATATAATCCTGTTCCAGAACATCTTTTAGCAGTTAAAACCTTTTAAATAAAAATATATATAATAAACTATATTCTAATATTCAGTATTAAATTATTTTGTGAATGTATATCCTGAACTAAAAGTTTATTTTGCTAGAATCTTACTCACCCGTGCGCTACTGATTTAATATAAAATAAATCCGTACAACTTGCATGTGTTATACCTAATTCCCATGTTCGCTCGTAGCCTAGATCAAACAAATTACCTTTGTATATACTAACATTATTTTTTTTATGGTTTAACCTTTCTACATTTAAATTTTTATGAAAATTCAATTTATTCTTAATTTGATAAATAGTATATATATACTCTATTTATAATATAAATAGAGTATATTCAGCACACTTTAAAACAATTTAAATATCTTTAGTACAATAAAAAATTATTTTACAATGATAGAACTAAAATTGCCTATTAAACTTACTTAAGAAATATTCTATTTCCGATATCTATCTTAAAAAAAATTTTAATAAAAATAATTTTTTTTATTAAATTCTTATAATAAATATAATTTTTTTAAATAAAACGTAACTTTGCAACAATACTCAAAACAGTAGTTTCTATATCATTGGTTTACTAACAAACGATCCTTTCGTACTAGAAGTTATTAAAATCAATTTTTAAAAATTAACACCCGTAGTAGATAGGGACCGAACTGACTCACGTCGTTCTAAACCCAGCTCACGTACCACTTTAATCGGCGAACAACCGAACCCTTGAAACCTTCTTCAATATCAGGATGTGATGAGCCGACATCGAGGTGCCAAACGATTTCGGCGATATCGTCTCTTAGGAACCATTAGCCTGTTATCCCTAGCGTAACTTTTACCCGCTGATCGATAAACTTTCCGTACAGTAATACCGGGTCACTAAGACCGATAATTTTTTATATCCCTGTAACATTAGTACATGTAAAACAGTCAAATAAGCACTTATCTTTACATAAAATTAAATACATCTTCCTATGTATTTTCGCTTATCTTATGTACACCTCCGTTACCTTTTAGGAGGCGGCCTCCCCAGCCAAACTACCTTTCATACTATTTATACTTAGCCGATGATTAATTTTTATAATAAAATCAACGTATTCAGTAACAGCCTAGAACTTAAAGTGATTTTTCAAAGATGTTACACATATTTTAATTAAGGTGAAAATTCGTTTAACAGAACAAACTCTCTACCTATTCTAAACACCCACTTAATCTACATAAAATAAAAGCTATTACAAAAAATGACTATAGTAAAGCTGCTAGGGGGCTTTCCGTCCCACTACAGTACGTTCGCATCTTCACGAACATTTTAATTTCGCTGAACTTACATTGGAGACAGTGGGGAAGTCGTTACACCATTCATGCAGGTCGGAAACTCCGACAAGGAATTTCGCTACCTTAAAACCGTCAGAGTTACAGCTGCCGTTTACTACTCCTTATAATGAAAACTTATACGAATTTCCTTATTTTTAGTTTATAGTACCGGGCAGATGTCAGACTTAATACATTCAGTTAACAAGTTCGCAAAGTCTTATGTTTTTATGAAACAGTCGCTACCCCAATTCATACAACTTTTAATTTTAAAAAGTACTCTTTATCCCAAAGTTACAGAGTCAATTTGCCGAGTTCCTTCAATACAATTACTTCATACACCTTAATATAATCTTTACCCATCCACCTGTGTCGGTTTTTAGTACGGTTATTTTTTTTCCAGATAAAATGAAACTAAAAGTAAATATATTAAATTAAACAACACAGTATAAATTTAGGTTATTTTATTCTATTTTATGTCTAAAAATTTTTAATATATTACTATATTATATATATACTCATTGATGTTTTTATTACAAACCTATCTTAGAGACCGAATATAAAACTTTTTGATTAAATTTAAACTTAACCCTAGGATTTACGGTGGTAAAGATTTTAAATCTCACTTTACATAGCGCTACTTATACCAATATCTTCACTTTTGATTTTTTAATTTTTTTTTCAAAAAAACTTTATAAAAATACAAAATGTTCTGCTACCAAATTTTAAAAAATTTGCTATTTCGGTTTAAAATTTAATGTTCAAACATTATAAATCTAAAAAATAATTTAATAAAATAAGCTTAAACGCTTTTATTATAAGATGGCTGCTTCTAAGCCTACTTCTACTTTTATAACCTTTAAATTTTTTTCAATAAATTTTACATTTAAAACCTTAATAAACAATCTGGGCTGTTTCCCTTTCGACTTAAGACCTTTTCGCCTTTAAGTCTGGCTAGTTTTTATACAGAATTCGAAGTTTTGGGACAATTTAAGTAGAATTACTAAACTCCCCTAAAAATAAAATAGCTCTACCTCTGTTAATATTAAAACTGCTACTAAAATAGATTTCGCAAAAAAAACCAGCTATTACTAAGTTCGATTCGCTTTTCACGACTAATCACAATTCATCCTCACCTTTTTCCACAGATTGGAGGTTCGGTCCTCCGTTTCTTTGCTAAAGAAACTTCAATCTAATTAAGATTAGATCACTCAGTTTCTGGTTTTATTTTTATTAAATATTTTATAAACTTTTTATCTTAACTATATATAAAATTAAATTAAGATTCATGCAAAAAAAAATAAACTCATTGGTCCATTATGCAAAAGGTACGCAATTTAAATTGCAAAAAAAAATATTACGATTTCAGTCTCTTTTCAATCCTTCTCTGAGGTTCTCATTTAAGTTTTCCCTCTCGGTACTATTCTATATTAAAATAAAACTGTATTTAGGTACGAAGACGGTTCTTCTACACTTCAAACAACCTAACTTAAGCCGTCTTACTATAACTTACTTTTAATTATTCAGTTTAAAACTTTATAATTTACAATTTAAAAAATTAAATACACTTTTAGTAAAGGACTTTTACCTTTTAAAGTTTTATTTTTCCAAGTTAAAAATTTTTATATCTATTTAAACTTTATTATAAAATAACTTACCTTTTTTCACTCTCGCTCACCACTACTAATGAAATCTCGATTGATTTTTATTATTTAATACTACTCAGATGTTTCATTTCGTAAAATAAAAATTAACTAGCTAATAAATTTTTCCTTAGGGATTTTCAAACTATAAATTATTGTCAAAATGAAACTTTTCGCATTTAATGCGCCTATTGTTCTATTTTTTTACCATCCACCAAACATCACGTTTTTATAATTCAAATATTTCTGCACACTCAATAATTTTTCCTATTTTTTTTACTTTATATATTAAGAACACACATTATACTATTAATAATAAAAAAAATACCAATTATTTTAACTTATTTTTAAACAATAATAAATATACCCAACTTAATTATCTTATATTTTCAATATTTAAATAACAAATCTAAAATATTTTCATAACTGAAAATAACAAAAAAAAATTTCACATTTTTGCAGGTATCATAAATAAAATTAATTATAACACCTGCTTAACTATAAATTGTATTGTGTTTATAGATGTAATTAAAATATTTTAAATAAAACAAAATCTCCTTAACTTACATATTAACAGAAGTCTACTTTCAAAACATGACGGGTGATATGTACAAAATTCAATAACAAATTCATCATAACATGCTGATCTACGATTACTAATAATTCCTCCTTCACAACCTCAAGTTTCAGAGGTCAATTCGAACTTCAAATATTTTAAAAATTTAGCTTTTCTTTACAGAATAGCTTTTAATTGTAAAATTAATTATGAAACATGCGTAACCAAACCCACAACGACTATATAAATAAAACGGTAATTTTATAAGTATATTAAAAAGATATAGAAAATTGTTATATGAAAATTCGTGTTTTTATAAAAAATAAAATTGTTTTACTTATTATTTTACAAAATTTTATAAAAAATACTTTTTACAATTATAAACTGCTTAGTTTAAGCAAATTTTATTTAGATTAAAAATATAAACTGTAATATTAAATGAATTATAGCTGTATTTAATCTAAATGAACTTAATGTTTTAAATAATTTATTAATTTTACTTAGTGCTTATTTAAATTTAAAACATCTTTTAAATAGAGAGTTAATAAGATTGGAAATATACATTACAAAAAACTTATCTACAACCCTAGCAAAAAAATGAAGAATTTCTTTTTAAAGTTAAAAATTTACTAAATAAAGTTATTATAATTTTAAAAGTATATAACTATAAACTATAATAGCAAAAACCTTATAAATAAACTAAATAATCTAACTACGTATGAAACATACCTATAAAAGTAATATAAGAAGTATAATTATTTTTTTAAAAAACCTTTTGTAAAAGTAGAAATAAATACTATATATGTGTACAAATCTACTATTTAAAAAATAAATAAAACGTTAGGTATTAATAATAACTCTATCATATTAATGATTAGACAAAACTCTAAAAGCTGTCATTATAAATTTTCTTTAAATTTTAATTCCTATGAATTTTATGTATGTATATAAAAATATATTGTAACATTTTAATGTTTAAAACTTAAATTTATCTTAGTAATGTATAAATCACATAATGATAAAAATTATAAGTAATACATATGCTTACTATATTCATACAATAAAACAATTTATTAAGATAAAATAAACTTTAAATTGTTTTTGTAGTAAGAAACAGACGTTAATACTTATTTTACATCTACAGTACCTACGGAATTAAAAACACCACCATCAAATATTATAACTTTTGTAAAAAAACATTGAACATGAATCACATTTGGTTTTAAATTAACCCGAATATAATTTATAGCATTTAGAAAAATATCTTCGACAAAATTTAGGGAACTATTAATTATATATGACTTCCTGGTGGAGCTTTGTTTTTTAAAATTATCCTTTTTAAACGTTTTACTTTATAAAAAATAAAATCATCTACATCTATAACTGTAAATACAATCTTCGTTTATTTTTGCACAGAGCACATAAATTCATCGATATTTAGCTCTAGAATATATCTCCTTATATGCCAAATTTATAGAGTAAGTTAAAGTTTAGGAAAAGAAAATCTATGGCCCTTAATTAAAATATAGTAAATAGAATATATATATATAAAAGTTTTTAGTTCCTAAACTGAATTGAAACGTAAAACTTCCGTTTTATCGATGAATTTATGTGCTCTGGTGCAAAAATAAACGAAGATTGTATTTACAGTTATAGATGTAGGTGATTTTATTTTATAAAGTAAAACGTTTAAAAGGATAATTTTTAAAAAACAAAACTCACCAGGAAGCCTATATATAGTTAATAGTTCCCCTAAACACAATCGAAGATATTTTTCTAAATGCTATAGAATTGTTCGGGTTAATTTAAGGTAAAAATGATTCATGTTCAATGTTTTTACAAAAGTTATAATATTATTTAATTTGACGGTGGTGTTTTTAATTCCGTAGGTGCTGTAGGTGTAAAAATAAATATTAACGTCTGTTTCACCTACAAAACAATTTAAAGTTTATTTTATCTTAATAAATTGTTTTATTTATGAATATAGTATATGTATTACTTATAATAATTTTTATCATTATGTATTTATACATTAATAAGATAAATTTAAGTTTTAAACATTAAAATGTTACAATATATTTTTATATACATACATAAAATTCATAGGAATTAAAATTTATAAATAGTATAACTTTTTAGAGTTTTTATTCTAATCATTAATATGATAGAGTTATTATTAATACCTAACATTTTATTTATTTTTTAAAATGGTAGATTTGTACACATATATAGTAATTTATTTCTACTACAAAAAGGTTTTTTTAAAAAATAACTATACTTCTTATATTACTTATAGGTATGTTTCATACGTAGTTAGATACTTTTAAAATTATAGTAACTTTATTCAGTAAATTTTTTAACTTTAAAAGGGAATTCTTCATTTTGTTTTGCTAGAGCTGTATATAAGTTTTTTGTAAATGTATATTTTTGTAATCTTATTAACTCTCTATTTAAAAAATGTTTTAAATTTAAATAAGCACTAAGTAAAATTAATAAATTATTTTTTTAAACATTAAGTTCACTTAAGTTAAAATATAAACTTAAACTATAATTTATTTAGCATTACAGTTTATATTTTTTTAATGCAAAAGGAAATTTATTTAAACTAAGTGACGACTAAAAGGTTGAAAAACAGAAGCAGCCCCGTTGCTACTGGCAGAGCGGAAAATCCAAGACCCAAAGGCCAAAACGATGCTGGCCTATTTGCAATTTGATGGACAGCCTGTTGACCCGAAATTTTGGTTTCAGGAAGATCCGTTTAAGCCAGTCCTTAAAATGCCACAAGAAGGTGAGGGATGGGTGGAAATACCGTGGAAAAACCTGGAGGGAGAATTGGATTTTGATTGGCGCATTTTTGCCCGCTCCACTTCCGATGCAAAAGGGCCGTGTATGATGTACCTGGCTGCCTTGGATGCCCTGGAAGAAATGGGCAAATCGACGAACTACAACCTCAAAGTCATCATGGATTTTGAAGAAGAATTGGGGTCTCCTCATTTGCCGAAGGCTGTAGAGAAATTCAGAGAAGATTTGATGGCTGATGTGTTTGTCATTTTCGATGGGCCCAGGCATATTAGCAATGAGCCAACCCTGTCGTTTGGAGCTCGTGGTATCGCCGATGTGACGTTGACTGTGTTTGGGCCCTATTTCCCTCAGCACAGTGGACATTATGGTAATTATTGTCCAAACCCTGCTTTGAAACTTTCCCAATTACTTTCGAGCATGAAAGATAAAGAGGGTAGGGTAGTCATTCCCGGATTTTACGATGGGATCGTTTTGGATAAAAAAACAAAAATGACGCTGGCGCAAGTGCCTGACGACGAGAATTTTATAAAAATGAAATTGGGAATAGCCAAAGCCGATGGGGTGGCATCCAATTACCAGGAATCATTGCAATACCCCTCTTTGAATGTTCGTGGCATGCAGTCAGGTTGGGTTCGGGAGGAAGTACGGACAATTATTCCTGCATCAGCCATTGCAGAAATCGATGTACGACTCGTGATGGAAAGCGACCCAGATCGACTGATCGGTCTCATCCGTCAGCATATTGAAGATCAGGGCTATTTGGTTTTGGACAGAAAACCAACTACGAGGGAACGGGCCATGCATGAAAATATCTGCCAGTTTGAATCTTCAGTTTCATATAAAGCATTCCGAACTGATTTGGACTCAGAGGCGGGGAACTGGCTATCAAAAGCAATGGAAAAAGCCTTTGACAAAGAACCTGTAAAAATCAGGACAGCAGGAGGTTCTATACCGATTTCTCCTTTTGTGGTGACATTGGGCGTGCCCGCAGTCGCTGTACCAACTGTAAATCCTGACAACAATCAGCACAGCCCCAATGAGAATGTCAGAGTAGGAAATTACGTAGATGGTATTAAAACCATTCTGGCGATTTTTTTAGAGAAAATGTGATTAACCAAATCGGTAGGGGGTGATTCATGAATCCCCCCTACCGATTTATATCTATTCCACTACCAAGCGTTCCCGCCATTGTTCATTGCCAGCTATGATTTCCAGAAAATATACCCCAGCTGGCAATCCGGCCAGGTCAATCCCTGAACTGAATGCCCCGCCTTCCAAAAGCAGGGTTTGCGCTTTCACTCGCTGGCCAAGATGGTTGAAAATAGTGGCCGAAGCTGCTCCGATATATTTAGAGTGAAACGATACCGTTATCCTATTTTTAGCTGGGTTGGGGAAGAGGTTTATTTCGCTATCCTGTTTTTTCAAATTCACGCTCACCACCTGCGAGTAGTCAAACTGCCCATCAAAATCCACCTGTTTGAGGCGGTAGTAGTTCATGCCTGGGAGCGGGCGCTCATCGGTGTGAGCATACGACTGCTCTTCCAGAGTTGTCCCGTATCCAATGACGAATGCAATTTCTTCCCAGTCAGTGCCGTTTGCGGAGCGCTGTATTTCGAATCCTTGGTTGTTGAGTTCGGAGGCAGTGCGCCACTGGAGGATTACTGTTTGGTCATTTTCAAGGGCAGTGAAATAGATTAACTCAACTGGAAGTGCTCCTGAAAAAATTTCGAAGACTCCATTGCCCAGATGGTTGATGATATAGCCGTTATTATTGGTTATAGATAAAGTGCCAACAATGGTGACTGCTCCTGCATCGAAAAGTGTATAAGTGTCGCCATTATAAAAATTCGTTCCAGTGAAAATTAGATCAACGGTGGCATTGTCGAGTGTAATGGTAGCAGCGTTCGTAGACGATATTTGATCGAAATCCGTTCCAGCAACTCCACCATCACTATCTCCCCGTCCTGTTATTTCCATATCGATTTCTCCACTGAAAGTTATGGCATTGGTGGTATTGAGTATGCCGACGGAGTTACCCGGTTGAATCGTTCCTGCTAAATCAGCTGATGAAGAAATCAAAGTACCGGATCCGTTAATAGTTCCGGTATTGACAGTATTTGTACCTACATTCGCTGAACCATTAACTGTCACTGTTCCTCCTGCTCCGTTATTTAGGTTAGTGAGGTCATTTCCGCTACTTCCAAGCGTAATGGTTCCTGAATTGTCTATATTGACTGTCCCTCCAAAACCAGCTATAAATCTGCCGGGTGCCGTAGCAACCACACTACTGTTGTTATCTAGCGTTCCGCTACCGTTCCACCAGTCCAGATCTTCGTTCAGATTAAGGGTCCCGTCATTTTGTAAAGTGGCATTGAACATAAAAAAACTGCCATTATTTACATTGATAGTACCATAATTGATATGGGTAGCTGAATTGGAAAATCTAAAACTATGGTTACCATTGATATTGAAAATACCATTATTTTCGAAGTACCCATTTCCTCCATTAATACCACAAAAACTAGTAAATTCATATGTAACAGTTTTCCCTGAATTAATAATAAAATCCTCTTGCCAAAACAAACTAATTCCGCAAGTATTGGGCATAGTGCAGTCTGCATCAAAGGTTACTGGAACCGTAACAGTAGCACAACCTGAAGAAGAGCCATCGCACCAGTTGGCATTTGTTAAATAGTCTGTTCCAGGGCCTTCGAAAACCTCCGGACCGTCTGTCCCCCCTGCCGTTAATTGGAATAACCCTCCACTGACATGGGTCATTGTATATCCACCTGAAACAATAGGCGATACCCCTGAGTAGCTTACTGTTCCGCCCGAGGAAATAAGGGTATAGGAATCACCATTGGTAAGGCCGGAAGCACCCGTAAAATCAAATGATAGGTCATTCGAAATGGTAATGTTGCCGCTATTGGTAGAAGTGATTTGGTCAAAAGTTGTTCCAGCAGCTCCCGCTGTACCTGCACAGACATTGTCTCCTCGGCCTGTAACTTCTATTTCAACCGTTCCACTGAAAGTAATATCATTGGTGGTATTGAGTATGCCGACGGAATTGCCCGGTTGAATCGTGCCGCCCAAATTGGCAGATCCACTACTTGAGTTCACGGTTCCTGATCCGGAAATGGTTCCATTATTGGTAAAATTGGAAGAAACAGTTAAAGTTCCATCAGCTATTATCTCTGCGCCTGTTTCATTTTCGTGTATTCCATCTTGAGTCCGGAAAGTGAAATTTGAACCAGATTGAATATCCATTATACCTCCGGTCATATTCGTTACATTGCAAAAATCGTTTGACAATGAACTATTAAATGTAAGCAGATCATAATTTTTAAAAATATGGGTAGTGGAGAAACCTATAAAGAATCTACCCCCTGCGTGAATTGTAATAGTGCCATTGTTAATATATTCAGATGTTCCACTCCAAGCAGATAGTGCCCCGCCATTGTTCACATTCAATATGGATTCATTGGTAAAGTTTCCTCCATCTCTTGCTCTAAATACTCCACTATTTAGATTAATAGTACCATTGTTGACGTTGGTAGTACCATTATTCCTCATCTGTAAACCAATAAAAGTATTAGGCATGTTGAGGTTAAACGTTCCATTATTCTCAAAATATCCACCAACATTAATATATGACCAGTTATTTGGCTCAAAATCTAATGTAGCACCAAATTGAATAATTAAATCATCACTAAAATTAGTGGCTGCACAAGTATTAGAGATTACACTATTTGCATTTACACTTATCGATTCATTAATAGTAGTTCCGCATCCTGGAGAAGTACCAGTAGACCAGTTTGTGTCTTCAAGCCAATCCGTATTCGTATTGCCAGTAAATGTATTTTGGGAAAAACTGGGATTCAAACCTGACAGGAAAAAGCTTAGCAAAAGGAGTAAAAATTTATTCATGATTCATTTTTAAAGTGAAAAATTCAATTTCAAATAGACCCCCGGGCGGCTCACTTTAAAAATATGATGAGTGCCCAGAGGCCATTTCTTTAGGGTCTTTAGGGGTCTGAATTTTCAATTTTACTTTGCCTGCTTTCAGGCATTGAATTAGTGTATTGAGTGTAGCAGATGGTACTCAAGCATTACATGGCTTTAGAATTAGCTTATTGAAAATTGATGCTGTAAAGATGAGGCGGGACATGGGGTACATAACCGACAACTTGGGGGCACAAAACGGACATTTTGCCTAAAACCCCAATAAAATGGGCGGGCAGCCTGAATGCCACCCGCCCAAAGAGGATTGGTTTTAAAATCTTATTTTGCAATTACCAAGCGCCGTGCAATCCGGTGTCCATCGTTGGAAATGGCATGCACGAAATAGATGCCGTTTACGAAATGTCCATCAGTCAGGTCTAGACTGAGTGCATGTTGACCTTCTTCCAATTGCTGAGACCAGATGGTTTTTCCGAACTGATCGAAGATGGTCAACTTGCCTTCGCCGTCTATACCATGCATGTGAACATTCACTGTATTGGCTGCTGGGTTAGGGAATAATTCCAATTCTACTGCTTCTGAATGATCTGAGTTGATAACCGAACCATTATTAGGGTTGGAGATCATGTTTTGACCGCCGCAAGAGGTGCAAGGGCCGAGGTAGTCACCGTGGGTCAAGTGAGCCTGTACGGCGTTCTTGTTCACACAATTGGTGTGCGGGTTGTTGCTGCCATGACAGATATAGACCTTGTTGTTGCCGCATTTCCAGGATTCAGGTAAGTCATTGTACCCTGTGTAGGTATAGTTGTCGACTTTTGGTTCAGAATCGCAGCCGTTTTCGAAACCATCGCCGTCGATGTCGTCATCGCAGACGTCGCCAAGGCCATCTTCATCCATGTCGGCCTGATCGGCGTTGGAGGTTGCAGGGCAGTTGTCCACATCACCGCAGACGCCATCTTCGTCGGCATCGTTGTTGGGATCGTTCGGGCAGGCGTCAATTTCATCACAAAGGCCATCCCCGTCGGTATCTATCAAACCTTCGTCCACATTGCCATCACAGTTGTTATCTATGCCATCACAGAGCTCGGGTGCACCTGGGAAGATAGTTGCATCATTGTCGTCGCAATCATCGCCACCACAAGCTTGGTCGTTATAGCCGTCCCCGTCTGCATCGGAGCAATATTCGCCTCCCATAATTGTAAATGTATAAGCGCCCAATTTCCATGAAAAAGTATTTTGCCCACCTACGATGTAGTTTGTACCAGGAAGCGTAAGGACTTTATAATCGGGTACACATGAGCCGTTTATATTAAATGCACCGGGGCTGCTGCCTTCCGATACTCCGTTCAGAAAGTAGGCTTGAGGAGCAGCCGTACCAGAAAAATCAAAGGAAATGTTCACTTCAACTGAAGTCACAACCGTGCCAGCAGGAAGATTGTCAGCCCATGTCCAGCCCTGAGTATCGATTGTAGAGATAAGTCTTGGCCCCGTAGAACAGTTATGCCAGGATTGCCAGTTTATCAAGCCGGAAGTGGGTATGTTATAAACCTGTGCACCTCCATTATGATGGACGGTAATTTGCGCCCATTGGGCAAATAGGTTTCCCGTTGCAAAGCAGAAAACCGAAATCAAGAGGCAAATAAATGTCTTTTTCATTTTTGTAAATTGTTGATGATTAATAAATAAGGTTTCAGTCTCCGGGACATGCCGGAGGTTGCTGGTTGCAGGATTTTGAATAAAAGTTCAGGCTGGTACCTATAGCCTAATGCGATGTTTCTTCTCAGAGAAGTTTACAGAAAGAGTTAAGTAGTAATTCGGTATTTTGAAATAATTCAACTTTTGATGACACAAAGATGGGGCGGGACATGTGGCACAAAACCGACAACTTGGAGGCACAAAACGGACATTTTGTTGGAGAAGAGTAGTGTTTACTAGTTTTGAAGGTATTCTGAAGGCAGTACTCCAAAACGATTCTGAAATAGGGAGGAGAAATATTTTGTAGTAGTAAAGCCGACTGCATAGCCAGCTTCTTTTACGGAGTTGTATTTTCCTTCCTGGAGAATATCTCTTGCAGTCTGAAGACGCATTTCTCTTAAATATAAATTAGGTGTAAGGCCCGTTAGCTGTTTCAAGCGGCGGGTAAACTGGCGGGTGCTGAGGTGCATTTCGCTGGCTGCCCAGTCCATGTTGAATTGTTTGTCGGCCAATTTTTTTGAAAAAACTTGTTCAATCTGCTCTAACCATTCGGAATCTACTAATGCCATGTTAGCCCCCTCCCGGCCTCCTCCGCCAGCTGGCGGAGAGGTGTTGCCTCCCCCTCCTTTGGAGGGGGGCGGGGGGAGGCCCTCTTCAGCCAACGCCTTCACTCTTTCCATGTAATTGCGAAGCAGGTTTTTAATCCTGACTTGCAGTTCCTCTTCCACAAAAGGCTTGGTCAAATAATCGTCCACACCTATTCGGAGTGCCCGCAGCTTCACTCTTACATCGGCCCGGGCAGTAAGCATAATGACGGGGAGGTGACGAAGGGTCTCGTGCCCCTTTATTTTTTCCAACAACTGGAAACCGTCCATGACGGGCATCATTAGATCGGAGATGATGAGCCCCACCCCAGCCCTCCCCAAAGGGGAGGGAGCCAACTCCTTTCCGCCAGCTGGCGGAGGAGGTTGGGAGGGGGCTAAAATTTCCCAACCTACTTTCCCGTTTTCAGCGGTGATGATTTCATACTCGTCTTCCAGTAGCAACTGCATATACGAGCGAAGCTCAGGGTTGTCTTCGACGATTAGGATGGTGGGTTTTTCACTCATCTTGCCCCCCTCAAGGGGGGACGTTGTCCGTTCCTTTTGCAAAGGAGTAGGTTGCGAATATTGATTGTTTTCTTTATCGAACGATACCCGCTCGTCGCCTTCTTGTTTACCTGTTAAAATTATAGCAGGGGCTTGTCCCCCCTTGAGGGGGGTAGGTGGGTGAATATCGCCCGCCGTTCTTTTCGGAAAACGGAAAAAAAACGTGCTCCCCTTGCCTTCCCGATAGCTGTCGGGATCATTCTCCACCCAGATTTTGCCATCCAGCAATTCTGCCAATTCAGCAGCGAGCGATAGACCAATACCTGTACCGCCCTGCGTGGGCGAATCGGGCTGTTTGGACTGGTAAAAACGGTCGAAGATGTGTGGCAGATCATCGGGGTGGATGCCGGGTCCTCGGTCAGTTACGCTAACTTGGATGCTGTCGCTTTCTTCCTCCACCTTTAGTATTACAGACTCACCAACTGGCGAAAACTTGATGGCGTTCGAGAGAAAATTATGGACGATTTTTTCAAATTTGTTTGTGTCAAGTAAGATGTTCAAGTTTGGGTTGGCTTGGTAGTCGAATATCATTTTCACCGACTCGCTGTCGCCAAACGAGCTGAATTGCGAAACAAGCGGTTGCAAAAACTTATGGAAATTGACAGCCTTTTCTTTCACTTCCAATCTTCCTGTTTCCAGTTTGGATAAATCCAAAATCTCGTTCACCAGTTTGAGTAAATGCTGACTATTGTTTCGAACAAATTCGAGGAGCTTGCGCTCTTTTTCTGGGCGGTCTGATTCTTTCTTTAAAATGCTGTCGAGTGGCCCAATCATTAACGAAAGCGGCGTACGGAGTTCATGGCTCACGTTGGCAAAAAATCGGGATTTGAGTTTTTCGAGGGATTGGAGTTCCTCGGCCTGTTTTTCGATAACAGCTTTGTCTTTCTGGATTTTCTGGGTACGCTCGACCACCATTTTTTCTAATTCCCGCTGCCGATCTTTGAGTTGCCGAGTGCGTATTTTGAAAAATAAAAATGTAACTGCCAGTACCAATGCAATGGCCAAAACGATGAACCACGTTTGCAAATAAAATGGGCGCAGTACAGTGACGGGAATATTCAGTTCGCCCGCCGACCAGTGCCCCCGTGCATCCTGCCCCTTGATCTGAAGTTCATATTTGCCATAAGGCAAGCGGCCAAAACGCAGGGCACGCTCGGAAGTGTACTCCCACTCGTCACTTATTCCCTTGAACCGGTAAGCGTAACGGTTTTTGCTCACTTCGTGAAAATTGAGGAGTGCCAGTTCGAGCCGGAAAAAGCGGTCATCAGGGTACAATACGATATGCTTGTCCCTCAATAGGTTGGCGGTTCGTTCAACCATGCGATTCTCCTTCCCATCAAACTGATTGTATGCTGTAATGCGTAATGGTGTATCGGCAGATGTTTGCGAAAATGCCAAATCCTTCGGATGAAATGAAACTGCACCATTGATAGTGCCAAAGTACAACGCTCCATCTTTCGATTGGAAATGCGCTAATCGGTTGAATTCATTATTTGGTAATCCATCAGCAGTAAGGAAGGTTTGAACCTCTTCCGTTTTTTTATTAAAACACATGATGCCTTGATCACTGCTCAACCAAAGATTGCCAAAATCGTCAGGATAAATGGCATAAATGACATCACTGGAAAGTCCGTCATGGGTGGTAAATTGATAGTCGATCGTTAATTGTTGATTGCTACTATTGGTAAGCCTTAACAAACCTCCACCACCTGTAGCCAACCATAAAGTATCAGGAGTCTCCTCACAATAATGATAAATGACATCGTGAGGAATTTGAAATTGACTTTCCCCATTTTTGGAATATTGGGCTAAAATGCCTTTTTCCTCATGTGCCTGATAAAAGCCATTGCTTGTGCAAAGCCAATAAAATCCATTCTTGCTTTCACTGATATGAGTGATGTGAGCGTCCCTTAGATTGTCGAAGCCATTATATTTTTCAAACGGAGTACTTTCTTTTTTTAGCAAATTATATATCAACAACCCATTCGGTGTTCCAATCAGAAGTATGTTTTCACTTAATTGAGAAATAGCCCAGCAAAATTCTCCAATGATTGAAAAATTGGCCTCACCTTCCTCATTGAGTAGTCCCAGATTTTTGTACTGGCTAAAAGCAAAGTGGCCATCTTTTAAAGGTTGGACAGCATAATTTCCAAATCCAAAAACTGAATAATCTTTCTGGGTTATTGCGTTTTCAGAATTATTGATAATTGCAAGGCCTAAATGCTCAACATTGAGTAGAATCTGTTGATTGTCAGCAAAAATGCCACGGATTGGATTGAAATGGTCGTTATCAGATACAAGGTATTTTTTGAATGGATTTTTCCTAATACTGATTCTTTGCAAGCCAAAATCTGTCCCGGTCCACATGCTACCACTTTTGGTGAAAATGAAAGAGCGGAAATTATTGGTAGCCTCATTGGGCTTCTTTTCATCAAAACTATAAATAGGTGTGCCATCCATTTGATAAAACGAATGATCATCATAAAGAATGTCTTCTCCAATAAACGGAATATCGGCTCCGGGTAAAATAGAAGGGTGCCAATACTCTTTACCCAAATTCAATCGGTTGCCCTCCCGATCAATTTGGAAAACAGTGTTTTTAGCTTTTTTTCCACCAACCCATTCCATGTAAATAAAAGGAGTAGAAAGATTGTGGAAAGTCCGATCAGTTATAGTAGGATAAATATGTTTGAAATTTTGGATAGGCCTTCCTTCCCAATCTATTTCAAGGATTTCATCTAGATTACTGGAAATCCAGATGGTATTATCAGCGGCAATTACTGACTTGCCAAATCCAAATTCCACTTCGATTTGAAACAAGCTAATACCCTTTAAATCAATAATTTGAATGCCTCTTTCAGGATGGTAAGAGAAAATAGATTGGGAATCGAGTTTAGCCAATAAAGTTTGATCGTTCAGGCTGGTCACCCAAGAAGAAGGATGATCTCTTGGAATTGGCTGTTCTTTTCCAAATTTAGTTTTAAAGGTGGTTTTAATACGAGATGCTGGATGCCATATATCAAAATCCTCATAGGGTGGTATGGGCAGCAACCAAAACCAACCATCGGCATCTTCCAATATTCGCCAGATATTGTCATGGATAAAACTATCGGTGCGGGAATAGAAAGTTTGAAATTGGTAGCCGTCAAAGCGACTTATTCCTTGTGGTGTTCCTACCCAAATAAAACCATTTTTATCCTGATGGATGGCGTTGATTTCCCGGTGCGGCAAACCATCTTCCACACCATAAGATTGGTGACTGACGATGTATTCCTGTGCAGGTAAGTATAAACTATGCCCTAGGAAAAATAAGAAAAGGAAATATTTGAATGATCTTAAGTCCAATAGTTATTTCAATCAATGGGTTTTAGTATTGGACAAAGATATTTTTTCTGTTTAAATATTTTAAAAAGAATAGGCCGTAGGGGGGATTCATGAATCCCCCCTACGGAATTGGCCGATAGGCCTATTTATCTTTCTTCACCTCCTCCACCGCCTCATTTAATTCATCCGTCGCTTTTTTCAATTCGTCTATTTGCTTTTCCCTTTTACTTTTTCCACGGCTGCGGGGCTTCTTTTGGGCAGGAGTTGTAGTTGTAGTTTTTTTATCGTTTGCTCGCCATTCGGCAACTGTCTTGGCCGCTTTGTTTGCTTTGTTGGAAAAGGATAATTCGCCATTCAATGCATGTACAAATACGACATCGCCCGGCGCAAAATCACCTGCAAGCAGATGCCTCGATAAGTCATCGATCAATAAATCTTGCAATGCCCGTTTCATCGGTCGAGCACCAAATTGTGGATCATACCCAGCATCACCAAGGTAATCAAGCGCTGCCTTGGTAAGCTGAATGGTGAGTCGCTGGCGGGCCAGCATTTTCTCTACTTTTCTTAAAAGCAAAAGCAGGATTTGACCGATTTCACTTTTTGTCAATGGCAGGAACATGATCGTCTCATCGATCCGATTCAGGAATTCTGGGCGAAATTCTTCCTTTAGTGTTTCCATCACTTCATCACGTGTCGTATTGATTATGTCCTCCCGATGCTCATCACCCACGGCTTCCAAATCTTCAAAATTTTCGAGAATTTTATCTGCTGCCATGTTGGAAGTCATGATGATGATGGTGTTTTTGAAATTGGCCTGTCGGCCTTTGTTATCGGTAAGGCGGCCATCATCGAGTACTTGTAATAAGATATTGAAAGTATCTGGATGCGCTTTCTCAATTTCATCCAAAAGGATAATAGAATAAGGTTTGCGTCGCACAGCTTCGGTCAGTTGGCCTCCCTCATCGTAACCAATATAGCCAGGAGGCGCTCCCACCAAACGGCTGACATTGTGCTTTTCCATATACTCGCTCATGTCGATGCGCACGATGGAGTTTTCGTCATTGAAAATGGTTTCAGCCAAAGCCTTGGCCAATTCTGTTTTTCCAACACCAGTCGGACCGAGGAAAATGAATGATCCAATTGGGCGATTTTCATCCTGCAATCCAGCTCTGCTACGGCGGACTGCATCTGAAACGGCTTTCACTGCTTGATCCTGTCCGATTAGTCGTTCATGCAGTGTATCTTCCAAGTTCAGCAGCTTTTCCTTTTCGCTCTGCATCATTTTGGAAACAGGAATGCCAGTCCAGCGAGCTACCGTTTCAGCAATATCGTCTGCTGTTACTACATCATTCGTAAAACGGTTTTCCTCAGGCAGTTTTTCTAATTTCTTTTCAACGGTTTCAAGCTCTTTCTGCAATTTTGGTAAATCGCCGTACCGAATTTTAGCAACCTTTTCGAGATCACTTTTACGCTCGGCTGTTTCTGCCTCTGTCTCCAATTCCTCCATTTGTTTTTTGATTTCCTGGATCTGATTGACCACTTCTTTCTCATTTTTCCAGCTTGCTCTAATACTGTCCCTCAATTCCTGAGCATTGGCAATCAACTCATCCATAACCTTGACTTTCTCTTTGTCTCCCTCTCGTTTGAGCGCTTCCCGTTCAATTTCCAGTTGCCGGACTTTGCGGTCTTTTTCGTCAACCTCTTCTGGAACGCTGTCAAGTTCGAGGCGCAATTTGGCTGCCGCTTCATCAATGAGGTCAATGGCTTTATCTGGTAAATGTCTGTCGGAAATGTACCGGGCGGAGAGTTCAGCAGCTGCAACCAGAGCATCGTCCCGGATGTCAATTTTATGATACATTTCATATTTGTCCTGAATGCCCCGGAGGATCGAAACCGTATCGGCAATGCTCGGCTCTTCGATCAGCACTTTTTGGAAACGTCGTACAAGTGCCTGGTCTTTCTCGAAATGTTTTTGGTATTCGTCAAGCGTTGTTGCACCGATGGTTCGGAGTTCGCCCCGGGCCAGTGCTGGTTTCAAAATATTGGCTGCATCCATTGCGCCATTACCACCCCCTGCGCCAACAAGGTTGTGTATTTCATCAATAAAAAGGATGATTTCTCCAGCTGCTTTTTGTACTTGTTTGATGATGCCTTTCAGCCGTTCTTCAAAATCGCCTTTGAACTTTGCGCCAGCCAATAAACTCGCAATATCGAGCGAGTAGAGTTTTTTAGTTCGCAAGTTTTCGGGCACGTCTTGATTTACAATTCGCCAGGCAATTCCTTCGATGATGGCTGTTTTTCCTACGCCGGGATCACCAACAATGATTGGATTGTTCTTTTTCCTTCTTGATAAAATATGCAGCACCCGCCGAATTTCTTCATCCCTCCCAATAATTGGATCGAGCTTTCCTTCTTCAGCTTGCTTGTTCAAATTGATGGCAAACCGGTTCAAAGCGTTCATCGACTCATCGCTGCTTTGGTCGGTTATTTTTTCGCCTTTCCGCAATTCTGTGATAGCACTTTTCATGGCCTCCTCAGACGCTCCTAATGCTTTCAGCAATTTACCGCCATCATCATTGCCCTGCAATATGCCCATCATCATTAGCTCAATGCTGATGTATTTGTCTCCAAACTCCGGCAGCATTTTTTTTGCTCTTGCAAGTGCTTTGTTCGCTTCTGGAGTCAAGTATTGTTTTTCGGTCCCAGTTACCTTGGGTGTCTTTTTGATGTTGTCTTCAAGCCTCCGCTCCAGCATGGCCATACTGACATTGCATTTTTCCAACAAAAAAACAGCTACACTTTCATCAGTTTTCAAAATACCCCTGATAAGATGAGGAGTATCCACATTTTGCTGACTTAGCCCAGCTGCAATCTGTTGGGCTTTCATAATTGCATCTTGCGCTTTAAGGGTAAAGTTGTCGTAGGTCATTTATGAATAATGAATAATGAATAATGTAATAGGAGTCAGGGATTGAGGAGTCAGGGTTCAGGCGTTAGGAGTCAGGTTTTTTTTAGAGCACCTGACACCTGACACCTGAACCCTGATACCTGATACCTGACACCTGATACCTGATACCTGACACCTGACACCTGACACCTGATACCTGATACCTGATACCTGACACCTTTTTCCTCAGGCCTCGCAAATGTAAAAACTATTAATGATCGGACAGGAAAGATTTTGGACGAATGGATGTTGGTAATTTACCAGATAAAAATTTGTGCTGTGTGAAAGAGTTTATACCTTAGCGCCGCTTCTCCATGATGAGAAACCGACTATAATCCCACCGTTTTTTCCCATTCTAATTTACCAAACTTACACTGCTGGCAAATGCCCAACCATATCGGTTTGTATGACCCGATATGGTTGTATAACTAAACTCGAAGTAGTCCAGAGAGGCTATTCCACAAACCGATTTGGGCGGCTCTTTTGCCGCCCATTTTTTTGTAAATCTGGAATTCAATTCCAAATCTGCAAAGATTCAAGAGGTGGGTCAACCTTTATCTTCCAAAGCTAAACTCCCCACAACCATCCCCACAATACTCGCACCCAGGCCATAAATAAGTGCAGGCAATTCTGATGGGGCAATTAAATCGAACCAAATCCAGGTTGCCATGCCGAATCCCATTGCGCACAAGGCGCCAGCACTATTCGCTTTTTTCCAATATAAACCCGCCATGAGCGGAACGAACAAGGAAACCAGGCTTAGTGCGGAGGACAATCCAACCAATTCGTAAATACTGCTTCCCTTCAACGCCATGATGGCGGAAGCAATGGCTACGCCAACCACTGAGATTCTCATAATTCGGAGCAGTTCACTATCGGTTAAAGCTCTTTTTTTGAACAGTGGTTTGATTAAATTTTCAGCTACCACAGTTGCAGGAGCCAACACCGCCCCGGAAGTAGTGCTCAAAATGGCGGATAGAATTGCTCCAAAAAATACGATTTGTAAACTGATGCCTCCATACTGCATAACCATAGCTGGCAGGAGTTTTTGAGGGTCGTCAACCATTAGTTCCGGGTGGAGTTGTTTTGCACAAAGACCGATAAACAATGGTATAAAACCAATCGTAAGGTACATGAACCCGGCTAAGTAACTGGATCGAACAGCGGTTTTTTCATCTTTAGCTGCCATAACCCTTTGAAAGACATCCTGCTGAGGGATGGAACCTAACCCGATGGTGATCCATGCAGCAAAGTAATGAATCCAATCGTGCATATTTCTATCAGGAAAAAACTGGAAAAACCCATCTGGTTGTGCAGCAATGACTTTTTTGAAGCCGCCTGCTTGCCCACCTACTGTAACAGCCAAAGCCACAACGCCGATCACTATCATTACTGTCTGCACGAAATCGGTTATGGAAACTGCCCACATGCCACCAACAGTAGTATATATTACGACGATCACCATACAACTGATGATTCCCCAGGCTACCGGAATTCCTGCCAGCACATTTAGTAAAATAGCCATAGCTACCATTTGCGCCGCAATCCAACCGAAGTAAGAAGGCACCATAAAAATGGCAGAAACCAACTCAGTGAGCTTGTTGTACCGGAGACGGTAATAATCATTGAAAGTAAGAATGTTAAGTTTGTAGAGCGGTTTGGCAACCAACAGGCCTGCGAGGAAAAGGCAGAGCGCTGCCCCAAAAGGGTCTTCCATGATGCCGAGCATACCTTCTTCCACGAAAATTGAAGGGGCTCCCATGACGGTCTCTGAACCGAACCATGTGGCGAACAAAGCTGATCCAGCCAGAAATAAAGGGAGTTTCCTTCCCGCTAAAGCAAAGTCGGATGTATTCTTTACTCGTCGAGCTGCCCAGAAGCCTATAGCTATTGTAGCTAAGAGGTAAAGTGCAATGAATGTGAGAAGCATTTGACACTGAAATTTTGAGGGAGCAAGGTAATTATTTAGCCAAAAAAAAGCGCATTGACCGGAGTCAATACGCTTTATTTGTTTGTGTTTATTTGCTTCTTTATGCCATAGCGGCGACATCTATTTTTTCTACTAATCCTGCAACCAAATCACCAATCTCCGAGCACTTGCAAAGCGTGTTTGCTTTCAAATCCTCCGTGCCTTTGCCCGATTCCAAAACAAGGCGGACTGCTTCTCTAACAATGGTTGCTTCCTCGTTCAGGTCAAATGAATCCAACAGCATAGCTGCCGATAAAATGGCTGCCATTGGGTTGGCGATATCCTTGCCGGCGGCTTGTGGATAAGAGCCATGGATCGGCTCAAACAAGGCAGTTTTTGACCCGACTGAAGCCGAGGGCAACAAGCCCATCGAGCCAGTGAGTACACTCGCCTCATCCGACAATATATCGCCAAACATGTTCTCCGTCAGCACCACATCAAAATGCGTGGGATACTGGATCAATTGCATGGCCGCATTGTCCACATACATCCAATCGAATTCGATTTGGCTGTATTCGGCGGCGTGCAATTCGGTGACGACTTTTCGCCATAAGCGACTTGTTTCCAGCACGTTGGCCTTGTCGACAAGGGTGAGTTTCCCCCTTCTTTTGCCAGCCTCTTGAAATGCAAGGTGAGCTATCCTTTCAATTTCTTCGATGGTATAGGTGCAGTGATCAAAAGCGCCGTTTTCAGTTTTCCCTTTATCACCAAAGTAAATCCCACCAGTCAGTTCACGGAAAATCACAAAATCAACTCCGTTCACTTTTTCCTCGCGGAGAGGGGACAGGTGCAGGAGTTTGGGGTAGGCCGTCACAGGACGGATATTGGCAAACAAACCCAACCCCTTTCTCAGCCGCAGCAGCCCTTGCTCTGGTCGCACTTTGGCAGTTGGATCATTGTCGTATTTAGGATGGCCAATCGCTCCAAAAAGTATGGCATCAGATTTCAGGCAGGTGTCGAGTGTCTGCTGTGGGAGTGGATCGCCATGATTGTCGATCGCAACGGCTCCGACATCTGCAAAGCAATACCTGAATTGGTGGCCAAAACGGTCTTCAATGGCAGCCAAGGCCTTCATGGCCTGCTGAGTAACTTCTGGGCCAATGCCGTCGCCGGGAAGGACTGCTATGTTTTTTTGAATTTTCATTATCAATATTGGGAAATTGAGAAATTTTAATGATTCCTTGGTTTGCTATTTAATTGGCAATGATTTTATGTGAACGTTTAATGCTAAATGTAGAGTTTTCAGCCTTTCTATTATTTGATTGAACTCTTCAGTGCCCAATAAATTTCTATTTTTTCTTTTGTGCACCAAGTTTTGGTTTCAAACAAAGACCCTCTCGAATAATAATAAAAAGTTCTTTTTTCTTTAAAATGAAATCTGCCGTATCCCTCTGAAATATTTGCTGCAATGCTATCAGCTGCTCGGACCAGTTGCTCGCCAATAGTTCTTTTTTGAAAATAATCCCATTTATCAACAAATTCCCATATCTGTTCTCCAATTGCCATTGAAAGTTGATAAATTTCTAAATCTTCTAAAGGTATATATTTTGGGGTGTTCATAATTTTGGTTTTATTAATTTCCTAATTTCCTAATTTCCTAATTTCCTAATTTCCTAATTTCCTAATTTCCTAATTTCCTAATTTCCTAATTTCCTAATTTCCAGCAGCCTCATAAGCCTCAACATCTCCCTTTATACTCAACAAATAGTCCAGGTCGTCATAGCCGTTTTGCATACAGACCTTGCGGAATGGGTCTATGTCGAAGTTTTCTGATTTACCGGAAGAAGCAATAGTGATTTTCTGATCGTCAAGGTTGACGGTAAAAGCAGCTTTCGGGTCATTTTCAATGGCCGTGAACATTTCGTGCAAAAAGGCAGGAGTAACGGTCACGGGGAGCAAGCCATTGTTCATGGCATTTCCTTTAAAAATGTCTGCAAAAAAGCTGGAGACTACCACTTTGAATCCAAAATCATGGATGGCCCAAGCGGCATGTTCCCGGCTGCTGCCGCAGCCGAAATTTTTACCTGCAACCAAAATTTTCCCGCTGTATGTTGGGTTGTTCAGCACAAAATCAGCTTTCGGTGAGCCGTCCTTATTGTATGTCCAATCACAAAAAAGGTTGTCCCCAAACCCTTCCCTTGTTGTTGCTTTTAGGAAACGGGCAGGTATGATTTGGTCGGTGTCCACGTCTTCTATTGGGAGCGGAACGGCAGTGGTGGTAAGTGTTTGAAATTTTTCCATTTGTTGTTTTGATTAACGATCAGAGATTATAGATTAACGATTTTTGATTTGTTTGGCACTGAAATCAAAAATCGTCAATCGTTGATCTTTTAATCTTCTAATCTAACACCAATTCTTCTCGCACATCCACAATTTCCCCAGCAATGGCTGCAGCTGCGGCGGTCAGTGGCGAAGCCAAAATTGTCCTTGCGCCAGGGCCCTGCCTGCCTTCAAAATTGCGGTTGCTTGTACTCACGCAATATTCTCCGGCGGCAACTTTATCTTCATTCATACCAAGACAAGCGGAACAGCCTGGCTGTCGGAATTCAAATCCCGCAGCAGTTATTATTTTGTCCAATCCTTCCTCCATTGCTTGCGCTTCCACTTTTTTGGAGCCCGGCACTACCCACACTTTTACATGGGGTGCTTTTTCTTTTCCTTTCACAAAATCCGCCACCATGCGCAGGTCTTCGATCCGGCTGTTGGTACAGCTGCCGATGAACACATGATTGATTTTTTTCCCTTTGATCTGCTGCCCTGCGTCCATACCCATGTATGCCAGCGATTTTTCGAAGGAAGCTTCGCTGTCACCTGCATGGGCAGCCTTTGGGACATGCTCGCCAACACTGATCCCCATGCCCGGATTTGTGCCGTAGGTGACCATTGGCCCAATATCGGCCGCATCGAAAAAGTGCTCCTTGTCGAATTGAGCGCCTTCGTCCGAATAGAGCCCCTTCCATTTGGCGACAGCCTTATCAAAATCAGCGCCTTGTGGTGCAAAGTCACGGCCTTTCACGTATTCAAAAGTAGTTTCATCGGGAGCGATCAAGCCGCCACGGGCACCCATTTCGATGCTCATGTTGCACACGGTCATTCGAGCTTCCATGCTTAGCGAGCGGATGGCGCTACCGGCAAATTCAATGAAATGGCCGGTGCCACCTGCTGCTGTCAATTTGGATATGATGTATAGGATAATGTCTTTTGAAACCACGCCTTTTTGCAACGCTCCATCTACTGTAATGCGCATGCGTTTTGGTCTTTTAAGTAACAGGCATTGCGTAGCCAGTACTTGTTCGACCTGACTAGTGCCGATGCCGAAGGCAATGCTACCAAATGCGCCATGCGTGGATGTGTGGCTGTCGCCACAAACGATGGTCATGCCAGGTTGGGTGATGCCAAGCTCTGGCCCGATCACATGCACAATGCCCTGATTGTGATGCCCTAAGCCATACAAGTCGACCCCAAATTCTTCGCAGTTTTTGGTCAACATGTCAACTTGTTTTCGGCTTAATTCTTCAGTAATGGGAAGGTGCTGGTTGATGGTGGGTACATTGTGGTCAGCGGTGGCGATGGTCTGTTTTGGCCGGGCAACTGGAATGCCCCTGTTCCTCAATCCATCAAATGCCTGTGGGCTCGTGACTTCATGTATGAAATGGCGGTCGATGTAAATGGCGTCTTGCCCTCCTTCGACCTGCTTAACAATGTGTGTGTCCCAGATTTTATCGAAAAGTGTCTTTGTCATATGGAGTTTTGAGTTTTGAGTTTTGAGTTTTGAGTAAAACTGCAAAACATGTAACTCATTGACTTATTTGAATTTTTTATTTGATCGGGAAGGTGTGTTATAGCGAGCTGCAACCGCTACTGCTGTTATCTCGTTTCCTTCCTCTAATAGTTTTAATACTTTGTTTTCGGGAAGTAATTCAGTCTCAATCATAAGTTCCATCCAAAAACAGGACTCATCAGCTTCTTCAATTACGATACTCATTTTAGAGAAAAATTCTCCTGCGGATCTTGCCCTACACGCTGCCCGATAATTAGCGCCAACTGATGAAGCTGATCTTAAAAACTGTTTTCCAAATATCCGAGCCTCTTCATTTTTTGGCAGTGCTCTAAATAATTTGGTAGATCGAATTACAAATTGCTTGGTACGAGCCTTAAATTGAGTAGCAAATTCTGAATTGGTCATTGTTTTAAATTTTGAGATTAAAAATATACAAGTCAAATCTACTCAAAACTCTAATACTCAAAACTCTAATACTCAAAACTCAATAACTCAATAACTCAATAACTCAATAACTCAAGCATAGTGTGGAACAACGCATCCTTCAAAAATAGGCATGAGGTTGTCGTTTTCGACTTCCTTCATTTGATCTGCCACATTCAGGAAGGATGCGTATGCCACATCTAGTTGATCTTTGGTAAGATCAAATCCGAGCTTCTTAGCCCGATAAGCCAGGGCAGCCCGCCCACTTCTGGCCGTCAATACTATCTTGCTGTGATCAACACCCACTTCCAGCGGGTCGATGATCTCGTATGTTTCTCTTTTTTTGATAACTCCATCTTGATGAATACCTGAACTGTGAGCAAAGGCATTTGCTCCAACGATGGCTTTGTTTGGCTGAACTACCACACCCATTTTGTGAGAAACCAATTGACTGATCGGGTTCAACAATTTGGTATTGATTCCTGTGGTGTAGCCCAAATCAGCATGTTGGCGCATGATCATGACGCATTCTTCCAATGATGTATTACCTGCACGCTCACCGATGCCATTGATGGTACACTCAATCTGGCGTGCGCCGTTCATGATGCCGCTAATGGAATTGGCAGTTGCAAGGCCGAGGTCGTTATGGCAATGTGTGCTGAGGATTGCTTTTTCGATGCCTTTTACATTCTCATACAGGTATTTTATTTTGGCGCCGTATTGTTCAGGTAGGCAATAGCCTGTGGTGTCTGGGATGTTCAATACCGTAGCTCCAACTTTAATTACTTCTTCAAGGACTTTTGCCAAAAATTCATTGTCAGCACGTCCAGCATCCTCTGCATAAAACTCCACATCTTCAACATATGTCTTTGCCAGTTTTACAGCAGCAACTGCACGTTCGATTATTTTGTCAGGTGTGGTGCGCAGTTTGTATTTCACATGCATTTCTGACACGCCAATGCCCGTATGAATGCGTGGGCGCTTTGCTAATCTGAGCGCTTCTGCTGCTACATGTATATCATTTTCAACTGCACGAGTGAGCCCGCAAATTGTCGGTTCACTAACCGCCAATGAAACTTGACGGACCGCTTCAAAATCACCCGGACTTGAAACCGGGAATCCAGCTTCGATGACATCGACACCTAATTCTTCAAGCGCTTTTGCGATTTCAATTTTTTGAGGAGTATTCAATTTACAACCAGGGACTTGTTCGCCGTCTCTGAGTGTGGTGTCAAAAATCTGGATACGGGCCATTTGTTCGTAAGTTTTTATAAAATAAAATATAGAAGATGTGAATTTTAAAGCGGTGCAAAGAACTACATTTGTGGTCCTGCCACCTAATCAAATTATCAAAGTACTACAATGCCCAAACGGGTGATTTTTGATTGTAAAAAACTGTTTTTCAGTTATTTAGGAAAAACACTATTACGATGCCCAAGCAACTTACAGATAGGTTGATGCAATTGATCGGTTCGCTGACCCGGGCCGAAAAACGCCATTTTCGGCTATTTGCGAAGCGCAACCAATCGTCAGATGATTTGCTGTTTTTACAACTTTTTGACCTGCTCGATAAAAGAGGTCAATACGACGAGGCTTATTTATTGGAGAAAATCACAGGTTTGAAAAAATCACAGCTTGCCAACCTGAAATCGCACCTGATGCGGCAGTTATTGACAAGTCTCCGGTTGCTTTCGCAAAAGCGAAATGAAGGTATACAGATCAGAGAATCAATAGATTTTGCAAGGGTACTGTACGATAAAGGGCTGTACCGCCAATCACTCGATCTTTTATCAAAAGCCAAGGAAAGGGCTTTGGCTAATCAAGCTCTGGCCTTGGGCCTGGAGATTTTGGAATTCGAAAAACTGATAGAAGGGCAGTATATCACTAGAAGTCTCGAAGGCCGTGCCGAACAACTTGCAAAAGAAACGGAAGAACTCAATCGCCACCTCACACAGACCAATCGGTATTCCAATCTCTGTATCCAGATGTACGGTCTTTATCTCAATAATGGCTTCGCCCGAAATGAAGAAGATTCTAAAATGGTGAAAGCATATTTTGCGAAGCGACTACCAAAGGAAAAATTGAAGGATTTGGATTTTTTGGGTAGGGTCTATTATTGTCAGGCGCATACCTGGCTCTACCATATTTGTCAAGATTTCCTTTCCTGCTTTCGATACACACAGCGCTGGGTCAATCTCTTTGATGAAAACCCACGCATGAAAACCCTTTTTGCTCCGCTATACCTGAAGGGGCTGCACAACTTGGCTTTTTCGTTGTTTCACAACATGCATTATTCCCGGTTTTCGGAAGCTCTGAAAGAATTGGAAAAACTGCCTGATGAGGTGGATTTTTCACACAATGCCAATGTGGAGGGGCTCTATCATCTGTACCGTTTTTTCCATCTCATCAACAAACATTACCTGGAAGGGACTTTTACAGAAGCATGCGCTGTCATACCTGAATTGGCGGGATACCTGAAGGCAAACCCTTTTAATTGGGACGATCACCGGATCATGGTTTTCCGATACCGCATTGCCTGCATCTACTTCGGAGCCGAAGATTACTCAAATGCCATTGACTACCTCAATACGATTATCAATGAAAAGGTGACCAGCTACCGCAGCGATATTCAGTGCTTCGCCCGTATTCTTTGCTTGCTGGCGCATTTTGAACTGGGGAACCGTGAATTGGTGGAGTATCAGATCAAGTCTGTTTACCGCTTTTTATTGCACGTGGAAGAGTTGCAGCCAGTTCAGCGGGAAATTTTCCAGTTTCTCCGCCAGACACAGAAAACGCCACCTTCGGAAGCTTTGGGTGAGTTCAAAAAGCTATTGGACAAACTTTTGCCATTTGAAAAAATGCATTTTGAAAGCAGGCCTTTTTTATACCTCGATATTATTTCCTGGCTGGAGGCGAAAATCGAAGGGACAAACATTCAGGCAGTCATCAGAAGGAAATTTTTGAAAAGGTATGGAAGCAACGGTGGTGATTGATGGCCTACTTGACTTCTTTGTATTGATTGATTAAAATTGCACCCCCAGAATAAATTCAAAAACTGTACATGCATACCAAAGACATTTTCTTAAAAACAGCTAATCAACTTGAAAGCCAGGGTTTTGTAATTGTAAAACAAGACGACGAGCGCCCATGGGGTGGTTTTTTTGTCATCGACGAGTCGCAGGCCCCACAATTTATAGAGACTTATTTCCCCAGTCTTTCTATCGAAGATTTTAAAGGTTTCGAAAAACTCAGCCCTAAAATATTAATGGTAGCACCTGGCAAGCGGCTTTCGTGGCAATACCACCATCGCCGTTCTGAGGTGTGGCGTTTGATCGAAGGCGTAGCTGGTGTAATCAAAAGCCCCGACAATAATCAAGGCATTGTTCATCCATTGCAAAAGGGAGAATTGGTGCGCCTCGAATGCGGAGAGCGCCACCGCCTTGTTGGCCTCAATGGCTGGGGTGTGCTGGCCGAAATCTGGCAGCATACCGATGCCTGCAATCCGTCCGACGAGGATGATATTGTGCGTGTGCAGGATGATTTTGGGCGGTAGGGGTCGATGTCCATACATGTAGGGGGGATTCATGAATCCCCCCTACGTTTATCACCACATGTGGAATCAATATTTCGGGTTGGCATTCCCCGACACATCCCCGACCTTGATCCCCGTAAAGTCAGTAGTTAGATAGCTCTCCGTAAGATTATTCATGGGAATATAACTGGGGAAAGGCCAAGGATGGTGCGGGTCATTAAATTGATGGTCTTCAGGAACAAGCTGCCAGGAAGGCGTATCGTTTGGGAATGTGGTTGTGTTTTGTAAAATGAGATTTTGGATGGCCACCAAATCTGAAACCGTAACCGATTGGCTGCCATTTGCATCGGCAGCGATGTATTGCCAAGTCTCGGTGAAAGGTGTAATGCCAAGGATATGTTCTACGATTAAAGTCAGATCATAAGCCGAAACGCCATTCAGAGAATTAATGGTTTTAGAAGCTGTTACTTCATAATTATTTCCCGAAGGAAGATCCTCAAATGCGAAAGGTGCATTGCCAGTAGTCAAGGAAATAGGGTAGGGTGCGCCTGTCAATTCTATGGCGACCCCCTCGATCATTTCTCCTGAAGGATTGCTGACCAATCCCGAGATAACAATATTTGGAGCGACACAAGCTGCAGGATTATCCAACACCATGAGGAATGACTGGCAGGATGCCATGTTGCCGCCATCATCGAACACATAGAGCTCCACAATATTTTGCCCCTCATCATCACAGGTGAAAAGCACACTATCATCACCAGGACTCGGGGAGAAGGAGAATTGAAGATTGGTGCTGCAATTGTCAAAACTACCATTGTCAATGGTAGAAGCGTCAACAGTAGCTTCTCCGTTGGCATTCAGCTGGACAGTTAGGCCATTGAGACAAAGAGCTGACGGTGCAGTGTCATCTCCTACTGACACTTCAATATTATGTGAAGAAAAATTCCCACATCCGTCGCTGGCAGTATAGGTCATTTGATAGATGCCAACTGGAACGTCAAAAAATGAGAATCCAGATCCCAAATCTCCATTTGCGGTAATGTTCACATGGTCGCTGCAATCATCTACTTCCGGCAGGGGCAACACGACGTCTGCAACACAGGCACTCCCGCTACCTTGAATTGTAATATTTCCGGGAGGATTGATGAAATATGGCAAGTCAAAATCATTTACTTCAATAACCTGTGAGTGCTCCCACATGCCAGTATTGCTGCCTGAGTTAGGCTCGTATTGGCACCAATCAATGACTGTCCAATTTCTGAAAACCAAATAACAGGAAGGCTCAGCTATCCAGAAATAGTCGTCGGAATGGGTAACGGAGACAGACTCGCATCCCGTTTGCCCGATGAGGATCGGCCCGTCGTATGGGCCTGGCAAATTGAAAGGTTCGATGTTGACATTGCAGCCATCGGTCACATAATCAGGTGGCCAGGCCAATTGCCCGCCGTTGGTATTCCAGGGCTCCAGGTTGTCTAAATGTATGGTCTGCTGAGCAGTAGCCGTATTCCCGCTTGGGTCGGTGGCAGTCCAAATTCGAATGACTGCCCCATCGCCACAACCAGAGATATTTGTTTGGGAGGTTTCCTCCAAAATATAACTGCAATTATCAAAAATGACAGGAATTCCATACACATCCAAGTCGCTCATATCATCAGCACAGTCCACCGTAAGATCAGTTGGTGGCAGAATAACTGGGTGCTGTAAATCCTGGACGATCATGTCAACATTGCAGGTGTTGAAGTTGCCATAGCAGTCGGTAACTTTAAGTACCACCATGAGCGCTCCACCGACATCGCTGCAATCAACCAAAAGGGTAGGGGCGTAATCCGAATTCGGAGCGCTTTCTTTTTTTATCAAAAAACTTTCGATACAGCACCAATCGTAGCTGCCGTCGTCGAGCACATCGGCATGTACGGTTGCAAGGCCATTGTCGTCCAGTGATACAGTTGTTATACCATCGCAGATCACGGTTGGCCCGATCTCATCTTCAATAGTGATGGTGGTTGTACAGGAGGAAAAATTTCCGCAATCATCCGTTGCTTCGTAATTGACGGTGTATATTCCGGGTGAAATATTTCCGTATGGGCCATAGCCGTTGCCAAATACCCAGTTAGGATTTATTGAAATGACTGAAGAACAATTATCAGTTGCAGTTGCCTGCGGCAAAGTCACATTTCCAAAACAGCCCAAATTGCCA
Source organism: uncultured Saprospiraceae bacterium (assembly GCA_942490835.1). Taxonomy (GTDB): domain Bacteria; phylum Bacteroidota; class Bacteroidia; order Chitinophagales; family Saprospiraceae; genus UBA6168. The sequence goes on from CALNYY010000065.1 coordinate 31,361, forward strand.
GTGCTGGCAACTTGTGGAGACGGGCAAGTTATGGTAGGTGGTTCTGTGTCAAAAATTTGGATGATTTGTGTGTGCTCCAAGGTGTCAAATGAGCAATCATCTATTATTACCCATTTCCTCAAAACCAATTCGCTGCCTTCACAGGTGGCTATGTTTTGATCGGAAAATGTAACACTGAAAGCACATTCACCATCGTCGAGCAAATACTGGTCGCTGGTGGTATTTAGGTCATTGTCTTCATCAATAAATGGTTGACCGGTCATGCCTGGATCTGCCAAGTCACCACAGGAGAGTATTGGTGCTGCTACACCGTCATGGTCTGGAGGAAATATAACTTCTGATAATTGCGCACGATTTTGAGTTACGGTTTGAGTATAAAAACGGGTGTTCCCATATTCATCGGTAGCTGACCAGGTGCGGTGAACGACTCGCCACGCCAAAGTGTGAAAATGGAAATTGGAAACAAAAGTGTGAATCGCATCGGCGTCACCTTCCGACATCTGTTCAAAAGAAAGTATGTCGCCCGGATAAAGCAGCCCAGTCGTGTATGAGCCGCTTTGGATGGAGTCGGTGGTGAGTTGAATGCACCAATTGTTGATGGTGAGGTAGAAACCTTCATTGTCAAAAGAGGAGCCCCCGAAACTACTCCAATCAAAGCTTATATAGCCTTCTGTTGGGATCACGATTTTATACTTCGTAATATACTTCGGGCCACTTGGGTCAGAGTTACTGGCCCCTTCAACCAGTATTGAATCAGGAGCTCCCGTGACATCTACCCCACCATCCCCATTATTTATTAAGCATTCGTCCCAATTGCTGGGATCGAAATAACCTGCAAATCCTGTGTAACCGCAGCCAAAGTCGATGATCGAATCTTGATGTGATACGATAATGTTGCTACTGCAATTATCACTCACTATCGGTTCACCGATGGCCGGCACGCTGGTGTCTTCCGTACAATTCAGCGTAACGTGGTCTATTTCAATATTTGGTTTTTTTTGGTCCACCACATAGATCGTTCCCCAGCAGTCGTGGCCAGACCAGTCGTGCGTCATGTGCACGTTGATGGTTTGACCGATGTGGCTGGCGTTCAGCAAGTTGTTGGGGATCGGCAATCCATTCCCGTCAAAATACTCCATGGTGGCAGGCCCGGTACACGACCAGTAATTGGCCAGCATGAAATACGGATTGGCGTGCCCTTCGCAATCAGCATCGAGTTTAACTTCGACGTTCTGATTGCAAATCAGCTCGTTACATTGTCCCTTAACTAAAATTGGTAGAAATATACAGGCTGCTATAAGCAGCGGGTAGTAGGTGTAGGCAGTAATTTTTGCCGGCAAAAGCCAAGCAGATTCAAGATGTTTTTTTATAAAAAACAAAGCGTATTGCCCGCACAGGCAATAAAAGCAAACCAGTCGCTTCATGGGATGAGTGTTATCGGTTATGGATGGCTCATCGCAGGCAAATCATTTGCCCACAACTATTTGAAGAACAAAAGACTATTCTTTTGGCCGTTCAAAAATCAGCGATAAAATCAAAGGAAACGTATAGTGTAGTGTGTGACTGGTTCTAACTGTGCGTGGATGTGTGTAAGCTTTGTAAAATCTGTTCATGGGTAACTAAATAATCAAAATCAATAAAAATTAAAATGACAATTAAAATAAAAACCTGGTAACCTAACCTAAAATCTAATTGGTTTTCATTTTCATTTTGATTTTTATTTTAATTCCTCAGGTCTAACTTATTATAATTTTAACTTATGGCAAATATAGCCGTATCAGAAAAGGAGCAAAGAAAATCAGGCGGTTTCTTTGCATTTTGTTTTAACATATTATAAAAAATAATTTATTCTACCAACACAAACCCCGCCCATTGATACGGATTGTAAAACCGCTCTCGCATCTCCTGCTGCGTGGTGCGGAATGCTTCGGGAATGGTCATTTTACCTTCCAACCAATTTTGGTAAAAACTGGTCATGAACACGGATGTCTCTCGATCAGGTACTTGCCACAACGACATGACGAGGTACTTCGCTCCAGCAATTTTAAAGGCTCTTTGCAAACCGTACACCCCCTCGTTGCCCTGAATATCGCCAAGCCCTGTTTCGCAGGCAGAAAGCACGACCAACTCCGTATTTGACAGATTCATCTGACTGATTTCGTAGGCGGTGAGGACGCCGTCTTCCATACCCGGTTGGAGTGGTTTTCCTGTCTGCCAGGCATGATTGCCGCCAGCGAGGATGAGGCCGGAGCGGATCATCGGGTGGTCAGATATTTTAAAAACAGCCCCATCCTGGCCTCCCCCAAGGGGGGAGGATTTAGCCCCCTCCCTATTGGGGAAGGCTGGGGAGGGGCTTGGATCGGGGAAGAAAAAGCCGTGCGTGGCGATGTGGAGGATACGTGGCGATGGACTGCTATGGCCGAGGATTTTGAAAGACTCTTCTGTGGCATTTTTACCAGAAAAAAGCTGTAATGCAAATTTTGCATCACGGAATATCAGATCAATATCAGACACTTCTTGTTCGGTGCCAGGCAGATAGTTCCAATTTCCTCCTCGCTGTGGTTCGCTTCGGTCGGCATAGGCAAACGAAAGTTCACCAGTATTTGAGGCAGACAATTCGGCTAAAATAGAATCTGGCTTATGGTAAGTTGTATCAAACTCATATTCAATGCCCCCAAACAAGACTGCCTCGTTATTTGAGTCGTTTCTAGTCATGTTATTCACGACTAATGAACGGGTGCTGCCGAATCGCACTAAGCGGAAAATGTCAGAGAGTATTTTTTCACTCCCCTGATTGTTGGATATTGGAATTGCGTCGAAGTTGATGCGGTGCATCAGGCCGGAAGTGGAATAATATACTGTTTCAACCCCTTTTAGCAGCTTATCAAGTGGCTGCCAAATTAACTCGTAAAGTCCTTTCGAATTGTGAGTATTGACCGGTGATGCACCTCTTGAATAAAGCTGGGCGAGTGTTTCATTTATCAGTTTTTTATCCGGGGATTTGAGTGCCTCCACCAATTGGCTTTCTTTGAACAAAGATAAAAACAGGGGTTGCTCTTTACCAGGCAGCAACACCATGGCTGCATAAAGAATACTGTCAGTCTCTTTTTTTTCAGAGCAATTAAAAGGAACAAATTCTATTGTTGCTTCCCCTGGCTTGAGAGCTGCTTGAACATCTTGCCACTGCACCTGACGAACGGCTTCACTATAGCTCGCTACTGTTCGAGAAAGTTCTTTTTCGAGATTGTCAGCCTGTGTTTCAAGATTGGTGATTACGGCGCTGTCTTGTTCAATAATTGGCAGGGTATACTGAGCCGATAGACGGATGTGGTATCCTTTTAGGCGGTTGTATTTTTCTGTAGCTTCAGGATTAGTCATTGCAAGCCGTTTGACACGACCTGCCGCAGTCAGCAAGAAACCTTTGTAAAATAGGCTGTTGTCGTAACAGGCTGGTGTTACTTTATTGCTTCCAGTCCGGTAGTTAAAAGAAAGCATTTGGTTTTGGCTTTCATTGAATTTCTTCAAATAATTGTCCAGTTCTCTTTCTGAAAAGTGGAACATAGCATTTTCCAAAAGCGATTTATTCAAAGCGGATAGTTCAACGTAAAGCGGTTCTGCTTTTTCATAATAACCCATTTTCCAGTACAAGAATGCGAGGCTGTTGAGGTTTTGAGCGTAGTCTGCGTGTGCTTTACCCAATGATTTTTCTCTGATTTTTTTGGCTTCAATGAAAAAGATTTCTGCTTTTTCGAACTTACCTGTCTCCAGATACAATTCTGCCAGGTTGCTTAAACTTTCTGCATAAGAAGGATGGTCATGGCCCAGCACTTTTTCCCGGATATTTTTGGAATCGATGTATAGGCTCTCAGCTTTTTCATATTTGTCTATTGTCAAATACAAATTGGCAAGGTTATTCAAGCTGCCCGCATATTCCGGGTGTTCCTTTCCCAGTGTTTTTTCCTTTATTTCTTTAGCTTCAATATAGAGTAACTCCGCCTTCTCAAAATCGCCGTTCTCCATATATATGACTGCGAGATTTTCTATGTCAACAGCATAATCAGGATGTTCTTTCCCCAAAAGCTTTTCATCAAGGGATTTACTTTCAAGGAAACAAGCCTCCGCCTTATCATAATTGCCCATGTTCAAGTATAATTTTCCAGTGTTGTTCAAGACAACTGGATACCAAGGATGCTCTTTTCCCAACACTTCTTCTATTATTGATTTACATTCAAGATAGACCCTTTCTCCCTTTTCATAATAGCCCATCAGCTGATACAAATTGCCTAAATTTATTAGGGTTGAATAACTGGGGTGAAAATTGCCCAACACTTTTTCCTTAATAGATTTGCTCTCAAGGAGGAAAAATTCAGCTTTATCATATCTGCCTAACTCTTGGTAAAGAACTCCCAGCCCTTCAATGCAGTTGATGTAATATTCATGTTCTCGGTCATTAAGATTTATTTCAAAAATCTCTTTCGCTTCCAAATAATGAGATTCTGCTTTTTCATATTTACCTGTAATGGCGTATAAAATTGCAAGATCAATCAGCTTTCCACAAAAGGAGGGGGCTTCCCTTCCATAATTGGATGCTTCGATATTTTTCACTTCGATTAGAAGGGTCTCTGCTTTTTCATAATTTCCTTGGTTTATATTTAAAATTGCAAGATCATATAGGCTGTTCGTATGATAAGGATGCTCTGTTCCTAAGTGTATTTTGCTGCTTTCGATAGCTTCAAGAATAAGTGGCTCAACTTCAGCAAATTTTCCGAGGTTTCTCATTACCCTATTCAGGTTGGTTAGACTCTCTATATAATCGACATGCTCTTTTCCGAGTAACTGCCCATTTTTAATTTTGCATTCATGGAAATATTGCTCTGATTGACGATAGTCACCCATGTATTCATATAAAACTCCGAGATTGTGAATGGTAATTATATATTCAGGATGATTTTGGCCCAACACTTTTTCTTTAATAGACCTATTTTCAAGGTGCAATTTTTCTGACTCTTCATAATTTCCTGTGTTCATGTATAAAACCCCTAATGAGTTCAGGTTCTTCATGTATGCCATATCTTCTTTTCCCAAAACGGCTTCTCTGATGGCCAAAGATTTGATCCACCATTTCTCAGCTTCATCGTACTTGCTTTGGGAGATATTAATTAAACCAATTGTGTAGCATGCCTCTCCATAAGCTTTAGAATATTCTCCAAAATTTACTAAGGCAATTTGTTCCGCAGACGAACATATTTTGCTGGCATTGTCAAAATCAGCTTGCTCATTTAGTTTAATTGCCACCTTAATCAGGCTGTCTACTTGACTTTCTATAGGTTCGATTCTTCTATTTTGTGCCAACAAAAAAGAAGGTAATAGCAGAAATGGTAAAAACCATTTTTTCATATTGGATGGATGTTAATGTTCAAAATCAAACGGATGCCAAATTATTAAAAAAAAATAGAGATGTTCAGATAAATTATTGCTCAAAAGATTAATCACACACCATTGTGACCCACCTCACAACCCTTCTTTCATTTGGTTTGTTGTTTTGCCGATCAAAACACGAACTTTGCAGCTTGTTTTTAAAATGGGTGTAGAACAGGGCCAAAGTACTTTCTAATCATTAATCGCAATCGGCCTACTTTTTACTTTTCTCTTTTTACTTTTTACTTTCTTTCATGACCCAACAGATAGAAAAAACAGACGTCGTTATAAAAATCGCCGGTGACTCTGGCGATGGCATGCAGCTCACGGGCAGTTTCTTTACTGGCGATACCGCTTTGTTTGGCAACGACCTGGCAACTTTCCCTGATTTTCCTGCGGAAATACGTGCCCCGATTGGTACGATCGCTGGCGTATCTGGCTTCCAGATCCATTTTGGTAGCCGCATGATCCACACCCCGGGCGACTACTATGATGTGCTTGTAGCCATGAATGCAGCAGCTTTGAAAACCAATCTACCGCTGCTTAGAAAAGATGCTACTATCATTGTAAATGAAGATGGGTTCGACTCCAAAAATCTCCGTCTTGCAAAATACGAAGACGGCGCTAACCCGTTGGAAGATAATACATTGGAAGGATATGAAGTCATTAAATTCCCTATCACAAAACTGACCCGTGAGGCATTGGCTGATACCGATCTCGGTACAAAAGACAAAGACCGAAGTAAGAACATGTTGGTGCTGGGATTCCTGCTCTGGCGCTACAATCGGTCACTGGATACAACATTGAGGTTTTTGGAAAACAAGTTTCAAAAGAAACCTTCTGTGTTAGATGCGAATAAACGGGTTCTTTTAAAAGGTTACCACTTGGCAGATACGATGGAGGAATTCACCTCCCGTTATGTGGTGAAACCGGCAAAACTAGAAAAGGGCATATATCGACACATCATGGGCAACGATGCACTGGTACTTGGGTTGATTGCTGCCTCCAAAAAATCCGGACTGTCACTTTTTTATGGCTCCTACCCAATCACGCCCGCTTCTAATATTCTGCATGCGCTGGCAAAGCACAAGAATTTTGGTGTAAAAACTTTTCAGGCGGAAGATGAGATAGCAGCAGTATGCTCGGCCATAGGCGCCAGTTATGGAGGCGATCTGGCTATAACAGGGACTTCTGGCCCAGGCATGGCTTTGAAAGCGGAGGCTATGGGATTGGCAGTCATGTTAGAATTACCATTGGTGATTGTGGATGTGCAGCGTGGCGGTCCTTCTACTGGCCTACCAACGAAGACGGAACAGTCGGATTTGTTGCAAGCACTCTATGGCCGCAACGGCGAATGCCCCATGCCAGTGATTGCGAGCAAATCGCCCTCGGATTGTTTTGAAGCTGCGTTTGAAGCATGCCGGATAGCTGTACAGCACATGACTCCAGTTATATTGTTGAGCGATGGGTATATTGCCAATGGGTCAGAGCCTTGGAAATTTCCAAAAGCCAAAGACTTGCCGGAGATAAAAGTGGGGTTTGCTGAAAGGCAAGAAAACGTAGCGACGTACATGCCATACGAAAGAGATGAAAACAGGGTGCGGAAATGGGCAATTCCCGGTACGCCTGGCTTGATGCATAGGGTAGGGGGGCTTGAAAAGGAAGACCTGACTGGCCATGTTTCTTATAATCCTTCCAATCACCAGCACATGGTGGAAACAAGGGAGGCTAAAGTGGATGCCATTGCCAAATTTGTACCTGAACAAAAGATGGATACAGGCGATGATAGCGGCGAATTATTGATTTTGGGCTGGGGTTCTACTTTTGGCGTTTGCCAGTCAGTAACCAAAATGCTGAATAATGAAGGACACAAGGTTGGTCATGTGCATTTGCGGTATATCCGGCCATTTCCAAAAAACTTGAGTGACCTCTTAAAACGATTTGATAAAATCCTGATTCCAGAAATAAATAAAGGACAACTCAGCAAAGTCATTCGACAACAATTCCTATTGGATGTGCATCAGTACAATAGAATCCAAGGTGTGCCTATTACAAAGTACGAGCTGTTTGATTTTGCGAAGAAAATTATATAGCTATTAGTTTTGGCAATAGCCAATAACAAATAGCCAATAGCAGATTTATGACAATTGAAGAAAACCATATTCCATTGAAAGCCAAAGACTTCGCAACCGACCAGGACGTTCGGTGGTGTCCGGGCTGCGGTGACTATTCTATTTTGAAACAGGTGCAAACTGTTTTGGCCGATTTAGGAAAAAAGCAACACGAAACGGTGTTTATTTCTGGTATCGGCTGCTCCTCACGTTTTCCATATTATATGGAGACCTATGGCATGCACAGCATTCATGGCCGAGCTACAGCGGTGGCATCTGGTCTGCGTATGGCTAATCCTGATTTGGATGTTTGGATCATTACGGGTGATGGGGATGGGCTATCTATTGGAGGTAATCACTTGATCCACTTATTGCGCCGGAATTTTGACGTGAATATTTTGCTATTCAACAATCAGATTTACGGCCTCACCAAAGGTCAATATTCTCCAACTTCAGAGGAATACAAACGCACCTCTTCCACGCCATTTGGTTCGTTGGATCATCCAGTCAACCCGATTGCTTTGGCACTTGGAGCAGATGCTACTTTTGTGGCCCGCACCATGGATCGGGATGTAAAGCACCTTCGGGAAATGCTCAACCGAACTGACGCTCATAAGGGCAGTTCTTTCCTCGAAATTTACCAGAATTGCAATATTTTCAATGATGGTGCTTTTTTCACCTTTACAGAAAAGAACAGCAAACCAGATACTGCTTTGTTTTTAGAAAATGGTCAACCAATGGTTTTTGGAAAAGACGGAGAAAAAGGCATCCGCTTGGATGGATGTACTCCCCAAGTCGTTGATTTAGAGAAAGATGGATTTTCTAAGGACGACCTTTGGGTTCATGATGAAACCGATATTTTTAAAGCTCAAATCCTATCTCGATTTTTTGATGACCCCACATCGAATGAAAATGCCCTACCACGTCCATTTGGTGTGATTTATCAGACAGAACGCCCATGCTATGAGCGCCAGTTATTGAACCAAGTGAATGCTGCAACCGAAACTTTGGGTGATGGCGATTTGGATGTTTTGATGGCAGGGAGAAATAGTTGGGAGGTGGGGTAGTGCTGAGTTTTGAGTTGATAGCATTATTCGGTATTTTAGCTAAAATTTTTTCAAATATGAATTCACCATTGCTTGCTTATGAAGAGGTTGCCGATTTTGTTGCGAGCCTTTCTCCTGAAAAGGTCATTGCGATGAAACCGAGCCAAAAGGTTCAAGATAGATTGGAGGAATTGATGGTTAAGAAAAAAGAAACGGGAATTTCTGAAGAGGAGCAATATGAACTTGAACGATATTTGGCTCTGGATCACCTAATGGCCTTGGCTAAGGCACGGGCAAGAATAAGACTTGCCTCATGAGTTCGTTTATTCCCAAATCCATTCGAAATCAGATAAAAGAAAGAGCAGAGTTTAGGTGCGAATACTGTCGTGTACATGAAGAGGATATGTTCTTTTCCTTTCACGTTGACCATATTCGAAGTGTAAAGCACGGTGGCCAAGGAACTCTTGATAATTTAGCATTTGCTTGCTCAATATGCAATGAAAACAAGGGTACAGATTTAGGCACTTACCTTCCAAACAGCAAACGTTTGATTCGTTTGTACAATCCAAGGGTAGACAAATGGGAAAATCATTTTTTAATAGAAAATGGAATGATAATCCCTAAAACAAAAAGAGGCGAAGCCACAGTGAAAGTGCTTGATCTCAATCATCCCGACAGGATAATCCTTAGAAGGCTTCTCAATACTATTGGCCGATACCTATAATATTGATTTACTTTTTTTATCCAAATGAAATTTTAAATTTGGTGCTTCAAATAAAAAGCTTCCATGTCAAAACAAGACATTCTCAACCTCATCAACGAAGGAAATATTGACTTAGCTATCAAAGCCTTGCTAAAAGCGATGCCTGGAGACAATGCCGTGATCCTGCAATCTTCCCGATGGAATGGCCTAAAACGTGACATTGATAGTGGCGGTTTGCCGAATGACTTTATCCAGTTGACGAAAAATCAGATCAGGAATGCGGTGATTAACATTGCCAATAAACTTCCTGAAGATGTCAATGTGAAAGGACTGGAAATACCTAATAATGGAGGCGCTTCTCCCAGTCCAGTTAATAAAAGCGAAACAACCGTTTTCATTTCATACAACCACAACGACCAAGCACAGGCCATGCGTGTGAAAGAATTTTTCGACAATAATGGCGTAAAAGTTTTGATCGACAGGGAAGAAATGAAAGCTGGAGAGGACATTAAAGATTTTATCGAAAGGTGTATAAAAGCGAGCAGTGTGACGCTGTCGCTTGTTTCTGGAAAAAGCTTGCTTTCTGGCTGGGTTGGCATGGAATCGATACTTACGCTTACTGGTGGAGCCATCGCTGACAAGAAGTTAATTGCATGTGCTTTGGAAAATGATTTCTTTGATTTTTCATTTATGCGAACGGCGATTGAAGAGATTAACGGAAAGATCAAAAAGATTGACGAAGAAGTGCAATGGCGTATCGAAAATGGGATAGGCATTGAAGACCTGCAAGATGAAAAATCCCGGAACAACGACCTGAAATCTAAACTGCCGACCATAATTGCTGCACTGAAAAACCGCCTTACTATCGATATCAGCGGTCTAAATTTTGATGGCGGCATGCAGCGAGTCCTGGAAACGATTACCTGAAATATGAGGTATGATTTATAATTTATAAATCATCAATCTTTCTCCATTGCTTTCCAGTCCAGATTTTCAATTAAACTTTCGAGGTACTGTTCAAATTCTGTTAATTTATCTGGTCCATCATGCGTATTTTTGATGGTTTTCTCCATATCGCCCACACGAATATAAGTGATCGTTGAGGGCAGGTCGGCGACTTTATATTCTAAAGGATATTCTCCATAGAAATCAAAGTATCCAATTTCGAATGCTTTGTCCTTAATGGCTTTTATTTGCTCTTTATCAACTTTGGCCTCATGCCATCCCATTCGCTCCACGTTCATTTTCCCATGCCAGGTTGCAGTGTTGTCAGAATAGAATTTGACTTGATAAACAGGACATTTACCATAGCAGGCCGTTTTTTGAAAGCCAGCAAGTTGATAAGGCTTCTCTTTTACTTCACCAGAGCCTTCATTTTCTTCAGCAGTCGGTGATTGCTCCTCTTGCTCGGTTGGATGTTCTGCTGGCGTGTCTTGCGCTTTCTTTTTGTCACAAGAAATGAACAAAGTCAACAGACATACAAGGAAGATATTTGAAGCGAATATTTTCATTTTTTGTGATTTGTAAATAGCGATTTAAGGCTTATTTCTTTTTCTTTCCCGCCTTGGCAGCCTCTCGTTGGGCAGCTAATGCTTGCTGTTGTTTCAAGGCCTCCTCCATTCGGCTTCCAAAGCCGCCTTTCTTTTTGGGTTTCTTTTTATGGGCTTCCAGTTCCCGTTTTATTTTATCATGGTCTATGATGACATTTTTAGTTATCAGTGTTTGAGCGATATTGAATATGTTGCTAAACACAAGGTAACAGGTCAAACCAGAAGCAAAGCTGTTGAAGAAAAACAGGAAGAACACAGGCATCAGGAACTGCATATACTTCATCATCTGGGCATTAGCACCGCCCATATTGGCCATGTCCATCTGCTGCATGTTGTAATAGGTGTAGATCAGCGTAGTGACTACCCATAACAAAGTGAACAAAGACAAATGGCTTTGATCCGTGAAAGGGATCGTAAAGGGTAACCAAAATGCAGCGTCATAGCTGGAAAGATCCGTTGCCCAAAGGAAACCTTCTTGCCTGAATTCAATGGAGGCAGGGAAGAATCGGTACAATGCAAACCAAACTGGCATTTGCATCACCACTGGCAGACAGCCCCCAAGTGGATTGACCCCAAACTCTCGGTACATTTTCATGCTTTCCATTTGAATTTGGGTCTGGTCGTCTTTATGCTTTTCTTTCAAACTGGCAAGCCGTGGCTTTAATGCTGACATTTTCGCTTGAGAGTGCAGCATTTTATAAGTAAGCGGATACAACACCAATTTAACGATCAGTGTCAGCACTAAAATTACAATCCCCTTTATCCCAATAAATGTTGAAAGGAAGTTGAACAACGGTCGAATGATCCACCGATTGGCCGTACCTATAATACTTTTGCCAAATGGTACAATGTATTGAAGTTCATTATCATAGGCCATCAAGGTTTCATAATCCTTGGGCCCCACATAAAACTCCATATTGAATGGATCCTGACCAACTGGCACTTCCAAATGAGAATGTAAAATCTTTAGGTCCGGGTTACTTATTCTTGTATCAGAATCAAAAACTTTGGTTTCAAAAACACCTCCCTTAAAAGGTCTGTCTTTCGAAATAAGAATGCTGGCAAAGAACTGGTTGGAGTGCGCCATCCATTCAATTGATTGGGATTCCAATTCGTCCTTATCCTCCTGCATGCAATTGCAATAGTCATAATCATCGTTAGACGGTTTATAATAAACCGAGGAATAAGTATGCTCGTAGGTGTAGTTCAATTCCAGGCGGTCAAGGTAATCTACCCAATTTAACTCAACGGAGCCATTGGGTGTTTTTAATACATCATTCAAACCCACAAACCGAACTGAGTAGTCCATCCCATAACTGTTGGGATTGACTGTGTAAACTTGCTCAAAGTATTTACCCGAACCAGCTGATGCTTTAAATGAAATGGTATTTCCAGAAATGGAAGGCTCAAAAAATAAATCTTGAGAGCTAATGGTTTCCTTCGCCGCCGAGGCTACAGGCAGAATATATTCGAAGCGGTTCTTGTCATCTTCTAATAGTTTCAATGGAATTTCATGTTCCTCATGGCTGGAATCCCTTTCCATCTTAAAGTGCTCTTTTAACAAGACACTTTTAATTCGGCCTCCTTTATTGGAAAATGTAACTTTCATCAAGTCATTTTCTAAAACCGATTCTTTTTCTTCCCCAGTTGCAGAAGGATAAAATGCGCCATATTGAAGCTGTAAAAGCGACTGCTGCTTTTCTATTTCTTGAGAATCAATCACGGTTGGTTCCGTGTTGTTGGGCTGAGTTTCAATAGTAGTTTGTGGTTGTTCTTCAACCCTTTGCTGCTCAACCAATGCTAATGAATCCTGAATGCGCTGCTGCTCTTCTATTTTCTTTTGCGCATCTGGTGCCATCGTCATGTTCCAGACTAATAGAATTCCAAAGATCAATATGAATCCGGTGATAGTATTTTTGTCCATTCGTGTTTTTTACTAATTCCTTAAAATTTGGCGGCAAAGGTAAGTTTTTCCCAATTACAAGCATGATAGCTTGGACGATTCTAAGCAAATGTTAGAGGAACTTAAATTTTGGGCATAAAAAAAGCGCAACATTGCTGCTGCGCCATCACGTTTTTGTGTTTAAATGCTGAATCTAAAATAGTTGGCCAAATGAGTTCCGTTAGAGGAAAAAGCCAACAAATCAAGTGTATTTGAATGGATCTATTTCTGGTAATTGGATGATCCCATCATAGTGAAGGGATTTCAAAATCCTGTTTGTGCAAAAACCAGTCCTGACAAGATATGATTTTGAAATTTTTTTAAACTGCATGGCGATTTGGTGGATTCTGACATCGCCGCCTTCATAATAATGCATTGCGAGTGCAATCAGCAGTCTTGTATTGAGTTCCTCAATTTCGTAAACATCTTTTTGGGGAACCATCGCAGTCATCACGCCTATAGCCAATTCTCCATAGCTAACAGCCTTCTCCGACCAATATTTTTTTCTCAAACCACTTTCAGCAGTAGCACTGAGCACGGAAGCAGCAATGCTCATGTTCTTGTATTTCAGCGCCATTTGCTCGCCAGAAAGTACCATATCACTATAGGATTTTAGAACCGAAAGCCAGAGCAGTGCTTCTTTTGATTCGGAATAGACTGGAGCGACATTGATGCGTTCCTCCAATAGATCGCTTGGCAAATGGAGGCCAGTTGGTATAGTTTCAATGGAATGGTCTATTAATAGGCTTGGTTGGAGCAACTCTGTAGCTGCCAGCCACGATACAAATAGGAGTGATAAAATTGAAAGAGAAAAGGTAACCCATTTGTCTCCCAGAAAATTAAAGATGGAAGTGATAATAGAATTTTTGTTTCCTTGCTCCTCAGGGTTTTTAGTATTATTCGAAAATTGCGTGTTTTTCAATGTAACCGACTTTTTGCTTCATCTGGCCAATTCAATACAGCATCATAGTATTGGAACAGATGAAAAATTATGTTTCAGGGACAGGGTTCAGTATTACTCAATCCATGAAGTTTTTATGCAATATGAAGAGTCAAATAATTGATATTCAATGGTTTTGCATAAAACCTATGAAGGTTCAGTATTAATGTATAGTTCTAAATAGGTGTAAATTCGAAAGACGGGTAAAAGGTGCAGAAAGAATTTTAATAGGTGGCTGCAATTTAAGATGTTTGTTGTGTAAATCGCAATACACCTGCCAAAGTATTTCAAAAATAAATATTCAAATAACGATGCCAAAAAATGCAGATCAAGAGAATTTAGCCGACAAGCTTTACGAACATTTCGAAAATATAGCGAAGCAGGCACCAAAACTTGATAATGGGGTAAATTGGTTGCTACCGCTTGCTGAGCTACAAGAAACGAAAAGGGTGACTAAAATATTTTTGGATAAATATTATGCTGATTTAAACAGTAGAAGATTGATACTTGGCATCAATCCTGGAAGATTCGGAGCGGGCGTCACAAATGTTGCTTTCACCGATCCTGTCTTGCTGGAGTCTGAATGTGGCATTCCCAATTCTTTTGATAAGCGTTCAGAGCTGTCTGCAGTATTTATTTACAGAATGATCAATGAGATGGGCGGCCCTGCTACTTTTTATAAACACTATTTCATTAATTCAGTGGTACCGTTTGGATTTGTAAAAGATGGGAAAAACTACAACTATTATGACGACAGGAATTTGCAAAATGCAATGGAACCATTTATTAAGTACCACTTGGAAAAGCTATTAAAAATTGGAATGGACAGCAGCGTCTGTTTTTGTTTGGGTGAAGGAAAAAATTATAAATACCTCTCAAAATTAAATGATCGAGAGGGCTATTTCGAGAAAATAATTCCGCTTTCTCACCCACGGTTTATCATGCAGTACAAGCGAAAAAAATTAGAAGAATATTTAGATATGTATAAGGATACACTGGCAATTAATTGAATACTGTAAGAAATTTAATCTTCACTTAACTTGAACGATTAATGTTAATTGAAATATTTAGAATGCTCCCCAGTAGTTGCTTACTAATTAAAAGTCTCCTGCTTGCATCTCCAAAAATGTATGGAAATTTATCAATTGCTCAACTGATAATTTAACAATAAAGAAGATTTCTGTTTAAACAGGGTGTAGAGTTTTGCGGCTTAAATAATTCAATTTAAAATACACCACCTTTAAACATGAAAAGATTTACCTTACTATTTTGTTTGTTTTTTTCAATTAGCTTGAATGCTCAAAATGGAGTATTGAGCGGAAGGGTTATCGATGAATCTAAATTGCCTCTTACCGGTGCTACTATTATTATTGATGAAATAAGAGGGACAAGTACTGACGTGAACGGATATTATTCCATATTAAATGTTCCAGCCGGAGAATATTCAGCGAGGGTTTCATTTATTGGTTATGAGGACCAGGAAATGTTGGTTACCATATCTGCTGGGAGTAATACCACACAAGATTTTAAATTAGCACCGGGTGTCAATTTGAGTGAAATTGTTGTTACGAGTCAATTGAGAGGACAGGCGCGTGCGCTAAACGACCAACTTGCCAATTATAACATTACCAATATTATTGCTTCTGACCAGATAGGAAGATTTCCAGACGCCAATATTGGAGATGCTTTAAAACGGATTCCCGGAGTTAACGTCCAGTACGATCAAGGGGAAGCTCGATTTGGGAATATCCGTGGTACAGCTCCTCAACTAAATTCAATTACCATTAATGGAGAGAGAATCCCTTCTGCTGAAGCAGAAATAAGGTCGATTCAATTGGATTTAATTCCTTCCGATATGGTTCAATCCGTTGAGGTCAGCAAGGCAGTTACACCTGATATGGATGCAGATGCGATAGGCGGTTCGGTTAATTTGGTGACAAGAGCTGCACCTTATGCCCAACGTATTTCTGGTACGATTGGCGGAGGATATAATATTTTGGCAGAAGAACCAACATTCAACGGGTCATTGATTTTTGGTGACAGAATAGCCAACAATAAATTGGGAATTATTTTGAGTGGTTCTTATTTCGATAATAATTTAGGGTCAGATAATATAGAGGCAGAATGGACTTATGACGATGTAAATGACAATGGTAGTTTTGAAGAAGGAGAGGCATTGTGGCCAGAAGAAATTCAAATTAGACAATATTATTTACAAAGAATTAGGCAGAGTTATTCTGCATCTTTGGATTATAAAATAAATGCCAATCACACAATTTTCCTGAAAGGAATTTACAATAAAAGAAAGGATTGGGAAAATAGATACCGTGCGATATTTTCAGATGTTGAATATGATGGGGATCAATGGGTTGCAGAGCTGCAACGTGAAACCAAAGCAAGTACCGAAGACAACAAATATGCTCGTTTAGAAGATCAGGAAATGATGAATTTTTCTCTTTCTGGAAACCATTTATTAGGTAAATTAAAAATGGACTGGTCGGTTAATTATGCAAAGGCCTCCGAAGAAAGACCAAATGAACGCTATTATGAAATTGCAACCGATGGCACCGTGCCTGTCAATGTTGATCTTACAGATATTGAAAAGCCTTTTATTGAGGCAGTTGGGAAAGAATATCAAAATCCAAGCGGTTCATGGGAATTAGGTGAATTGACCGAAGAATTTCAATATACAGAAGATGAAGATGTAAATGGTCGAATTGATTTTTCGTTTCCTCTTTCAAATGGGAAGAATCAGAATAATATAAAATTTGGTGCCCGCATGCGCACTAAATCAAAAAACAGGGCTAACGATTTTTATGAGTATGAGCCTATGGATGATAGTGTTTTTGAAAATAGCTACTTAAATGTTTCCGATTTTTCGAAAGATAATTTTTTACCTGGTGATTACCTGATTGGAAGCTTTACAACAAAAGAGTTTGTCGGTAATTTAGATTTAACGGGTAATGGGTTTGAGGGAGAGCAGGACTTGAGTGAACTCGCAGGGAATTTTACTGCAAGTGAGGATATTTATGGAGGTTATGCTATGATAGAGCAAAACCTTGGTAAAGACTTTTTAATTGTTGCAGGTGTTCGTGTAGAACAAACTAATTTAGAATATGAAGGCTTTCAATTTGATGATGAGCAAGGAACTTTAGATGCCACCAATAAATCAAAAAGTGATTATATAAATGTTTTACCCGGCTTGCATTTGAAATACAATCTTGCACCACGTTCCGTTCTTCGTTTTGCATATACAAATACATTAGCCCGTCCAAATTATTTTGATTTGGTGCCTTATCGTGAAATCGAAGATGGGGAAGAACTTTCAATTGGAAACCCTGAATTGGAAGCAACTACATCAACGAATTTTGATTTAATGGCAGAGCACTATTTCGGTAATGTAGGTATTCTTTCAGGTGGTGTTTTTTATAAAGACATTAATGATTTTATTGTCAATCAAACTTTTGATGATTACACTTTTGAAGGAAAAGAATGGGCTTCTTATTCCCAGCCAATAAATGGTGGAAACGCAAACCTTTTAGGTTTTGAAATGGCTTTCCAGCGTCAGCTTGATTTTATTGCTCCAGCACTAAAAGGAGTTGGGGTATATTTTAACTATACTTACACTACATCTGAGGTTACTGATTTTAATTTTGAAGGCAGGGAAGATGAAGAATTGGATTTGCCAGGATCTCCGAAGCACACATTGAATGCGTCGTTGGCTTATGAAGGGACTAAATTTACTTCAAGGATTTCATTTAATTATGCGACTGATTTTATTGACGAAGTAGGAAGTGAAGTTTTTTCGGATATTTATTATGATAAAGCAACCTATTTAGATTTTAATTTCAGTTATAGCTTGAATGATCGGCTTATTATTTATGCTAATGCAAATAATATATTGAATCAGCCATTGCGTTATTTTCAAGGTGTTTCAAGCAGAACATTTCAAGCTGAATATTATAATGCAAGATTTGATTTAGGTTTAAAATTTGATTTAATTAGTGAGAGATAAGTATGTAAATGGCTCTGGCAATCACGTTGTTTGCCAGAGCTTATTTTTTATTGAAAATTAATGATGGATAAATTTATTATTGGCAAATGCAAACTGTTCTTATTTCTCTTAATTACAATGGTTGCATGCGAACCATCTTTGAAAGAGAATGCCAATTCAACTGAAGAAGATTCTGTTGAAGCAAGAGAAGATTCGTTGGAGTTGAGAAAGGCTTATGCATTGCAGTCGTTAATAAAATTGAGTGTTACTCCAGATGTCGAAACTCAAAGTATTAAAGCCTCAGCTGAAGAAGATGCCGCAGACGACCCCGCAATTTGGGTGCATCCTGAAAATCCGGAAAAAAGTTTAATTTACGGTTCTAATAAAAGGGGAGGATTAGCAGTTTATAATTTATCGGGAGAGGAGGTTGCGTATTATCCAATCGGCAATATCAATAATGTTGATATTATGTATGACTTTCCTTTAGGTGATAGCTTGGCAGCTGTCCTGGGGTGCAGTAACCGTTCTAGTCAATCTGTAAATCTTTTTAAAATAAATTCAAATGATGGCAGGTTGATGGATGCTTCTATAAAACCACTAAAGGTTGACCCTAATTTAATAGATGACATCTATGGATTTTGTTTTGCAATTGCAGCATCGGAAAAGAAATATTATGCCATTATTAATGGCAAAAATGGATTATTGCAGCAATTTGAAATGTTGGAAACTGAGAATAAAATTGATTTAAAACTGAAAAGAACCATACAGTTTGATTCTCAAACAGAAGGAATGGTGGCTGATAATGATTATGGGCATTTATATGTTGGGGAAGAAGGGAAAGGGGTATGGAAATTACCAATCAGCCCCACACAGGATTCTTCGAAAATTTTAATAAATGGTAGCGGTAATTCAAATCCAAATATTGTTTATGATATAGAAGGGGTGACTATTTATAAAAAAGGAAAAGCTGGTTATTTAATCGTAAGCTCTCAGGGTAATTTTTCGTATGCTCTTTTTGAGCGAACTGGGAATAATCAATATTTAAATAGCTTTACAATTACAAAAAGCGACACTATAGATGGCGTCGAAGAAACGGATGGATTGGATGCTGTGGCTGATTCTCTCAGTCCAGAATTTCCAAATGGAATGCTCGTTTTGCAAGATGGATTTAATTATTCTGGAGATACACTATTGTCGCAAAATTTTAAATATATCGATTGGAATAAAATCGATATATTAATTTCTAATTTCTAATCCACCAATTTTATCCTCGCCATATAAAACCCATCAAATCCATCTTTTGAAGGAGAAACCTTCCTTTCTTCTTCCAGCTTAAAGTTTTTATTTTTTAACAAAAACTGTTCGACTTGTTTTTCATTTTCCGATGGGAGAATACTGCAGGTTGCATAAACCAACATTCCTCCGGGAGCTAATATTTTACTGTAATCCTCTAAGATGCTGGCCTGCGTTACTTTTACTTTTTCAATATATTCTGCGGAAAGCTTCCACTTGGCATCGGGATTTCGCCGAAGTACTCCAAGACCTGAACATGGCACATCCAATAACAACCGATCAGCTGTGCCTTGTAGCCGTTTTATGGTTTTTGAAGAATCAATTGGTCGGGCCTGAATAATATCAACACCATTTCGACGAGCTCGTTTTTTTAGCTCCTTTAATTTCCATTCTTCCGTATCCAAAGAAATGATGCTGCCTTTATTTTCCATGAGGGCCGCAAGATGAAGGGATTTTCCTCCGGCACCAGCACATGCATCTACCACTCGCATGCCTGGCTCAGCTTGCAGAAAAGGAGCGATACACTGCGAACCAGCATCTTGAACCTCAAAAAACCCCTTTTTAAAGAATGGGTTGGAAAATACATTGCCTCTTTTTTTCAAGATTAAAGCATCTTTTGCAATAGGTGTATTTAGCGTGTCCCATCCATCTTTAAGCAAAATTTTCTTTAAATCTCTTTTGGTCGTTTTCAGAGTATTTATCCTCAAAACCACCTGTGCAGATTCGTTCAGTGCTATTATTTCTTTGTCCCATTGATCGCCTATCTCCTCGAAAGCCATTGTATCCAACCAATCGGGAATTGACTGAATAATTTTTCGCTCTGCTGCTAATTTTTGTTTTTTGTTTTGGACAGCTTTTTTTGAGATGTCTTTGAATTCTTCCCAGTCTGGTAAATCGTGCCCTTTGAGTAAAAGGTTGATTCCCAAAAGCCGGACGATATCGTTGCCTGAGCCTTTGCCATCATTTTCCCAGCGCCTGCTATCTATTTTTCTCAATAATCGCCACCACCTCACCATTTCATATACGTTTTCGGCAATGAATGCTCGGTCCCGACTGCCCCATTTTGGATTGGATTTGAATTGGTACTGAATCACCTTATCGGCATATCTGCCTTCGTGGAAAATCTCCCTGATGCAAGCGACTACCCCTCGAACAAGGGGTGGGTAAAGTTTTATGTTGTCAGCCATTTTGATTGCGATGGTTTAAAAAACCCTGTTAACTTCACCGCAACATTACAAAACTCTTCTTGCTGAATTCACTTTGAGGTAAAGCTTGGTTCTCAATTTTGAAAAAACAAAACAAAAAATCATGAAACATTGGCTTTTATTATTTGCACTTTTTTTTAGTGCATCTTTAATCTCGCAAATTCCACATGAACACCACCACGACCAAGCTATTCAATTTCCTGATATTCCGGGATACCTTACGCTGACCACTGATTTTCACATTCATACTGTTTTTTCTGATGGAAGTGTTTGGCCGAACATCCGAGTTTCTGAAGCGCTCAGAGATAGTGTTGATGCCATCTCGCTTACGGAGCATCTCGAATATCAACCCCATTCTGAGGACATTCCTCACCCAGACAGAAACCGTTCCTATGAATTGGGTGAAAAATATGCCCGTGCTCACAATCTAATTGTAGTGAATGGAAGTGAAATTACCCGCGATATGCCTCCCGGTCACAACAACGCTATTTTCATAGAAGATGCAAATAAGCTTTTGATTGAAGATAGTTTGGAAGTTTTTAAAGAAGCAAATAGGCAAGGAGCGTTTGTGTTTTGGAATCATCCTAATTGGGTCTCTCAAACTAAAGATGGGATAGCCAAAGTGACCGATTTCCATCAATATTTATTTAAAGAAAATCTCCTTCACGGTATTGAAGTCGTGAATGAGGGCACCTATTCCGACGAAGCACTCCAGATTGCATTGGATCACGATCTTACTATAATGGGCACTTCTGATATTCATGGAATTGTCGACTGGCAATTTGGTATTCAAGATGGTGGACACAGGCCAGTAACCTTTGTCTTTGCTCGAGAACGAACCGCTGAATCTATAAAAGAGGGGCTTTTCAAAAAGAGGACGGTGGTTTGGTATGAGAATACACTGATCGGTCGGGAGATGTGGTTGGTGCCGTTGATTAAATCTTCTATTTCTGTGGAGAAGGTTCAATATCAGGGAGCTGCTGCCATTTTGGAGGTTTATTTGAAAAATGAATCCGATGCTAATTATTTACTTTCCAATGAAGGGGCATTCAATTTTCATAACGGTCCAAATGTCGTTCAATTACACCCACAAACAACCACAAAAATTGCGGTAAAAACGTTGGAACATTTGGAACAAATTGAATTGAAATTCAGGGTGTTAAATGCAGTGACTGCGCCGGGAGAGCATCCTTTACTTACAATCCCTGTTCAGGTGAAATAAACAGGTTTACTAAAAATACCTTGGCGTTGTCAATTTCTCCACTTCTCTGTAAAAGTCATATCCGAGCATGATTTCAAAAGAGCCGATGGAATAATTGGCAATCTCGTTCAGCGGGTAATCATAGGCGAAGCCTACTCGAATATTTTTATCAAATAAAAAGGAAGCCCAGATGTCAATTGAATCAAAACTGCTGGATCTGCCCTCTTTTTCGATTATAGCTGCAAATGCAGAACGCACTGAAGCGCCAAGCCAAAGTTTTTTATTGAAAAGAAAAGAAGCGTCTATATCAAAAATGGTGGGTGAACCAATTTCCCTTACCAAGTTCCCTTTTTTGAAAAACTCAGGGAAAAAGCCAACTGATTTAATTAATAGTGAAGGCCGGAAAACCAAGCTTTCTCCTTTCAATGGCAAAATGCCACCTGCAGTCAAATAAAAATGACGATAGTTTCTGGCCCATTTTCGAATGATTTCTTTTTCTGCATCCGAAACATCCCGCAAATTGAATTGTGCTAAATGGGGTAGGGAAGCTCCTGCGTAAAAGCGCTCGCTGTAAAAGAATAGGCCTGCCCCGAAGTCAGGCAAGATTTCACTTGGATTGCCTTGGTTGAATACATTGTCCAGAGCTTGAGCGTCTTTGAAGTTCAATTGATCCCAATCTGCTCGCCAGTTCATGGCTCCAGCCTGCAATCCCAATGAAAGTGTGCTTTTGCCAAATTGGATGCGATAGGCATAACTGATATTGAGCAAAGTTGTTTTATGGGCACCAATCTGGTCATTCAATAAATTCAAACCCAATCCAACCCCTTTATTTACTGGCGAGTGTATAGAAAACGATTGCGTCCGTGGCCTACCATCACTGTCGGCTGCGTCGCTCCAGCCACTCCACTGATCCCGGTGAACTGCTACTATTGACATATACCCTCTGCTTCCGGCATAACCGGGATTGTACGAAAGGGTATTGAACATATATTTGGTAAACTGTGGCTCTTGTTGTGCGTGGCTTTTTTGTATAAAAACAAAAAAGAAAAGGATCAAGCAACTAATAGGAAAAGTTGCTCTTGTAAAGATTGTATGGCATTTGGATGCACGTGTCATGGGAAAAGTCTTCAAACAAAAACATTTCGGAGGGGAAACGCCGATCGGAAAATAAATCGATCGAGCGAATATTCATCATTTAGAGAATAACATGCCGATTTTAAGAGTGGGCGGATCGAATGAAGGCTTTGCTCAGAAATTGACGATTTGAAATAGTCAAAATGAAAATTGAGCAACTCCCTCGAATGTTCGGCCAATAATGCTACTTTCTGGTTCAAAATACACCATCAATTCTACTGGCGAGAAATGAATGCCAGCAAGTAGACCCCATTGTGTAAGATCACTTGTTGGTCGGCAGGATGCGCCTAATTTGAAGTGGTCATTAAACGAGATAGATGGAGCAATGTCGAAGGATCTAAATTGTCGAAATTTTCTATAAATAGCAGCAATATTTGCATCCCATTTTTCATGTATTTTTAGTGCTTGACTTAAATGGAAATAGTAGCTTTTAGTGTTTCGAGTAAAAGCTTGCAAAGAGCCATATTTGAATTCATTTAAAAATATATCTCTAACCCCAAGGCCGAAATGAAGGTCTCTCCATGAAAAGCTAATCCCTGTATTCAAATTAAAATCATGTGCCGTTTCAGTTCCTGAAAGTCCATTAAATAGTGGATCTGTTGGGTCAACAATTATTATTTTGCCGAAATTATATGATTGCCATTTTATAGTGGGTTGAACACCTAATCGGACAATAATGTCTGAAGAAAATCTCAATTGGTAATTAAAGAAAAATCCGAGATCATATTGCTTAGTCAGTCCAGCTTCATCTAAGATAAAATTGAACCCTGTGCCACTATTAATTTTTTGTAACGGCATCTCAAAACTTGCAAACGAGGTTTTAATTGCACTGTCCCACTGTCGTCTATAGTTCGTTGATATGACCTTTTCTTCGCCTAAAGCTGCACTAGCAGGGTTATGGAAATTGTTGTGCAGAAAGTGCAAATGAAAAGCAGGGTCTTGGGTGTGGGCAGAGCCCGGAAGTAAAAACAAAAATAAAAGCAGGAATAAATAAAACGGAAATTTCATCATCATCAAATACTTACTTTGTGTCACTTTGTGCTACTTTGAGAAACTTTGTGGAATAAACAGCTATACATCAGAGATGCACAAAGAAATCACAGAATTGCACCAAGATAATAAGCTTACCTTTCTTGAATTATGCAGTAAAAGAAAGTGTACTCCCTGACAAAGCTAACCCACTATTTTGTAATCAATAATAAATTCCCGTGTTTTGAGCGACTATGTACAAAACCAACTTTAATATGGCTAAAATTCAATACTCCTTCTTTCTATTCTCTTTCCTTTTATTTGCATCAATAACTTCTGCGCAAGTGGAAAAAGCACCGCAAAGAGCCGAAGGCGATGGACCATACAGCCAGCTCATCATACGAGGTGTAACACTTATCAATGGCAACTGTGCTCCACCTATTGGTCCAGTAGATATTGTCGTGGAAAATGACCGAATCGTCAAAGTTGCAAATGTGGGTTATCCAGGTGTTCCAATCGATTCGGAGAAGAGACCAAAATTGGCAGAAGGAGGTCATGAACTTGATTGTGAGGGTATGTATTTGATGCCGGGGTTTGTGGATATGCATGGACATATAGGCGGTAGGGCACAAGGGGCAGATGCAGAATATGTATTCAAACTTTGGATGGCGCATGGCATCACTACCATTCGGGAACCAGCATGTGGAAATGGCCTCGATTGGGTGCTTGACCAAAAAGGATTGAGTGACGAAAATAAAATTACAGCCCCAAGAATAGAAGCATATACCGTTTTTGGGCAAGGTGCCGATCCCTACCCTCGAAATGCAGAAGAAGCACGAAGTTGGGTTAGGGAAAATGCCAAAAAAGGGGCTAACGGCATTAAATTTTTTGGTGCTGCTCCAGAGATTATGGCAGCCGCTCTGGATGAAAATAAGAAGCTTGGACTTCGCTCAGCTTGCCACCATGCACAGATGTCCGTCGCAGGATGGAATGTGGTACATTCTGCAAAAGCAGGACTCACCAGTATGGAGCATTGGTATGGTTTGCCAGAGGCATTGTTCAGCGATCGAACGGTGCAGCATTACCCGACCGATTATAATTATTTGAATGAACAAAACCGATTTGAGGAAGCTGGTAAATTATGGAGGCAGGCGGCTCCACCATATTCTGACCATTGGAACAGCGTAATGCAGGAATTACTCGATCTCGACTTTACACTTGATCCAACTTTTAATATTTACGAAGCTAATCGTGACCTCCATCGTGCCCGTCGAGCTGAATGGCATGAAGAATACACCATGCCGTCATTATGGCGATTTTATGCACCCAACCGCATTTCACATGGAAGTTATTGGTTCAATTGGGGGACAGAGCAAGAAGTGGCCTGGAAAGAAAATTACCGCCTCTGGATGACTTTTGTAAATGAGTATAAAAACAGGGGCGGCCGAGTGACTGCTGGCTCGGATAGTGGGTTTATTTATCAATTGTATGGCTTCGCTTATATCCGGGAATTGGAACTGTTGAGAGAAGCTGGATTCCATCCTTTGGAGGTAATAAAAGCTGCTACTTTGAGTGGTGCGGAAGCCATTGGTTTGGCAGATCAAATAGGAACTGTTGAGGTTGGCAAGTTGGCTGATTTCGTTATTGTGGAAGAAAATCCATTGGCCAATTTGAAAGTGTTGTATGGAACAGGTGCTATCAAACTAAGTGAAAATAATACAGCTATTCGGGCAGGTGGTGTAAAATACACGGTAAAAGATGGCATCATCTACGATGCGAAGAAACTATTGGCCGATGTAAAAGAAATGGTTCGCTTTGCCAAAAGCGAAGAGGAATACGAGATGAAACAGCCGGGCATGGAGTGATTAATGACTAATTATTAATGACGAGTGACTAATAACAGCATTAGTCATTAATCACTCGTCATTAGTCATTAATCACTCGTCATTATTACTTTTTTTCAATTGCCAAATCAATACTGCTAAGCAAATCCCTATGCCTAAAAATTCACGGGTAAATTCAACATGAGGCTCTTCGGCCTTCATTTGCCCTGCGATATTGGGCATGCCCATTTTTATCCAATTAATAAATTCTGGAAGGAGCAGCCCCATCCAAATTAAACAACCTGCAATGCCAGCCCAGAGTACATATTTGTGCATTCGACCATAGGCTGAGAACACACAAACGGCAGCTATGAAAAAATACAATACCATCCAGGCAAATGGATCCGGGTCATTTAGTTGGAAGTATGCGAATAGTATAAAAACAGCGGCGATAATTAGGTTGGTTATTTTCATATTTTTTTTGCAATGATTAAAATGCCGTTTCCCGTATTTTTTGGAATTAAATAGTCTATTTTATTTAAAATAAAAATGAATGAAATTAGGATTGCTAATAGTGCGCCGAAAATTATGGAATACCATTTTTTGCTTCCGATCCCCATTAATAAAAGTGAATATGATTCATGCGCTAAAATCCCTAATTTACCATATGTGAAATGCATAGATTCAATAAAGAAGCCAGCGTTCTCTAACTTATTAATCAATTCTTCTTTCGTGTAAATTCTTTTCCTTTTTTGGCTTTTTTCATAATGTTCAAATTGGCTAAAATAATTATTGTAAGCAGCAAGAATTATTTTGCCATTAATAGGAGCGTAAATAATGAGTTTGCCATTCCATTTTAACGCTTTAAAAAAATTAGCTAAAACGGTTTTGTCATCTTCAATATATTGCAAAGTGCCAATGTTCCATATTAATTCAAGATTGGTTATCGGCAATTTATTTTCTAAGTCATGTTGAATTATAGATGTGTTTTTAAGTCCTTTTTTGTTGATATATTTTTTACAAAAAAGATGGTGGTTTTTATTTTTGTCAACTCCGTAGAAAAGTAAATTTGGAAATTTAGAGGCATGGACAAACAAGTGAAGTCCTTCTCCACATCCAGCATCCAGCACCTGACCTGACTCAATCTGTTTTAACACACTTACAATATGCTTCTTGGTTATCCAATTCCGTTGTAAAAGCAGGTTGTTCCACCAATAAACCAGATGGATAAGTTTTGGATTGTTGAGGAGCAACTTTGGGTATGTATGCTCGTTTAGGTGACTCGATATATCAAGCTTTCCATTAGACATTTGTTAAATTTGGCTCAGTTGTCGTATTTTTCGCCAAATTACAAATCAAACATCCGTCTGCCATTAAATAATTTTTGGCGATGTTGATTGAAATGGCTTCAAGTATATGCTTCAACCCATTCTATTCACAATAGTTACAATTGTTGCCTTTGGCCTTGCTGGCCGGCAATTTATGAAAATCAGTAGGAACATCCTGCTGGGAAAAGAGGAAGAAATTG
This sequence comes from uncultured Saprospiraceae bacterium, assembly GCA_942490835.1. Taxonomy (GTDB): domain Bacteria; phylum Bacteroidota; class Bacteroidia; order Chitinophagales; family Saprospiraceae; genus UBA6168. The sequence goes on from CALNYY010000065.1 coordinate 58,218, forward strand.
CGGGCGACGCTTCCCAGCGTTGGCGAAATGTGCTACTCATAGCATTTGGCCAAAAGAAAATGTTCAAACGTTTCATTCCTGCTATTTTTCACCTATTTATCTATGTAGCATTTTTGTTGACTCAGATTGAGTTGATCGAAATCCTGATAGACGGATTTACTGGTAATCACCGGATTTTTGCCCCTATGCTTGGCGGGTTTTATACATTCATTATCAGTGTTATAGAAGTACTGAGTGTATTGGCTTTCGTGGCCACATTTGTTTTCCTTGCACGCCGTAACCTGTTAAAAGTACCACGTTTTCATAAACCGGAAATGAAGGGTTGGCCGACACTTGATGGCAACATTATTCTTTATTTGGAAATCCTATTACTGATAGGTATTTTCAGTATGAATGGTGCTGATACCGTTTTGCAAAGCCTCGGTGCTGACCATTATCCTCAAACGGGGGCGTTGGCTGTGAGCAGTTGGCTTGGGCCAGCAATGTTCGGTGGACTTGGTGAAAGTACTCTGATTGGAATTGAAAGATTTGGTTGGTGGCTGCATTTATTGGTGGTTTATGGGTTTCTGAATTACCTGCCCAAGTCGAAGCACTTGCACATCATGCTCGCATTTCCAAACACTTATTTTGCGAAACAAACCCCAATGGGGCAGATGGAAAACATTCCTCGAATCCAGCAGGAAGTAGCAAGTATGATGGACGAGTCGGCTACTATGGCTGAATCAAACGAAGAGGAAGAACTGTTTTTTGGTGCAAATGATGTGACCCGCCTCAGTTGGAAAAACGTGATGGATGCATATACTTGTACTGAATGCGGACGTTGCACATCAGTTTGTCCAGCAAATACAACAGGTAAAAAATTGTCTCCCAGAAAGATAATGATGGATGTGCGGGATCGTGCAGAAGAAATTGGGAACAACCTCGATACTGGCAACCTTGATTTTGTAAGCGAAGAAAAGCGTGGAGAAGGGGTTGAACTTTCAAAAGACAATTACGCTGACGGCAAATCATTATTTGATTATATCAGTCGGGAAGAAATACATGCTTGCACAACATGTAATGCATGTGTAGAAGCCTGTCCAGTATTAATAAATCCACTGGATATTATCCTCCAATTGCGGCGGTACGAAATCCTTATGGAATCTGGTGGCCCTTCTGATTGGTTGCCGTTGTTCAACAGCATGGAAAATAGCCAGGCAGCTTGGGCCGTATCCACCGAACGGGATGCTTGGAAAGCACAGGTGTAAATGGCTATTAGCTATTTGCCTTTAGCTGTTGGCTTATAATGCAACTAGCCAAAGGCTAATAGCTAATTTCAACATTAATCATTATTCATTCATCATTAGTCATTAAATAATGTCCCACATTCCAACAATGGCAGAATTAGCTGCCGAAGGCCGAAAACCCGAAGTTCTCTTTTGGGTTGGATGCGCCGGTAGTTTTGACGATAGGGCCCAACGGGTGACCATTGCATTTTCAAAACTTTTGCAAAAGGCCGAGGTAGATTTTGCCATCCTTGGGCAGGAAGAGAGTTGTACGGGTGATCCAGCCCGCAGGGCTGGAAATGAGTTTTTATTTCAAATGCTTGCCCAGCAGAATGTCGCTGTTTTGAATATGTATGAGGTGAAAAAAATTGTCACCGCTTGTCCTCATTGCTTTAATGTGATTAAAAACGAATATCCTGTGCTTGGTGGCAATTATGAAGTGATGCACCATACACAATTCTTGCAAAGTCTTTTGGCCGAAGGCCGCTTAAAAATAGAGGGTGGAAGTTTTAAAGGCAAGAAAATCACTTACCACGATTCCTGTTATCTTGGTCGTGCCAATGAAGTGTATGAAGCCCCCCGTGACGTTCTTTCTGCTTTAGACGCTGACTTGATCGAAATGAAACGCTGCCGGACGAATGGCCTTTGTTGCGGTGCAGGAGGTGCACAGATGTGGAAAGAAGATGAGCCAGGTGACAAGCGAATCAACACGGAAAGGGTAGAGGAGGCACTTGGGACAGGTGCTGAAATCGTTGCAGTCAATTGTCCATTTTGCATGACGATGATGTCAGACGGCGTGAAAGCAAAAGAAAAACAAGATTCGGTCATGGTTTATGATTTGGCCGAACTGATTTTGAATAATTCTTAGAAAGGTATCAGGTGTCAGGAGTCAGGAGTCAGGTGAATTGCTGACACCTGACACCTGAACCCTGATACCTCAAAACCTGACTCCTTAAAGGTGGACGATCTACGAATACAGCTCAAAGGCTTGATTGATGATATGTCGCAACTGTTCGAGCGGCTGAAAACGGTCTTGCTTATATCCAGCGATGCGTTCAATGTAGTAGCTGCACAAGAGTCAAGGTATAATGAGAATTTAGCTGGAAAATTAGAGGGCACGATTTCTTTTGAAAAGGCTGGTTTAGTCACCATGAATATAAAACAAGCCATCCTTAATTTAATCGACAATATCCAACCGTCCGACCTTAAAGACAGCCCCGGTCAATCTTTCCATGATTATCACAGCTATACTTGCGATCGCGTTGACCAAAGCGATCGATTCAAGGAAATTTTTATCCAAAAGAAAGACAAGAAAACCCATTATTTCTATCTATTTGGGTATTACCTCCAATCTCACAAAGGTTTATTTAAGCGAATAGCTTACGAATTGGAAGGGCGGTTAAGGGATGTAATCAACCCAAACCAAGAGAGTGGCTCTAAGACAGTCCAAGTAGATATTCCAATCAGGTACAGCAATAATATTGAGGTTTTTAAATTGGATGTGATCAAAGATTTGATGACGGCCTTCGATGTGAAAGTCAATGAATGTGAACCACTCTTGGATAAAAATTTGGCATGGCTTCGCCAAAACAGCCCCTCGCTCCAAGGCTTGGATGCATCAGATTATGTTTGCCTATTTGTAAGTATTAGCGAGTGGGATTGGGATAAGCGCATTATTCCAGAATTTACCAGATGGATGATTAGGAATTTCTGTGAGGTGGACATGCCGGAAGATAGCCCCACTTTTCTTTTCTTTTTTGCAGTAAGTTATGAAGAAGATAATTCGCCAATAGAGAGCGAAGTAAGGGAAGTTATTGCCAATGGAGAGTTCATCATCGGATTGCCAGAGCTGGAAATGGTAGGAATTCGAGATATCGCCTCCTGGTTCAACCGGTATAGCTTTATCAAGGAATCAAGTCGGGAATTAGTCGAGTTGCGGAATCAACATTTTTCGCATGCCCGAGAACATTTTATGGACGATGTAGAAACCACCTTAAGGAAAATCATAGACGATTATAATAAGCAGTTTTTTTAACAATGAGCAAATGAGTGAATGACAGAATGAGCCAATCTTCACTCATTCACTCATTCACTCATTCACTCATTCACTCATTCACTCATTCACTCATTGATCATGAAAGTACAAATTCAAACCAGGATAGCGCAAACTTTTCGGCCTCAAGAATATATCATGCACGAGGCATTGAAGAATGCTGTGGAAGTGGCAATTGCTTTAGAACAACCATTGCTTTTGACTGGAGAACCTGGTACAGGAAAAACTAAATTGGCACAAAAGGTAGCCTTGGATTTGTCGGAAAACAATAATTCAGATTTCGCAGATAAACCATTGGTTTTCAATACAAAAACAACGAGTGCTGCTCGTGACTTGTTTTATACTTACGATGCATTGTCTCATTTTCAGGCTGCAAATATTAAGCAGCAAGGCGGCAATGCTCCGGCAAACAATACAGCTAATTTTATCGAATTGCAGGCATTTGGAAAAGCGATTGCTTTCACCAACAACGCTGGCAAAATTGATGGCTCTAAATTTAGTACACCGCTTCCCACAACTCCGCAAAGTTCAGTAGTGTTGATCGATGAAATTGACAAAGCACCACGGGATTTTACCAACGATATTCTGGATGAGGTCGAGAACTATCGATTCCGCATGAAGGAGCAAGACAATTATTTGATAGAAAATGATCCAGCCCGAAAGATTGTGGTCATTATGACCAGTAATTCAGAGAAAAACTTGCCTGATGCCTTTCTCCGGCGTTGTGTGTTTTACCACATTCCGTTTCCCAGCGACCAATTGTTGAAAGATATTGTGAAAACCCAGTTGGGGGGCAGTACCAATTTTACGGATGCTATGCTGGATACACTTATCCAAAAATTCGATGATGTCCGAAAAAAAGCGGTTCGGAAACCACCAGCTACTGCGGAGTTAATTGCCTGGTTGAGAGTACTTGAAATGCAAGAATTTATGTCCGCCAATGATAAGCAACAACGAGCAAGGCTTTTGGACAACCTTTCCATTTTGGTAAAAACAAGAGAGGACTTGGAAGCGGTTAAGGGGTTGTTTCATTGATATAATGTTCGACTGTTTCATTGCTGTATTGTTTCATTGTTTTAGCTGTTAAAAAACCAACAAGATATGACTAAACCTTATTTAACCATAGATAAAATTGATGCTTATGTGCATTCATTTTCTTTAAGTAACAAAGTTTGGAACATAGTCAATAGTTGGGAAAGCTTTGAAAGATGGACCGTCGGTAAGCAATTTGTTGAGGCAGCAGACTCTATTTCTGCTAATATATCAGAAGGGTTTGGTCGCTATCACAAAAAAGACAAAATCAAATTTTACAAATACAGTTACGGCTCAATGGAAGAGACTAAGGACTGGCTAAGGAAAGCATCAATTCGTGGATTGATTTCCGAAGAAGAAAAAAATGAAGTTTTATTATCATTAGAATCACTTCCAAAGATGATCAACCAGTTGATAAAATATACCAACGAGAAATTGAAATATTGATTCATAGTTTCATTGCTATATTTCATTGTTCGACTGTTTCATTGCTGTATTGTTTCATTGTTTTCGAAATTTGTTAATAACCATGAAACCATGAAACCATGAAACCATGAAACCATGAAACCATGAAACCATGAAACCATGAAACCATGAAACCATGAAACCATGAAACCATGAAACCATGAAACCATGAAACCATGAAACCATTCAAATCATAAATCATCCAACAGCCAGAAAACATAACCTTCCCACTCGATTCCTTTCTACAAAGACTGGAGCTGGCAGGCTTTGAAATAAGCCCCGCAGAACGGTTGAGGGTGCTGAAGGTATTGGAGGGTTTTGGACAAAGCAATTTACAGACACCGGAAAAGCTGAAATTCTTGATTTGCCCAATTCTGGCGCAAGGCAAGGCTGATCAAGAAAAATTTTATCAATTATTCGATCAATACTGGGCACAGATAGAACAGCCCTGGGAAATGCCCATTGAGCAAAAGCCTAAAACGCTTACTTTTAATCAGGATTGGTTTCGGTGGTTGATTGTAGGTTTAGCAGCTATTGGGTTGATGGTAGCAGCCTATTTTATAGATGATATAGACCCGGTTCCAGTCGAGGTTCATTTTTTAAATCCTACAGAAGTCAGGATTGGAGACCGAGTCAAATTTGAAAATACCTCTGCCAATTTTGATTCTCTTTGCATTTTTAAATGGGAAATTTTTGACGCTAAAAGCAATGAACTTGAGTTCTCAGAATCGGACTCATTTCATTTGAGCTACGAAATTCTACAAGTGGGTGTATCGCCAGTAAAAAAAGTTCGACTTATTGGTTTTACTCCTGAAAAAAATGACACATCTGTTTTTGAGTCTCAATTCACCATATTATGCGATAATGCACCTTCTTTTAAAAACATAGAAGCAGTTAGAAATGCTAAACCTGGCGAAAAGCTGAATTTTAAAGTTGATCTTTTGGAAGATGATGATGTTGAGGTGACTTGGAATATGGGCGAGACAACCATAAAGCAGAAGATAGAAGAGCCAGTTATAAAAAAAGGGAAATCTGTTGAACACGAATTCCGAAGAGAAGGATTGTATAAAATCAGGTTGCAGGCAGTACGAAACGGAGTGGAAGGCTATTGTCAGACCGATACATTGATTAATGTAAAGATAGGAGAGGAAAGACCTTATCTCGCAGAAATGGCCTTGGAGGAGGACAATGTTTTCCCATTGGTTAATTTCTCTTATGGCATGTGGTTGCTGATGGGAATGGTCGGTTTAGGCTTGTTATGGTTTTGGGTGAAATGGGCTGCCCGCAAACCTCCATTAGCGGACTCAAATGAAGACAATTTGGATTTAGCGGCTGCCGCAAAAAGGTTTTCATCCAATGACCAAGCCCCGTATCGGATTCCATTTAGGCCGCATGATGGCATTATAAAAGCTGACCGAGACCTTTATCGCCTGGCAGATGTGATGCGACAACGACAGGCAGGCCTGCGAAAAGAAATGGATGTTCCTGTTTCTGTAAAAAGAACAATTGCAGAAGGCGGATTCCCCCATTTACTCACCAAATCTGATACAGTACCTACCGAGTATTTATTTCTAATTGAGGAGCATAAAGATGAAAGCCATTTAGGTCACTTAAATAAATGGATTATTAGTTTTCTTCAACAACGAGAAGTTTTAGCGGAGGTGTTTTATTTTAAAGCAGGTTTACAACGTTTTTGGAATCCTCAATTTCCAGATGGTATTTCCAAAGACCAACTTCGCCGATTTTACGGTTTTCACAAACTGGTAGTGTTCAGCTCGGGACATCAATTAATAGATGCTACTCCTAATTTTGAAAAACAGGTTCCCCAAATCAATCCAATCGCTAAAGAGCTTTTTCTTCATTGGAAAAACAGAATAATGTTGACACCGCAACCTGTAGTGTCATGGACCTATCGAGAAGGAGTGTTGCACGAAATATTTGCACTATTCCCAATGGATACCGATGGGCTGAATAGTGTGCTTAAATATTTGGAACAAGAGGTTTTGAATGATGAGTTGCCACCTTATGCTGCATGGAGTGAGCGATTGTTGGAGAATAGAAAAGAAGTAGATCTGAATTACCGAAAATGGCGGACGGTTGCGGACCATGAAGATTATTTGTTCGCCCACCCCAACTTATATACCTGGCTAAGTGCTCTGGCCGTATATCCAAAAACAGATTGGAACATAACCTTAGCCATCGGTAAGTCACTTTCCGAGCTGGGTGTGCATGTTACCTATGATAATTTGCTGATTTTATGCCGTATCCCTTGGCTGAACGAAGGTGATTGCTCTCCAAAGCTCAGGCATGAATTTTTGGAGTTTCTTGATCCTGAAGTTGAACGATTGGCAAGGGAGGCCGTGGAGACAGAATTGAATGCCATTCAGCATATTGTGAAAGATGGTCATGCTAATCTCGAGCATCAGGTAAATTTATCCTTAACGCAATTTGCACTAAAGCCAGCTGATTCAGCCTCACAAGTCGCTATCAATCAATTGATGGCGTTAAATATTTTGACACCCCGCCATTTTGTTGAAATCAATCAAAGCATAAGTAGATATAATACTGGAGGATTGCCTCAGGTTGATATTACGCCTTCTTTAAAACAAAAGTTTAGTTCGTTGAGCAGTGAAGAAATGCAATCGGTTTTCAAACAAGCCCCTGCGGCTATGGATCGAAGCCCAAAGACGATACAGCATTTCATCGATGAGCACAAGCCAGATCCTGAACCATCGCCAAGACCATTTTTTACAAACGAATTTTGGTGGGCGATAGCGTTGAGCTGGATTTTCACTTTACTGTTTACATTAGGTTGGAATCTTGGTGGGACGGAACGCTTGGCTCGTCTGGCCAATGTAGATATTTCCGAAACCAGTGATTGTGAAGAGGAGTATTTGTTTGCCTATATCTTGAAAAAAGAGTGTTTTGCCGATAGTGCAGTTTTCCTGAATAACGAAGCTGTAAAAACCATTAAAAACATGGCAAAAGATGCCTCTCCTGCTACCCAACAAGTACTCAGGGAATCGAATGAATTGAAAATTAAAGAAGCGGAAGCCAAATTCCAGCAAGCCATGAATATGCGACCCAATTATGATTTACCAAAAGTGAATTGGGAGAAGCTGAAATATAACCTTGGGGTACATGAGTACCATGCTTATCTCGCGGATTCTTCTTCCTACCGTGGACTACTCAAAGCAGATAATTATTTTGAAAGTGTAACGATTGACAGTTTGGTGCATAATGGCTTACATGGGCGTGGGTTGGTGAGCTATCATTTAGAAAAGGATCTTGAATATTTAGCTGACCGAATTGCTCCGCCTCCACCATTGGCACCGGGTAACAATTCGTCAAATGCAAATGATTTGGAGATAGACTCAAGTCTGCAATATTATAATTCGATCATTGAAAGCAATCCTATATTTTTTGATACGCTGTCTACCTATCCGCACTTGCAGTCACTAATGGCGGAAGACCAACAAGTTGCACCTCAGCAAGTTGAAATATTTATTAGAGATGCAAATTCTCAAGAGCCATTGAAAGGGGTTTTGGTGGCGGAAGGTGATTTTAGAATAAGATCAAATCCGAAAGGCCGAGTGACCATTGCAATGCGGCCCGGAGAGCGCCGCAGTATTACCTATTCACTCAATGGATATGAATCACGGACGGCGGAAATAAGGGCAACGGCTAACCAAGCTCCCGTAGATGTTGTACTGGTAAAGTCACCGCCAGAGGTAGCTTTCAAGCTATATTTTGTACTAACGGATATTGAAACGAACCGGCCCATCTCCGAGGCAAGCGTTAGATTGGTTTGGGAAAATGGAGGTCAGGATGCATTGACTTTCAGGAGTGATAGCAAAGGGCAAGTAGATATAGAATCAGATGACCAGACTTTTTCGAGATTAAAATTGGATGTGGTGATTGAGAAAGAAGGATACCAAACTTTTAGCATGCCACTGCACCTTCTTCAAGCTGAAATTCAATATAATAATAACCGACTAAACCTTAAAAGGGCAGTAGCTGAGGAACAAACTTATTCTGCAGTAGTTGTGGATGCGAATGACCAGCCATTGTCCGGTATCAAAGTCAAAGCGATTGGCGCTAACGTGGAAGTTACTACCGACCTCAATGGCAATTTTTCAATTAGCATACCAAGTGGCATAGAAATTAAAGGCTTTGAGGTGGATGATAGGGAGCAGATTTTTGATCGAAGAAGCATTATTCGGTTGGATTATTATTCGGAGGGGATGGAGCAGAGGCCGCCGTCTGGCCGCAAATCAGGCTTCGAAATGGTACAAGTAAAGGGCGGCAGCTATATCATAGGCAGCCCGCTTGACGAAGAATACAGAAGCGATGATGAATGTCAACACCAAGTATCTGTGGGTGATTTTCAGATAGGAAAATATGAAGTGACACAGGCTGACTGGAGAGAAGTGATGGGAGAAAATCCCCCAGAATTAGAATTTAAAGGCTGCGATGATTGTCCAGTGGAAAGTGTCTCATGGATCGATGTACAAGAATTTATAAATAAGGCAAGTGATAAATATGGCATAAGATACCGTCTGCCGACCGAGGAAGAATGGGAATATGCAGCTCGTGGTGGTCAGAAGTCGAAAATAGATTTTTTATATGCAGGCAGTAATAATAGAAGTGAGGTAGCATGGTACAGTTCCAATTCAAGTAATAAAACTCAACCGGTGGGAGGCAAAAATGCAAATGAATTAGGAATTTATGATATGTCAGGCAATTTATGGGAGTGGTGTGCAAATGACTGGAGGGCATACCCTAATTGTAAAGCAAATCCATGTAATGATTGTAAAGTGGTTCGTGGCGGTTCTTTTGAAAATAACCTCTCATACTGTCGAGTTGCCAGTCGATTAGGGAACGGCCCGGCTGGCCGGGTTTACAATATCGGTTTCCGCCTTGCCCGCACCCCCCGCTCTATAGAAAGTGGTAAGTGAGCATGCTTTTTCCGGCAGGGTGCGGTTTAAACCGCACCCTGCCGGAAAAGTTTAGGGAGGATGCTTGCATTGTGAGGGTATTAGGTATATTGGGCGAGAAATATTTTAACCACAACCAATGAACCATGAAAGGGAATTACATCGCTGTATTCATCCATGCCATTTGGACTACGAAATACCGCCTTCCTACCTTACCGAAGCCAATCCGTTATCCATTGTTTGAACACATTCGTGAACATGCTGAAAAAAAGGCATCGACCTCCGCATTATCAATGGGGTAGAGGATCATGTGCATTGTGTGTTTCGGTTGTTGCCGATGCAATCGTATTCTTGGGTGATGCAAATGATAAAAGGAGAATCATCGAATTGGTTGAATGAACATTTTTTCGAAAAAACTGAAGGAGAGGATATGCTTTCAAGAGCAGTTGATGCACATAAAGGTCAAAATAAACATTGGGATAAATACCTTGATAACGTAGACAAATTCAATTGGCAAGATGGATATGGTGCGCTTTCAGTTAGCCCCCAGAATGTTGGCAATACAATTAAATATGTGTTTAACCAGGAACAGCACCATATTGAGAAAACACTGAAAGAGGAATTAAAGGTATTTCGATTTTATGCTGATATGAAAAATGAGTTATCGTAACGAATTCCGACTTCCTTCCAAAAGGGAGCGGTTTAAACCGCTCCCTTTTGGAAGGAAACCGGATTTCGTTTTATACCAACAAATCACCAAACCGCTCCTCAAAACCCTTCACTCCCTGCAATCCGCCTGTATGCACCATCACCACCGTTGAGCCTTTTTCAAAAAAGTCCTTCGATGCCAAATCAAAAACACCATACATCATTTTTCCAGTGTAAATAGGATCGAGCGGAATGCCGAAATCTTGCTGAAATGATCGCATGAAATCGAGCAGTTCAGGAGTGAATTTGGCGTAGCCACCAAAATGGTAGTTGTTGAAAATTTGCCAATTTTGAGGAATGTTTCCAGTACATTTTTGCAACAATCCAGCAACTTCTTTTTGCATGAAATCACCTTTTAGTACAGGTATTCCCAAAACATTTCCAGCACCATTTAGGCCTTTGATGATGCCTGCCATTGTTGCACCAGTGCCACAAGCTGTGCAGATATAATCGGGTAGTTGACCGAGTTGAGAATGCAGCTCGGTTACCACTTCTTGCACGCCTTTCAAAGCAAGGCAGTTAGAACCACCTTCAGGGATGATATAATAATCTGTTTGGCCAAGTTGGGCCTCTTCAAAGAAAGTAGGCGAGTGTTTGTTGCGGTAAGCTGAGCGGGTGACAAATTTCAATTCCATCCCGCAAGATTCAACAAACTGAAGGGTAGGGTTGAGCGGCTCGATTCTTTCGCCTCTCACAATGCCAATTGTTTCAAAACCATACTCCTTCCCTGCTGCAGCTGTAGCTGCCAAATGATTGCTGTAAGCTCCTCCAAAAGTCAATAGTTTTTGAAAACCCTTTTGACTCGCTTCGAGGAGGTTATATTTCAACTTGCGCCATTTGTTGCCCGAAATGTTGGGGTGAATTTGATCGTCCCTTTTTATAAACAGCTTGATTTCTTTCTTTTGAAAAATAGCAGGTTTGATCTCCACAAGTGGAGAAGGTGGGTTATCAAAATCATTTATTGAAAATGGGTGCATTTTGGTTTTGGCATTTACCGAAGGGAAGAATTCAATTTCCATCTTTTAGTAAAACACAAATATCCTAAAACCAATCTTTTCATTAACTTGCCTGCCTCAATTCATTAAAACTCATTCAAACATGGTAATGCTGGAAGTAATCATAGGGATGATGTTCTCTTATATGCTCCTGAGCCTTTTAGGCACAACAATTAATGAACTCATTTCATCCTGGCGTGGATGGCGTGGATTCTATCTGGAGGAAGGATTGAAGAGATTGCTCAAGTCTGGGGAAGATGATTCCATATTCAAGCAGTTTACTGATAATGCATTTTACAAACAGCTCATGCAGCACAAGACACCTTTGCGGGTGTCGAGAGCACCTGAATATTTGAGTGCCAGCAATTTTGTGTCTATTTTGACAAATACTTTAAAATCGAGTAAAGAAAGTATTTCGAAAGTGGACCATTTGCTCGAAGGCCTGCCAAAGGAGCATAGCTTGCGAAAAGTATTGGAACAGTTAAAAGCAGATACGCCAGATGATCTTGATAAGTACAAAACGAGATTGCACCAATGGTATGATGATGTAATAAGCCACTCTTCTGGCTGGTACAAACGCCACTTGCAGTTCGTGACCATTTTCGTTGGTTTGGCGATAGCCATGTCGCTCAATGCCGATAGTTTTGAGATGTATGCCCACCTTACAAAAAATACAACTGCACGTCAAAGTATGTCCCAAATGGTCGAAAATTTTTTCGTGAATAATCCTAATGCACCTGTTGTAACAACTACTTCGGACAGTATGACAATGGAAGAAGTAAGAACAGAAATCCGGAATTTTACAAACAGTGAAGATTTTGCGAATATGTCGAATGTGCTGGGATTTGGTTGGGAGTTGAAAGATTTGTCAGTAAGCCCAGGTGAATGGTTGATCAGAATACTGGGTTGGCTGGTCACAGCGCTTGCCATTTCATTAGGTGCTCCATTTTGGTTCAATGCACTAAAAAAGGCTATTTCCATTAAATCTGGTGGCAATGAAAAACAGCAACCACAAGTAATAATTAATGCGGGAGAGAAGCAATCTGAAGAATAATATGACTCGTATTGAGCATATATGTAAAATTTTGTCTCGATGTGACGAATTGACTCCCAATAAAATTACCTGGAAGAACAATAAGTACAGGAAAATTGGCTAAGTTTGCACATTATTACATGATCTTAAATTTTAAGGAGATCATGTACCCCCTCAAAACTCAATTCCAGCCTAAGGTTGAGGTATTCTTTAAAGTATTTGTAAAGAAGATACCTGGTCAACAGACTCATATCAACTTCATTTTTTAGACCCTGAACGTATCCAATTCGGAACAATTCAGTCACTCTCTGAGGATTTTCAAAAGTTAATGCTTTGGCACTAATATATTTTTATACTTTTTGTGACGCAGCATTTAATACTTAAGGCAAATAAATCATTATGATGAAATTTTACCCAACGCTACTTTCATTCATGCTTTTCTTGTGTATAGGAAATATAAGCATGACAGCCCAAAATGCTCAAGAATTTAACCTTGAGAATAATCGATTGCGTCAGCCCTTATATTTCAATGGGGAGGAGGGATTAGTCAAATTTTGCAATTTGATAAAAGGAGAAGATTATAAAATCTGGGCAAACGGAAATAAAAAAGGTTGTTCAGCTACCATCAAACATAAATCTTCGGAAGAAACAGCGGGTACATCTGTGATGACCTTCACAGCAACTGAAGAATGCATGGAGTTTTTATTCCAGAAGGATTTAACAGACAAAGGATGCGATGGAGAACAATATGTCTCAATCGGCTGCCAAACCTGTAATTCCGAAAAAAACGATTTTCAAAAACAAATGGCATTGGGTGTGGCCGGGGGCTTTGATGATGAAACGTTGATAAAAAACGTTTTCATTGGCGGAGGTTGTTTTGATGTTGAGAATGTTGAAGGTAAAGGAGCCCAAGAGGGTAAAGGGATTTTTTCTGGTGGCCACTCTTCAATTAGCATCGGTGATGGGGTAATACTTTCTTCTGGAAGTATTTATGATGCAATGGGCCCAAACAATGGCGAAGGAACAGGCCAAAATGTTGGAGGAGATACAGCTGACCCTGATCTTTCCCTGCTAGCGACTGCTGGTCTAAATGATGTTACTGGAATCGAGTTCGATTTCCAACCTACTTTAAATACAATTGACTTCCGATATGTATTTGCCTCCGAAGAGTATTGTGAATATGTAAATTCTCAGTTTAATGATGTATTTGGTTTTTTTATTAGTGGGCCTGGTATATCTGGAGGGTTTTCGTCTGACGGAGAAAATATTGCAGTTATCCCCGGTGGAGGATTTTGTTCCATTAACAGTGTTAATCACCTAGTGAATACAACTTATTTTATAGGAAACAGCAACTCTTGTGGCTCAACTTACAATATGAATGATATTGAGTTTGATGGTTTTACTAGAGTTCTAACTGCTACGGCTAACGTTATACCTTGCGAAACCTACCATATTCGATTGATGATTTCGGATGTAGGTGATGGGATTTTTGATTCAGCTGTTTTCTTAGAAGCGAATAGTTTTAATAGTGAAGGTACTGCGAATGGTAATGCATTGTCGTTCACAACTGGGACGAATGTAGTATATGAAAGTTGCAATGATGGACTGCTTACGTTTATTCGTGCAGATGGTGATTTATCCTTGGATCTTGTAATCGACTTTGATATTGATCCTAATAGTACTGCTACAAGCGGTGTTGATTTTACACCATTCCCTACCCCTATTATCATTCCAGCTGGAGAATCTTCAATTACAATCCCATTTGACGTTACGAATGATGGTATTCAAGAAGGATTAGAAACTATAATTATTTCCTTTGGAAATTCCTGTGCATGTAGTAATACTGAAATTGAGATCATAATTGAGGATCCGCCCGAAGTGGAACTAGAGTTAGAGGATCAGGCTGAATGTGGAGGTATCCCAGTCTTTCTCGAACCTGCTATATATGGAGGAATTCCAGGAGGGTTCTTCACGTATGAATGGAATACGGGAGAGCAATCTCCTATATTGATTGTGACACCTAATCAAAATACCACCTATACCGTGACAGTCACTGACATGTGCGGGGAGACAGCTGAAACTTCAGTAGATGTTCAAGTTGGTGAAATTCCGATAGCCATTATTGAAGGATTAGGCTTTATGTGTGTAGGAGGAGAGCCAGATACCTTTGAGTTAAATATTGATATTCAAGGAGAAGCACCATTTGAATTGGAATATCTGCACAATGGCATTCCTGCAGGAACAATTAACACATCTGAAAATAATTATACCATAATCGTAAATGAACCTGGTACTTATGAGTTGACCAATGTCGTAGGTTCTCCGATTGGCTGCCATGGAGTTGGCGGTGGTCTAGGGCTTATTGTAGGATCAGATATTTCCAATGATTTGGCAACAACACCTGTTACCTGTCATGGATTGGGGTCTATAGATGTTGCTACGGATGGAGGTATTAATCCATATACCTATCAGTGGAGCAACGGCGATACTGGACCGTCTATTCAGAATGTAGATCAGGGAATGCACCTTGTCACTGTCACTGATGATATAGGTTGCGAGAAAGTAGATAGCATTTTGGTTGAGGCAGAAGATGTTTTTGATATGGAAGGAAATGTCCTAACTGGGGCTGATTGTTACGATCCTAATGGAGGTAGCATTGAAGTTGTAATTACCAATGGATTTGCTCCAGTATCTTATACATGGACGAACGGAATTGGTGATATTCCAGACCCTACCGGCCTTGCAGGAGGTACTTATGGCGTAACAGTAGCGGATGGATTGGGATGTCTGGATTCATTAGAATTTATAGTGCCGTCTAGCATTGATTTGCCTGCTGTTGCAGCTAATGCAGATGATTTTATTTCCTGTATTTTGCCCGAAGTGGTGGCTGATGGAACTGGCTCAGCAACTGGCAACGGTATAGTTTATACTTGGACTGGACCAGGAATCGTAGGTTCACCTGATTCACTGAATATCAATGTAAACCAGCCAGGAACCTATACGCTTTTAGTTTCCAATACTTTGAATGGGTGTGAGTCTATTGACAGTGTCATCATTGATCAAAATATTGCGCTGCCAAATGCAGAAGCCAATTCTGGCGATCTTGATTGTGTAGTTACGGAGTTGGAAATTGATGGGTCAGGTTCCAGTACTGGACCAGAGTTTAATTATGAATGGACTGGCCCAGGTGTCGTAAGTGGAGGTAATACTCTTAATCCAATAATAGACGAAGCAGGAACTTATAATTTAGTTGTTACCAATTCAATTAATGGGTGTACTGCTGAGGCAATTTTGCCTATTGTCAATAATGGAGACATCCCAACGGCACTCGTCGAACCACCTACTATTTTGACTTGTGACATTTTGGATATCATTTTAGATGGTTCTGCTTCTTCAACTGGCACTGATTATACCTACCAATGGTATGATTCCAGTGGGCCTATTACTGGAGAAAATGCTGCAACGTTGAATGTAACTCAGCCCGGAAATTATGAGCTCGTAGTTACGGATTTAACGAATGGCTGTTCAGAGGATTATGATGTTGATGTTGACCAAAATATTCTATCACCTTCTGTTGCGGCTAACGCTGCTGGGGTGATTAATTGTGGTGAAACTTCGACTACCGTGGCTGCCACAGTTGCAGGGGATGTTACCTATCAATGGACTTCACCAAATGGCATAATTGTTTCCGGAGAAACTACTCCTATTGCGACTGTCGGCTCTCCTGGCGATTATATCGTTCTTGTCACTGACAACATTAATGGGTGTACTTCTGAAGAATTGGTTACTGTAGAGGAAAATACTGAAGTTCCAGAAGTACAGATTGAGCCGGAAGATCAATTGAATTGCGAAACAATAGTCCTTGATTTGGATGCTACGGGATCGAGCCAAAGTGGTACAATGATTTACACTTGGTCTACAACCAATGGTAACATTGTTTCAGGTGAAAATACATTGACTCCAAATGTTGATGCTCCTGGAGACTATGTACTTACAATTTTTGACAGCAGTAATGGTTGTGAAAATATAAGCACTATTACTATTGACCAAGATATAGAGAATCCAGCTTTGTCATTGCCATCATTGCCTATTCTGGATTGTAATGTGACAAGCCTTGACATTGAAAGTATTGTTGGAAATTTCCCTCAATCCGATCTGGAATTCTCGTGGACAACAACAAATGGTGTAATCGACGATGGTGAGGATACTAATACAGCAGTTGTGAGTACCCCAGGTGTTTATAATGTGCTCGTGACTAATTCTAATAATCAATGTTCGAGCACTGCCGAAATCACGATTGGGCAGGACATTGAACATCCTGAAACGGCTATCGCACAACCTGATATTCTTACTTGTGCGGCTAATACAACAACTATAAATGGCTTCGGGTCAAGCACAGGGGCAGAGTTTAGTTACTCTTGGGCCGGTCCTGGCGTTCTGAGCGGAGGTAATTCATTGACACCGACCGTTAATATTTCAGGTGATTATGTTTTGGAAATAACCAACACCCAAAATGGATGTGTCTCTACCTTGAGCACTTTTGTTGATGAGGACATTGTCTTGCCAGATGCAGATGCAGGACCAACAATTACCCTTAATTGTTTTGATCCTCAACTGTCACTTTCAGGTGCGGCATCTACTGGTGCAGAATACAATTATGAGTGGTCTGGACCGTCAGTAATTAATGGCGTCACAACTTTGAATCCAGTTGTAGATCAGCCAGGTGATTATGTTTTACTTGTTACCAATGTGACCAATGAATGTACTTCAACGGCAATGGTAACAGTTGATCAAGATATCGTAACACCTGATGCCGAAGCTGGACTTGGTGGAGAATTGTCTTGTTCTGTTTCAGAAATGAGCTTGGATGGAACTGGTTCAAGTACAGGACAATACACATATGCTTGGACTTCTTCCAATGGGAATATCCTTTCTGGAAATACAACTTTGAATCCAATCATTAACGCTCCTGGTACTTATATGATTGAAGTTACAAACACCAATAATGGATGTACCTCTGAAGATGTCGTAATAATAGACCAGGATGATGACTTGCCTCAAGTAGATGCAGGTACTGCTGCACCAATTACATGTAATGTAAATGAAATAATATTGGATGGCTCCGGATCTGATAGTGGATCTGATTTCACTTATGAATGGTCGACCTCCAATGGAAGTATTGTTTCTGGCTCAGATACCGAAGCACCCGTTGTAAACTCTCCTGGTGTTTATGTACTGACCATTACTAATACGCTGACAGATTGTACCAATCTTGCAAGTGTGACAGTTGATGACATGACGCAGCAGCCAGCAGTTGAAGCTGGTGTAACTGACGTACTGACTTGTACAGAAGCGTCACTGACACTGGATGCTTTTGGAACTGCAAATGGAGTAGATTACACCTATCTGTGGACTACAACCAATGGCAGCATCGTTGCAGGGGCAAACACACTTACTCCTGAAGTTGATGAGCCAGGTTTGTACGAACTTATTGTTACAAACCAGACGACTGGTTGTACAAGCATGGATCAGGTGAACATTACACAAGATGCAAATGCGCCTCTTGCTGCCGCTGATACACCTGGTATACTTACCTGTGCTGTTGAAATGCTTACTTTAAATGGCGCCGGTTCTAGCACCGGCAATGGATTTACCTATGCCTGGAGTACAAGTAATGGAAATATTTTATCTGGAAGCTCAACCTTGACACCAAACATCAATCTGCCAGGTACTTATGAAATACTGGTGACCAATTTGGCAAATGGATGTACAGAAACTGCCGAAATTGTAGTTGATCAGGACATTCAAAATCCAAACGCAGAAGCTGGTAATTCCAATGACCTAACCTGTGCAGTTACGAGTCTCAATCTCGATGCAGGTGGAAGTAGCCAAGGCAACAATTTTGTCTATAATTGGAGTACGCAGGATGGCAACATAGTATTTGGTGAGAATACCCAAGTACCGGTTATCAATGAAATTGGTACCTATAATTTATTAGTAACCAACTTAAGCAATGGTTGTACGTCATCGGATATTGTTGTTGTTGGACAGGATATTGAAAATCCATCTGCATCCATTTCTACACCAAATGTGCTTACTTGTGTGGTTGAGGAAATCACCTTAGATGGTTCAGGTTCTCAGGGAACAGATTTTATTTACAATTGGACAACCACCAATGGAAATATTGTTTCAGGAGAAACGACGCTTGAACCTATTGTAGATGCACCCGGTACATACACTCTCATGGTTTCAAATGAGCAAAATGGATGCACAGAAGCAGCTCAAATTATCGTGAGCGAGGATGTCGATTATCCAAATGCTGAGGCGGGTACAGCGTTCGTCATGGATTGCTTTGATGAGATTAATTACTTAGATGGAAATGGTTCGACCGGGAATGCAAACCTATTATTTGCTTGGTCGACTTCAGATGGAAATCTTGCTTCTGGAATCAATACGCCAGAACCTGGATTCACAGAACCCGGTACTTATCAACTTACGGTGACGAATTCAGAAAACGGGTGTACCGATACAGATTTGATTGTAATTACAAGAGATGCACCTGTAATCGACCCTGAAACAATGCAACCACCGTGTGTAGGTTATAAAGGTGCTATTGTGTTTTCAGGAACTACAGGCGGAATGGCACCATACCTCTACTCATTGGATGGCGGTGCAACATTCAGTTCGGATCCAATTTATACAGGACTTGACCCTGCCGACTACCAGGTAATAGTACAAGACTCGAGAGGCTGTGAAGAAGATGGCATTGTGACAATTATTCAGCCTACTGAATTTGTAGTTACGATTGTAGACTTTTTAGAAATTGACCTTGGTGATTCAACCCAATTGTTGGCCCAGGTAAATGTACCACTTGATGATATAGCCTCAATTAATTGGTCTCCTTCAACTGGTCTGAGCTGTGACGATTGCTTGAATCCGATAGTGACGCCTACTGAGTCTATGACTTATTTGGTTGAAGTGAAAACAAAAGCAGGTTGTGAAGACAATGCTCCTATCTTATTGAAAGTCAATAAAGAAAGCAACGTTTTTGTGCCAAACATCTTTTCGCCAAACGGTGATGGAGTCAATGACATATTCATGATTTTTGCAGATACGAAAAGCATTTTAAATGTCAAGTCATTCCTCGTTTTCTCTCGTTGGGGAGAGGCCGTTTTCCAATTCTACGATTTCCAACCTAATAATCCATCGTTTGGATGGGATGGACTTCATCGAGGTGAATCATTGAACCCTCAAGTGTTTACATGGTTTGCTGAAATTGAATTTGTAGATGGTGAAACGAAAATCTTCAAAGGAGGCGTGACTTTGGCGAAGTAATAGATTTTTTGTAGTTATTAAAATGGAAGGCACTTTTATGGTGTCTTCCATTTTTTATTTAGGCCTAGTTAACTTTATCCTAAGTGGTTGAAAACATGTTTTTAAAAGGTTGATTCACGATCAGTATCAACCATCATCAACCTTTTAAAACCTCTTACCAACTTTAACGCTACTTGCATTAATTATGCGAATCAGGTCTTATCGGGACATAGCGCCAATCCCATTGGTAGAAAGAATAATTACCACATAAGCGGCGCAGAGCGACGCCCATCTTGTCTCTCGCTTTTAATTGGCTAAGGGGAGCGTCGCTATGCGCCGTGATATGTTTCATTTTTCCGAGCTACCAAGGGCAAAAGTCGCTATGCGCCTTGATCACCTGATTCGCTTTAATTATTTATATTTAAGCCTTAGTTCGTATTTCAATAATCACCTGATATAAACTAGGCATGAGGATTTTTATCCTTTCCCTCTTCCTTTCCTGTTTTTTGCACCCATTAGTTTCCCAAAACTATTTAGGACTCAGTGCTGATTTCAAACGGATCGACATCCCTTTTGAATTAGAAAATGACCTCATTGTCGTCAAGGTACTTTTCCACAAACTCTTTCCTCTTAAATTCATTTTTGACACTGGAGCTGAAAACACCATCCTTTCAAAAAAGGAGTTTATCGATATTTTGAACATCCCTCATGAAAGAGAATTCAAGGTGTTGGGAGCTGATATGAGTACGGAGCTGACTGCCTATTTGGTAAGGAATATTCATTTGAAAGTAGAAGAACTTGTGTTGCCAAGATTTCCGATACTTGTTTTGGACGATGATTATTTTCGATTTGAAGAAGTGGCTGGTTTAGAAGTACATGGGATAATAGGAGCGGATGCTTTTAGAAACTTAGTGGTGAGAATCAACTATGAAAAAATGGTTATTTCTCTATTTAAACAAAAAAATTTTATTCCGCCCAAAAATTTCGAAGAGATTCCCATCGAAGTGTTTAGAGGCAAGCCATATCTGACTACTGATATTCAATTAAGGAGAGATAGTACGATTAAAGCTAAATTCTTACTTGACTCAGGTGCAATGGTTTCATTATTGGTGAACACCAATACACATCCAGACTTGAAACTGCCTCCAA
Organism: uncultured Saprospiraceae bacterium; assembly: GCA_942490835.1. Taxonomy (GTDB): domain Bacteria; phylum Bacteroidota; class Bacteroidia; order Chitinophagales; family Saprospiraceae; genus UBA6168. The sequence goes on from CALNYY010000065.1 coordinate 79,169, forward strand.
AAATACTGAAAGGTAATATAGGTGCAGGACTTGGCGGTTATATTGAAGGGTATGTAGGAAGGACGCATGCCTTCGATATTGGAAGCAACCAGTCAAACGAAGTTGTGACTTATTTCCAGGATATTAATCCACAGACTGACACCTCTGTTTTAAATGGCCGAAATGGAATTCTTGGAAACAAGATGATGAAGCGTTTTCACTTAATAATTAATTATCCAAAAGAAAAGCTTTACATAAAGCCAAATCGCTTTTTTAAGAAGTCATTCAAATTTGATAAAAGTGGTCTTGTCATTATTGCTGCCAGCGTAAGTTTAGACAGCTATCTGATACACGAAGTAATCAAAGATACGCCTGCCGCTGATGCAGGATTGTTGCCTGGAGATAAAATCTTATCTATCAATAAAATACCAGCAGCATTCCTTACCTTGAGTGGAATCACAAGAATTCTTCGCAAGAAGGAAGGAAAACAGATCACGCTGAAAATAAAACGCAATGGCGAAAAATTGAAATTCAAATTTCGATTAAGAAAATTGATTTAACACGCTATTAAATACCTAATCAATCAGCTTGATTAATTTCCTAAAGTCTGTTTTTGTGTTATATAAGTGGGGTGAAATTCGCATTGCGTTTCCTCTGAACGAAACAAAAATATCTTCTTGGATTGCTTTTGCTTTTATTTTCTCCATGTCAATATTTTCAGGAAATCTCACTCCAATCAGATGATTGCTTCTGTATTCTGAATGTTCGATCCAGCATCCTTTTTCTTTAAAAGCATCAATAGCTTCCGCACTGATATGTCCACAATATTCCTGGATATTTTCTGACTGCCATTCCAAAAGTAAGTTTAGTGCTGCTTTCATCATTGGCATAGCGATGAAATGGCTACTTTCTCCAACACAAAACCGATTGGCGCCAAGCTTATATGCTGATTGGTAATTTACAAGGTTTTGAAAATTTTCACTATCGAGTCTGTTCATCCAATTTTCCTCTATCGGAATGGCATTGTCAAACCTTTTGGAATAATAGGCCAATCCAAACGAATAAGGACCTAATAGCCATTTGTAAGCACCACAAATAAGTGCATCGGGCTGGATTTCTGAAATGTCAAATGGCATTGCTCCTATCGATTGCGTTCCGTCGACAATGAGGAATGTACCATATCTATTTGCTTTTTCTCTGATGGCTTTTAAATTGAATCGGGTTCCATCCGCCCAATGGTTGTAGGCAATGGCAACAGCAACGGTATTTTCATTTATGCTTTCCAGAATAGCTGCATTCCATTTTTCACCACGTGATTCCAGTGAATCGGGCGATTTAACGATTCTAAGTTCGCATCCTGAACTTTTCGACAATTTTTCCCAAGAATAAAAATTACTTGGAAACTGCTCTTCAAGCATGACGATGTTCTGACCAGGTTTTGGATTGATATTTTTAACAGCGTTGGCTATACCGTAAGACACAGAAGGAATAATGGCAATTTGTTGAGAGTCGCTTGAATTAATCAGTTTTGCAAAGAGCGCTTTGACCTGCTCTGTTTGATTGAAGAAATCATCTGGAAGAATTTCCCATGGACTTTTCTTTCTTTTCAATCCTTTTATGCCAGCAGTTTCGACACTAGTTGGCAAAGGCGACATATAGGAACAATTGAGGTAGGTGATATTTTCGGGAATCGAAAATTTATCTTTTTGGCAAGCGATCATTCTTCATATTGATTAATTCAATGCGAATGTAACCAACGGAAACGATCATCACCAAGTATATCTCATTGACAGGCGCAAAAGTTGGTTATAGTCCTTTTTTGAATTGGATTTGATGACGTCTGTGAATCCATTTTGATAGGTTAAATTGATACCTACTTTGGGAGAAAGATCAAATCCAAGTCCAGCCATTGCTGCCAGTTCAAAATCGGATAGTTCTTGAAAATTGCGACTGGATAGGGCGTTAGGATCAGTGAAATTGGGTGGCGTACCCAATGGGTCATTTTCAGGCTGTACAACAAATTGAAATACACCTCCTTTTAAAGAATTGCTAGTTGCTGTCAGAAGGAGACTTGCTTGAAGGCCGGTATGAAAACGAAATCTTTTAAGTCGGTAAGATATAGAAACAGGAAGCTGGAGATAATGAAGGTTTAGCCTTTCGGTTGGTAGCGAAATACTATTATATTCAAAACTGGTTGTGTTTTTTAGAATATTTGAATTCCCATAGGCTATATCTGTAATAGCTTCTACGGTTTCTGTACTGTTATCATTTTGAGACAACTCGACAGAATAGGCAAGTGACTGGCTTAAATAGCTATATCCAAGTCCAGTTTCAACTGAAAATTTGCTTTTTTTAATTGGAATTTTTATCAACATGGAAGCTCCTAATCCCCCTGCGCTACTTTTAGAAGTAAAATTGGCGGAAACCTCTGTAATAAGCTGGATGCTATTCTTATTTATTTTGTCAATTGGAACAATTGGGTTAGCTGAGATAGGATTGGCAAAAGTATTTAAATCATTGATAGCCAGTGTATTTGGAGTCGGTATTCGTTTTGCAATCGTTTCCTCTTCCACTGCTATTGGCAGGGTCTCAGAAATTTTTGCAAATTCTTCAGACGCAGCATTTTCTAATTCTATACTTGGGGTAGAGTTGGATTGAAATGGTTTAACTTTTGAATTTTGAATTGGTTGTGGCGTATTAATTTGCGGAGTAGAGTTAAGTAGTGTTTGGTTAGATTCATTTAGGTCAGTTTCCTTTTCTGTTAATACAAAAGAAGCCTCCTGATCTGATATTGAAGGGCTTTGAGTAGCGCTTAATATTGACTCCTGAACTTGTGTTTCTTTTGGGCTACTTGCGCTGAGCCAGATACCAAATAGTGAAGCGGCCAATGCCAATCCACCTGTGTACCACCAGATTAAAAACCGGCGCTTCTTTTTTGCAACAGGCATTTCCTGATCAAGCATGGATTGCATTTCTTTCCATGCTTTGTCAGTGAATGACTTATCTATATGTAAATTTTTATCCTGCATAACTTCTCAATTCATGTTGGTTTATCAATTGCTTCAATTTTTTTCTGGCATTTGAGAGATGCCATTTTGAAGTACCATCACTTATTCCTAATTGAATACCGATTTCTTTATGTGAATAACCTTCAATTGCATAAAGCCGGAATACTTCTTTAGTCGCATCGGGTAGCAACTCAACAAATTTTACAAGGTCTTCAAAATATAGGTTGTGGGCGGGTGTGACAGTTTCAATTTCATCCCGTTCTTCAAATACCAAAAAGTGTATGGATTTCGACTGTCCCCTGTAATAATCAGCAAGGCTGTGCCAAACCAATCTTCTAATCCATCCCTCAAGTGACCCTTTGAAAGAATACAAATGAATCTTTTTAAAAACACGTAAAAATCCATTGTTTACAATTGTCATTGCCTCTTCCCGATCATTGGTTCTTCTCAAACACATATTCATCATAGTTGGAAAAAACTTCCGGTAGAGTTTTTCCTGACAAGCCCGGTCATTTGCAACGCAGCCGGCTACAAGTTCTTCTTCGTTATATGTTTTCTTGAACGACAATTATTTAGATATTATCTTTTATTTTTTACCCCAAAGTGTGATGCCTACCCTGACTGCGAATCGTTGGAATGTAAGGTCCCTCACTTCTACATCTCCCGTAAAAAGATCTCTTGAAAAAGACGCTTTTTGGAGTTTCATCCCAGCGTCTATGTTCACATCGACACCTTCTTTCGTCGTTGTTCTGAAACCAATAGCTGGGTGGATCAAATAGCCGCCTTCGGCTTCATTTATTCCAATGCTTTTTCGGGCAAAAGCAAAGCCGTACCCAACATTCAAAGTGGCATAATAACTTCCGGATTTGGTTTTAAATGGAAGATAGCTGCGCAAATCCAAAAATGCAGGGTAAATTGTTTCTCCTCTCCTGGCGTAATTATCTAACCCAATTCCCACTCCAACACCGAATCCTGGCTTGAATTGTTTACCAGCAATAAAAGCGGTACCAGCCCCGAGGGCAAGGCCATCTTCGTCGCTCCGACCCATTGCAAATGCTAACTGGGAAATAAAATAAGTGCCTGAATTACGAGTTTTTGGATATGTTTTTTTCTTGGATTTGAAAATCGTATTGGGTGGGTTTTCGCCTCTTTTTACTCCTTGAATGATTTGCTCTATGTTTTCGTCCTTTATCTCAATTTCTCCTCCTCCATCTTGTTTCAATATTAATTTCACATGCTGCTCATACTGGATAATTTCTCCTTCTAATCTGTTTCCATTCTTCAAAATGACAACATCAACTGAAGATGACTGTGAAAAAAGTGGAAACGCAAAACATATAAGAAGGAATGAGATTAAAGCTGGTTTCATGTTAATGATATTTGATTTGGTAATAATGTTGAAACAAATGAAAACCCACATGTGTGGTAGTATTATATTCAAAGTAACAAGGTATTACCTTCAACCAGTATATTCTTGAAATATTTTATGCTAAATTTTATTTACTTGGAAGACAGCAGACTTATCCTAAAAGGTTGGGAGGGAGGAAGATTAATTTTGAGTTGTACCGTCGGGTAATGTAGCAATGACGGTGTAAGTATCCCCTTTATTAGACATGATTTGTTCCCAAAGCTTATTGGGTTTGGATTTGAAAAGGTAGTTTGGATCCATACCGGCAACGACCCAGGATTTTAAATTCATTTCTTCTTCTAACTGGCCATCAGACCAACCAGAATAACCTACAAAAAAGCGAATATTTTCAGGTAAAACAAGTTCAGAAGTAATAAGAAACTTGAGTTTCTCAAAATCGCCGCCCCACCATATACCATCTGAAATTGGATGGCTTTCTTCAAGAAGATCACCTATGTTGTGGACATAATGTATAGTGTCGGTTTGAACAGGGCCACCAAAATATACGGGAGCATCAAATTCTGGAAAGTCTGCAACCAATTCATCTACCCGCATGTCCAATTTTTTATTCAAAATGAATCCCATGCTTCCTTCCGGGTGGTGATCGACCAATAAAACAGCTGAACGCTTAAAATTGGAATCAAGCATAAACGGCTCAGAGAGCAGTACATCACCGATATTTATTTTCACACGAGCCATTGTTTGGATTTAACGCCCAATATGCGATAAGAATTTTTAAAAACCAAGTTGAACAACTTCATAGATTAAATTCCTTGCCAACCCCTTCAATCCTCCAACCGTCCTTCCCGCCATCTACAAAGCTGAATTTGGAAACCTGCGATCAATCCGCATTACAAACCCTCGCAACACTTTACCAGTACCTCCCACTTCAATGATTTCGCTAACACCGTCATCGATCATATTTTTCATCGTCTGGGTCCAACGCACAGCACCTGTCAATTGATCTACCAAGTTTTGACGAATAACAGTGGGATCCGTTTCTGCTTTAGCATTCACGTTTTGGTAAATAGGACAGACTGGTTTCGTAATTTCTGTATTGTTAATGGCAGCTTCAAGTTCATCTTTTGCAGGTTGCATCAATGGGGAATGAAATGCGCCGCCAACTTGTAAGACAATGGCTTTCAGTGCACCAGCCTCCTTGAGTTTTTCAACTGCTTTCTCAATGCCAGGAATTGAACCAGAAATAACCAATTGGCCTGGGCAGTTGTAATTTGCAGGAACGACCACATCGTCAATCTCTTCGCAAATATTCTCCACCACATCATCAGCCAGTCCAAGTACTGCAGCCATAGTGCTTTCTACTGCCTCACAAGCTTTCTGCATAGCTAAAGCACGTTGTTGTACCAAGCGCAAACCATCTGCAAATGAAAGCGCATTGGCAGCGACAAGCGCAGAAAATTCGCCAAGTGAATGACCTGCTACTGCTTCTGGCATAAAATCATCACCTGCCATCTTTGCTTTAGCTATTGAGTGAAGAAATACTGCTGGTTGGGTGATTTTTGTTTGTTTGAGATCATCGGCCGTTCCATTAAACATTACATCTGTAATGGAATAACCAAGTATGTCATTTGCCTGATCGAAGAGATCCTTAGCTATAGGGCTGCCCTCGTATAGATCCTTTCCCATTCCTTCAAATTGTGAACCTTGACCAGGAAATACATATGCTTTCATAAATGTTTGCTTTTGTGATTTTAGTAAAACGGATTCAGCTTTTTTTTAGAAAAAGTACGGACCTGAACCATTACTTATTAAACAGAAAGTGCAAAAATAACAATCGAAGGAAATTAATGGAGCTTAGTTCCAATAAGGTTCAGGAATTCTGCTCTTGTTTCCTGAATTTCAAATTGGCCCCTAAATGCTGAAGTAGTAGTAACGGAGTTTTGTTTTTGCACACCTCTCATCATCATGCACATATGCATAGCCTCTATTACAACGGCTACACCCAGTGGTTGCAATGTGTTCTCGATTGATTCTACAATTTGCAAGGTCAGCCGCTCTTGAACCTGAAGCCTTCTAGCGAAAATGTCACAAACCCTTGGGATTTTACTGAGGCCTACTATTTTCCCGTTAGGGATGTAAGCTACATGAGCTTTTCCCAAAAAGGGTAACATGTGATGTTCGCATAGGGAATATATTTCAATGTCCTTAACGACGACCATTTCGCTATAGTCCTCTGTAAATATGGCTGATTGAAGCACCTGCTCTGCGTCCATTTCATATCCTTGTGTCAAAAACTGCATGGCCTTTGCAGCTCTTTCCGGCGTTTTTAACAAACCATCTCGATAAGCATCTTCACCTATGCCTTCAATGATAGAGCTATAGTTGTCAATCAGCTTGCTTGTAATTTTGCCGTTGTAATTGTCTTCTTTAGAGTAGGACATTTCAAGTGTTTTCACGATCAATCAATAAATTTGTAGCATAAGGAACAGGCAAGATAACATTCCTTTATGTAGAATGTTTTGCTGAAGAAAAGAAATGGAGAGTTGGAAGTTATAAGAGGTTATTTTTCTCCAAAATACTCTACATAGATATTCTCTGTTTCGCAGAGTTTGATACAATGTAGCTGGCAATCTTTTATGAGTGGTTCAATTTGTTGCCAGAATAATATGGCGAGGTTTTCAGTGGTTGGCTGCATGCCATTGGGAATGAAGTCAACATCAAGGTTCAAATTTGAGTGGTCAACCTTTTCTACGATTTCTTCTTTGATAATAGAACTGAGTAATTTTACATCCATAACGAACCCTGTAACAGGGTCGGGATTTCCTTTGACCGTAACGAATAGTTCGTAATTATGCCCATGCCAATTGCGGTTTGAGCACTTGCCGAACATGGCCTGGTTCTTTTCTTCGCCCCAAGCTTCTACCCATAGCTTATGAGCGGCATTAAATCGTTCTCTTCTTGTCAGGTAAACCATTGAAAATTCAGCAGTTAGCTTTACAGGCGATTTGAAGGATATTTAAGGTCAACAACTTTCAAAATGCCATACCATTAAAACGGGCGCAAAGGTATAAAAAACTGTTGGCAGTTGCCAGCAGGTGGCCTTATCGTTGTTTCAGTCAAATTAATCTATTTAATTCACAGATATATTGACCAATTCTTCAATATTGCAGCAAAATTATTCTCAAACAAATGAGCCTACTCAAAGATCCATCAAAATGGAATAAGATAATTCAAATGGTTACCAAGCCATTGTTTTATCATTCTATGTTTTGGATCACCTTTCTATTGTTCTATTCAGGCTTTGAGATGTGGATTAGTGGGAATAATTTGTTTTATGTCCTCAGCAATAACGTAATCAAACTTGTCATCCTTGGAATCGCTGTTTACTACAACATATATGTGCTGATTCCAAAGTACCTTGCCAATAAAAAAATCAGCTACTATTTCGGGTTTTTTACACTGCTTGTCATCATCATTACACCGATTGAATCATTCCTTTTGTTTACGAATTCTGGCAGCCGTCCTGAAATGCAAGCACAAATCCAAACGGATCTGAACCTTGCTTTTGTGCTCAATTTTTTTGTGGTTGGGACTTCTACGCTGGTGAAAATTACGGTTGATTGGTTGAAGAGCCAGCGTGAAAAACAAGAGTTGCAGACCCAGAATATGCAGTCGGAACTGCGTTTTCTGAAGTCACAGATCAATCCTCATTTTTTGTTCAACACTTTAAACAGCCTCTATGCACTAACACTGAAAAAGTCAGACAATGCTCCCGATATTGTTTTGAAACTTTCAGAAATGATGCGGTACATGTTGTATGAATGCAATGAACCGCTGGTCTTTCTAAGCAAAGAAGTACATTATATCAAAAATTATTTGGAGTTGGAAAAATTGAGGCAAGGGGAAAAAATTGACATTTCATTTAATGTTGAGGGAACAATTTCTGATCAGAAAATTGCGCCATTAATGTTTATGTCTTTCATTGAAAACTGTTTCAAGCATGGCCTTGGTAATAATATTTCACCAGGCTTTGTAAATATTTCATTGATAGTAGATGGGAATGACTTGGAAGTAGTGATTAAGAATAGCAAACCGCAAAGTATGCCTAAGCCATTGCACCCAAGAAGCGGTGGCATAGGCTTAGTGAATGTAAAACGCAGATTGAATATTTTATACCCAAAGAAATATTCATTAGATATTGAGGACGCACCGAATACTTATACTGTCGATTTGAAGATTTCATTAGAAACTACAGAAAATTTTGGCTAAACTGCTGACTTTCAGTAGTTTTAGCACTTCTTATATTAAGTAAAATAATAATCAATAAAATCCTGATACAAATGATCAATACTATTATTGTTGACGACGAACCATTAGCACTCGATGTGCTGGAAACTTATGTGGATAAAATGCCTGAACTGAATTTGGTCAAAAGATGCAACAACGCTTTCGAAGCGAATGAAGCATTGAAAGAACATGAGATTGACCTCATGTTTCTTGATATTCAAATGCCACAGTTAACGGGTATCGATTTCCTCAAAACGCTCACTGACCCACCATTGGTCGTATTTACCACGGCATACTCCAATTATGCAATTGAAGGCTTTGAACTCAATGCAACGGATTACCTGCTCAAACCAATTTCTTTGGAAAGGTTTATTAAAGCTTCCAACAAGGCAGTTGACCAAATCGAACTTCGGAGAAAAGAAAATGCAGCGCATTTCGAAGCGAATGGGCCAGAGGATTTCACTTTTGTAAAAGCTGATAAGAAATATGTGAAAGTGAAATATTCAGAGGTATTGTATATCGAAGGATTAAAGGATTATGTCATTATCCGCACGGAGAAGGGTAGGGTGATTACCTTACAAACCATGAAAAGCTTAGAAGAAAAGCTGCCTAATAAAATGTTCAAGCGGATTCACCGATCCTACATCGTGAACCTTGATCAAGTACAAGCCATTGTGGGAAATATGGTAGAAGTTATAGAAAAAGGCCAGGCCAAACATTTGCCTATCGGCAAAAATTATAGGGATGCATTATTGGCTTTGGTGAATAGCAATAGGCTGTAACAAGCCTTAATCATATGCACTAATACTAATCCATTCGATCGGATGGATTAGTATTAGTTACTTTGTTTCATGGAGTTTGATGGATTTTTTATCAAACGGGTTCAACGCTGTGCCATCCACTTTCGCCTCTGCTTCTATTCTGTATTCTGATTTTACATTTCGGAGTGTTTTGGCCACTTTTACCAAACCGCCTGTCAGGAAATTCTTACTTCCAAATTCATCTACTGGAGATTCGAGCCTTTGAAAGGGTAGGGTAAAGCCGATTTCGATCATCCCTTCGGCAGGCACAATTAAAGTCTTATCCAATTCCAATTCTCCCAAAACATATTCATCTACCAATCGCTCCTTGCCTCTGCCTCGGCTGTATTTTTCTATCATCACTAATTTGATGTATTGTACTGTTTGTTCATGCTTGGAATAAAAACGAATCTTTCCACTCACCGCGCCCACTTCTTCGAATGCAAGATCGGGCAGTTGCAGTTCCAGCTTTACGCCTTCAATGCCCAGCCATTTTTTTACTTTGTTTATCATGATTTGATCGGTATGACGGTATGATGGTTTTGAGGTGAAACAGTCCAAATTTTATCTCGACCGACACTCCGTAAAACCTTCACACAGGGTATCAATCACAAAAACCTCTTATGCCAGCTTTCGTTGAGAGGTTTGAGCCATTTTTCTTCCAACTCACCTTTTGTCTTGACCAAATTATCAAAAACGAGGGTGTCGTCAGTAATTGTATTGTTTTTATACAAATCCGCAAATTCTTGGCTGCTGGCCGTTTTTACGCTTTCGCCATCCTTCCAAGCAAAGGTCATTCGGTCAAAAAGGTCGACTCCATAATCCTGTCCCAATTTTTGCATAAAATGAACACTGGAATCTATAGAACAGCCACTTGCCCCAGCTGTACTTTCATCCACCATCAATACCAAAAACTGGCCATACAGCACATCGCCATGTGCTCTGAGTTGTCTGTTGTGGCTCACCCACTGCTGTGCAAACCCATTTACAATTTCTTTTACTTGCGGTAATTCAGCATCGGTGAATGGCCTGCTTGACTGGTATATCCACACCCTTGTGCTATCTGGAAGATTTATGTCTGTCATCTTTGGCTATATTTATTTATCTCAAATTGCGATATTCTAAAAATTGATGCCTGATGTACAACGAATCCTCAGATTCGTTGGCATTTTGACACGATTTATCGTGAGTCAGGGGCTTTGCTTTACATTGTTCAAAACCTGAATAATTTAGTTATTTCTCAAAACTTCGACCATTCTATCAATTTCTTCTTTTGTATTATAATAATGTGGGGATACACGCATGGCCCAATCAACTCCTTTCTCTGTAAAATCAATAAATGCATTTACTGTTCTCGCAAAACCGAGATTGATATTGGCAGCTTGCATAGCCTTGTTTAGTTTGCTGGGCTTGGCAGCAGGGTGGTGGGCTGTGACAATCCCACACTTTTTTATGCCTTTATCCATAACACGCCAGCCATCAACGGTTTGGATTTGTTGTCTTGCATAAGCTGCCAGCTGACCAACACGATCTTCAATATTTTCTAATCCGATATTAAGTGCATAATCTACAGCAGCTTTACCTCCAAGCAAAAGTGCATAATTCTTTTCCCAAGGCGAAAATCGTGCAGCGTCAGGCGTCAGTTCATATTCGTTCGTTGCTGTCCATTTAGCACCACCAAGGTCAGGATAATAAGGCTCTAATCCTGTTTCAATAGCTTTGTCAGAAACGAATAAGAAACCACAGCCACGTGGGCCTCGGAGCCATTTCCTTGTGGTGGCACTCAGAAAATCGCATCCTATTTTTTCAACATCCAATGGCATTTGGCCAACTGATTGACAGGCATCCACCAGATACCAAATATCATGTTGTTTACATAATGAACCAACACTTTCTACATCTTGCACCAGGCCTGAATTGGTAGGCACATGTGCCACAGTTACGATTTTAGGGCTATGCTTTTTTATTTGTTTTTCGACAGCCGCAGGGTTTATGTATATTAGACCTTATCGCTGTAATCGACTGGTATAGCCGCTACGTTCTTTCATGGGAACTGTCGAATTCATTGGACACTGGCTTTTGCATTGAAGCTCTGGAACGGGCATTGGAGCAGGGTACTCCAGAAATTTTCAATACGGATCAGGGGTCGCAATTTACCTCAGAGGCCTTTACCAAGGTGTTGTTGGATAAACAAATCGCCCTAAGCATGGATGGGCGTGGACGAGCTATAGATAACGTATTTGTCGAACGTCTTTGGTGGACACTCAAGTATGAAGACGTCTATCCTAAGGCCTATAGTGATGGACACTCGCTCTACAGAGGATTAGATACCTATTTTCGATATTATAATTGTGAACGGAAGCATTCTAAGCTGGACAAGCAGACCCCGGCTGCGGTATTCAAGAATGGAACGATCAAAAACGCAGAGGCTAAGGTAATGTAGCTTATGCCTCCGGCGGCCCTACGGGGTATACATTCCGCGCTAAGGCGCGGGGATTTAACGCTTTAAAGACAAAAACATGACAGAAAGGGCAGCAGGCATTAAACTGTCTACCGCCCTCCATGTTTCCGTCACCAGCCACGGCGCTCAGGTTGCTTCCCAGCATTGCCTTATCCTCCGGACTGGTAATGGAATGATACCATGGTGTTATGAAATAACAAGTGGTATTTGGAATATAAATATTTAAGGTAAGAGTAAAACGGGCGTCTCGAAGGTCGCCTAAATCACGAACCAAGTGGACGTGGTTTCCACCTTAAAAACCCCGCTTCGTGGTTTAAAAATGGGGGTAGGCTCACTGTTCCAGGAATAACCTTTTCCGAAAAGTATGGCTTCTGCCATGATGAGTTTTGCGCTGTCGGACTCTTCCGGGATCGGAAAGAGGTCTGATGCCGGGAGGCCGATCAGATGATTTTGGTTGTCCTGCATTACACCGGTGATGAGACCCTGGACATTGATGCTGAAAAAATTAAGTGTCAGCTGTCGTTGCGTTTCTGTTTTTATTATTTCCGGAAATACAAGCATGATCAGGTCACGACCGGCGGGCTGGAACTGAAGATGGCGTAACAGTGGTTCCTGTATACCGGGCAGACGCAGATATACTGAGCAGGACGTGAATTCACCTGTTTTCAGAGTGTGATACATATTGGTAATACACTCGGCTATCATTGCCTTGTTTATTACCAGATCGGTTACGTGAAGTGATTTAAGATTTTTGGGATCGAATTCCGGGACTTTATTGAACGGAACGTGAAGGATGTCTGAAATGCGATAATCCGAGGTGACTCTATATATGTTATAGATGTCTTCGGCTGTTTGTTTTTTCTATTAGTGGCTTCTTCCTGTAAAAATCTATTACCTGAGCTTCAGTTCTCAGCTTTATGCCTTCTTTACCTCCCTCTGCTTCCCCGCCCCCCGACCTTGTTGTTTTGTTGATCTTTCTTCATCAGTTGGAAGACCTTGTAAACCTGTTGCTTCAGTTGCCGCTTCAATGCCCTTGAGCTTTAACTTAAGTTTGATGATTTCATCAACTTCATTGAAACCAGCAAAATCACCTTTTTCCAGTTTTATAAGATTCCAATTCATAACCTTTGCTTTTGTTTTGTTGGTAAAATATTTTATCAACTCAGCGTGGGAAGTCTCTTCACTCACACCACCAAAACCATTGGTAGCCTCTTTAGCTAATCTTTCCTCAATAAACATTTCACCAGTACCATTTAGCAACCAATCAGAGCTTATTTTATAAATGTACTCAAAAGCTTTAGCATGTACTGTGGAAATTTTCACTTTTCCAGATTCTAACCCCAAAACACCATAACGGTTGATATCTAAGGGTTCTCCGAATTTCTCTTGAGTTAATCCAAGCAATTTACGCGCAATTTTTAAACGTTCTTGTGATTTCATGTGAATATATTCACTTTTTTGTTGACATATAATGTGAAATATTTCACATTACACATAGCTAAATAAAACTTTTTAAAAAAACTTTTTAAACCATCACAAACCACACCAGAAGGAGGATTTATGACACCAATGACGCCGAAAGAAATCGTAGCGGCGCTGAAACAGAATGACATAACGCCTGCCGGGATTGCACGGGATCTGGACAAATCAGATACGGCTATCCGCCAGGTGATTAAGGGCACTTCAGTTTCACACGAAATCAGACTGCATATTGCTGAATGTCTTGGGCGGCCTGTTGATGAGGTTTTTCGGGTAAAGAAAAA
>CALNYY010000066.1:0-4750 GCA_942490835.1 uncultured Saprospiraceae bacterium
ACCTGCTGAACCATCTGCTTCTGAGGATGTATTCGGCTAAGGTTTTCTAAGCTTCGCATGGTAAAAGGATGACTAAGGAATTGGTCCAGGATTTCCGGAGATCGCTCCAGGTCATCAATCGTTTCGAATAAAGGCACAACAGGTAAAATGCATACAAGTCCCTGCTGGGTTTTCTGGATAAGTCCAGCTTCCCTTGCAAGCAGATAAACAGTTAGCAGATCAGACAACTCTCTTGTCATGCTAACGATCAGTGAACCCAGTCCTTGCGAACCGAACATTCCAATGTGGCTTGCCAGTGCTTTATAGCTGCTCAGTACGGCTTCAGCATTTTCACCAAGCTGCATACTAGGATGCGAGAATGGTCGGATGGACTTTAGTTCCTCGTTGATGAGCTTCAATTTCTTCTTTTCATCCCAGTCTGAATAGTCGGCACATTCTACTGAAGCGGCTTCCATCAGCTGGGCGATCGCCTTTTCATGAAATTGGCTGTTTTGCCGAATATCCAGATGTGCCAGGTGAAATCCGAAGGTCTCCACCAGGCGAATGGCCTCGTTCACGTCTTTGAAGGCAATGGATTTGGCGCCGAATTCCAAGAGGGATTCCTGTAGCAACTCCAAGTCCTTTAGTAAGTCACTGGCAAATCGGTAACATCCCACGTGATCCTTCAGGAGGTGGCGTGTCCCCGCTCCGTGTCGATGGGGAGTTTGGCTATAACGAAGTTTAAAAACTGCCGGAAAACCTCTCCCTGATTTCGGCTCATTGCGGCCTCCCCAACCAATTCCAATTCGTCATGCATCTGATCGATTCGCTCTCGGAGTTTCCAATGGCATTCCTTGTAAGAGCAGGCAAAACTCAATTGCTTCACGAGCTTGTTTAGATTTCTGTTGATCACAATCAGCGCATGAAGCCGCAGCATCTCCAGGGTCTGCTGTGTGACTTTATCGGTAACAAATGGATGGCCATCACGGTCGCCTCCTACCCAATTTCCAAAAGATAGTTTAGGAAGAGAGGATGCTTTCTCGACCAATCGTTCGTCCAGGCCAACGTCTTTCCAGGCTTGCATAAATCGCTTGTCGACAACTGGTAGCACTTCAGGGAATACATTGGTTAGGTAGTGGAGAATATATCGAAGCTCAGAAGGAACATCAGGTTTTTCGATGAAGATCTCACCTGTTTTCCAAATGCGATACAGACACAGCTTGATTTCATTGCGAATTTCTTCCTGCTCCTTTTTTGTATACATCTGGTTTTCACGCTGCACCAAAAGCAGGTACAATTCCCTGTGATGCTCCAGGATGGTTTCCCGTTTCGCCTCTGTCGGGTGGGCTGTTAAAACGGGCTCAACACGGATCTCAGGCAAAACCTTGGCAATCTGCTCGCCAGTAAGCCCCTCCTTTACCAGGTTTTTGAGGTTCGCAGCCCACAGGCCATTTATTCCGCTTCCATCCCCCTGATCTTCACTCTTTCGCCTGGTTTGCACGGCACCGTTGATTTCCACCATGTTCATTAACTGAAAAATTAGGGAGTAAAGCTGAATGTGTCTTTCCGTAAAGTATTCGTGATCAAACGGTTTTGTTTTGTTGATCCACGGGATTTGGTTGGCGACTTCCGCCTCCCCGTTTTCGGTCAACACTTCGTAAAAAGCGCTGAGCAGAAATTCAAGATCTTCATAAGGTTTGCCCAGTTCTTTTGAACTAGATTTAAAGTTTTGTCTGGTCCGATTGTCTTGTTTTTTGTTTTCATATTGTGCCGCAAATTTAGCCGTATAATTGAAGTATTTTGGAACTTAAGGCTGGAAGCCCTAATTTTCTGACGTACTATCAGGATAATTCTTCTATTCCACCCACTGCCATAATTAAACCCGCATGCGCTTTTTGATACTTTCCTAGCAGCTCCACTAGTTTAACTTCGGCATCGATCAGCTTATTTTCTCTGCTATTCACCAGAAAAAGTGAGCTCTCGCCTTCCTCAAATTTTCTTTGCTCTCCATACACCAGGCCTTTGTAATTTTCTATTGCTTGTCTGAAAAGCGATATCTGCTCAAATAAATTGTCAATTTCTACCTGGAAAGCTTTTATTTTATTTTGAATAGACAGCATTCTCTCTTTGCCTATCCAGGTCAGTCTGATTGATTTTGATTTTAGTGATTTGGAGATCGCCACGTCCTTTTCTCAGCAGTATAGGCATACTGAACTCAAAGCCCCATTTATAATTATTAGTGCTTATATTTTCAGCAGGATTACCTCCAATGGGTTCGTTTAGCAGGTTGTAATTGAAGTTAAGTTTCGGTTTTACTTTCTCAGCTTTAATTCTTCGTTCATAATTAAGTTTTTCCAATTTATTAAAATACAGCAGCATCTTAGGATGAGATTGGTCAATATTTAATATCGTGCTTGCAATTAATTCATTGTCAACTGGATTGGTAATGCCAACGATTCATTTTCAACTGGTCTTGATGCTTCTCTCAGAACGAGTGGTTCCATATTTTCTGACCATAAGTAGTTGCTAGCCTCCAGTAGTGCTTTTTGCATTTTTATGAAGCCATCATTTCGAGCTACCTGTCTATTCTGCACCAATACAAATGCTTCCAGCGTATCTATTGCAGGGACATCACCCTGATAAAAACTCTCCCTCACCCCTCCAAAACGAAATTCGGCCAATTCCACCGATTCGTCAAGAATTGCGTAAGTATTCCATGCACTATACCAGTCCCAATATGCTTTGGAGGCTTCAAAGATCAGTTGGTTGAGCATCAACTGTCTTTCGAGTTGAGTTGCCCTGTTAAATACTTCGGCCTGTCTAACGGCTTGTCTTCTTTCATCGAAAAACAATCCATTTCCTAAGGGAACAGCTATTCCGGCATACGCCAGGCCATTTTGCGGCAATTGATTTTCCGGGTTGACAAAAACACCTTGATTGTTGTCGTAACCTGCCTTGACTGCAATCCCCAAGCCAGTTGGAACTGTAAGCGAATTGGAATTTAATTGATAATAGTTTTTGTCATCAAACTGCTTACTATCATAAGTCGATTTCAAAATGGGATCAAAGCTGCCTTTGGCCTTTCTAAGAGTTGCATCTCCGGTTTCTAACAGCAGATCGGCTTGCTTGCTCATTGGATGATTGGCCTTCACCAACTCCATAAAAGAATTGAAATTGACCACGGCAGAATCTTGCTGTACCTGAGCCCTTATCTCAAATGGAAATACAATTAAAGAAATGAATATCAAGATTATCGACTTCATTTTTCACTATTTTTAGTTAGCGACGCATCGGTTTTATAGTAGTCCGGAGGAAATCCATTCAGTTGCCTCCATAGCTCATACCAAATGGGAACGTCCTTTAACAATGCAAAACCATTGGCGCCAGAGCCTAACCTGATCGCCTCAGGCCACTTTTCGTTTGTTGAATCAGGAGCAACTAAGATCCTGTATTTGGAATCTTTGCTGGTAAAATTATCGATGGCTACAATTTTGCCACCAAAACTACCATATGATACATTAGGCCATCCTGAAAAGATGATGGCAGGCCATCCGTAAAACATAAACCTGACTTCCTGACCTTTTTCTAAAAGAGGCAGATCCATCGGCTTTACGTACATTTCAACCGCAAGATCATAGTCAGACGGCATAATACTAACAATGGGTGCACCTTCCTTAATGGTCTCACCAATGCCGGTTTGAATTGCTTGCGTAATAAACCCATCTTGAGGAGCTAATATATAGTACATGCCAATACGTGTTGAATAGTTCATATACTGGTTTTGAAGCTTGGTGATTTCTGCATTGGCACTGTAAGAACTTGATAATGCGGTGAAGCGCTCTGACCTCGCTTTCGCCAATTTATCCATATAGTCATTTTTTATAGCCGAAAGCTCAATACTCGCATTAATAAGTTCGTTCCTGCTGCTAAGCAATTTGCTTTCATATCCTATCAATTTGGCCTGGGTTTCCTGCAGCTTTAGGGTGCGCTTCTCCAGATCTGTTAACGATTTCAAGCCTTCTTTATAAAGCTGTTCCATCCTAAGCAGCTGTCGCTCCGCAATGCTATAATTCGTCTTAGCGGCCTCAAACTCAATACTGTCAGCTATCACTTTTAGTTGTGATTGGATCAGCTTATTCCTGCCCTGCTCCATTTTCAATTTTTGCATTTCAGTAAGTGCGTCAATTTGGCTTTGCAACGCCTTCACTTTTTCATCGTAAGAGTTTTGTGTCATCTCCTTGGCCTTGATCTGCTGATCTGTCCTTGCCAGTAGGTTTGGGTCAAGATAGGCATCCTTGACCTCCGAAATGAAAAGTATTGTATCTCCGGCGTCCACATGATCACCTTCCGCAACAAACCATTTTTCAATTCTACCGGCGATAATAGAGTGCACATCCTGTGGACGTTGATCTGGTCTCAATGAAGTCACATATCCCCGGGCATTGATGTTCTGCGTCCAGGGTACAAACATGACCATGATCGCAAATATCAAGTAGACCTATCAATACTTTTGCAAATGATCTTGGATGACTACTGCTTTCAACTTTACCAAATGTTTTATACTGCTTGGTGTTGACTTTTCCTGAAATACTATTTTCTGAAATATTTAGCATGATCTAAGCAATGTTTGCCTGGTAAAACATGTCTTTGATTTTGAGATTTTTGAAATTTTCATTTTCTATTATCTCACCGTTTTTCATAAGCACAACCTTGTCGCACTTAGAGGCTATATCGGCATGGTTGGAGATCATTACCAGCGTCCATTGATTTT
>CALNYY010000067.1:0-21210 GCA_942490835.1 uncultured Saprospiraceae bacterium
CAGTTGTTTTATCAAGCACCATATGGCTTGGCACATCTCCATCTGCATCGAGCCCCAAGTTGCGATATCTCCGTACAATTGCATCGCCATGATAGTCATTTCCAGGGCCGTGGTCTTCCTGAAAATCATACCTAACAAGCTCTTTGTTCCAATCGTCATTTACCCAATATACATTATCTACTTCGTGTGCAATTCCCATACTGAAAGGGCTGCCGTGCAACATATCCATGTGGCTACCATTACCGCCAGAAGGCATTGCATAAATATCAGGATCACTGGTCCAGAGAGATGGTCCAGTAAAAGTGCCTCCACTGTGGTTGGCGTCCTGTACTCCTGGAGAATTTGCAAAGAAGAAACTTTCTGGATCAAAGGCGATACCAGTTGGCAAAGACATAAAATGCCAAGAGTTCCCATCTACCCTGTGAAGGAAATCAGGATTTGGCTCGCTGGCACCATTAATAGTGAGCGTACTTCCACCTGCATTTTCAGTACGCTGGTTAATGACCCACACTTCATCTCTAGCAAGAATTGGGAAAAAATCCAAATCGGTTGGTCTGTCCAGTTGATTGGAAGCAGTAGCTACCACATTGAAAATAGGCTCGACCTCTAAATATTCATCAATATGGTTTGGAGCAATAACCTTTTCATAAATTTCTGTTTCAAAGGATTGGCTATTATTGTTTTGATCTTCGTCGGGTACACCATTGATGGCTGTAATTGCAACTTCCACATCTACAATTCCTGTTGCAGTAGGCATCCAAGGATTAGTCAATTCAAAATCAGCTTTATCGAGCGCTGGGATCGCTAAATTGTCCAGCACTTCAACAGTTGGGCTTCCGCCATTGATGCTGTATGAAACCTCCATGCTGGTAATTTCAGTAATTCCCTTGTTACTTATTTCGCCTCTGATTGGGATTGAACCTCCAACTTCACCAAACCGACGGCCAACTACTTTGTTAAAAGAAGCATCGAGTACTGGAGGAACATCTACTACTACATTGTCAAGGGCAAACCCATAAAGCCAGCCTCCATCATCATTATACCTAAATGAGATATACACTTTTTCTTCGCCTGCATAGTTGGTGAGATTGACATTCAAACTATGCCATTCGGTCTCTCCCGATATTATTTTAACTGGAAACCAATTAACACTATCAGTTGAGACAGCTATCTGAGCAGTTTCTGTCGATCCCTGATAAGTGTTTCCTGTAAAATATATATCGACTTTCAATACCACTGAAGTTTGGCCTGACAAATCTATTGCCGGTGTGATCAAATAGTCAGCACTTTTGTCGCAATTACAATCATCGTCATTGGTTCCAATAACATTGCCCGAGCCATTGTCAGGAACATTAAAGGATTGACTGGACAATGAGCCCGTAGTCCCTACATTCCATCCGCCGTCACTGGCATTGGTTTCAATAGTCCAGCCTGAAGGCAGATCATCAGCTTCAAAATATTCTTCAAAAATAACTTGGGCCTGAAGAAAAATAACGCCCAATAATAATAGCGTAAGCGTAAGTAACTGTTTTTTCATATTATTTTTTAATTAATGTTTATTGTTGGTCAATAAAAATGGATCGGTAAAAAACTACTCAACCATTTTTATAAACTTAGTTGCGGTTTTATAATTGGCATCCTTTGCTTCCAAAAAATAAACTCCATTTGGAAGATCATTTACTGGAATAGTAGGTTCTGTTGCGGTTTTGACCAATTGTCCTAAATTATTATAAATCGAATACGATAGGTTTTTTGAGGATGGGAGTAGATCTGTGTTTACTTCCAAGATTTGAACAACGGGGTTCGGGAAGACCGTCAAATTGACAAAATTGAATTCTTCAAGTAAAGGATTCACGCCCAGGTTGCTACCAAACACTGTCAATCCTCCTCTTCTGCTACCCAGCATCAATTCTAAAAAATCATCCCCATTTAAATCGAAAAGGGCAGGATAAAGATTGTCACCCATTCTTAGCTTACCCCAGTCATCATTGCTGGAATTAATAATCCCATCGAGATCATTTTCAGTAAATTCATAAAATTTTAAACCAACTGAACCCGAGCCTACAATTAACAAAAAATGAGTACCCCTGTCTAATAAGCATGGAGTTGCATTACCTAACACTGCTGTACCAGAAGTGTTTATTTCTCCAAAAAATTCATTGTTAGGCGGCAACTCGTGAATAGCTGAAAATTGGGGGTTTCCTACAGTTCCAATATTTGGAATAAAGTTTATGTTGCCTGCACGCTCTCCGATGAGCAAGTCCATCAGACCGTCACGGTTCAAATCAGCAATCTGAGGAACCGTTTTTCTACCTACCAAAAGATCATTCCAGCCAAATACAATATCATTAAACTGCACAGGGTTTCCAGCACCAGCTTCGTTTTCTACATAAATCAATTCGCCACTGTCACTGCCCGCCAACAAGTCCAAATCACCATCATTGTCCAAATCTCCAAAGGTTGGAGTAAAGTTGGTGTACATGTCATTAAATTCACTAAACTCCAACCAATCGTCATCTATCAGCGTAAAGGATGGCTCAGTGGCAGTCCCCGTATTTTCATAAAGCGCAAGGCTGCCTTTATTTGTCCATAGCCAAAGCCCCCCTGTTCCGACCACTAAGTCCATCAGACCATCCGCATTGTAATCAACAAATGCTGGCGCTGAATTAGACCCCAAATCAATCATACCATCTACCAACCAATCTGTTTGCTGTTGCTCCCAAATAGTTTCATTGCCTGTTCCCACATTTTCATAAAGCCATACAGATTCTTGATCCTCTCCATTTTCAACTTGATTGGGAGAGGCAATGAACTCTGAAATACCATCATTATCTACATCTAAATAGAATGCTGTTGGATAGGCATTG
This sequence comes from uncultured Saprospiraceae bacterium, assembly GCA_942490835.1. Lineage (GTDB taxonomy): Bacteria > Bacteroidota > Bacteroidia > Chitinophagales > Saprospiraceae > UBA6168. Next base: position 2,868 of record CALNYY010000067.1, read on the forward strand.
ATATTTACCGGTATATCATAATCTGGATAGGTAGGATAAACTTCCGTCATGAAAGCTGTGCCAGCAGGTCCATTGTTTATCAGCTTGGTAAAATCCACACTGGTGGCCGAGCCTACCATCGCATCCATGTCTCCGTCATCATCTTCATCATATACCATCAAGGTCAGAGTCAGGTGCATCCGCTCGTCTATCGCATCGGAAAAACCACTGGCGCATTCATTAATATTTGGACTGATCAATACCTCATTGTTGACATCTCTTGCAAATCGTCCCCAGCAATCGTCTGCTAAAATATAAGTCAGGGAATCAAGCGGATAGCCATATTCAATGGCCATATTTTGAAAATAACTGACAGAAGGTTTCCCTCCAAAGGCTAAAATATCAAGATCGCCATCACCATCAACATCTTCAATAGTAGGATAATCGTCCGGAAAAAGGGAAATGAAATCGAGCGAATCAGGGGTTTTATAATATGATAATTTATTAAGGTAATCGCCATGGTTCATAGTCACCAGGTCAAAAGCTATTTTTCCGTTCTCATACCTTCCTCGGTAAACTTGTGATGCAGCTTCATAGGTAAACAAATCTGCTATGTCATCACCATTGTAGTCACGCAAGGCTACCCAGTTTTTACATTTTGGAAAATTTTGGACGTAATCATAATCATAGGTGTAAACCAAAGCTCCATTCTCTTCAGAAATCAAAAACGGTAAATGGACATTGTTGGCTCGATCGAAGATGTAAAGGTCTTCAATGCCATCATTATTTAGGTCAACTTTTGAAAACTGAGGAGAATTGAGGCCACCTGCGAGAGATCGTACATCTGGCTCTCCAAATTCCATAAATGGGATGTCCATGGGTGTGAACCCTTGAGCAAGAATTGATTGTGGAATAAGAAATAGGCTGGCCTTTATGAATGCTTTTAACATGCAGATATTTCGGATAAAAAAATAGAGCAACGAAAGTAGAAATTGAATCGCTCTCAATTGAAATTATCTCAAGGAATGGCAGTAAGGCTTACACACTTTTGTGCTGTAGGGGGGAAGAAGTCGCGAGTTTGTCCGAATGGAGACAAGCGTTTCGCCGCTGGGGATGAAGCAAATCAATTTTCCATATACACCTGCCTTAGCACTCTTTCCATTTCTCTTTTTATAGTATTTGTGCTGATCGTATAATTGTTATGCATAAAACTAAAAATCAGCAGCTTGCCCCTACTGGTGAGCAGGTAACCGCTGAGACAGTGGTTGTTGCGCAACGTGCCAGTTTTAGCAAAAACATACGGGCTTTTTCCATTTCGATAGTATTTTTCAATGGTCCCTGAGACACCCCCTGCGGGAAAAATATTTAGCAATCGCTGTCTCGGCACTTCTTGATAAATCTTATCCAGTACCCCGACTAAGCTTCGTGGTGTTATCAAGTTATACCTAGATAATCCAGAGCCATCTGCCCATTTGGGTTCATCGGGCAAACCTGAAAGCAAGGTGTCCCGAACATAATCTATAACCTGTTCCGTATTCAAATTCCCATACCGTTGCCCCGAACAGAGCAACAATAATTGCTCGGCAATAAAATTATCGCTCTCCTGCATCATCAACTGGTACACGCTATCTGATTTAATGCTGTACAAAACACCCGCATCGGCAGGGGGCATTATTTTTTCATCCAATACATGCACTGATCGATGCAGCGTATCTGCCAATAATTGAGACACGAAAGTAGGTGTGACCCGGAAAGGCGCATGCCAATCGAAATTAGCACCGCCAGCAGCATAATTGTTATAATAAAACTGATTATCAAATTCCGCCCGCCCAATATAGTCTGTCTCTTGTAAGGATGGGTCGTGAAACAAGTGGTCTTTTAAAAATGCTGGCGCCACTACCAAGCCTTCTGTTGTATCGTTTTGTATAAAATGAGCAACATTCCCATAAACTGGAAATGAAGACTTCTCTGGTTGATAGGAATAAGGATAATCGCTCCACATCCACCCCTCTCCATATCGTGCATCCTTGAAATTGGCAGGACAAAATAGGAGTGCCTCAGGTCTGCTCTTCAAAAAATCGTACACTTTTTCATTCTGCGTCAGGTGGGGATTGAGAAACGAAGGATCGCCCGTGCCCCAAACGACCATAAGATCACCTTGCTTTTTATATTTTAATGCGGGGATCGAGTCTCCGAGCAATTGCAAGCTTGCGTAAAACGTGAGGATTTTGGTATTGGATGCTGGAGTAAAATACTTGTCCGAATTGTATTCATAAATCATTTTTTGCTCTTCAGGATCGAACAGAGCAAAACCAGTAAAACTTCGATCAAATACTTTTGAGCGTTCCAAATGAAGATCAGAAGGAGCAGTAAACGGGAGCGGTTGCATGGGTTGAGTTTGCTCCTTCCGTTTTCTTTTTTGAGCAGTGGCATCACTCGGAAAAATGAAAAGGCCAACAATTATCAGCAGTAGGAATCTCATGGGTTCATTATATTTTTTCCGCAGGCAAATAACAACAACTTTTATCATAGAAGTTGCTTGAGAATATCATCTTACGATACCTAACAAACGAATGTTCAGAAACGGACATGGGTTGTCCAACATCGCACGGAGTTTATACATCTATTCCGACAATATCATTTACAACTCTCTGACAAGCAACAACTTGCTGCTATGGCACATCCATTGATAAGCTATGAATGGATAAAAGATTGGAAGGAGTGGGAGCAGATTTTACTGCTCCTGCTCTGACTTTTTCTTTTTCAGCCAAAAAATACCGCCAACCCCGATAAGGAAAATCACCACCGCAATCAATTCCGCCTGTGTGGGTTCAAACGGCAAGAAGTCATATTTTACATTTACCCTGATCTTCTCTATGAAAAACCGCTCCACGCCATTCAGCATCAAGTAGATGAAAAATATCATGCCTGGGATCAAGTTCTTTTTGCGGATAGCCCACAAATAACCACCAATCATAAACGACATGACGACTTCGTATAGCGGTGTTGGATAAACTTTGTCAACAATAGCATGGCAATAACGAATGCCACAGGCCTCTGCACATCGATCTTCTATCGGATATACTCTTGAGCTATTGAACACTTCTGCGTCGCACTCTCCTACTAGCCCGCCAGCCATCGCACTGAATCCATCGGCGGTGTTGGCATTGTTCACGTTGTTGGGAAAATCATAAGACCATATCCAGTCTGGCAAAAACCACCAATCGGGCTGTGCCGCAGCTACAATCCCCCAATCTCCATCACCTGCCAATTGGCAACCTATCCGCCCTACGCCGTAGGCAAAAATAAGGGCTGGCGCTACCGCATCTGCAGTATGCCAGAAAGGAATATTGTGCTTTCGCATGTACCACGTAACTGCCAGATAACCTCCGATCAACCCACCATAAATCGCCAGTCCACTTCCTGAGAAGAAAGTACCAATCGGATCGGACATAAACCCTGTAGGCTCTTCCAGTATAGCAAATATTTTCGCCCCCAATATACCCCCGATTGCGGCCATCATAGTGAGGTCGGCTATTCGGTCATGTGGGTAAAGTTCAGTCACTTCAACTTTTGGCTGGGGCAATGCTTTCCTTTTTTTGTCCCAATACAAAATGCCTGCGAATATGATTGCCAGTAAAATTCCACCTAATAAATTTCCTTTTGACGAAAGTAAAACCGCAGCTGGGTCCTGCTGGAATTCTGCAAAATGCTGATATATATAAAATCCTTTGAATCCTACAATGAATCCAAAAATGGCATTGGAAATCAATTCCCCTATTTTGGCCGGTTCACCAATGACGACCTTAGCCTTAGTAGCTTGGTAAATACCCAATCCGGCTTTGCGCTTGAGTTCCATTTGAAAAAACCAAGCTGCAGTCAAAAAGGCAAACATTAGCATGACGCCGAAAGTCTTAAATATGGAAGTCCAATTATCAGGCTCGGTGCCAAAAAGGTCATGAAAAAGATAGGAAAGATCTGGATACATTATTTTGTTTTGATTGGAAACCCGTGCATCGCAAGGGACTAGGTGGAAGTTTATTTAAAGTGCTTGTCTAATAATCCTCCCAACAAAAACGCAAAGATAGAAAATGATCGAAGTCATTTACCAATCCTTAACCAGCGACATGCAAAGAGTAGTCATTGCAACACTAAAAGCATTAAGTCTTTGAAATCGTTGGCTTTTTCATACAAGCGGTCGTGGTAATTCGTGGCTCTGAATTTCAGATCATAAGGTTGGTTATCCCTGAATTGGAGCTCGATCATAATATTGCCAAATTGTTGATCGATCTTTGAATTGGATGTAATAAATGTACGTGGCTTCAAATAGTGGCGATCCACTCTCACTACTGCTTTTTTATCCGACCATGTTCTAGTGTCAGACATTTGTGCCTTGTAATTAAGGTTTAGCACTTTTTCCTTTAAGAAATCGAAAAGGTGATCAACTTCACTATAAGGACGTTCCGTTTTGTGGAAATGCACTGCAAACCCTTTGGAGGAGGGTGTATTTAAAAAATCAATTGCAGCATCAATGTCGTGGGGCAATGCTTCCCATATCGCATATTGGTCATTGAGCCAATCGACAAAGCGTCGACACTCCAACGATTCTTTCCAGTTTTGATAAACTTCCATTTCCTCCCCCGATCGCTCGATCGCTTCGTGAATCAATGGGTTTGAGGCTGAGCTTTCATCAGCTTGTTTGAAAAGATCTTTGAAAAAGTCCCAGACGGAAGTCATGGAGGAGAATTTGTGGATGGTGGTTTATAATTTATCAACCATAAACCACCATTTATCACTCGGCAGCTGCATCGGCTGCTTCTGCGGCCTTATTAATAGCTTCCATTTCCTTATCAATGAAATAAAGGCTTTGCGGGCCATTTCCGATAAGCCCGATCCGATCCAACACATTTCGCATGAGCGCTTCTTCTTCCCGTTGCTCGTTTACATACCATTGTAAGAATGTCTGGGTAGAATAGTCGTTTTCCTTGGTTGCAAGTTCAATAAGTGTATTGATGCTTTTGGTAACTTTCTGTTCGTGTGCGTACACCGTTTTGAATATTTCCTGGACCGATTCAAACTGGCGAGGTGGTTCTTTGATGCCGGGGGTCAACGCAAAACCGTCCACATCTGCCAAGTATTCAAATATCTTCATCATGTGCATACGCTCTTCATCGGACTGTCTAATAAGAAATTGGTTGCAACCGCTCAATCCTTTATTGTCGCACCAAACTGCCATAGAAAGGTAGAGAAATGAAGCGTACCCTTCCAGCACAATTTGTTCATTGAGTGCAGCTTCCATCTTTTTTGAAATCATCATTTATTTGCTTATTTTAAAGAATATACCACTAGGAGGTGGTCATTTTATTTTGGCAAAACTACAAATACCTAACGGCTATTAGGTCGAATGGTTTAAGTCAATTTTTGATCGCCCTGTACTGAAATGGCCAATAAATGAAGAATGGCTCAATTCGCTCAATCATCATGTGGAAAACTCAAATCCAAAAGACCGATTAAATTATCTAAATTTGCCGAACTCATTCATTTTAGAAGGTACAAATTAAGGTTAACGAACATATGGGAATAGTAATCTCACTTTTAAACCACAAAGGAGGAGTTGGTAAAACAACCAGCGTAATCAATATCGGGGCGGGCATGGCTGAACTCGGAAAAAAAGTCTTGCTGATCGACCTCGACCCACAGGCGAATCTTTCCCTTTCACTGGGAGTGCCACGCCAACCCAATACTATATATGAAGCATTGAGGGGGGAATCAGAACTGGAGCCATATACTGTGAAAGAAGGACTGGACATCATTATGTCAACGCTCGATCTCTCTGGTGCGGAAATGGAACTGATAAATGAGGCAGGCAGGGAATATATCTTGCGTGAACTTTTTGAACCTGTAAAAGAAGAATACGATTTCATCATTATAGACTGCCCACCATCACTTGGCTTGCTCACCCTGAATGCCCTTGCAGCCAGCCGTTATGTTTACATCCCGCTCCAAACTCAATTCCTTGCATTGCAGGGCTTGGCAAAAATAAAGCAGGTGATTGATAAAGTGAGGTTTCGCCTCAACAAGCAACTTGATATTGGAGGCGTTATTGCTACTATGTACGACGGCCGGAAAATTTTGAACAGGGATGTTGTAGAAACCATCAAGAAATATTTTGGCGAAAAAGTATTTGAAACGATGATCCGCGATAATGTAGCGCTGGCAGAAGCACCTGCCCAACGGAAGGACATTTTCAGCTACAACCGGAATAGCATCGGAGCAGCGGATTACATGAACCTTTGCAAAGAAATTTTGGAGAGAGTAGAAGTTCCTGTTTGATTTCAACCTTTAACTAACCCAGATAAATTTGAGTAAGAAGAAATTTACCGATGGCCTAGAAAGCCTTTTTTCAACTGACGGAAAAGACGTCAGCGGAAAAGGAACTGCATTTCTGAGAACTCCTTCTGAGGAAAAGAGCAGCGGAGCCACACCCAATCGGAAATCTTCATCTTCACGTAAAAATTTTACAACTGACCTCGACTCTCTTCTCGAAGAAGCTCTTCAGGAAAGCTTTGAAGAAAAAATGGCCAAAAAGGAAGATGAAAAATCTTCAGGCCAAACAAAATATAAAAACCCATCCGTTCGCCGCCCAATGACAGGCTTGGACATGTTGATCCGCCGGACTGTCGAATCAGGAGAAATAGAACAAAATAGAAAGGATGGCACCAAACGGCTGACTGTGACTTTTGACAAAACAAAAATTGTCAAGCTCAAAAAAATTGCCCGTATTGAAAAGGCTTACCTTAAAGATATTTTGGGCGAATTGGTGGATGGATATATCCAACGTTATGAAGAAGAAAAGGGCAGCATTTAAAGACCTACCGCACCAGATTTAGACCACCGTAATATTCTTTGTCTTTCCCATCTCTAAACTTTACAACCGCTTTCCATGCAAAAACAGCAGGATTTAATGCCCTTCCCTGAAAATTGCCATCCCATCCAAAGTTTGGATTATTTGGCGGAAAATTTTTCTGATGAAAAACCTTATTGCCCCACCTATCAAAAATCATAAACGAAACAACTTCCTCCACATCTTCTCCAGCATAAAAAATGAGCCGGTCATTTACATTATCACCATTTGGTGAGAAGCCCGTAGGCACAAAAAATGGATGCTCTTCATTTACCACCACAGTAATATCATCTATAGCCCAACAACCCGTGGAATCAAAAACTTGGATATAATAGGTCGTCGTTTCCAGCGGAAAAACAATCTGATCCAGACACATCGGACAGTCTACAGAATCTTGTAAGTTCGTCCAAATAACAGAATCAACTTCGCTCGAATCTATACTTACCTGTGCCTCCAAATCAGCGCTTTCTCCCTGATTAATATAAATATCGTCGCCCAACTCAACAAGGACCTCATTTGGCAACAAGATGGAAACTTCCGTTTCCCAATCGCAACCATTTATATCTTCTACCAACAAATCATACGGCCCAGAATCGAGATAACTGAACTGGGGATAGGTGACAAAAATATCGTCATTTAATGAGTAGAAATAAGGAGGTGTCCCTCCTACAATACTGTCAATAAAAATATACCCCTCATTATCTATGCAATCTGGTTGATCGAAAGAGAGAAATACTTCGCTAATGGGCACGGCATTGGCCACAACAACAGTACTATCAGTAGAAGTACAGCCATTGCTTAGCTTCCTTACTATGAGGTAATATTTTCCCGCAGCATCCACATCTGTCACTATTGAGTTTGGGCTAAAAATATTGCCTCCTGTATTTGTTGTCCATTGATAAGAAACAGCATCTACAGTTGAGCCCTCGCCTGAAACTTGTGCCCTAATGTTATCACAATCCAACTGCCCAAGAGAAGATGCCACAGCAATAGGTGGACTGACGTCCCGAGAAACGATGACACTGTTTTCACCGGTACATCCATTTTCGGTATTCGTGATCGTCACGAAATAAACCCCTTGCTGACTTACAGTCGGCTTTCGTGTATTGCTATTAAGGATAGGGTTCGGGCCGCTCCAAGCAAATTCATAAATAGGTTGATTGGTAGGTGCAAGTACTTCCAACTGAATCGTCAACGAATCACAAGTCAGTGTATCCGCTGGCAGGACTTGCACAAATGGAGCAGCAAAGTCCTCATTCACAAGAATGTTTTCTTGATCTGTACAGCCCGTCCGGTCATGCGTTACTGTGAGCGTATAAACACCACCACTATCAATTGTCACAGCGGGTGAATTTATTCCAAAAACGATGTGCCCATTGGTTGTAGACCAAAAATATCCCACACTATCAGTCGGTGTTGATGTATTGCCACTAAGCACCAGTTCTTGCACTGCGCAGGTAATGACTAAATCTTGAGAAGCAGTAATATGAGCGATGGGTGAAATGGTGTCCAAACCTACCATAACTGTGTCGGTCACAACACACATATTGCTGGTATCGGTCACTTCCAATATATAAAGTCCGGGCAAATTGATTAGGGGAAATTGCGTATTAGCAGCTCCTATTACACCCGGCCCTGTCCATTCATATAAAATATCGAGACCAGTTTCTGAGTCAGTCCCATCCAAATTCAATTCAATCCGAGCACATGTGAGCGTAGTATCGGGCCCAGCATCCGCAGCGGGTATGTCCGCGTCAAGCGTAATATTTACTATAGAAGTGTCTTTGCATTGAGTAAACTGATCCGTAACGATTAATTGATAATCCCCCGCCGAATCGATGGTCGGCATCGCTGTCATATCTCCTAATAGAATGTTTCCATTGATTGTGCTCCATTCAAAATCAAGCTGACCCGCTGGAGTAGAGCCGCTACCGTCTAACTGGAGCTGAAGGTTCTGGCAATTGATCTCTTGGGTAATACCTGCATTGGCCACAGGAGGCGTAGTTGCTTCAATTACCTCCAAAGTTGCCATAGATGTACAGGTATTCACTAAATCCGTCACTGTCAAAGAATAGATTCCTGGGCAATTTACCGTAGGTTGTAAAATATCAAGTGCGCTGGTGAAACAACCATTTGTGGTAGACCAGCTAAAGGAAAGAGACCCTGAACCTGGTTGTTCGATCACCGAAGGAATAGTAAAAATGGTATCCGCACAAGTATAGAATAAATTATCACCAACATCCACTTCTGGAAAATCAAGACTGGTTGTGACCATTACTGTATCAGTTGTTGCACAGCCGTTGACCGGATTGGTAACTGTAAAGAAATAGATGCCTCCTGCACAAGCACTGATGTCTTCTTGGTTGGGGTTCGAGCAAATATTTCCTCCATCTGTTGTCCAAAGAAATTCCATTCCGGGAAAGCTCGTCGAACCATCCAATAGCACGTTGTTGGCAGTGCAAGTGATTTGTTGATCTGGGCCAGCATCTGCATCAGGAATATTGACGTCAATTCCAATCTCAATCGAATCGATTCCAAAACACCCCGTTACCGTATCCAATACCAATAGCTCATAAATGCCTACAGCATCAACTTCGGGAGTCGTCGTCATTTCTCCATTCAAAATATTGCCAACAGAAGTCGTCCATAAATATGTAATTTCAGAACCAGCCTCCGACCCTGTTCCATCCAACTCCAAAGTAAAATCTACACAATTAAGATCATCATCGGGGCCCGCATCTGCCACTGGCTCATAGCTGAGATCAGTTACGGCTACATCACAAAAGGTAGAAAAAGGAGCGCCGTTAGGGTAGGTCCTTGTCACGGTAAGTCGATAAATGCCGCCCTGATCGGCACAGGCCATATCAGTGGTATCACCTCCACATAAATTGCCTGTTAGAGCAGTCCATAGATAAGTGATATTACTGTCGAGCGATGAGCCAAAAGCACTGAGGGTAACGGTGTCTGTGTCACAATCCAGCACACCCAATACTGTTGCGACGCATTCTGGCTCACAATTGACCGGGGCAAACACGGTGACTGAATCGGTGGCCGTGCAGTTGTTATTATCGTTGGTTACTGTGAAATAAAAAATGTCACTGGTATTATTTGCAGCAACGGAGGCCAAAAGTGTATTTCCTCCAGACACCACAGAGCCGCCAGAAGAGGACCATTGAAAGGATAAATTTGCACCAAATGGAAGTGCGGTAGCCTCCAATAGAGTATCCGTTCCTCCACATACCATCTGCACATTTTCCAAAATAACATCAGCTTCCGGCAGAAAATCATCTAATTGCACCTCAATATTGTCCAATGCGGTACAGCGATTTGACATATCCATTACAAAAAGTTCGTAAGTGCCAGGGCCGAGAATTTCGACATTTAAAATATCAGTTGACGAGCAGAATGCCCCTTCTAAAGTCGACCATTCATAAACAATGTTCGTCCCCTGAGAAGAGCCACTTGCATCCAATTCATAACAACTGAAAATTTCTGGACAACCCAACGGTAGTATAATACTTCCTGCGTCTGCAACAGGAGGTGTATCATCTGCAAAGATTTGGACTGTATCAGAAGCCATAAGCCCAACTGCTGTGTTTGTTATGACAAGCACATAAATACCTTCAGTAAATATGGGTGCCGTCCAATCCTGAACGACTTGTGGTACATTTCCAGGAATAGAAAACCACTCATGGGTAAATTGAGGCCCATCGTCACCTGATGCAGAGAGCGAATCTACAATCGGATTGCAAAAAACCAATCCATCCGCACCTGCATCTACAAATGGTGTACACAAAGCCGTATCCAGAAACACTGCTACTGTATCAAAACTGATACAATCCGATAATGTATCTGTAACCTCTATTATATATTCACCAATACCATCCACAATTGGCGATGTAGTATTTTGCCCAGATAGCACAATACCGTTGGCGCTTGACCATTGGTACACAATATTCATCCCGATATCAGAAAGTGAACCATCTAGTGTTGCTTGCCCAGTTGCACATTCAAGCGACAGGTCAGATCCCGCATGTGCAACAGGTGGGGTCGATCCTTCTGTGACTACGACCTGAGCAGTGTCTTCACAAAAGGCAAAAGAGAGAATGAAATAGAAAGTATCTGGGTAATTTACCTCCGTTGAAATATTTCCTGAAATTACTTGACCTGCTGTGTTTTGCCATTCATACTGTGAGAAAGGTTCAATAACAGAATTACTGGCATCGAGTGTAAAAATGGAATCCCTGCAATTGATGACGCCCGAAGAATCGACCACATTAGCGGCCAAAGGCACTAAATCATCATGAACAATGGCAGAATCGATTGCTGTGCAGCCGCTCAGCATATTGGTCACCGTCAAATAATAAACGCCTGCTGAATCCACTGTAGCAAATGGTTCATCTGTTGCAGAAGTGAATGATCCTCCCGGAGAACTTGTCCATTCATAACTGAACATACTTCCGAAAGAAGAACCAATGCCACCTACGTCCTCTGCAAGATTGGTACAACTTATCGTGTCAGGGCCCGAACCCGCATCTGCCATTGGTTCATCGAAATAACCAAAGACATTTACGGTAGTGGTGTCTGAGCAGCCATTGACAGTATTATAAATAGCCAAAGAAACCTGTCCAGGCGAGGTGACCGTTGCCATATCTGTGCCTTGCCCGCTGGCAATATTACCTATCCAAGTGAAAACTGTATTATTGGTATTGAGTGAGTTGCTGCCATCCAAAGTCACCACATCATTTATGCAGGTGAGCGAATCAGGACCAGGAATCTCAATAATGGCTTGAGGAGTGAGTGAATCAACAGTGACCTGAACATAGGCAGTATCTTGGCAGGCATTCACCAAGTCTGATACGATGAGTTCATATACTCCTGGTTCGTCCACCTCTGGATCGGCAATATTGTTTAGAGAAATAATATTGCCGGGCATGGCCGTCCACAAATAGGATATATTTCCCGAAGGGGAAGACCCTGTGCCATCTAAAGTCACCGTGGGTTGAGTACACGAAAGAATTGTATCTTGCCCTGCATCAGCAATCGGCGGTATTATATTTTGGAAAATCTCCACCTGCGCCGTATCCGTACACCCATTGTCTTCATTGGTAACCACCACTTCGTAAATGCCAGGCTGACTAACACTTGGTGTCGGAGAGATAGGATCAGATACCGGGCCATTCCATTGATAAGTCAAGTTGCTACCGCCAGTCGAATTGGTGGCGTCCAACTGCACCATTGTAACAGCACAAGTCAATAGCTCTGGAGCAATAGCATCAGCAACTGCCGTTGGCAAATCAACTTCTTCCTCTACATTCACAGAATCAACAGCACTACAATTGCCAGCAGAAACGGTCACCCAATACATACCCGGATCATCAACTTCAACATTGGCAGTATTGTCTCCATTCGGAAAATTGCCTGTATCGGTGATCCATTGATAAGTCAAAGTACCTAAAGTAGTCGAACCATTCGAAGAAAGCGTTATTTCAGGAAGAGCACAAGTCAATGTATCGGGCGGCAAAACATTCACGCTTACTTCAACCACGATGAGCTCCAAGTTCACAATGCTATCACAGCCGAGCATGGGCGTCGTGAGCGTATCCGTTGAATTTCCAGTAGAAAAATATGGCATCGAACCGACCCAAACTGTATCGCCAAGGCAAATAGTATCGCTCAAATTAACTTCGATGGGTTGCAATACTGTCAGGTCAAGAAAGATCGTACTATCACATCCAAAACGGTTCTGAAGGGTCACTTCATGCATTCCCGTAATATCAAATGTATCTTGTCCTACTATATACGATCCCCCATTGCAAACCGTAATGTCCAATTCTACCGTGTCGGGCTCCACCACCGTCAGGTTTAAATTCACAATACTATCGCAGCCGCCCATCGAAACCAAAGTATCCGAATACATTCCTGTTTCAATATAAGGGGTCGCCCCAATAAAAATAGTATCTCCTACACAAATGGTGTCTATCAAATTAGCAGGTGCTGGCGGAGTTGCAATATTTACAATAATACAATTGGTGTCAATGTCTCCACAAAAAGTTGGGGCAGGCCCGTTCAGGTTGTTATAAATATTTACCGCAGTGATAGGGCTTCCCACACCAGGAAGCAACATCGAGTCTGACCATAAAAAGGATAATCCGCATACTGTATAAGTACCCACTGGATACAGTTGAAGATCGGTCAAGCTATCATAGGCAATCAAAGTATTATTCTGGAAAATGCTATAGGTGTAGCCATATTGAGATGGGTCTGGCACAACAGCTCCGTATAACGGTTCTGGTGTCAATAATAAAGCGCTATCTCCTTCGCACGCACTTATATTGGGTTCAAATGCCAGATTTCCAGCATCTGCATCACAACAAAATAGGTTGGTTTGGTCACACAGAATAACTTCAAAATCGAAGACAGTCCCTCCATTGAACATGGCATCATTGTCAATTTCCAAACACCATTGCCCATTCGCAGGGCCAGAATTAAAATCTTCCAAACAACCAGAGAACGGTTGGTAGGTGCCTGTCATCATAGCGTTCGGCCAACTACAATCCATAGGGCAATTGTCAAATACACAAGGCAATGGACAAGCGTTGATGGTATCTGGTTCACAAGTTTCACTGCAAGGTAAAAACAGAATATTCCACGTAGCTATCGGCGTCCAATTATTACAAAATCCAGTCGTCCCAGTCAGTTGCACTTGCGTACCATCAGGAGAGGTCAACGTCATTTCCAAACCACCAATCTGGTCATGTTCAAAATTTATGTAAACGCCACAAACTCCCTGAGCAGGATCAGCCAAGTCATTGTTGAAGGCATCCGTTATTTCATAGCAAATTTGGGAAGAGTTGTTGGGAAGTACTGTTTCAGGGCAGTTGCCTGCATCCGCGCAACCACAATTTTGTCCAGCCAACGGCAAGGCAAAAGTAGCGAGTGTGGCAATTATCAGCAGCGGGATAAGACGCATGATGGGTTTGAATCAGTTCAAGGGATGCCCCAGGTGTTAAAACATTCACAGGTTTTACCAGAAAATTTTGTTCAACTCAAACGGCTGAACATTAAATTTATTCAAAAGTAAATGAAAAAAGGGAATGACGCTGCCCTACAAATTGTGATTTTGACGATTTGTTTGACGCTTGTGCGGCAATTGGTTCTTGGTTTGAACTTCGTTTAAATGAAAAGGGGTTGGCGATGCGCCAACCCTTTTTGAACAATATATTTGGATAGCCAGAACCTTCCTGACCATCTCAATTGAAATAATCTTTCATTTTGTCAAAGAAACCACGCTCCCCTTTTCCGGGGTCAGGTTTGAAGTTGGGCATATCTCTCATTTTTTCCAACAATGCCTTTTCTTCATTCGTGAGCTTTTTTGGTGTCCATACATTCACATGAATCAATTGATCACCGTGGTCGTAGCTCTGAACAGAAGGCAAACCTTTGCCTTTTAATCGAAATATCTTGCCTGCCTGCGTACCTGCAGGTACTTTGATCTTAACACGCCCACCGATCGTTGGCACTTCAACAGATGTACCTAATGCTGCATCTGCAAAATTGACAAACAACTCATAAATGACATTGAGGTTGTCCCTTTGCAACTCGTCATGCTGGATTTCCTCAATATTAATAAGCAGGTCGCCAGCAGGGCCGCCTTTAGCCCCCGTATTCCCTTTTCCAGACATGGACAATTGCATGCCTTCTGCTACACCTGCCGGGATTTCTATTTCGATAGTTTCTTCTTTATAGGACAATCCGTTGCCTTTACAGGAGGGACAACTCGCTGTCACCATTTCCCCTGATCCTTGGCAAGTAGGGCAGGTTGTTGTTGTTTGCATTTGCCCCAAAAAGGTATTGCGTATTTGCCGAACAGCACCAGACCCACGACAGGTACTACAAGTCGCTACCGAACCTTTATCCTTTGCTCCACTTCCGCCACAGGAGTCACATGTTCCTTGCTTTTTTACTTTTATTTTCTTGGTAACGCCAGAAGCAATTTCTTCGAGTGTCAATTTTACTTTGATACGAAGATTACTTCCACGCTGACCCCTTGCTCTTCCACCACCGCTTCTGCCTCCACGGAAAAATTCATCGAAAGGGCTTCCACCGCCGCCACCAAAAATATCTCCGAATTGGGAGAAGATGTCTTCCATGGTCATTCCACCACGTCCGCCGAATCCGCCACCACCAGCATTTGGATCAACTCCCGCATGGCCAAATCGGTCATACCGGGCTCGCTTGTCGCCATCGCTCAGCACTTCATATGCTTCGGCAGCTTCTTTAAATTTCTCTTCTGCCTCCTTATTCCCTGGGTTTTTGTCTGGATGATATTTTAACGCCAATTTGCGGTACGCCTTTTTAAGGGCCACCGCATCTGCATTTTTCGGCACACCTAATATTTCGTAAAAATCTCTTTTAGTCATTGTTTCCATATTCAATGGATAAATGGTTAGGAAGCCAAACGGGCGTTAAGCACATCCGGCCATTTGGCCATCCAACCTTGTCATTATTTTCCCACCACAACTTTAGCGTGGCGGATTATTTTATCATTCAAGCGATAACCCTTTTCAACAGTATCTATCACTTTACCTTTCATCTCTTCTGATGGTGCAGGTATTTCAGTGATAGCGTCGTGCAGTTCAGGGTCGAATACTTCGCCCGTACTTTCCATTGGTTCCAATCCTCTTTGTTTGAGCGTATTGTACAATTTTTGGTAAACCAATTCAACGCCTTCACTTAGCCCTGTTCCTTCCTCATTTTCGCCTGCGGCAAATTTCTTAGCGCGATCGAAATCATCCAAAACAGGCAACAAGGAATTCAACGTATCCTGCGCAGCTGTTTTCATCCAATCCAACTTCTCACGGACTGATCGTTTTTTGTAGTTTTCAAATTCAGCCACCAATCGGATGTATTTATCTTTTAATTCGCCTACCTGTTGCTTCAGTTCTATCATTTCATCAACAGGCTCGTCTGAGTTCTCATTTTGTGCCTCTTCGGCAGGGAGTTCTTCGGTCATCACTTCATCCGTTGATTCTTCCATTTTTTTATCAATGGTTTCTTGATCTTGTGCCGTGGCGGTCTCTTTCTTGGCCATATTTCGAAGTTTTTTAAACATGCTATTTTTAAAGAAGTAATTTAAATGGTAGGCCTTGCTCAACTAAGAGCAATAATGGCCAAAGCGGCAAGACATCAATTTGTTTGCCATCAGAAAATCACGGTCAAAATGGCAGAATTTTCAGGAAAGTTAGTGCCACATAGGCACAATGGGAAAGGTTGGCAGGCAGCCTGTCATTCGCTCATATAGTCCCAGCACATGGTTGCATATTTGGAAGCCGATGGATTGCCCGCCATTTCCGCAAAAAATTCTCGCCCTTTCGACTTCTCTCCCAAGTCATAATAATATTTTCCAACGAACCAATATGCTGCACTTTTTTTATAAAAATCACTTGCATCAAAAAGCTGTTCCCACTTACTCACCGAAGCTTCTTTCCGGTCATTATTCCAAAGTGCCCAAGCGTAATAAAAATTGAATAATTCACGGTCTTCTCCATCAAGGGCATAATCCCCGTTTTCGATTTCTTGAAAGAGGTTAATAGCTGCCACATAATGCCTGTTATAGCAATAAGTCTCTGCCGCATTGAAAGCTGGAAGGAAGTCTCCCATTTCTTTGAATTTTTGATGGATCAATAATTTTATTGGATCTCCAAGGTCAAGTTCAGCCAGCTGCAAATAAATATCCATGCTCAACTTGAAGCTCTTGTCTGTCAATATTTTAGCAGCAATCGCTTCAGACGAATCGGGATTTTCACGGAGGAATTTTTCGATTGGTTTTTGCCACTTTTTTTCATTTCTGTAAAACTTCAAAATTCCCTCATACAGCAAGTTTCCATTGCCTGGAAGGCGGATGAACGCTTCCAAGGCTTTATCATAATTCCCCAAAAATGTGTTAAAAAAAATACTGTTGCCGAGCACGGCCTGAGATGCATTTTCATCTGTAACCGAACGACCGATATAATACTTGGCGCTGTCTAATTCCCCTGCAAAAAAATACTCCGCCCCAATGTCGCTCAACAATCCTATTTGTTCAGGAAACAACCCAGCGATTTTCTTGTAAACAAGAATTGCCCCGTCCCGATCATTGCGCTCTTGAAGGTTTCGGGCATAGGTCACTAAATGGAGGTGGAGGTCTTCCACGTTAAGCACTTTTTCCTTTACCGTAGGTAGATACGCCAACAGTTCTTCCTGTTTTCCAGAAATGGCATAGACCTGACAAAGCCCAAGGTGCATGTCTTCCCTTGTTGGTTCAAGCGTCGCCGCAGCCTTCCAAAGCTTTGCAACCCTATCTGCAGTTTTAGCTTCAACTGTGACCGGATGAGGTCCCTTTTCAAGCGTGGTTACATTATAAATGGATTCGTCGTAGTTCGGTCGGAGAGAAAGTTGAGCTTGCTGCTCTATGATGTATTGGTTGAGGAGGACATTCCCTTTCATCATCAAAAGGTCAACATTTACAGGGTCGTCCACTAAATATCGATTAGTCAGATTTTCAGCCTGGGCAATTTTGCCGGCTTTAATAAGTGCCTCTATATCGTCGATGATGTTTTGCTGCGCAAAAGAGGTGAGACTGAACAAAAAAGCAGCAATCAAGGCTGGGAGTAGATTTATTTTTCCTTCCATATCACATTACCCTGTGCATTGATATAAGCCCATTGGCCTTGAAAATTAACCCAGGCAAGGCCATCTCGAAATGGCAACACTTCATCGAAAAGAGGTTTTATATGGGTATCTCCATCTTTATCAATAAAGCCCCATAAGTCACCTTTTTTTACTTGGGCATACCCTTCTGAGAAAACACCTGCATCGTCAAATTGTGGCTCGATCAACAAATTGCCTTTTTTGTCGGAATAGCCGAATTTTCCAGCAATTTCTACCAGTGCCAAATCTCCGCTGAAGTCACCCGCAAAATCAAATTGAGGCTCAATGGCCACTTCCCCTTTTACATTGACAAAACCATATTTGTCATCTTTTACAGCAATGGTCATTCCTTCAAAAAAAGCACCCGTGGTATAATCTTCCAAGAAATCAAATTCAGGATTCAATAACATTTTTCCTTTCCGATCTATCAGTCCCCATTTTCCTTGTCGAACGACAACGGCCACGTTTTCTTGAAAAGGCAAACAATTGTCGAACAATGGTGGCACTACAAACTCCCCCTTTGTATCAATATACCCAAACACTTCGCCTGACATGACTGGCGCCAAGCCATTACTGAATTCACCTGCGCCATCAAATTGGGGCTCAACGTTCCCTTCGCGCCCGCTCGCTTCCGCGTGTTCAGGCTGGCGACGGATCTCCGGCACCGTCGTCGCCTTCGGCTTCGGCGCCGCCCCCGCTGCCCTGCAGGGGCTGATTGATGCCCTCGGGTGGCGCGGTGCGTGGCTCGCGCTGGCCGCGGCCGCGGGC
>CALNYY010000068.1:0-9113 GCA_942490835.1 uncultured Saprospiraceae bacterium
TAGTTCCACCGGTAATCGACGAAGTTATATTCGTGGTGTTTCCCGCATAATCCTGGACACTTACATCCAGGAAAGCTTTGTTATTCCCGTTTATGGAAGTTTCAAGATTAAATGACGTGGACTGTAAAACCAGTGGAGTTCCGTCATCCAGAGTCAAGCTGATTTGACCATCCTGTTCATCAATGAAATTTAAATCAATTAGCTCAGACAGCTCTTTTACCTTTTGATCTCGTTTATCACGCAAATCATTAGCACTGAAGGTAGTCGGTTCATTGGCGTGGATTGATTTATTTAACGCAGCAACTTCCTGGGTAAGACTGTTTATTTTTGCCACTTCCACAGAAATTGCAGAGTCCAAGTTTTGCTGAATTTGAAATAAAGATTCGCCAAGATTGTTGAATACGGAAGAAAGGTTTTGCGCCTCTGCAAGCAAGCTTGATCTCTCAGGCAAACCGGTTGGGTTGGAGGCTATATCCTGAATACCATTAAAAAAACTACTTAAGGACGAATTCAGGCTTTGCCCACCATTTTCGCTCAACAATAATTCAAGTTGTTCAAAAACATCTTTTCTTACTTGATACCGGCCAAGAGTGTCGCCTTCTCCTAAAATTTGTGAAAATAAGAATTCGTCATGGGAGCGTTCAATACCCGCCACACGTACCCCTGTTCCAATATGCCCAAAACTGAAGTTTCTGGGGTTCATCGCTTCAAAGTTTACTTCCTGACGGGAATATCCTTCGGTTTGGACATTGGCAATATTCTGCCCCGTAACCTCAATGGCTAACTGTTGAGACAGTAATCCCAATTTAGCGGTATTCAATACACTGAAAATATTGGACGTCATTAAAGCGGACCTCTTAAAACCATTTGGGTAAAATCAAAATAACTGCTTTATCTTCACTAAACATCCAGGCTAACCATTCTTCCTTCGACACGCCCTTCCATCCTCTGACCATTGGCCATGTATGGAGAAGTTGCTTTTTCATCAGCAGAATGTATATATGCCAATGATTTTTTTAATGACAGCGCAGAATGATCCATTAAGTTCTTAGCTTTCTCACTCCATTCATTAATTTGTTTAATTTGGAAAAGTAGCTTGTTTCTGCATTTAGCGAGATTATTTTTATAAGGATTTCCTTTTATTTGAATCAATGTTTTTAATGTCAGGCTCGACGGGTTCACTTGCAGTTTTTCTGCTATTTTCTTCATCAAGCAAGAGCGACTGTTTTCCAATGCCTGCATTTGCATGACCTGGTCTTCTTTTTTTGCGATAACGGTTTGCAAGGAGTCATAAGAGTATTTTGATACACAAACCCACTCCTCCTGCAAAAGCTCTATAAAGATTTCATAAAGCTTTATTTTTTGTTTTAGTAAATCTTCAAGGTTTTTATATAACCGGTTCATAACTTATTCTCCCAGTAAATTTCCGGTTTTTGAGTTATAGGCATTGTTAGGGAAGATGAATTAATGGATTCACCTCGGGATACTTTATTTAACCGGCTTAAATCCTTATAAACCATTTCACCAATCCCCATCCCTTTTCGCTCGGACATTTTTTTTGACATTTCCTGATCCGTCATGGACTGAAATGTATCCATAGCTGTACTATCAAATAGATCTGATTTAGGAATCGCCTTCCTCATCGATTCAAACAATTTATTGATAAAAACAGATTCAAAGTCTCGGGCAACTTTTTCTATATTTTTTTCAGAACCAAGCTGGCCAAATTTAGATTGACCACGCATTCGCTCCAGGTTCTTTTCTGCCAGCTGACTAAACAAAGAATTTTGGATTTGACCCGATTTGATAATGTCCATATTGTCCTCGTTTGGAATCTCAATTATAATTTGCAAACCCCGTACCAAAATCTGCCTCGAACGTTAATATCAGAGCCGCATAAAATAACCCCTTTATATATATAGGGTTATAGGGTTTGTCAGGAAAGGTGTAACCGGGTAAGCTTGTGGGTTTTTGGTGTGTAGGGGGAAAATATTTCCGGGGATCTCATTTAATCTTTAAATAATCTCCAGTTTAGCATGTAGGGCACCCGAAGCCTTGATGGCCTGCAAAATAGCGATTAAATCTCTAGGTGTAACTCCTATGGAGTTCAAACCCTTCACAACATCCCCCAGGGATATACTATTGGGAATGACAAGAAGTTTATCTTTGCCTTCACCCACTGCCAGCCGGGTTCGGGGGAGAATTACTGTTTCTGCTCCTTCAGGAGCTAATGGGGGAGGTTGGTCAGCAACAGGTTCTTCTTTTATATTGATGAATAAAGCTCCATGAGCGACTGCGACAGAAGAAATTTTAACATTCTCACCCATCACTATGGTTCCTGTGCGCTCGTCTATAATTACTTTTGCATCCGTATCAGGAGTGACATTAAGACTCTCAATTCTTGTTACAAAACCTGAAGTATTATTCGCATACAATTCAGGAACCTTTACCTGAACCGCCCCTCCATTTACTATTGAAGCAATCTTATCTTTCATATCGTTGTTGATGGCTTTGCTGATTCTACTTGCGGTGGTGAAATCTGTTTTCTTCAAGGCTAGAATGATTTCATCTTTGGCATTAAAATCATAGCCAATCTCTTTTTCCACCTGGCCACCATTAACTATTCTTCCGACCGTTAAATGGTTTTTCTGAATTCCACGAGCAGCTCCGGCCACAGCAAACCCACCAATTGATAAAGGTCCCTGTGCCACTGCATAAGTATCACCATCAGGCCCCTTTAGTGGAGTCATCAAAAGGGTTCCACCTTGGAGACTCTTGGCATCACCCAGAGAAGACACGGTTACATCAATACGATCACCTTGCTTAGCAAAAGCCGGGAGTTCAGCCGTTACGATAACCGTTGCAACGTTCTTGAACTGCAACTGATCAATTTCTGCGGTAGGAATTGTGACACCCAGTTTTTTCAACATACTGGCAATTGCCTGAATAGAGAAAAATACGTTTACAGCACTATCACCCGTTCTCGTTAAACCTATTACCAATCCCAAACCGATCAATTGGTTCGTCCGGACACCTTCAATGCTGGATAAGTCTTTAATTCGGGCAGAATTAGCTGGGCTTGCAAGGAAAAATACCAGTATAAATGTTGCCCAGAATCTTTTTTCCGAAATTATTATTAAACATACTTTCATCAGTTTGAGTTTTAGGTAGCAGTTGCCTGGACAACATATGTAAAAGCACCAGTATTGCTGTTACCCGTGTCTGTGACCGTAATCGTGAAGGTCTGATTACCCTGAGCTGCTGTCGGTAAAGTAGCGGGTGAAGTGATCGTAAACGTTGTTCCTGTTGTTGATGAGAAAGTTGGGCTTAATGTATAAGCTGAACCAGAATTATTGTTTGCAATACTAGCCGTAAAACCTCCACCTGATCCATTTGCATCCACAGTAATAACATCATCTGCACCTGCAGCAATTTGTGTTGCAGCAGTAGGATTGAAAACAAGTGAAAGCCCAGGAACAGTTATTGAAGACGTGGCAGAATTACCTACCGCATCAACAGCCGTAATGGTAGTAGTACCCTGTGTTGTGCCGGCAGTGAATACGCCAGTGTTCACAACTATGGTTCCTATACTCGTATTAGAACTAGTCCAGGAATAAGGCGCTGTTCCTCCAATAGGTGTAAAAGTCAAATCAGTTCCTGTTGTAACATTTGCTGAGGTAGGCAATATCTTAAATGTTGAGGTAGCAGGACCGAACGGAGTTCCATCTTCAAGTGCGCCCTGACAAGCCACAAAAACTCCAACAGATAAAAGAACGAAAAGGACCCCCTCCTTCCCTTTATTCTTAAATGTTTTTATGAAGTTTTTTAAAGAATAAGACATTTTATCCTCATTATATTATTGGAACCGAAGTCGTAGCAGTGACATTGTCGACAGTTGCAGTTACAAATGCGATACCCGTAACCGTTCCCGAAGTTAACGTTGTTGTCGCCGCACCCGAAGCACCTGTTGTTAAAGATGCTGCTGTTAAAGTTCCCAAAGTAGTTGTCAATGTGACCGTAGCTCCTTCTACCGGAACATTGTCCACAGTAAATACTTCTACCTTTATCGTTGCCTGGCTGGCACCATCATTTTGAATTCCAGCACCTCCAAACAACCCTTGGATTCCCAAATTATTTCCCAGACTACTTGGACCCACCAAATCTTCCACTTGGGCTTTGCATCCCCAGAAAATTCCAACAGCTATAAGGAGAAACAATATTAGTTTTTTAGCGACCATAAAAATTTTCATTAAGTTCTCTTAAAAGGGCCAAACTTTGCTTAATATTTGTGCCAACCAGCCTTTTCTCTGTTCGTCAGCCACTACCCCTTCTCCTGTTAAACTTATCGCCGCATCAGCTACCAGAGTTGATAAAATTGTATTATCAAAATTTATATCCTGCGGTCGAACGATTCCTCGCAATACCATAATTTGTTCTTCGTTATTCACCGTTACTGAACGCCGACCCTCTATTCTGAAATTACCACTAGGCAAAATTTCCGTAATCAATGCAGAGATTGTACCTGTCAAAGTCCCATCTCGGCTTACTGTTCCAGTACCCTGGTTGGAGTTTGCAACACTAGCATTCACAGTTGGGTCAAGTTGTGTGCCCATACCTAAAAAGTTCTGCACTCCCATGTTACTCGGCAATCCCAGTATATTTGGGGCTTGCATATTTATTGAGGTGTCTTTTGATGTATTAGTCGTTGCAGATTGAGTGGAGCTTGAGGTTTCGTTAATCGTCACTGTCAAGATATCACCCACCTTTGATGCCTTGTCATCTCCAAACAAAAAATTACCCCGGGTATCCCCTGGCCAAAGTGCACCTTCCATAGGTTTTATTTTCGATTTCTTTGGATACAAATGTTTTGGAATTACGGTCGAAGAATTATCTACCGCCCTGTGTGTTGTTGAACAAGCAGGAAGATAAAGAGCTAAATAAAAAACTAAGACCCCAAATATCTTTTTATTTAATAATTGTCTGTTCATTAAAAGTTCACTTTCACAGTATTTGAATCTACAAGCCGACCATAAATTATCTTTTTTGATTCCATGTTCAAGACCCGAACCATGGCATTTTCATAACCATCTTCTTTTAAAATTCCCGGTGTTGTAATTTTCATTATTCCTTTTTCTGCCAGAATTAATATTTTGTCTCCTTTGTTACCCAATGCTGGTTTTTTGACAACTCTTTGGGTCAGTATTCTTCCGTTTGGAATATTTGTTTTTGCTTCATACCCAATTGCATGATCAAGGTTTTCTATTGCATTTTTATGTACTCGGTCTGTTTTAATGGCCACCAATTTAATATTTTCGTTTGAAAATATTTCGCCTCTTTTTATTGCGCTAATAGTTTTGATCACATTTTGTGAAACCACCACCCGGCTGTCTATTCGTATTCGTTGCTGAAAATTCCCATTAATTCTTACTTCAAGGATCATAGGTATTCTTCCTACTTTTTGAGTACCTCCTAGTACTTTATAAATCAGTTCTTTTTGTCCGGATGGAAGATAGAGACTCCCCCCCTGGTATTGAATTTCAATTTCCATTGAATCCTTGTCCCAGGGCAAATTACTAATCAAATGTTTTTGAGCACCCTTTTTAATTTCTTCAGCTGTCAAAATCTGCTTTCCTTCTGCACTGGCATTACTTCCAGAAATATGGAAAGTGCATAAGAAAGCGAAAATAATTAAATGTAATTGAAGAAAACTTTTTGCTAAATTCATTTGCTGTTACCGTTTCATATTGTTTGCGATTTGTAACATTTCATCTGCGGTTTGTACCGTTCTTGAGTTCACCTCATAGGCTCGTTGTGCTGAAATAAGGTTTACCAATTCCTCTACAACGCTCACATTCGAGAGCTCTATAAAACCCTGCTGGGTTGAACCCCTGTCCTGACTTTGTGGGTTACCAATAATTGGCGCCCCTGAAGCATCTGATTGTCTGAACAAATTAAATCCTGCTGCCTGTAACCCTGCTTCATTTTGAAAAGTCGCCAACTGTATTGTTCCTACTATAGTTGGTGCCGGAGAACCTGGCTGTGTCACTGAAACACCACCTTGACTGTCAATAGATATATCCAATGCATCTTGGGGGATAGTAATTGCTGGTTCTAAAACCAAACCGTCTGAAGTTACAACTTGTCCAGTATTATTAAGTTTAAAAGAACCCGCACGGGTATATGCTAGCGTTCCATCCGCTTGAGTGATTTGAAAAAATCCTTTTCCCTGGATAGCAATATCTAGTGGGTTTTGTGTTTGTGAAAAATCTCCCTGAATAAATATTTTACCTATGGACGCTGTCTTTACACCCAGTCCCAATTGTGCGCCAGTTGGAACCTGCTGACCATTAGGCGTTAATGTACCCACCAATCTTAAATTCTGATAAAGTAGATCCTGAAATTCCGGGCGGCTTCTTTTAAAACCAATCGTATTCACGTTAGCCAGGTTATTCGATATTACGCTTACGTTTACATCCTGGGCATTCATACCTGTTGAAGCTGTGTACAATGATCGAATCATTTCCAGATTCCTTTCAATTTTATATATGTCATGGAATAACTAACCCACTCTTCCAATATTATTTACTGATTGGTCATCCATACTGTCTATGGATAGAATCATCTTTTGATATGTTTCAAATAACCTGAGTGTCGCCAACATTTCTGTCATTTCTTCTACTGACGAAACATTTGAGTTTTCAAGAAATCCTTGACTTATTCTTCCATCAGCGATTTTTTCTTTAGCTTCAGGATTGGTTTGTCTGTATTGTCCATCCCCTATTTTTTCCAGTGATTTTTTATCTTCAAAGTTTGTAACTTTTATTTTTCCAACATTTGAATTTACCAATCCTCTTCCCACAAATATGTTTCCATTAGAGTCAATTGATATAGTATCTCCAGGAGAATTTATAACTATCGATTGATTTTGTTCATTTAACAGAGGTTATCCTTTTTGATTGTCCAATCTGTTAGCGGTATCCAACCTGAAATTTCCATTTCTTGTATAGTTAATTCCTTCCTGTGTTTGAACACTAAAAAATCCTTCACCATTCAATGCCAAATCCAATGGAGCGCCTGTTTGCTTAAGTTCCCCTGATTTATGATCTATGTACTGATCTGTAACAGCTACATATGAAACATTTAAATTTGATTTATCAGGTGGAAGTAATACATTTTTCCCTGCTTCCAGACCTGAGTCTGGCGGAAATGGTGGCATTAATTCTTTAAATGCTAGTCGGTCCCGCTTGTAACCCGTCGTATTCACGTTCGCCAGGTTATTAGCGATTACCTCCATTTTCTTACCCTGTTTAATTCCCGCAGAGGCTGCTATGTATATACCTTCATGCATTTCTTTTGGTCCTTTGGTTTCTTTTTTAACTATAGAGAGCAAATATTGTACCAAAGTGATTTTTTTCAATTACTTAACACTATTGATTGTCTAACCTCTTTTTATATAAGGACTTTATGTTTTTATAGAAATTTATTAATTTCTGTTTATTTCTCTTCCGTCAAAATTTCACTGGCAATTTATTCCTCAGTCAGTCAAAAAACCGCCTGTACTATTTTTAAAACCTTTCTATTAAATTAGAAACTTTTACTTCATGATATAATCCAACACTCTGTTAACTACGGAGCTTTATGAACTATTTTTTGTGAGGGAAAGATGGAGATAATTTCTATCGATGATTTACATGAAAGACTAAAGGATATGGGCGAGAATTGTTTGATTCTCGATGTTAGATCTCCTGAAGAATATTCATCCGGCCATATCAGCGGTTCCCAAAATACTCCACATGAAGAGGTCAGCGGTATTTCTTCTGAATTAAGCTGTTATGATACTGTTTATGTTCATTGTACCATGGGAGGGCGCGCCAAGATGGCATCTGAAGCATTGATCAATGCCGGTCTTGATAATATTGTTTGTGTTGGAAATGGGGGGATGGAACGCTGGAAACAGATGGGTTGGCCGGTTGAGTAGAAAGTATGTTTTGTTGCAAAAAAATAACCCAGGAAGAGAAACTGCCTAAACAGCTTCTCCCCTGGGTTAATTCTTTTTGGTCTAACGGATTTCTCCGCCTTAAGACTTAGTACTGCAATTCATTCCATTGCGTTACAGCCTTTTGACCATTTCTTTCTTTGTTCTGACCATTCCAGACCGCAATTGCCATCGGAGTTTTTCCAGTGGTGAACTGCGTATCATTAGCATCGCTATTGGTCAAAGCACGTTTGAAAACTACTGACCAACGGTTGTTGGACCAGTTACCGTTTCCTTGTACATCCTGATGAGCCTGAGTGGTCAGGGTGCTAAAACCCTCTGCATTCAGATCTTCAACGGGAGATACACGTCCAGAGGCATCAGAAAGCATGTTGCCCGTTGCACGACCCGGGTTGTACACACCTTCGTTTTTACCCATACCAAAGTCAACATAAGAACCACGCTTGCTGATATCGCCAGCTCCGCCATCTTTTGCTCCGGTCTCTTTTGAACCAGAAGCATGAGCAGGCTCTTTACCAGACAATTTGCCTGAAGGCTCATACATGTAGTAACTACCAGAACCCATAGCCATGTACTTATATTGATCTTCCATGTCCTGCATGCCAGCATTGCCAGTTTTTCCAGCGCCTTCTTTGTTCCAGGTCGCTTTCCACTGCCAAATGTTTACACGCTCACCATCACCACCCATTGTAAAAGGAGGTTCTTCGCCAGTTTGATTAACTGGGAACATGACAGCTGCTTGATCTTTATACTGCTGAGAACGAACCATGATGTCATTACGGGTAGAATCAGTCCAGCTCAGACGAACTGCGATTTCTTTACCGTTGCTGACGGCTCGAACGTTTACCCATTTGGTTGCCGGAGCAGGCCACATGGGATTAGTGATCATTTGAGGATCCATATCCACAACAGTGTGCTTGTGGAAAGTAGGACCATAACGAGTCCAGAATGGATCATCCGCATTTATCGGAATTTCCCCTTGGACTTTTACTGCTTTAATGGTGGCTGCATTAGCACTCGTCATTCCGAGTACGAAAGCAAACAACATCATAAATACAATAGTCTTTTTACTCACAGGATTTCCTCCTCGTTAACATTCCGTTTACGTTCCAAGCTT
>CALNYY010000069.1:0-13866 GCA_942490835.1 uncultured Saprospiraceae bacterium
TGAGTTATCGGCAACTTACTCAGGGGCATGACATTTCTTTTATTTGGAAATTATTTGATATGAACGATGAACTACTCTTTACGAGCTCACCATTGTTTAACGAAGAACATACTCCGCAACTTAATTCTCCATTGGGTGAATACTTGGAGAAAACTTACCTGCCGAGCAGTTTTTTAAACACAGGCAGTTATTATCTCACACTTATATGTGCACTGGACCAACAACCAGTAGAAACTTATCATCGGATAGCTACCTTTGAAATAGATCAGAATGATTGGATGAAAGACCGAGTGTGGTCAACAATTCCATCTCCCATATTGACCACCTTCAAGTGGAAAAAACAAATTGTTAAACATGATTTGGATTGATTATTAAAAAACACTTTGGTAAGAAGCAAATGATGACAGCGGTAAAGAAATTTTTCGGTATCAAGGCCAAGGAAGTGTCTGAATTGTATGACTTTAGGCGAATTACAATGGATAATCTGGGGCAATATCCAAATGGCATTCAGAACATGCAGGAAAGGAGCATTGATGGGTTCATTATAAAAAATGCCCTTATGCCTGAAGAGGTGGCCATCTTGGACAAAGCCATTAGGGCATTACCAGAAAGTAACCTTGACATTCATTTTCATAACAAGGGGTTTGCCTATCCGAGGCCGTTCTCAGCTTTAGGTGCAGAGGTGATGGACAGTAAGGAGTTTTTTTTAGGGCTTGATAAAGCAAGAACCGATTTTACAAGCCATTTTGGTGTTGACGTTGAAGCACGTCTTTTTGAAATTCTATCCAAAATGTCGAGTGGAAGAAAAGTTGCCGCACCATCACCTAAAACAGACCCAGGAGACTGCATGCCGTTCGGTATTCGTTTTCTTTCGCCAGAATCAGGTGTGCTTGAAGTTCATTGCGGTAATCTTTTTCATGGTAGTCACAGTCAATTTTACGATCATATTGAAGGTGTAAATGCTTACGATCAGTTGAGCTTCTTTTTTATGATTCAACCATCAGAATCCAGCGACCTGATTTTACTTGATAGAACTTGGAAATCGGGTCAACATAAACCGAATTTTGATGAAAAGTACCTGTTTACAGATGAGAACGGAAAGGAAGTTGATTGTTCTGAGTACGGTATTAACCGAATGACCATTCGGCTGGAGCCAGGAGACTTCTTAACGTTTACCGGGGGGCCAATTTGGCATTTGGTTGAAGAAGTGAAAGGAGAGAAGGGACGAATTTCTGTTGGAGGATTTATTGGGTTCTCTGAGCAAGGAGACGCCCCCTTATGTTGGGCATAGCAAATACCAACATCACTTCTTAACTAAATCCTAAGAACTTTCTAAGACTTGTCCAAATTCGAGTGTTTTCGCTCACAAGAGTCTTACGCTTTATTGTGTCAGTACTTTTTACAGGTTTGCCTGACTGAGTCAACGGGACGTTGACACGATTGAAGTAGGCAGATAATTGTTCAGCGGTTAAATCAAATGGTTCAACTTCCACTCTGGTTTGTGTGTTTCCAGAAATACCCGTTTTGTCTTCATTTTCGAAAGCAGCATTAGTAAACAAGCTTTCGCGTTCTATATCCAATAAATCGAATTCTAACGGTTCACAATCTTCTGATTGTGTCAACATAACAAATTGGGAATCCTGAGGGTATATGTAGCATACGGCAGCCACTCTATCCTTACCGGATTTATTTGGAAGAGAGTAATGAATTAATCTTGAGTCAAATACCAATAGGTCTCCTGCTTTCAAAGCAATTGGTGTGGAATATTGTTTAAGTTGGTCACTGAACTTCTCTATTACCTTATCAGAATATTTGGACCTGTATGAGGGGAAAAAATATTGCGTCTTAGGAATAACAGCAACGGGTCCACATTCAATGCTGGTATCCACCATGCAGACCCAAATATTTATCGATGAGGATAAGTGTTCATTCACTAAAGCCAAATCTTGATGCAATGGTAAGGCATGCTCGGGCCTTGATCTCTTTACAACAAAATTATATACCGAAGGTTTGTACTTTGTGAAAATCCCATCCAGTTCTGGCTCTAATATTTCTCCAAGCCTTTCATGTACCATTTTTCGATAAGGGATGTCAGCGGAATAAGCACTCATAAACATTCCAATATCGTTAAACCCGATATGATCGGTTGAATTATATAGTTGATGAAGTCTCTTTAAAGTAGATTCACCGAAATGATTTTTTACCACAAAATAACCGTCTTCTCCAAGTGCTTTTTGGTGAACTTGTGACTTTAATTGTCGGTACGGAGCAGGCTTCCAATCAGTTTTATGAAATGGACTAATTTCAGCATTTGAGGAGAGACGTTCCTCCTCAATAGGAGGAATATTTGATTCAATCATTTATCGACTTAGTAGGGTAGGTGTAGGTTACTATTAATATCTTATTCAATCAAAATTGATTTTGCAACCTATTGGAGTTGTGGTCTTTACTTCAACAGCCTGATTATTGATTAAACTGACTATTGCATCTTCTAAGTAATATTTGGTTGCCTTGGTTTTATGTCGGCCATATTGGTAATAGTAGTTGGTTACCTGCCCGTTATAAACCACCATGCTGTCTTTGTCAAATAAAAACACTTGCGGTGTAGTGGTGGCTCCGTATAATTTCGCTAAGGCCAGGGTGCTGTCAAACTTAATTGGAATTTCAAACCTGTAGTCTTTTATTGAGCGTTGTAATATCGAGTCGTTTGGAGCAGGGTCAGATAAAATTGCAGATATCTTGAGACCAGAATTCGAGTATTTCTTATGAAGCTTAACCATTTCAGCCATGTCCAACTTGCTGGCTGGACAATCTGGAATGAAGAAAAAAACGCAGGTCATTTGAGTGAATACAGGAGAGTCAATAGCTGAATTCGAGTTCCTTTGGTCATTCCTCAAATCACTACAGGCGAATAAGCTAAAGCATGATAACAAGCTAATAGGAAGGAGTTTAATCATTGGATTAATCGAGCGCTACAGCTTTTGTCGTTCATCGTCCCGTTTGTATAATAAACCATCAGTACAAGCATCTCGTTGTATCCAGTTTTACCCCATTTCATGTTTTTCGGAGGGTCATTTGGTTGATTTGGACTCTCATCTGTATTGTCGTAAACAACATTCATTACCAGTGATGAACCACCTTCAAGTTCAACTGGGCGGTTGAACATGAACTTTCCTTGCAGCAGATATTCCCATCCAGAAATGTCTACCATCGGCATGGCCTGTCCTACCGGATCAACTCCGAAAACCTGGATTTCTCTCGCTAAAAAATGAGCGTGCGGAAATACACCTAAAATCGTCATGGTTGTATCAATGGTCTTTGATAGAGAATGTGCGACCACATCATTCGCAGGGATTTCAAAATCTGAATTTATCAAAACCATCCATTTTACTTCGTGTTTTGGCCTTTCAGTAACGTGTAACACCAGGTCAGTCTTTTCAGACCGACCTTTATTGCCATAGCCTGAAAAGTGGGTTTGGACAATAAATTTTGCCTCTTTAGGTATGCGGTATGCCAGACCAGGACTGAACATAATATCTCTCATTCCTTTGGTCCATCCTTCAAGTGCAACAAATTTTTCTTCGTCAATCGGGCCATGATCAATCTGCCAACAACTATCTTGTTCAGAGACAAGACCCATCGTATCAATGAATAGTGTGAAATGGTGAACCATGTCCGCTGCATTACTCAGAAATTCAAACCCATTTACAAACGTGTCTTTTGTCAGTTTCGGGTCATACACGGTAAGCATATATACGTCCGAATCGGACATCATTTTATGGGTCAGAGGGGCAGGAATAACCATTTGCATTGTGTCTGAACGCCATAGAGGAGCTATTTGGTTTTCCTCCACACCAAGTTGGTTTTTTTAGCAGGGGTTCCTTGGTCAATCCATGTTAAAATTTTGCTTCGCACACTATCTGGCATGCTTTGATCATTGCAATAGGAGACCTCACTTTTGATAGCTAACCAAGGAGGCATCGTTCCTGTAGTGAGTGCCTCTCTTATCGTTTTTGCTTTTTTCTTGATGTTCTTGTAGTTGTCGAACTTGAAGGGGCCTCTTCCGCTTTTGTTATGGCAGTCGTTGCAATACGTGCGGAAATAACCTTTCACATCATTGAAAGACACCTTCTCAGAACTGTGTTTTACATAGTCATAGCTCCAATAGTTTCTTTCGCCATCTGTATAAGCGTCTAACAATAACTGCTTGGCACTATCATTATTGAAATTTGAAGTAAATGGCTCGTTCCATTTTTCACCCGATTCATAACTTTTTTTGTTGCTGGATGAGCCGTTAGGCCCTTGACGTTTGGAACAAGATGCAGCTGTCAAAAGCAGACAAATGGTTACAAAATGAAGGATGGGTAGATTCAATCGAAAGTTCATGATACAACTTTGGCTGTTTTCAAATTTAGCTGTTTGTCGTGGTTAAAATCATGTTATGCCTTTTGGAATACAAGAAGACTTTAATCCAGTGTCTTGTAAAGGAAGTCGAAGGATTCAGTTGAACTGAAGTAGTTTTCGGAACTTATTAAATAAGCTATGGTTGCCAGATTTCTCGATTTTTTCGACTCCAAGATCTTCAAGAGTAAGTTGACCTAAGTCATAGTCCCATTCATCCATAATATTCAAATCAACAGGTAACTGGTCATGGTTGTTTGTGAGCAAGTACATGGGGTCGGTTTGGTAGGCCGCAACCTTTTGTTTTGACTCATCCCAGAAGTAAAGAACCATATCAGCGTCTGCGTTTGTTACAGCCGCTGTGGCAGCAATACGATCCACACTCGAAAAATTGTCTTTGGATCCATGAATTGCACGGTGGTCATAAAGCACAGCGTCTCCTGGTTCGAGAATTAAAAGATCCATATTGTCCCATAGCCAAGATCGTGCGTCCAAGGTTTGGTCAGGAATATTGGGCCCCCTAAAAGTACGTTTGAGCCGATGGCTGCCTTTCAAAACTCTAAGTGCCCCATTTTCTTCTCTCATTGGAACAAGCGGAATCCATAGGCTGAAAGATCTGTGAATGTCTTCATTTACAATTCCGAAGTCGATATGTGGGTTGCTTTCTCCTTTCCATGAGGAGGTTTAATGATGAATGACCCTCCGAATATTTTGTAATCGACAAAGTACTTGTCGCAAGGAGGCGTGTAAATCTCTTTTATTTTCCTAATGGTTTCCTCCTTGTATTCTACATCAGACGAGTGCCAAATTGAATTGAATATGCCATCGTGATTCTGCTCTTGCTTATTTTTCGCATTGTATTCCACGAGGTGATTGACCGCACTCTTATCCAAAAACTGCTTGAAAACAAGATAACCGTCCTGCTTCAGTTTCTCCTCCAGTTCAGGGTCTTTCATAACAGGTTGGAAGTTCCAAGGTTGTTCGTTCATTTTCAATCGATTAAAGTTTTTTTCAAACGTTGGAATAGATTCAGTCTTGGTTTGGCTGGAGGAGCCACGATGGGTTCCTGAATCGAATGGGTAGCCTTAAATGTAAGGGCTCTATCCATATTTGTTTTCGACAAATTGTGTTCCGAGCAGAAGTGTTCAAATTGATCTTCGGTCACAAACGCTTCGCGAATTGTCACCATATTTCCTGTACTCGTACCGGGTTTTGCAACCTTTTCGCTTTTAAAGTCAGCGAAACTCAAAAAGAAATCATCAGGTAAACTTAAAATCTCAAACGTTCCAACTGGTGATTCTTCATTTCGGTAAGTCATGCAGAAACCTGCCTCAGAAGGTACAACACTTGTTGCCAATGATCACGAGGCAATTTGGTCTTGTTTACAAAAGAATTGTGTAGCATTCGAGTGTCAAACATTAGCATGTCGCCTGCTTTAAGTTCAAGTGGTTGGACATACTCATGAATCTTGCGGTAGATTTTGCTGTACGGCAGGTCATGATAAAGTGACCGGTGTGGAGGAATGGTGAAATGCGAGTAAGGTAAAATACCCAAGGTTCCATTTTCAAGTGAAACGTCAACTAATGGAACCCAAACTCCCACCTGTGAGTGCTTGAATTCGTCCACCTGTGCCATATCTTGATGGACAAACAATTCTCCTTCGTCCCCAGGATACTTAACAGCATAGTTCATGCACGTGTATTTAAAGTCTTTAAATACAGCGTTCATTCGCTCTCAAATGGTATTCAGCAAGTAATTGTGGACTCTTTTTTCTGTAATCGAGGTCCTTAGAATAGATACTAACGAAAAAACCTCCATTTTCAACCTCAATGGAATGATTCTGGTCGTAATACGCGTTAAGTTCATTCACTATTTTT
Source organism: uncultured Saprospiraceae bacterium (assembly GCA_942490835.1). GTDB lineage: Bacteria > Bacteroidota > Bacteroidia > Chitinophagales > Saprospiraceae > UBA6168. The sequence continues at coordinate 6,279 of CALNYY010000069.1, forward strand.
TGAGGAAGAAATCCTTTCTCAATGGAAAATCCCTGAGAATAAAGTTCGTCCTGTTTTTGAGAATCCGAGACAACAGAATGCCTTGGGCGTTCCCAATTACTATAATCGAAATTCGGATACTCAAAGAATTTCATTTTCCGAGTATTTTGAGGTTTCACCGACTTCTTTCTTATTGGTTCCGTTAGAAGAAAGACTCCGCAACTCTTCAATTGTAATTTTTATCAAGCTCGGTTTCAAGACGCGTTCTTTCTTAGCAAAACTTGGTGGTTTTTCATATTCAGACTTGAAATCTGTATAGTGCAAAAAGAAATCATCTGGCACAGAACATTCAGTTATGGATCCATTATCGGAGCTACCAAAATATAAGTAGGTATCTGCTTTAGAAGGAATGATATTGGTCATGGCAGATACTCGAATGGAACTACTATTGTTTGCGGCTGAGTAATGGATGAGGGAGCTATCAAACAAAACAAGTTGACCAGCTTTGATTTCCAAAGGGTTAAGCAATGGCAGAATCTCCGACTGCAAACCTTCGAAGCATGGCTCAATCCCTGCCCCTCGAATTCCATCTGCTGGAATGTGAGAACCTTTCAAAACGGAAAGTGTTCCATTATTCGCATCGCTGTCAATAAGCGAAACCCATAAAGTGTAGGTTCTAAAACCGTCTTCTTCTCTTGCAAAACTCCAATCTTGATGGACTCCAAGTTCAGAATTTGGGCCTATTCCTTTAATCTGGAATGTGAAAGCGGTTGTCTTTACGTCCTTGAATACTTTTTCAATCATTGGACTGATTAGTTCTCCGATTTTCTGATGCATCTTACCTCTATATTCCGAATCAGGATTATGTTGGCACGTATAAAGCGCGTCATCCGGAATATCACTTCTTGTATCATGCAATTCATGAAAGATTGCATCTAACTGCTTAACATCTTCTGTAGAAAGGAAGTCTAAAAGAATTATTCCATCACGATTCAGTTGATTCTGTAGATGTTCGTCTTTTAATACTGGCAGCACATTATTGCAAAAAGCATCTCGTTGTAATGACTGCTTTATGAGTTCATGTTTTTTGATAAAAGCAGACCTATCATACGGAAGTACTTGAACACCATCCTTTATACCGACTTTCGTGCCGAAAGCTGGAGGAAGTAGTCTTTCGGAAGCAAAATCTTCATAGCGGTACCAAAAATTATCTGGCACGGAATAACGGTCGAGTGTGCCATCAAAAGGTTTGTTTCGCTCGTAATGTAAAAGCTGAATTTCAGCCTCTTTGGCAACAATGCTAACCGCTATAGATAAACGAGGAGAATTGGTGTTGTTTATTGAGGAATGATGGATAGTGGCATTATCAAAAATCAGCGCTTCTCCTTTATCGGCCAAATATTGAGTTGAATTTTCAAACACGAAATCTTCAACATTCTCAAATAAGTAGTCAATTGTATGGCTTCTGCCTCCTCGAAAAGCATGCTGGCTGTGTTCAAGAAACGAAAGAGCGCCATTTTCTATAGTTGAGTCTCCGAGAGGAATCCATAGCGAGTAGGAGCTATATCTCGTCTCGTCTACCATAGTCAGGTCTTGATGAATAGTAACTGCCGACTCGGTACCCAAACCTTTTACTTGTGCAATAACCGCTAAAACCTTGTAATCTTTGAAAATAGCATCAATCCTTTCTTGAAGCAATGGCAGAAGCCGTTCGTAAATGGCTTTTCGATACTGAAGTGATTCTCCAAAAACAGAAAAGTAGTAACCACTTTTTAAGGTTTCGTCTAAGTTTGGATGAAGTTGAATGAATTCGTTTTTAACAAGGTCAATCAATTGTTCGGAACAAAAATCAACCCGGCTTACGCCCTTTATGTTCAGGTCTTCTTCTGTTTTTTGATTGACGAAAATTCCCATAGCGCTCAGTCGATTTTAACTGCGCCCATTACCTCTTCGAGTTCTACAGGTGTAACTGTCATGCTTGGAAGAATCTCTGTTGGTTTTCCAGTTGGTGGTCTTGTCTCAGATTCTTCTCGAATCTTATCATAGTAAAAAGTAAAATCGTCTGCTGGATGATGTATTTCCAAAGGCGCTCCTTGGCTCCGCTGAAAATAGATTTGCATCGGTGCATCCTCAGGTATGACAGATATCTGTGTGACCGCTCTATGCCCTTCTGCATTGTTGTAAGGAGACCCGTGCAGGGTACAGTGAAAAAAGAGCAACGCCTCACCCGCCTTCATGGAATAGGTCGTCAGATGGGGCTGTAGGTCGTCCATTAAGTCGTAATAATTTGGAAACAAATAACCCGCTCCGCGAACTTTACGTGGCAATCGATGCGAACCTTTCACTATTCTCATTGCACCATTATTCTCATTAACATCTTGAAGAGGAATCCATAGGTTGAAGGAAGGGTACTTCAATTCGTCCACAATGCTCCAATCCTGATGAATCGGGAAGGTGGTGTCAGACCCTTTTCGCTTTACAATGAACTGCTGAGTAAGAGCACGGTAATCTTTAAAGGTTCTATCGCACGCTGCTTTCAGAATTTCTCGCAATCGGGTGTTGATTCCTAATTTGTACGCTCGGTCAGAATCCCAGATGGTCATGTGAATCCCATCGTACATGGTTGGAGGATCATCTTTACCGTGGGCAGAAGTATAAAGCTCTTTAAGATCAGCAAGTTCCGATTCGCTGAGGAAGGTATTCTCACTACACCATCCTTGGCAAGCACGGCCTCCAAGGCTTCATCATTAAAAAGACCTGTTCCAACCATGATGATTACTTCGGTTCTTCAATAATGTCGCAGCGTATTTTACTCAGAACATTGTCATATTTATCTACCTTCTCAACACCGCTGTTTTCAAGAAGCTCTGTTAACTCGCTGTCCGTAAATTCATACTTGACCTTGGCGCATTCGGCCACTTTAGTTCCAAGGATGGGCCTGGCCGTACAGTCAATGTAAAACCGCTTGTTCACTAATAAAAAGTCATCCTTCTGGCTGTAGATTTCTACTGGCCCGTTGTTTTCAACATCTCTGTAGCAAGCAATCAGTTCTGCTTCTTTCGGGAAAATTCCCGCCATGGCAATGACTCTTGGGTGCTCACTATGATTTACACCAGATAGATGCACAATTCGATTGTCAAACAACAATACTTCACCCAATTTCAACTCAACAGGAACGAGGTACGGTCTAAACATGTCCTGATTTTTCTCGAACATGGATGGGAATGAGATTCCTCTGTATGGAGAAAACCATTTATGACTTTCTGGAAGCACCCACATGCAGCCGTTTTGAATAGTTGTGTCTTGTAATGGCAACCAAAAACTCAGAGGTGAGTGTTTCCATTCGTTCGAGCCAGTTGAGTCTTGATGCACATTGAATTCACTCTTAGGCCCTTGGTGTTTGATGATGAATGACCCCAATACCGACCTGTAGTTTGTGAATAGCTTTTCGAAGACAGGTTCAAGGATTTCAAGGAGTTCATCATTCACCTGCTTTCGGTATTCAAGGTCTTGCGAGTACAAACTGTAGAACATGCCACCATTTTCCGTGTGCTTGCTATGATGCTTCTTGTAAACAGCAGTTAGTTTTTCAATGGTCGGTTGGTCCATGACTTGAACCACCTTGTAGCCGTCTTTTTCAATTGCAGCTTTCAGAGCCTCGTCTTTGATGACTGTCTGCTCTGCTGGCTTCCAGTTTTTTCCGTTGAACTTGGGATATTCTTGTTCTCCTTCAAACAACTCCCTGACCCTTTCTAAAATGTTCATGCCAAATTCCTCTAACCAGATTGATTCTTACGAATAACTGCAGCATTTTTTCGCTGCAACACAAATTTACGAAAGCAACGATTAATAATTGTCTGATTTAGGTCAGCTAACGACACGGGAAGCGGTCGTGTATAATTCCCCATCTTTAAGCCCCCCGTAGCAACAGGCCTTGGACGCGAATAAGTTAAGTAGGATGACCGTATGGTGGCGACCAAAAGCAGGCGCTATCTTTTCTTTGCTGCTCTTCTATTTGGCACTTTGGGACTTGAGCTTTTCCGAAGCATGGAAGTTACTGGTGTTCTCATTCATCACGCTTACAGGATTCGGATTAACAGGTTATTTCCTGAACGATTGGGCTGACATTCCCTTCGATCGAAAAGTGGGTAAGACCAACTTGGTTGATGGAATCGGAAAGCCGTGGCGCCCTTTGATTTTTATCGGCTTGCTGGCAATTACCCTCTTTCCTTGGTTCGTGTATTTTGAAACAGACAAGTGGAGTGTTGGACTAATTTGCCTGCAGTTTTTCCTTCAGCTTGCTTATCCCTTTCCTCCGATTAGGCTGAAAAACTATCCAGTAGCGGCAATCATTACGGATGCTATGTATGCCTTTGTGGTTCCGGCCATTCTTGCTTGGCATACATTCGATCTGACCTCGGAGATGAATGGTAATGATGGGCAATTGGTTCATTTCGGTTTTTTGGGGCTTTGGATGTTGGCCATGGGCGCACGTCACATTATCAATCATCATGTAGCGGACAAGGAAAATGACCGAATAGCTGGAACGCCCAATTTGGCACTACAGGGTTTCCACCGTCCGAATCAGAAAATGGGTGCAGTCGGTACTGTTTCCGATTGAATTGTTTACAACTGTCCTGTTTTTCGCTGCGCTTCTTCAGTTCTCCGGCCTACTTCCGCTGGTCTTTATCGCAATGGTGGTTTTAATCGGGTCTTACAGCTTAAGTGGGTCGGGAGCCTTTGTTTTCTGTAACGTTTTCAGAAACGCGCACCGATAAGTTCACGTCTTTTCAGCTCGGCTTTTTGAGCTTGCTGGTTGTAACGCTTCAGGAGCCCAAGTTCGCCTGGATCCTTGTGGTCTTTCTCCTATTGTTCAGTAATCGGTTTCAACTGGTGGTCCATGGAGTTCTGTCTTGGTTGAAAGTTGCCTTCTGGAAATGGCCATTGAATCAAGCATCCTTAGCATTCAATTGGGGAATCTACTACTTCAGAAAGTGGGTGTTGAGATGGCCCGAAGAACGAAATTGGGGAGAACATTACCATAAAAGGTTACTTGATCTGGACGAAGAAAGGCGCGCCAAGAATGGTATCATCGCGGTGTTCAACCAAAACTTCAATAAATACTCCGAAACCTTTATTAGCGGACAGAATGAGGCGCTGGATTACAGCGTGCGGTACTACAGCGGTTGGCCTAAGCCCCTGCATTTGGCTGGAGATGGCAACCTTGTCAAGTCAGATGCGCTGTTGACCAAGGTGAAATACACCATCATGAATATCTTTCATGAAGATGTGAGTAATCACGAAGACCACGTGATTGCTGAAAGTTTAATTGAAGAGAATGTCTCGGTCATCATAGCGCATTTTGGGCCTATGGGAACGGCATTGCTGAATGTAGCATCCATCACGGGTATTCCAATGATTGTCATGTTTCATGGTTATGATGCTTGGAACAAAAAAGAGTTAGCATTGTACGAGCAGCAATACAACGAACTGTTTAAAGCTGCTGCTGCGGTGGTCGGGGTCAGTCAAGACATCTGCAATCAACTCAAAAGCTTAGGCTGTCCGAGCGAAAAAATCGAATACCTACCAGCATTTGTTAATCCCAGTTACTTCAATACTCCCTATCGAGTACACTGAAAATCCAGATTTCCTTTCGGTAGGTCGATTCTCGTGCACAAAATCTCCCTTTCTGGTCATTCTTGCGTTTCAAATGGTGCTGAAGGAAATGCCAAACGCTAAGTTGAGAATGATTGGTGGAGATGATGGCGAAGGTCTTTTTGAAGCAGCTCAGATTCTTGTAAGATCTTTAGGAATGGAAGACAGTATTCAGTTTCTTGGTGTTCTATCTCCAGACCGTGTTCTTGAGGAAATGACAAAAACGGCTGTGTTTGTGCAGCATTCGGTAACTACCCCGGTGCAGGGCGACAAGGAGGGCACTCCCGTAAGCATTATGGAGGCCATGGCTTTGGGGTTGTCCATTGTTTCTACAGATCATGCAGGCATTGCAGAAATGGTTACCAACGAAAAAACAGGCATCCTGGTCAAGGAGTTCGACCACGAAAAAAATGGGAATGGAAATGCTGCGTTTGATGCGAAATAAGGAACTTCGCGAAGAATTAGGCCGCAACGCAGCCAAGGCCATTCGGGAAAATGATAGGGTTGTCGGAGGATTGAAAAAGCTATCTGAAATAATTGAAAAGGTAAATTGAGCAGATGAAAAAAGCAGTGGTATTAGGAGCAGGAGGTTTCCATTGGAAGTCATTTGGTGAAACGCTTGAAGAAAGAAGGGTATCATGTAACAGGAGCCGACTTGAAGTACCCCGAATATTCCGAAACCGAAGCAGACGTATTTCTGCCAATGCGATCTTCGCCATTCGGCCTTTGGTGATGAAGTAATTGCCGAAGGAACTGATGAAGTATACCAGTTAGCAGCCGATATGGGCGGAGCGGGCTACATTTTTACGGGCGATAATGATGCCCACGTAATGCACAACTCGGCCCTTATCAATTTGCATGTGGCCAACGAATGCGTCAAGAAAAAGGTCGGAAGGGTGTTCTATTCCTCCTCGGCCTGTGTGTACCCTGAGAGAAATCAGTTAGACCCCGATAACCCCAAATGTCAGGAAGACTCCGTTTATCCGGCAGAGCCAGACAGCGAATATGGTTGGGAAAAATTATTCAGCGAAAGGCTCTATTTGACCTTTGCGCGAAACCACGGCATTTCGGTTAGAATTGCCCGTTTTCATAATATCTATGGCCCAGAAGGCGCTTGGAACAATGGTAAGGAAAAGGCACCTGCCGCCATTTGCCGCAAGGTGGCCGAGACAACCGATAGGGGCGAGATAGAAATTTGGGGAGACGGCAAGCAGACCCGCTCTTTTCTTTACATCGATGATTGCTTGGATGCCGTTAGGATGATGATGAAAGGGGAGTTTGTAGGCCCCGTTAACATTGGTTCTGAAGAGATGATTTCCATCAACGATTTTGCCCACTTGGTGGCTCAAATCAGCAACAAAGCAGTCAACATCAAAAACATTGACGGCCCAACGGGGGTTCGAGGGCGCTGTTCAGACAATAGAATAATAGAAAAGGAATTAGGCTGGAAACCCAACTACGACCTACGGGCAGGCATCTCAGAAACCTATGGTTGGATTGCCCAACAGGTTTCCAAGGCCGCAGCGCACGTTAGTTAATCGGTCTGCCATTGATGCGTTTGCCAAGACCCGGCTGGCTGTAGATGGCCGTTTCTAATCGGTCGTCAATGTCAATCGCGTCAGCTGCTCCCTGAATGGTTTCCCGTTTCAGCACCAGTGCCTCATGAAAATCAGTCAGACCCGTTTGTTCCCGAAGCCCGGTCTCCATTCGGCTGACCAAACTGACCCCTTCACATAGATCGCGTTCGCACGGATAGCATCTGTCGACCATGGTCTTGGTAACGGAATCGCGAATGGTGACCTGCGTGCTGAACAACTTCCCACATGCCCGAATTCATCATGTCGCGCAGTGCTTGTGGCAAGCCGTGATGATCGATAACCGGATCGCCCTGAACGGCATCTGTGCTGGTCCGATAGCGCAGTTGATCTACTCCTACTTGCTCAATCACATCAAA